>NZ_CP026652.1:6670677-7294236 GCF_002946835.1 Streptomyces dengpaensis
AGGTACGGGACGGGTAGGGGCGGAGGGGGCGAAACAACCCCGAGCCGCCCCCGTCAGCCCGTCAGGGAGAAGCTGGCGGATAGAGCGACCGTGGGAGCTGGGCTGCCGCCGCCGCGTCCAACAGCCACAGGGTGCGCGAGCGCCCGTAGGCGCCGGCCGCCGGGGCCTGGATCTCACCCGCGCCCGAGAGGGCGATCGCCGCGGCCTGCGCCTTGTCCTCGCCCGCCGCGAGCAACCACACCTCGCGGGCGGAGCGGATCGCGGGAAGCGTGAGCGAGATCCTGGTCGGCGGCGGCTTCGGCGCGCCGTGCACACCGACCACCATCCGCTCCGTCTCCCGCACCGCCGGCAGCTCCGGGAAGAGCGAGGCCACGTGGGTGTCCGGACCGACGCCCAGCATCAGGACGTCGAACGTCGGCACGGAACCGTGGTTCTCGGGCCCCGAGGCCTTCCTGAGGTCGGCGGCGTACGACTCCGCCGCCGCCTCCACGTCGGCGCCGAACGGACCGTCGGACGCGGGCATCGGGTGCACCCGCGCGGGGTCCAGCGGCACCGAGTCCAGCAGCGCCGCACGGGCCTGCGTGTCGTTGCGGTCGGGGTCGCCCTCGGGCAGGTACCGCTCGTCGCCCCACCACAGGTCGAGGCGGCCCCAGTCGACGGCGTCCCGGGCGGGCGCGGCCGCGAGGGCCGCGAGGAGTCCGTTGCCGTTGCGGCCGCCCGTGAGCACGACCGAGGCGTAGCCGCGCGAGGTCTGCGCGTCCACGATCTTCGTGATCAGCCGGGCCGCGGCGGCCTGGGCCATCAGCTCCTTGTCGCGGTGGACGACAAGCTGCGGAGTGCTCACTTGGCGGCCGCCTCCTGCGCGGGAGCCTTTTTGGCCGTCTTGACCGCACCCGCATCCGCATCCGGCGCGGAGGCCTCCTCGGAGTCCTCGGTCGCCGTCGCGATCAGCCGGTCCACCCCGTAACGCAGCGCCGACGCGTACGTGTCGTCCGGGTCGAGGCGGCGCAGCTCCTCCGCGATCAGCTCGGACGTCTCGCGGCGCTTGAGTGCCACCGCGCGGTCGGGCTGCCCCTGGATGGACAGGGTCGCCAGCGAGCCGTCGGCCCGGTCGAGCACGATCGGGCCGCAGCTCGTGTCGAGCCGGACGCCGGTGAGGCCGGGGCCGGAGGACATGGTGCGCTGGACGGGGACGCCGAGGCGGTCCGCGAGCCACATCGCCAGCAGCTCGCAGCTCGGGTTGAACTCCTCGCCCTCCACCTCGACCGCGGCCACCTCGCAGGTGACCTGGTCCAGGGCCGCGGCCAGCATCGAGCGCCAGGGCGTGATGCGGGTCCACGACAGGTCCGTGTCACCGGGGGTGTAGGCGTCGGCGCGGGCGCTCAGCTCCCGTATCGGCGCCTCGGCGGCGTAGGTGTCGGTCACGCGGCGCTGGCCGAGCGCGCCGAGCGGGTCGTTTGCCGGGTCGAGCGGAGCGTTCACCGGCCACCAGACGACGACGGGCGCGTCCGGCAGGAGCAGCGGCAGGACGACCGACTGGGCGTGGTCGGCGACCTCGCCGTACAGGCGCAGGACGACCGTCTCGCCGGTGCCTGCCTCGGCTCCGAGGCGGACCTCGGCGTCGAGGCGCGACTTCGTGCGGTCGCGGGGCGAACGCGAGACGCGCTTGATGACCACGAGGGTGCGCGAGGGGTGCTCGCGCGAGGCCTCGTTGGCGGCCTTCAGGGCGTCGTAGGCGTTCTCCTCGTCGGTGACGATGACCAGGGTGAGCACCATGCCGACGGCGGGTGTGCCGATGGCACGGCGGCCCTCCACCAGCGCCTTGTTGATCTTGCTGGCCGTGGTGTCCGTGAGATCGGTCTTCATGGGCGCCGCCAGCTCCGTCCGTCTCGTTCGAGCATCTCGTCCGCCTCGACCGGGCCCCACGTGCCCGCGGGGTACTGCGCGGGCTTGCCGTGCTTGTCCCAGTACTCCTCGATCGGGTCGAGGATCTTCCAGGACAGCTCGACCTCCTCGGTGCGCGGGAAGAGGTTCGAGTCGCCGAGCAGGACGTCGAGGATCAGCCGCTCGTACGCCTCCGGGCTGGACTCCGTGAACGACTCGCCGTACGCGAAGTCCATCGAGACGTCCCGGATCTCCATGGAGGTGCCCGGCACCTTGGAGCCGAAGCGGACCGTGATGCCCTCGTCGGGCTGGACGCGGATGACGATCGCGTTCTGGCCCAGCTCCTCCGTCGCGGTGTGGTCGAAGGGGGAGTGCGGTGCCCTCTGGAAGACGACCGCGATCTCGGTGACCCGGCGGCCGAGGCGCTTGCCGGTGCGCAGGTAGAAGGGCACGCCCGCCCAGCGGCGGTTGTCGATCTCGACCTTGATCGCGGCGTAGGTGTCGGTCTTCGACTTGGGGTCGATGCCGTCTTCCTGGAGATAGCCGACGGCCTTCTCGCCGCCCTGCCAGCCCTCCGCGTACTGCCCGCGGACCGAGTTCTTGCCCAGGTCCTTCGGCAGCCTCACGGCGCCGAGCACCTTGGTCTTCTCGGCGGCGAGCGCGTCCGCGTCGAAGGAGGCGGGCTCCTCCATGGCGGTGAGGGCCAGCAGCTGGAGCAGATGGTTCTGGATGACGTCACGGGCCGCGCCGATGCCGTCGTAGTAACCCGCGCGGCCACCGATGCCGATGTCCTCGGCCATGGTGATCTGCACGTGGTCCACGAAGGACCGGTTCCAGATCGGCTCGAACATCTGGTTGGCGAAGCGGAGCGCCAGGATGTTCTGGACGGTCTCCTTGCCGAGGTAGTGGTCGATGCGGAAGACCTGGTCCGGCGCGAAGACCTCGTGGACGACCGAGTTCAGCGCCTCGGCCGACTCGAGGTCGTGGCCGAAGGGCTTCTCGATGACCGCACGGCGCCAGGAGCCGCCCGACTGGTCCGCCAGGCCGTGCTTCTTCAACTGCTTGATGACCACCGGGAAGGCGGACGGCGGCACGGACAGGTAGAAGGCGAAGTTGCCGCCCGTGCCCTGTGCCTTGTCCAGCTCATCGATGGTGGAACGCAGGCGGTCGAAGGCGTCGTCGTCGTCGAAGGTGCCCTGAACGAAGCGCATGCCCTGGACGAGCTGCTGCCAGACCTCCTCGCGGAAGGGCGTGCGAGCGTGCTCCTTGACCGCGTCGTGGACTTCCTGGGCGAAGTCCTCATGTGCCCACTCGCGGCGTGCGAAGCCGACGAGCGAGAAGCCCGGCGGCAGCAGACCCCGGTTGGCGAGGTCGTACACGGCGGGCATCAGCTTTTTACGTGACAAATCGCCCGTGACGCCGAAGATCACCAGGCCCGACGGCCCCGCGATACGCGGGAGCCGTCGGTCTGCGGGGTCACGCAGCGGGTTGCTGCTTGACAAGGTTTCAGCCCTCCGAGGGGGCGAGGCGCTGAAGCTCCGCCTCGGTCGACTTGAGGAGGTCGTTCCAGGACGCCCCGAACTTGTCGACGCCCTCGTCCTCCAGTAGCTGGACCACGTCGTTGTACGAGATCCCGAGCTTCTCGACCGCGTCGATTTCTGCGCGGGCCTGCTCGTACGTACCGGCGATGGTGTTACCGGTGATCTGGCCGTGGTCCTCGGTGGCCTCCAGGGTGGCCTCCGGCATGGTGTTCACCGTGTTCGGCGCGACCAGGTCGTCGACGTACAGGGTGTCCTTGTACGCCTTGTCCTTGACGCCGGTCGAGGCCCACAGCGGACGCTGCTTGTTGGCCTGCGCCCTGTCGAGGGCCGCCCAGCGGTCGGAGGAGAAGACCTCCTCGTAGGCCTGGTAGGCGAGCCGGGCGTTGGCGAGACCCGCCTTGCCGCGGACGGCCTTGGCCTCGGGCGTGCCGAGCGCGTCGATCCGCTTGTCGATCTCGGTGTCCACACGCGACACGAAGAAGGACGCCACGGAGTGGATCTTCGAGAGGTCGAGACCCCGCTCGCGGGCCTTCTCCAGGCCGCTCAGGTAGGCGTCCATGACCTCGCGGTAGCGCTCCAGCGAGAAGATCAGCGTGACGTTGACGCTGATGCCCAGGCCGATGACCTCGGTGATCGCCGGAAGACCCGCCTTGGTCGCCGGGATCTTGATCAGGGTGTTGGGGCGGTCCACCAGCCAGGCCAGCTGCTTGGCCTCGGCGATGGTCGCCTTCGTGTTGTGCGCCAGACGCGGGTCGACCTCGATCGAGACCCGGCCGTCCTGGCCGCCGGTCGCGTCGAAGACCGGGCGCAGGATGTCGGCGGCGTCGCGGACATCTGCCGTCGTGATCATGCGGATGGCTTCTTCGACGGTGACCTTGCGGGCGGCGAGGTCGGCGAGCTGCTGCTCGTAACCGTCACCGCTGCTGATCGCCTTCTGGAAGATCGACGGGTTGGTGGTGACGCCCACGACGTGCTGCTGGTCGATCAGTTCGGCGAGATTGCCGGACGTGATCCGCTTGCGCGACAGGTCGTCCAGCCAGATCGCGACGCCTTCCTCGGAGAGGCGCTTGAGTGCGTCTGTCATGGAAATTGCATCTCCTACGTGTCGTATATCAGCGTCAGCGCTGGGCTGCGGCGATCGATTCCCGGGCGGCATTGGCGACGTTCTCGGCAGTGAAACCGAATTCACGGAAGAGCACCTTGCCGTCGGCCGAAGCACCGAAGTGCTCCAGCGAAACAATGCGTCCGGCGTCTCCGACGAACCGGTGCCAGGTCAGACCGATACCGGCCTCGACCGCGACCCGCGCCTTCACCGACGGCGGCAGCACGCTGTCCCGGTACCCCTGGTCCTGCTCCTCGAACCACTCCACGGACGGCATCGACACGACCCGCGTCGGCACACCCTCCGCCTGGAGCTGCTCGCGCGCCTCGACGGCCACGTGCACCTCGGAACCGGTGGCGATCAGGACCACCTCGGGCTCGCCGCCATCGGCCTCGAACAGGACGTAACCGCCCTTGGCGGCATCCTCGTTGGGCTCGTACGTCGGCACGCCCTGACGGGTCAGCGCGAGGCCGTGCGGGGCACCCTTGCCGAACACCTTCGTGTAGCGCTTGAGGATCTCGCGCCAGGCGATCGCGGTCTCGTTGGCGTCCGCGGGACGGACGAGGTTGAGACCGGGGATCGCGCGCAGCGAGGACAGATGCTCGATGGGCTGGTGCGTCGGGCCGTCCTCGCCCAGACCGATCGAGTCGTGCGTCCACACGTACGTCACCGGCAGATGCATGAGGGCCGACAGGCGCACCGCGTTGCGCATGTAGTCGGAGAACACCAGGAAGGTGCCGCCGTAGATGCGGGTGTTGCCGTGCAGCGCGATGCCGTTCATCTCCGCGGCCATGGCGTGCTCACGGATACCGAAGTGGATCGTGCGGCCGTACGGGTCGGCCTCGGGCAGCGGGTTGTCCGCCGGGAGGAACGAGCTGGTCTTGTCGATCGTGGTGTTGTTCGAGCCGGCCAGGTCGGCGGAGCCGCCCCACAGCTCGGGGATCACCGCGCCGAGCGCCTGCAGCACCTTGCCGGACGCGGCACGGGTGGCGAGGCCCTTGCCCGCCTCGAAGACCGGGAGCTTCTCCTCCCAGCCCGCGGGCAGCTCGGTGGCGGCGATGCGGTCGTAATCGGCGGCGCGGCCGGGGTTGGCGGTGCGCCACGCCTGGTACGACTTCTCCCACTCGGCCTTGGCCTGGACGCCCCGGTCGAGAGCCTGGCGGGTGTGCGCGAGAACCTCGTCGGCGACCTCGAAGGTCTGCTCCGGGTCGAAGCCGAGGACGCGCTTGGTGGCCGCGACCTCGTCGTCGCCGAGCGCCGAGCCGTGCGCGGCCTCGGTGTTCTGCGCGCTCGGCGCGGGCCAGGCGATGATCGAGCGCATCGCGATGAAGGACGGCTTGTCCGTCACCTTCTTCGCGGCCTCGATCGCGTGGTAGATCGCCTGCGGGTCCAGGTCGCCGTTCGGCTTCGGGTCCACGCGCTGCACATGCCAGCCGTACGCCTCGTACCGCTTCACGGTGTCCTCGGAGACGGCCGTCTCCGTGTCGCCCTCGATCGAGATGTGGTTGTCGTCCCACAGCAGGATCAGGTTGCCGAGCTCCTGGTGGCCGGCCAGCGAGGACGCCTCCGAGGAGATGCCCTCCTGCAGACAGCCGTCACCGGCGATGCAGTAGATGAAGTGGTCGAACGGGGACTCGCCCTTGGGGGCGTCCGGGTCGAACAGACCGCGCTCGTAGCGGGAGGCCATCGCCATGCCCACCGCGTTGGCGACACCCTGGCCGAGCGGGCCGGTCGTGGTCTCCACGCCCGTCGTGTGACCGTACTCGGGGTGCCCCGGGGTCTTGCTGCCCCACGTCCGGAAGGACTTCAGGTCGTCCAGCTCCAGGCCGAAACCGGCCAGGTAGAGCTGGGTGTAGAGGGTCAGGGACGAGTGGCCGGCGGACAGCACGAAGCGGTCGCGTCCGACCCAGTCGGCGTCCGCCGGGTCGTGCCGCATCACCTTCTGGAAGAGGGTGTACGCGGCGGGCGCGAGGCTCATCGCCGTACCGGGATGGCCGTTGCCGACCTTCTGTACGGCATCGGCGGCCAGGACGCGGGCGGTGTCCACGGCCCGCTGGTCCAACTCGGTCCACTCGAGGTCTGTGGTGGTCGGCTTGGTGCTCACCCTGAGTCAGGGCTCCTCTCCACATGTCACGCATGTCGAATGCCGGTGCACTGGGCGCCACCGGCCGTTGTCGAGCCTACCCCCGTAAGTACGTGCGTTTTTTCGAGTCATTCCAGACTGCCGGGACTCTTCGGGATCCGCCTCCCGACAAGGCCGTTCCCTGTCCGGCAAGTGAATACGGAGCCGCTCGAAGGAGTGCTCAATCGAGTGTCTGCCGGCTCTTCCAGCAGTGCTGCTCAACACGACCCCACCCCCGCGAAGGTCGAGGTCTGGGCAACGTCTAAAGTGGCGTGGTACGCGCGAGCCGTCACGGGGAGTTCACACCCGGGGGCTTGCTGGGATGTCTCTGTCAGGGGTGTGCGTGACGGCCGTCGAATCCCGTCCAGCGGGGGTACTGGAGGCGAGCGAGAGCTCGAGCCACCGGCCGTTCGGGGCCCGTGTCAAGGCGTTCGTGGCGCTGACCAAGCCGCGGATCATCGAACTGCTGCTGATCACCACCGTTCCGGTGATGTTCCTGGCCGACCAGGGAGTGCCCGACCTGAAGCTGGTGCTCCTCACCTGCCTCGGCGGCTACCTCTCGGCGGGCGGCGCCAACGCGCTGAACATGTACATCGACCGTGACATCGACGCCCTCATGGAGCGCACCTCGCAGCGCCCGCTGGTCACCGGCATGGTCAGCCCGCGCGAATGCCTCGCCTTCGGCATCGCCCTCGCCGTCGTCTCGACGCTGCTGTTCGGCCTGACCGTCAACTGGCTGTCCGCCTGGCTGTCGCTCGGAGCACTCCTCTTCTACGTCGTCGTCTACACGATGCTCCTCAAGCGGCGTACGTCGCAGAACATCGTGTGGGGCGGCATCGCGGGCTGTCTCCCGGTGCTCATCGGCTGGTCGTCCGTCACGAACTCCCTGTCGTGGGCGCCGGTCATCCTCTTCCTCGTCATGTTCTTCTGGACGCCGCCGCACTACTGGCCGCTGTCCATGAAGGTGAAGGACGACTACGCGCGCGTGGGCGTGCCGATGCTGCCGGTCGTCGCCTCCAACAAGGTGGTCGCCCGACAGATCGTCATCTACAGCTGGGTGATGGTCGCGGTCTCGCTGCTGCTCACCCCGCTCGGCTACACCGGCTGGTTCTATACGGCGGTCGCGCTCGCCGCCGGCGGGTTCTGGCTGTGGGAGGCGCACGGGCTGCAGAACCGCGCCAAGGCCGAGGTGACGGGCGGCAAGCTCAAGGAGATGCGGCTGTTCCACTGGTCGATCACCTACGTGTCGATCCTGTTCGTCGCCGTCGCGGTGGACCCCTTCCTGCGCTAGCGCTTTGGGCGGGCGGGGTGCGTGGTCAAGGCCACGCACCCCGCCCGTCGCTGTTTGATCCACTCGTCGATAGCATCCTGACCATGGCAGACACGCAACAGGTTGACGAGACCACCGGCGCCGCCCAGGACGCCAAGGCCGAGCGCAAGGCAGCCAAGCTTGCTCAGCAGATCTCCGCCTTCTCCAAGGCGCACGGCGGAGCCGAGGGCCAGGTCGCGTACATCGGGCAGAAGGGCGCCCGGATCGTGCTCGTCGGCGAGGACGGTGGCTGGGGCGACCTCGTGGCGCCCACGTACGCGATCGCCGAGGAGGCCGTGAAGAAGGCGGGGATCACGGTTCACGAGGCGTTCGACGGGGAGTTCGCGGCGAAGGTGGAGACGGGGCCGTACGAGTGGAAGCGGATGGCGGGGATTCAGGTTGGGGCGCCGGGTAACGACTGACGTTATCTGTCATCTGTTATCCGTCGGATGACAGTTGATATCCGTCAGCTGTCATCCGTCATCCGTCGGCTGTGATCCGTCAGCTGTCGGCTGTTATCCGTCGGCTGTGATCCGTCGGCAGTTCGCACGGGGGTGTGCGCGAGCAACACCTGATGCCCGGTTCACCCGTTAGGACCTGAGAAGGCACGGTCCAGTCGCGGGAGTCCGGATGATCGAAACGCCGTCCCTGGTGGACCAGTACTGCCACGGCGTACTGAGGACGGAGCTGGGCCTCGGCACATTCGAGGCCCACCTCGCCAGAACCGAGGGCCCGCCCGCCCCCGGCACCACCCTTTTCGACACCCAGACCGGTTTCGCCGTGCGCCGCTGGTGCCCGCCGTTGCTCGGTCTTGAGCCGCACTGTCCGCCCGCCCGCTATCTGGCCCGGCGTCGTGAACTCGGCGTACTGGAGTCGGGCCGCAGGCTGCTGAGCGGCAGTGGCATCACGACGTATCTCGTGGACACCGGGCTGCCCGGAGATCTGACCGGGCCCGGCGAGATGGCGTCCGCGGGCGGTGCCCACGCGCACGAGATCGTCCGCCTGGAGCTGCTGGCCGAACAGGTCGCCGACACATCCGGCACCGTCGAGTCCTTTCTCGCCAATCTCGCGGAGTCCGTCCACGGGGCCGCCGCGACCGCCGTCGCCTTCACCTCCGTGGCGGGCGTACGGCACGGTCTGGCGCTCGCGCCCGAGCCGCCCGGGCCCGGGGAAGTGCGCGGCGCGGCGGGCCGCTGGCTGGCGGGTCGCCGGGTGGGCGGGCCGCTCAGCGACCCCGTCCTCCTGCGCCATCTGCTGTGGATCGCGGTGGCCTCGGGCCTGCCCCTGCAACTCCACGCCGGACTCGGTGAACCCGGGCTGCGCATCGACCGCACCGACCCCGTCCTGCTCACCGACTTCGCCCGCGCGACGGCCGGACTCGGCACCGACCTGGTCCTTCTACACGGCTACCCGTACCACCGGCACGCGGCGCACCTCGCCGGGGTCTTCCCGCATGTGTACGCCGACCTGGGCGCGGCCCTGGTCCGTACGGGGGCACGGGCGGCGGCCGTGCTCGCCGAGATCCTGGAGCTGGCGCCCTTCGGCAAGCTCCTTTTCTCCAGCGGAGCACAGGGGTTGCCGGAGCTTCATGTGGTCGGGGCACGTCTCTTCCGTGAGGCGCTCGCGCGGGTGCTGGGCAACTGGGTCGCCGAGGGGGCCTGGTCGTTGGCCGACGCGCAGCGCGTGGCGGGGCTCATCGCGGCCGGTAATGCGCGCCGGGTGTACGGGGTGGAGTGAGGCCCGCCAGACTCTGCCCCTATGACTGACGACGCAACGGCCCGCCTGCTGAAACGCCTCCTCACCGATCTGCGCGCCCTCGCCCCGGTCGCCCTGTGGGCGCACGGTTCGCTCGCCGGGGGCGACTATCAGGAGGGGCGCAGTGATCTCGATCTGATCGCCGTCCTGGAGGGACCGGTCTCGATCGGCACGATACGGAAGCTGGTCTGGCTGCACCGACGGCTGCGAGCCGACGAGCCGCTGGCTGTGAAGCTGCACTGCAGCTATCTGACGCCCGACACTCTGGCCGGCGCCGAGCGGTCGTACGCCACCTGGGCCCACGACCGGCTGCTGAAACGACCGGTCACCCCGGTCACCCGCCGCGAACTGCATGCCTTCGGACGCGTCCTGCACGGCGCATCGCCCGAGGAGCTGCTGCTGCCGCCCGTCCCGGACCAGGAGCTCGACGATTTCGTCGTACGGGACCAGAAGGAGTTCTGGCGGCCCGCGGTCGACAAGGCCAGGCTCTGGACGCAGAACGATTGGGTCGACCTCGGGGTGATCACCTTCGCCCGGGCGACCGTCACCCTGCGGGACGGCCGGCTGATCTCCAAGCGGGAGGCCCTGGAACTGCTCCCCGGGCTCGGGGCGCCGGCCGAGGTGGTCGACGACATCAGGAGGCGGCGTTACGAGGATCCCGCGCCGCCCACCGAGGAGTGGACGGCGCGCAGGTCCGAGCTGACCCGGGACTACCTCGGTCCCGCCATGGACGCCTTGGTCACCACGTACGAGCGATCTACGCGCGCGTGAGCGGATACGAGCGGCCTACGCGCGCGTGAGCGGATACGAGCGGCCTACGCGCGCGTGAGCGTCGCTTCCGTGGCGGGAGCCGGCAGTTCGGCCGCGACGTCCGGGCGCTCGCGCAGCGACAGCAGGACGCGGAGGACCGCGATCCACATCAGGCAGGAGCCGAACATGTGGAGGCCGACCAGGACCTCGGGGAGGTCCGTGAAGTACTGGACGTAGCCGATGAGGCCTTGGGCGAGCAGGATCAGGAACAGGTCGCGGGTGCGGTTCAGCGGGCCCTTGGGGGCGTCGACCGCCTTGAGGACGAACCACAGGGCGAACGTCAGCGTGACCACGATCCAGGCGAGCACGGCGTGCAGCTTGCTGACGGTCTCCCAGTCCAGCGGCATGCGCTCGACCTCGCTGGAGTCGCCCGCGTGCGGGCCCGAGCCGGTCACCACCGTGCCGACCGCGATCAGCAGCACCGCGGCCACCACCAGGACCCACACCAGCTGCCGCACCGACTTGCCGACCAGGGGCCGGGGCTCCGCGTCGCCCTCCCGGGTGCGCTGCCACATCACCGTGGCGACCGCGATCAGGGCGGAGGACAGCAGGAAGTGGGCGGCGACCGTATAGGGGTTCAGACCGACCAGGACGACGATGCCGCCGAGGACCGCGTTGCCCATGACGACCCAGAACTGGGTCCAGCCGAGCCGGGTGAGGCTCCGCCGCCACGGCTTCTGCGAGCGCGCGGCGATGATCGCCCAGCCGACCGCCGCGCACAGGACGTACGTCAGCATGCGGTTGCCGAACTCGATGACGCCGTGGACGCCCATCGCGCTCGTCGTGGTGAGCGAGTCGTCGGTGCACTTGGGCCAGGTCGGGCAGCCGAGGCCCGAGCCGGTCAGCCGTACGGCACCGCCGGTGACCACGATGACCACCGACATGACGAGTGCGGCGAGGGCCGCGCGCTGCACCGTCCGGGGGGTCGGGGTCCAGCGTGCGGCGATGAAGGCGAGTGGGTTGCGCACGGCGGCTACGGCATCGGCGCGGGTCACGTTTGGCACGCGCACCATCGTAGGGGCCCGCTTGTGCACACTTTCACGAGGGGCACCCGATGAGGCCCTGCCGAGGAACATCCCAGCTGCTCCCGTGGAAGAACATCTGCTCCCGCGGACGAACATCCCCTCCCGCGGGAGAACTTTCCCGGCTACTCCCAGCGGAAGAACTTCCCGGCAGCCGCCAGCCCTCCGGCCGCCCACACCGCCAGGATCCCCAGGTTGCCCCACGGCATCCCGGCGCCGTGCTGGAGCACATCCCGCAGGCCGTCGGAGAGCGCCGTGATCGGCAGCAGAGCGAGCACGTCCTGCGCGCCGGACGGGAACTTGTCGAGCGGGACGACCACACCGCCGCCCACGAGCAGCAGCAGGAAGACCAGGTTGGCGGCGGCCAGCGTCGCCTCCGCCTTCAGCGTGCCGGCCATCAGCAGGCCGAGGCCCGAGAAGGCGGCCGTGCCGAGGATCAGCAGGAGGAGTACGGCGAAGGGGTTGCCGTGCGGTGACCAGCCCAGCGCGAAGGCGATCACCGTCAGCAGGACGACCTGGAGGATCTCCGTGACCAGGACGGACACCGTCTTCGCGGTCATCAGGCCCCAGCGGGGCAGCGGCGAGGTGGCCAGCCGCTTCAGCACCCCGTACCGGCGCTCGAAGCCCGTCCCGATGGCCTGCCCCGTGAACGCCGTCGACATCACGGCGAGCGCGAGGATGCCAGGGGCCAGGAAGTCGATCGCCTCGCCCTTGCCCGTGTCGATGATGTCGACCGAGCTGAACAGCACGAGCAGCAGGGTCGGGATGACGACCGTCAGCAGGAGCTGCTCGCCGTTGCGGAGCAGCATCTTCGTTTCGAGGGCGGCCTGCGCGCCGATCATGCGGGGCAGCGGGGCCGCACCGGGTTTCGGGGTGTAGGTCGCGGCGGTGGTCGTGGTCGTGGTCGTCACGAACGCAGCTCCTTGCCGGTGAGCTCCAAAAACACGTCTTCGAGGGTGTGGCGCTCGACCGAGATCCTCTCCGGCATCACCCCGTGCTGCGCGCACCAGGACGTGACCGTCGCCAGCAGCTGCGGGTTGACCTTGCCGCCCACGCGGTACGAGCCCGGCGTCAGCTCGGCCGCCGTGCAGTCGGCCGGCAGGGCCTTGAGCAGGGACCCCACGTCGAGCCCCGGGCGGCCGATGAAGCGCAGGGTGTTCTCCGCGCCGCCCCGGCACAGCGCCTCGGGGGAGCCCTGGGCGATGACCTTGCCCGCGTCGATGATCGCGACGTCGTCGGCGAGCTGCTCGGCCTCGTCCATGTAGTGCGTGGTGAGGATGACGGAGACGCCGTCGGCCCGCAGATCGCGGACCAGGTCCCAGGTGGCGCGCCGGGCCTGCGGGTCGAGCCCGGCGGTCGGCTCGTCGAGGAAGACCAGCTCGGGGCGGCCGACCACGGCCATCGCCAGCGCGAGACGCTGCTGCTGTCCGCCCGACAGACGCCGGTACGTCGTACGGCCGCAGCCTTCCAGGCCGAGCCGTTCGATGAGCGCGTCCACGTCCAGGGGGTGGGCGTGCAGCTTCGCGACATGGCGGAGCATTTCGTCGGCGCGGGCGCCCGAGTACACGCCTCCGGACTGGAGCATCACGCCGATGCGGGGGCGCAGCGCCGAGGCCTGGCGGACGGGGTCGAGGCCCAGGACGCGCACCGTGCCGGAATCCGGTCTCCGGTACCCCTCGCAGGACTCGACCGTGGTCGTCTTGCCCGCGCCATTGGGTCCGAGTACGGCGGTGATGCCCGCCCCGGCCACCAGGTCGAGGCCGTCCACCGCGGTCTTCGTGCCGTACCGCTTCACCAGGGCCTGGACCTGGACCACGGGCTCGCTTCGCATGAGGCGCAAGTCTAAGGACGTCGTCGCGGCGCGGAGCCGCCGGGGGCGGCATCCACGTAGAGGTCCCGTGGCCGGTGCAGCGCCAGCCAGCGTTCCGCGTACGCCACCGCGTCGGCCACCGGGAACAGCCGTGCGTCGGCCGCGCCCACCTGCCCCCGCACGACGGGGCGGTCCCGTTCGAAGTCGGAGCCCAGCTCGTCGAAGCGCTCGGAGGTGATGGACACATCACGCACCACTTCCCAGCCCGTGGGGGACGGGCGCCCCACCTCCACGACGGGCGACGGTATGCGGTACTCGGCCAGGTGGAAGCTCGTGCACGCGTCGTAGCCCGCGCCGAGCAGCAGGATCCGGGCGCCTGCGGCCTCCAGACGGGCCAGCGGGCTGTACTCGCCGAGGCGGCAGTCGGGCGCGTGGCCCTCGACGATCGCCGCCGCGCGCGGGCCGAGCGCCGCGAACGAGGTCTGCGGGTGCGCGCTGCGCAGGGCGCCCGGCCAGTTGCGTACGGTCTCCGGGATCACGCCGACCCCGCGGGAGGGCGTGATGAGCGGGTCGTACGCGGGCATCGTCGCCCGGATGGCCGCCCACCACTCCTCGGGAACCGGCGGGCTGCCCCACAGGGCCGGATCGGAGAGGTCGCCGGATTGGGTCGGGACCACCAGAGTGCCGTCGGGGCCGAGCGCGTCGAGCAGTCCTTGGACGACGGCGACCGGGCCGCCGTTGACCCAGCCGAGGGCGCTGAGGGAGGAGTGCACGAGAAGCGTTTCGCCGGGCTGGACTCCCATTGCGAGAAGCTGTGCGGCGACGGTGTCCCGAGTGACGAGTGGGCCGGTCGGAGGGGGTGTCGACATGGTTCGGCAGTCTCCCGGAGGGCCCGACGGGGTGCCACCGAATTGAGCGGCCAAAGATCGTTTCCGCAGGTCACCTTAGGTTTACCTAAGTGATGCACGGCACCGTCCACCGCTCAGGGCGCCGCTTGTCAGGCTCTGAGGAATTACGCAACAATGGCGTTGTGAAAAACGTTGGCGAGGCTCGGGTGACCCCCACGGGGGCCCCCCAGGAGGAACTCGCGACCGGGGAGCGGTCCACCCGCAACCGGGTCGCGCGCTCCATCCTGGATCACGGCCCGTCGACCGTCGCGGACCTCGCGGGACGTCTGGGCCTGACCCAGGCCGCCGTACGCCGTCATCTCGACGCGCTCGTCGCCGACGACGTCGTGGCAGCGCGTGAGCAGCGGGTCTACGGAGCGCGGACGCGCGGCCGGCCCGCCAAGGTGTTCGCCCTGACCGACTGCGGCCGGGACGCCTTCGACCAGTCCTACGACAAGCTCGCCGCCGACGCGCTCCGCTGGATCGCGGCACACGAGGGCGGGGACGAAGCGATCCTCTCCTTCGCCCGCGCCCGGATCGCGGCGCAGGCGGGCGCCTACCGCCAGGCCATCGAGGCCGCCGCCCCCGACCAGCGCACCGAAGCTCTGGCCAAGGCCCTGAGCGTCGACGGGTACGCCGCGACGGCGCGCAGCGCTCCGGTCGGCGAGCAGCTCTGCCAGCACCACTGCCCGGTCGCCCACGTCGCCGAGCAGTTCCCGCAGCTGTGCGAGGCGGAGACCGAGGTCTTCTCCCAGCTGCTCGGCACACACGTCCAGCGGCTGGCCACCATCGCCCACGGCGACGGGGTGTGCACCACGTTCATCCCCAAGATTTCCAAGACCACTGACAACGCATCTGCAAGCACGGCCGGGAGGAACCCCGCATGACTCTCCCCATGGAGACTGCTCACCCCGAACTCGAGGGCCTGGGCAAGTACGAATACGGCTGGGCCGACTCCGACGAAGCCGGTGCCTCTGCCAAGCGCGGTCTGAGCGAGAACGTCGTCCGCGACATCTCCGCCAAGAAGAACGAGCCGGAGTGGATGACCAAGCTCCGTCTCAAGGGCCTGCGCCTGTTCGAGAAGAAGCCCATGCCGAACTGGGGCTCGGACCTGTCGGGCATCGACTTCGACAACATCAAGTACTTCGTACGCTCCACGGAGAAGCAGGCGGAGTCCTGGGAGGACCTGCCCGAGGACATCAAGAACACGTACGACAAGCTCGGCATCCCCGAGGCGGAGAAGCAGCGCCTCGTGGCCGGTGTCGCGGCCCAGTACGAGTCGGAGGTCGTCTACCACCAGATCCGCGAGGACCTGGAGGAGCAGGGCGTCATCTTCCTCGACACCGACACGGCCCTGAAGGAGCACCCGGAGCTCTTCAAGGAGTACTTCGGCACCGTCATCCCGGTCGGTGACAACAAGTTCGCGTCGCTGAACACGGCCGTGTGGTCCGGCGGCTCCTTCATCTACGTGCCGAAGGGCGTGCACGTCGAGATCCCGCTCCAGGCCTACTTCCGCATCAACACGGAGAACATGGGCCAGTTCGAGCGGACGCTGATCATCGTCGACGAGGACGCCTATGTCCACTACGTCGAGGGTTGTACGGCCCCGATCTACAAGTCGGACTCCCTGCACTCCGCGGTGGTCGAGATCATCGTGAAGAAGGGCGCCCGCTGCCGCTACACGACCATCCAGAACTGGTCGAACAACGTCTACAACCTGGTCACCAAGCGCGCCGTGGCGTACGAGGGCGCGACCATGGAGTGGATCGACGGCAACATCGGCTCCAAGGTCACCATGAAGTACCCGGCCGTCTACCTGATGGGCGAGCACGCCAAGGGTGAGACCCTCTCCATCGCCTTCGCGGGCGAGGGGCAGCACCAGGACGCCGGCTCCAAGATGGTCCACATGGCGCCGAACACCTCGTCCAACATCGTGTCGAAGTCCGTCGCCCGCGGTGGCGGCCGTACCTCGTACCGCGGTCTGGTCGAGATCGGCGAGGGTGCCCACGGCTCGAAGTCGAACGTGCTGTGCGACGCGCTGCTCGTCGACACCATCTCCCGCTCCGACACGTACCCGTACGTCGACGTCCGCGAGGACGACGTGTCCATGGGCCACGAGGCGACCGTCTCCAAGGTCTCCGAGGACCAGCTCTTCTACCTGATGAGCCGCGGTCTGACCGAGTTCGAGGCGATGGCGATGATCGTGCGCGGCTTCGTCGAGCCGATCGCCAAGGAGCTGCCCATGGAGTACGCCCTTGAGCTCAACCGGCTGATCGAGCTGCAGATGGAAGGCGCGGTCGGCTGAGACCCGCCCTCCGGAACCAGCTAGCGAAATCTGACGTAGGAAGAGAGCAGACCGACAGCCATGGCTGAGGCTCAGAACATCCCGGTGGGTTCCACCACCGCCGGCCAGATCGCGGTGGCCGCCGAGTCGACCGTCGCCACGCGCATGAGCGCGCCCCCGTCCTTCGACGTGGCGGACTTCCCGGTCCCCCACGGCCGCGAGGAGGAGTGGCGGTTCACCCCGCTGGAGCGCCTGCGCGGGCTGCACGACGGCACCGCCGTCGCCACCGGCGACGGCGTGAAGGTCGACATCGAGGCGCCCGAGGGCGTCATCGTCGAGACCGTCGGCCGCGACGACGCCCGGCTCGGCAGGGCCGGCACCCCGGTGGACCGCATCGCCGCCCAGGCGTACTCGGCGTTCGAGAAGGCCGGTGTCGTCACCGTCCCCAAGGAAACGGTGCTCACCGAGCCGATCCGCATCGCCGTGCACGGCGATGGCGGGGTCGCCTACGGCCACCAGGTCGTCGAGCTCGGAGCCTTCGCCGAGGCCGTCGTCGTCATCGACCACACCGGTGACGCCGTGCTCGCCGCCAACGTCGACTACATCCTGGGCGACGGCGCCAAGCTCACCGTCGTCTCCGTCCAGGACTGGGACGACAAGGCCGTGCACGTGGGCCAGCACAACGCGCTGATCGGCCGCGATGCCACCTTCAAGTCCTTCGTGGTCACCTTCGGCGGCGACGTCGTACGCCTCCACCCGCGCGTCTCGTACGCGGGCACCGGTGGCGAGGTCGAGCTCTTCGGCCTGTACTTCACCGACGCGGGCCAGCACCAGGAGCACCGCCTCCTGGTCGACCACAACACCCCGCACTGCAAGTCGAACGTCGCCTACAAGGGCGCGCTCCAGGGCCAGGACGCCCACGCGGTGTGGATCGGTGACGTCCTCATCGAGGCCAGGGCCGAGGGCACGGACACCTACGAGATGAACCGCAACCTGGTTCTGACCGACGGCGCCCGGGTCGACTCCGTGCCGAACCTGGAGATCGAGACCGGCGAGATCGTCGGCGCCGGACATGCCTCCGCGACCGGCCGCTTCGACGACGAGCAGCTCTTCTACCTGATGGCCCGCGGTATCCCGGAGCACGAGGCCCGCCGTCTCGTCGTCCGCGGCTTCTTCGCCGGACTGGTCCAGCAGATCGGCGTCAAGGACATCGAGGAGCGCCTCATCGCCAAGATCGAAGAGGAGCTGGAGGCGTCGGTCGCATGACCACCTTCGTACGCGCCTGTGGGCTGAGCGAGCTGGAGGAGGACACCCCGAAGCGGGTGGAACTCGACGGCACGCCGGTCTCGCTCGTGAAGACCGAGGGGGAGGTGTTCGCGATCAACGACATCTGCTCGCACGCGAACGTCTCGCTTTCCGAGGGCGAGGTGGAGGACTGTCAGATCGAGTGCTGGCTGCACGGCTCCGCGTTCGACCTCCGCACCGGCAAGCCGTCCGGCCTTCCCGCGACGCGACCGGTCCCCGTATACCCCGTAAAGATCGAAGGGGACGACGTGCTCGTCTCCCTCACCCAGGAGTCCTGAGGAACCCATGGCAACGCTTGAAATCCACGACCTGCACGTCACCGTCGAGGCCGACAACGCCACGAAGGAGATCCTCAAGGGCGTCGACCTGACCGTGAAGCAGGGCGAGACGCACGCCATCATGGGCCCCAACGGCTCCGGCAAGTCGACCCTCGCCTACTCGCTCGCGGGCCACCCCAAGTACACGATCACCGGCGGCACCGTCACCCTCGACGGCGAGGACGTCCTGGAGATGTCCGTCGACGAGCGTGCCCGCGCGGGCCTGTTCCTGGCGATGCAGTACCCGGTCGAGGTCCCCGGCGTCTCCGTCTCCAACTTCCTGCGCACCTCCGCCACCGCCATCCGCGGCGAGGCGCCCAAGCTGCGCACCTGGGTGAAGGAGGTCAAGGAGACCATGGAGCGTCTCCAGATCGACCCCTCCTTCGCCGAGCGCAACGTCAACGAGGGCTTCTCCGGCGGTGAGAAGAAGCGCCACGAGATCCTTCAGCTCGAGCTGCTCAAGCCGAAGATCGCGATCCTCGACGAGACCGACTCCGGCCTGGACGTCGACGCCCTGCGCATCGTCTCCGAGGGCGTCAACCGCGTCCGCGAGACCGGCGAGGTCGGCACCATGCTGATCACCCACTACACGCGCATCCTGCGCTACATCAAGCCTGACTTCGTCCACGTCTTCTCCGCCGGGCGGATCGTGGAGTCCGGCGGCGCCGAGCTCGCCGACAAGCTGGAGAACGAGGGCTACGAGGCTTACACGAAGGGTGGCGTATCCGCGTGACACAGCTGCCGGGCCTCCTCGACACCGAGGCGATCCGCAAGGACTTCCCCGTCCTGGACCGACTGGTCCACGACGGCAAGAAGCTCGTATACCTGGACAACGCGGCGACCTCGCAGAAGCCGCGCCAGGTGCTGGACGCACTCAGTGAGTACTACGAGCGCTACAACGCCAACGTCCACCGCGGTGTGCATGTGCTCGCCGAGGAGGCCACGGCGCTGTACGAGGGCGCGCGCGACAAGGTCGCCGAGTTCATCAACGCGCCCAGCCGCGACGAGGTGATCTTCACCAAGAACGCCTCCGAGTCGCTGAACCTCGTGGCCAACATGCTGGGCTGGGCCGACGAGCCCTATCGCGTGGACCACGAGACCGAGATCGTCATCACGGAGATGGAGCACCACTCCAACATCGTGCCGTGGCAGCTGCTGTCGCAGCGCACGGGCGCGAAGCTGAAGTGGTTCGGCCTCACCGACGACGGCCGCCTCGACCTGTCCAACATCAACGAGATCATCACCGAGAAGACGAAGATCGTCTCCTTCGTGCTGGTCTCCAACATCCTGGGCACGGTCAACCCGGTCGAGGCGATAGTGCGCCGCGCCCAGGAGGTCGGCGCCCTGGTCCTGATCGACGCCTCGCAGGCGGCACCTCACATGCCCCTCGACGTCCAGGCCCTGCAGGCCGACTTCGTGGCCTTCACCGGCCACAAGATGTGCGGCCCGACGGGCATCGGCGTCCTCTGGGGCCGCCAGGAACTGCTCGAGGACCTGCCGCCGTTCCTCGGCGGCGGCGAGATGATCGAGACCGTGTCGATGCACTCGTCGACGTACGCCCCGGCGCCCCACAAGTTCGAGGCGGGTACGCCCCCGATCGCCCAGGCGGTCGGCCTCGGCGCGGCGATCGACTACCTGAACTCGATCGGCATGGACAAGATCCAGGCCCACGAGCACGCGCTCACCGAGTATGCGGTGAAGCGGCTCGCGGAGGTCCCCGACCTCAGGATCATCGGCCCCACCACGGCCGAGGACCGCGGCGCCGCGATCTCGTTCACGCTGGGTGACATCCACCCGCACGACGTGGGCCAGGTCCTCGACGAGCAGGGCATCGCGGTCCGGGTCGGCCACCACTGCGCCCGCCCGGTCTGCCTGCGCTACGGAATTCCTGCGACCACGCGGGCGTCGTTCTACCTGTACTCCACCCCGGCCGAGATCGACGCGCTGGTCGACGGCCTGGAGCACGTACGGAACTTCTTCGGCTGAGGGATGGGCTAGCGATCGCATGAAGCTTGATTCGATGTACCAGGAAGTCATCCTGGACCACTACAAGCACCCGCACGGGCGGGGCTTGCGGGATGGCGACGCCGAGGTGCACCACGTCAACCCGACGTGCGGCGACGAGATCACGCTGCGCGTGAAGTACGACGGCGAACGGATCGACGACATCTCGTACGAGGGCCAGGGCTGCTCCATCAGCCAGGCCTCGGCCTCCGTACTCAACGAGCTCCTGGTCGGCAAGGACGTGTCCCAGGCGCAGAAGATCCAGGAGACCTTCCTGGAGCTGATGCAGTCCAAGGGCCGGGTCGAACCCGACGACGCGATGGAGGAGGTGCTGGAGGACGCGGTCGCGTTCGCCGGTGTCTCCAAGTACCCGGCCCGGGTCAAGTGCGCCCTCCTCAGCTGGATGGCGTGGAAGGACGCGACGGCCCAGGCTCTGGGCGATGGCGCCGAGAGGAAGACGGCATGAGCGAGAACGAGACCCTGACGACGAAGCCGGCCTCCGAGGAGGAACTGCGCGAGGCGCTGTACGACGTCGTCGACCCCGAGCTGGGCATCGACGTCGTCAACCTCGGCCTGATCTACGGCATTCACATCGACGACGCGAACATCGCGACGATCGACATGACCCTGACGTCCGCGGCCTGTCCGCTCACCGACGTCATCGAGGACCAGGCCAAGTCCGCCACGGACGGGCTCGTGAACGAGCTGCGCATCAACTGGGTCTGGATGCCGCCGTGGGGCCCGGACAAGATCACGGATGACGGCCGAGAGCAGCTTCGGGCGCTCGGGTTCAACGTCTGAGTCCCGTATCCCCGTACGTCATGGCTGTGGCCCCCGGCAGTGTGCCGGGGGCCACGGCTTTTCCCGGTGACGGCCCTGTGCGGTGGTGTCTGTGGCGAGCCCCGGGGAGGAGAGGTTTGTGTACGGGTGTACGCATCGATATGTACACTCGTACGCATGGGATACGTTCTGCTTGCCGGAGCCATCGCCGCAGAGGTGGGCGCGACAACCGCGATGAAGTACAGCGAGGGCTTCAGCAGGCTGTGGCCGTCGCTGGTGACCCTCCTCGGATACGTCATCGCCTTCGTGCTGCTCGCGCAGACCCTGAAGACCGTCGAGATCGGGACGGCGTACGCGATATGGGCCGGGGTCGGCACCGCCGTGATCGCCGCGATCGGCATGCTCTTCCTCGGCGAGGGGCTCGGCGCCGCCAAGCTCGCCGGGATCGCACTGATCATCGGCGGTGTGGTGCTGCTGAATCTGGGCGGTGCGCACTGATGGCCCGCCGGTACGACCCCGAGCGGCGGCAGCGGATCATCGACGCGGCGATCCGCGTCGTGGGCGCCAAGGGGCTCGCCGGGCTGAGCCATCGCTCCGTCGCCGCCGAGGCCGATGTGCCGCTCGGCTCCACCACGTACCACTTCAAGACCCTCGACGAACTCATGGTCGCCGCGCTGCGGCAGGCCAACGAGGGCTTCGCCAAGGTGCTCGCCACGCGCGGCATGCTGGAGGACCCCCAGGTCGACCTCGCGAACGACCTCGCCGCGCTGATGGGCGAGCTGCTCGCCGGCGACCGCACCGGCGTCGAGCTGGAGTACGAGCTCTACCTTGCCGCCCTCCGCCGCCCCGCCCTGCGCCCCGTCGCCGCGGAATGGACCGAGGACATCGCCGCGCTGCTGTCCCGCCGCACCGACCCGGTCACGGCACGGGCGCTGCTCGCGGTGATGGACGGGATCTGCCTGCAGGTGCTGCTGACCGAGGTCGCGTACGACGAGGGGTACGCACGGGAGGTGCTCAGGCGGGTGCTGGACGGGGGGTGAGGCCGGGACTGGGCGGCGGTGGCTCCCGCCCGCGCCGGCGGTTCTGGGGGCTCCCGGACGGGCGCCCCTTGCCCGTGTGGCGCCCGGTAAATGAGACGCCCCCACACCGGTTCGCCCGGGCGGCCCCCGTCAAGTTAGGTTTCACTCATGACCGACACGACTTCTCCTCGTACCACCGGCGCCGTCGCCGCCGGGCTTGCCACCCTCACCGCCGACGGCACCGTTCTCGACACCTGGTTCCCCGCTCCTGAGCTGTCCGCCGAGCCCGGTCCGGCCGGTACCGAGCGGCTGTCCGCCGAGCGGGCCGTGGAGCTGCTCGGTGAGGGCGCGGCGAAGGCCATCGGCCCGGACGCACGTCGTGGCGTCGAAGTGGTCGCGGTCCGTACGGTCATCGCCTCGCTCGACGACAAGCCGCTCGACGCGCACGACACCTACCTGCGGCTGCACCTGCTCTCGCACCGCCTGGTCAAGCCGCACGGCCAGAGCCTGGACGGCATCTTCGGCCACCTCGCCAACGTCGCCTGGACCTCGCTCGGCCCGGTCGCGGTCGACGACGTCGAGAAGGTGCGGCTGAACGCCCGCGCGGAGGGCCTGCACCTCCAGGTCACCTCCATCGACAAGTTCCCGCGCATGACGGACTACGTCGCGCCCAAGGGCGTCCGTATCGCCGACGCCGACCGGGTCCGCCTCGGCGCGCACCTCGCCGAGGGCACGACCGTCATGCACGAGGGCTTCGTGAACTTCAACGCGGGCACCCTCGGCACCTCGATGGTCGAGGGCCGTATCTCCGCCGGCGTGGTGATCGGTGACGGTTCCGACATCGGCGGCGGCGCCTCCACCATGGGCACCCTCTCCGGCGGCGGCAACGTCCGCATCACCATCGGCGAGCGCTGCCTCATCGGCGCCGAGGCGGGCGTCGGCATCGCGCTCGGCGACGAGTGCGTGGTCGAGGCCGGTCTGTACGTCACCGCCGGTACGCGCGTGACGATGCCCGACGGCCAGATCGTCAAGGCCCGCGAGCTGTCCGGCGCCTCGAACATCCTCTTCCGCCGCAACTCGGTCACCGGCACGGTCGAGGCCCGGCCGAACAACGCGGTGTGGGGCGGGCTGAACGAGATCCTGCACAGCCACAACTGACGGTCGGCGGCCGTGACATGCGGCCGCCCTATCGGTCAACGCGGCGACCTGCCTCTGAGCTGCCAGTAGTTGTCGACGTTGGTCAACGTTGAGCGCCCTTCCACGGCCCGAGGACGGCCCACAAGGGCGCTCGCGCGTTGAGGATTGCTGTGCGCCGCCCTGTAAGCCTGGCGGTGATCTCTGATGCATCTGCCCACCTCGTCCCGTCAGGACGCCGGGACTGCCGTTGCGAGCGTGCGGGCCCCGTGGTCGCCCTCGATTGACCGCGGCTGACCTCTGGATCGGGCACGAATCTGGCATGCGGGCTCAAAGATTGACACGGTCTGCCGCGATGAGACGGCCACCCCAGTGTCCAGCGGTGCCGGGATCGGCCACCTCACGTGCTTGACGTTGGCGCGTCAACGGGCAGCACGGACGATTGGGGGCCGGATGCGTGGGCAAGGTCTGCTTCGGCCCAGACGACCTTGCCGTCCTGCGCCGGGCGGGTGCCCCATCTGCGGGACAGCTGGGCGACCAGGGCGAGGCCGCGGCCGTGCTCGTCGACGGTGCGCGCGCTACGCATACGCGGGGAGTTGACGTCGTCATCGGCCACTTCGAGGGTCAGGACATGGTGTTGGATCAGACGCAGGCGAATCGGGCCGGCGCTGTGGCGGACGGCGTTGGTGACCAGTTCGCTGACGATCAGCTTCATGTCGTCCACGAGTCCTTCCAGGCCCCATTCGGCCAGCTGACCGGCGGCCAGGTTCCGGGCGTGGCGGACAGCTGTCTGGTCATTGGGCAGCGTCCAGGAGGCGACCTGGGCAGGGCTGATCGAGCGGGTGCGGACCAGGAGCAGACTGGCGTCGTCGAACGCCTCCTGATCCTCGACGGACGCCATCGCGCGGGTGCAGAGCTCCTCCAGGGATCGACCCGGTTGTGCGAGGGCGGTGCCCAGGCGGTGCATGCCCTCCTCGATGTCCTGGCCGCGGGTCTCGATCATGCCGTCGGTGTAGAAGGCGAGGAGAGTGCCCTCGGGCAGTTCCAGCTCCATGGCCTCGAAGGGGACTGCCAACCCGAAGCCGAGCGGGGCGCCGGTGGGAAGATCGGGGAACATCACCCGGCCCTGCGGGTCGACGATCGCGGGCGGCGGGTGCCCGGCCGCGGCCACCGTGCACCGGCGGGTGAGCGGGTCGTAGACGGCATACAGACAGGTGGCGCCCACCACCCCGGCGCATTGGTCCGGAGCGTCGCTGTCTCCTTCAGCCAGTCGCTGGACCGTGTCATCGAGGTGCGCCAGCAGTTCGTCGGAGGGCAGCTCCATGCCGGCAAGCGTGTGGACCGCGGTGCGGAACCTGCCCATCGTCGCGGCAGCGTTGATGCCGTGTCCGACCACATCGCCGACCACGAGGGCCACCCGGGCGCCAGACAGCGGGATCACATCGAACCAGTCGCCCCCGACGCCCCTGTCGATGTCGGCGGGCCGGTAGCGCGAGGCCGCCTCGACCGCCGCACCGCCACGCAGACGGTGCGGGAGCAGATTGCGTTGGAGCGCGAGTGCCGCGCTCTGCTCGCGGCAGTACTGGCGAGCATTGTCCAACGACACCGCGGCGCGCCTGACGAACTCTTCGGCCAGGAGCAGATCGTCCTCCTGGAACGGCGCCGGATTCTCGGTGCGGATGAACAGCGCCATACCCAGCAGGACGCGCCGCGCGCAGATGGGTACGACCATCGCGGAGTGCATGCCGTTCTCATGGATCTTCTGCGTCCGCACCGGGTCCCGGTCGATCCATGAGCCCGGAACAGTCTTGAGGACCGGCTCGATGTGTGACCTGCCAGTGCGCAGGACGTCGGTGAAGGGCGAGGCGGGCGGTACGTAAACGGGCTCACCGCGCACCCACGCGGCTTCCGGCACCCCTCGGCGGACCGAGGCCACGCCGGCACGCCTGAGAACGGGGAAGCGCTCGCCGATCGAGCCGATGCGGACCGGGGGCCCCTCGCCGAACGGAACCGACTGCTCCAGGTCCACGGCGACGTAGTCGGCGAACTGGGGCACGGCGAGTTCGGCCAGTTCCTGACCGGTCTGCATCACATCCAGGGTGCTGCCCAGGCGCCCCTGCTCGTCGAGCAGCGCGAACGCCGTGTCGGACATGTCAGACGCGTTTATCTGCCTACCAGGTGTTACGCAATTGGTGCTGATCGTGGTCTTAGTCATCGAGCTGTCATCCTCGGATGGCTTGGGAAGGGGCGACATGGGGCATAGGAATAAATTTGCCAATAACCGGACAATTGACCGGATAGCGCTCTGCCCTGTGACAACGTCGCAGCCGTGGCTAATACCAGTTCGGTCATGAAAGCCCACTGATGGGCTGCGAGGCGGGCGCAGCAAGTGGACGGCATGCATGCGGCAGCCCGGGAAGGGACTGTCCTGAATTTGGCTCTGTCACGTAATCGGTGGTGACGATGCGTGACCGGTGTCGTTGGTATCGCATGAGAGACGTCAACTCCCTCTTGAATACGGTGTTTTCAGGGCTGTCGGCGCTGGTCCTTGAGGATGTGCTGGACGAGGGAGAGGTGATCCGTGTGTCGGCGTGGACCCGGCAGGAGCTGGTGCCATGCCCGATAAGCGGGTTGCCGACCGCGAGGGTGCACAGCTTCCACGGACATACGGTGGCGGGCTTTTCCGGTGAGCGTGAACTCCTCTCGCTACTGGTATTCATTCGCAGTGCATCGGCCTTCAGGCCGGTGGTGAAGCGAATCTGTGACTGTGGCGCGGAGCGTCACGGATGCTGTCCTGCGGAGCATGAGAGCGCAGGCGCCACCACGGTCGGCGCGGAGCGTCACGGGGGTTCGATCCGGAGAGGCCGGGCAACGCCTCCCCCGTTCGGCCCGCTCTGTCTTCCCTGGTTTCAAGGGAGTACCGACCGTTCATACGTTCCCTCTGGTGGCGGGCGGCGCTCGTTCGTACGATCACCGCATGCAGCTTCGGTACGCCTTCAGGCTGTACCCGGAACCTGGCCAACGCCTCGCGCTGGCCAGGGCGTTCGGGTGCGCCCGCGTCGTGTACAACGATGCCGTGCGTGCTCGCGAGGACGCCCGCGGGGCGGGCGAGCCATTCCCGACGGCCGGCGAGTTGTCCAAGAAGCTGATCACCGCCGCGAAGCAGACCGCTTCACGGGCCTGGCTGGGCGAGGTCTCCTCGGTGGTGCTCCAGCAGTCCCTGCGTGACGTGGAGACCGCCTACAAGAACTTCTTCGCCTCCCTCAAGGGCGAGCGTAAGGGCGCGAAGACCGGTGCGCCCCGCTTCAAGTCCCGCAAGGACAGCCGTCAGTCGATCCGGTTCACGGCCAATGCCCGCTGGTCGATCACTGGTTCCGGGAGGCTGAACCTCCCGAAGATCGGCGCGGTGAAGGTGAAGTGGTCGAGGACCTTGCCCGCGCGGCCCTCCTCGGTCACCGTGGTCAAGGACGCGGCCGGACGGTATTTCGCCTCGTTCGTCGTTGACACCGACCCGGGCGCGGACGCCGCCCGGATGCCCGGCACCGACCAGACGGTCGGCATCGACCTGGGCCTGACCCACTTCGCCGTCCTCTCCGACGGGACGAAGATCGACTCTCCTCGGTTTCTGCGCCGGGCGGAGAAGAAACTGAAGAAGGCCCAGCGGGAGCTGTCCCGCAAGCAGAAGGGATCGAAGAACCGGGCCAAGGCCCGTCTGAAGGTCGCCCGCGCCCACGCGAAGGTGGCCGATGCCCGCCGCGAGTTTCACCACCAGCTCTCCACTCAGCTGATCCGCGACAACCAAGCGATCGGCGTGGAGGACCTGGCGGTCCAAGGACTCGCGCGCACCAGGCTGGCCAGGAGTGTCCATGACGCCGGATGGTCGGCGTTCGTGAACATGCTGGAGTACAAGGCGGCCCGGTACGGGCGGACCCTGGTCAAGATCGGCCGGTTCGAGCCGACCTCCCAGACCTGCTCGGCCTGCGGTATCAAAGACGGCCCCAAGCCCCTGAACGTCCGGGAATGGACCTGCACCGCCTGCGGCACCGTCCACGACCGGGACCACAATGCCGCGAAGAACGTCAAAACGGCCGCCGGACGGGCGGTGACAGCCTGCGGAGCGCCGGTAAGACCAGGACTCGTCCCGGCACAGCGCGAAGAAACAGGAAGCCACGGATTCCCGCCCGAACCCTGTGCCGCGTAGCGGCACAGCAACGGACGAGAAGGCCAGAATCCTCGGGCTTCAGCCCGAGGAGCAAGTCAACGGTCCGCAGTCAGAGCGGCGGCGAAATCCGCGAGCCGTGTGAAGTCGTCCTTGCGCAGGCCCAGTCGGGGGCTGACGAAATGGAGCAGGGCGGGCGCGGGATGGTGGGTGGCCACGTACGCGTAGTCGGGCCGGCTCAGCTCGTCGTCCACCCAGGCGAAGGGACGGCCCCGCGCGTACGCCACGATCCGCTCCGTCTTCCAGTGCACCCCGTCGGGCCGGTCGGCGAACAGGGCGCCCGCGAAGTCGACGTACGGGAGCTCGGGGAGGCCGATGACGGGGGCGATATAGACGTTCGCGGCGTCCATCCAGGTGCTGGCCCAGCACAGGTCGTAGTCCAGCTCGAGGAGGGCCCGGCCGTGGTGGGGGTGGAGCCAGACACGCAGGGGCCTGCCGGGCATCAGGGCCACCCGGATCGTCGTATAGCCCTCCGGGCGGCGCTCCGCCTGGGCGGCCCACGGGTTGAGGGGGCCGTCGACGTCGAGAAAAAGCAGCGGTCGGCTCACCAGGCCACGGTAAGCGAGGCCGGGCGGGGGCGGCCGGGAATTGTTTCCGGGCCGGAGGGCCGGGGCATGGCGGCTGCCGGGCACGCGGGTCACCCAGGGGGACAGGGGCGGCCACCCGCGCCGCCAGGGGGGAACGCGCACCGCGCTCCGTCGAGGACCCGCCCGAGGCCGAGGCGGCCCGGGTCGGCCTCGGGCGGCCGATGCGGCCCGGATCGGATCCCGGGAAAGCTGCTCCACCGGGATCGTACGGTCGACGCGGCCGCACGACGCACCGCTCGCCCGTCCGGCTGCGGACACTCGCCCCCGAACCGGCGGCGCCCGGCCGGGCAGCCCCGAACAGCCTGGGAACCCCTGTTCAGGACACACTGACCAGCTCCTCGTACGCCGCCATCAGCCCGTCGACCACCCCCCGGTCGGCGGGCCGCAGCGGCGAGCGCACGGGGCCCGCGGGCAGCCTCAGCGCACCCAGCACCGCCTTCGCGGTGACCGTGCCGGGCAGACCGGACGCCATCATCAACTCGATGAGGGGGACGGCCCGTTGCTGGCGGCGGCTCGCCTCGGCCGTGTCCCCCGCGTCGAACGCATCGAGGATGGCGCGGAACTGACGGGGCGCCACATTCGCGACCGTGCTGACATACCCGCTCGCACCGATCGCGTACAGCGCGAGGACGTACTCGTCGCAGCCCGCGTAGTACGCCAACTCCGTGCGGGCCAGCACCTTCTGGGTGCCCAGGAGGTCGTACGCGCAGTCCTTGACCGCCACGATTCTCGGGTGCTCGGCGAGCCGGATCATCGTGTCCGGCTCGATGCGCGTGCCGGTACGGCCAGGGATGTCGTACAGCGCGAGGGGCAGCCCGGACGCGTCCGCGATCTCCCGGAAGTGTGCCTCGACCGCGTCCTGCGGCGGCCTGCTGTAGTACGGCGTGACCACCAACAGCCCGTCCGCGCCCGCCTTCTCGGCCGCCAGGGCCAGTTCCACGGTGTGCCGGGTGTCGGCCGTGCCGACCCCCGCCACGATGGACGCCCGGTCGCCGACCGCCTCGCGCACCGCCCGCACCAGCGCGGCCTTCTCCGCGTCCGTCGTGGTCGGCGACTCGCCCGTGGTGCCGGACAGGACCAGCCCGTCACACCCTCCGGAGATCAGCCGGTCGGCGAGCCGCTGCGCACCGTCGAGGTCGAGCGCGCCCGCCTCGGTGAAGGGCGTGATCATCGCGCAGAGGGCGCGGCCGAAGGGAGGAGCGTCGTCCGCCGAGGTCGTGGTGGTCCGGGGAGTCGTGGTGGTCATGGGAGTAGTGTCGGCGCCGCCACCGTGAAGCTCCACTTAATTCTTCTACGAGATACCGGCAACGAATGCTACGGAGTGCGGACTCTCACCATGGCGAGGACGGCAGTCGTCGGCAGATCGCGGGAGGCGTCATGAGGCTCGGCAAGGCACTCGCCACCGGAGTCGCGGAAGAGCAGGCCCAGGCACCGGAGGGCGAACGTCAACTCGCTGTGGAAATCGAAGAGTTGGAGGCGTCCGCGCCCGAAGAGGTGCCGGTCGGCCGATGAGGCTGCGGCTCCCCGAGGAACGACCGACGGAGCCGCCGACCGGATACAAGATCGCCCACCGGGCGCTGTCCCAGGACGGCACCCGGGCCGTACGAGGACTTCGTCGCCGCGCAGCGCCAGGTGCGGGTCGACGAGATCGACGAGGCCGTGCCCGGAATCGAGCGGATGGGGCTCGGCCGGTACGCGCGGTATCGGAGCCGCGAGCGGGCCGCCGACGACTCACGGACCCCCGGCCTGATCGTGGTCGTCGAGATCGGCTTCGAGTCGGCGGCCGCCGAGCGCCGGCGCGACTGGGCCGACCTGGTCCTGGACACCCTCGCCGGCGGCCCGGCCGATCGGCCCGGGCTCATCTCCGCCCCACTTCCACCTGAGCGACGACGGAACGAAGGTCCTCAACTACGCCGAGTGGGAGAGCGCGGAGGCGTACGACAAGGTCCTCGCGGCGGCGGGTGACGGTCTCGGAGGGGCGACCGCGCGGTGGGAGAACGTGCGGACGTACCCGGGTGTGAGGGGTTCGCGACCGGCCGGTACGCGTATGCGCTCGGGCTTGTGCCCCGAGGGGCCGCGCCCATATGTCCCTGAGGGGTCCCTCCGTTCCTGAGGGGCCCCTCCGTCTCTGAGAGATCCCGCCGTCCTTGCGAGGTCCCTCCGTAGCGCTGACCGACGACTACAACCGTCTGGACAAAAAAAGTTTTCGGTGGGAGGGTGGAGCCATGTTGGACGTGACCGTGATCGAGGACGCGGAGGCCGCCGCCGTCTCGCTGGACCCCATACGGGCCCGGCTGCTGTCTGAGCTCGCCGCCGGGCCCGCGTCGGCCGCCATGCTGGCCGGCAAGGTCGGGCTGCCCCGCCAGAAGGTGAACTACCACCTGAAGGCGCTGGAGCGGCATGGCCTGGTCGAGCTGGCGGGCGAGCGCCGCAAAGGCAACGTCACCGAGCGGTTGATGCGCGCGACCGCGGCGTCGTACGTGATCTCGCCGCTCGCCCTGGCCGCCGTGCAGCCCGACCCGGACCGCTTCCGCGACCAGATGTCCGCCCGCTGGCTGCTCGCGCTCGGCGCCCGCCTCGTACGGGACGTCGGTTCGCTCATCACCGGCGCGGCGAAAGCCCGCAAGCGGCTGGCGACGTACGCGCTCGACGGCGAGGTGCGCTTCGCCTCGGCCGCCGACCGCGCCGCGTTCATCGAGGAGCTGACGGCGGGTGTCAGCTCGCTGATCCGCAAGTACGACGCTCCCGGTGCCGAGAGCGGCCGGGATCACCGGATCGTCGTGGCCGTGCACCCCACGGTCAAACCCCAGGCCGCCGAACTGCCTTCAAGCACCCAGGAGTGACCACCATGTCCAAGGAATTCGAGATCGCCCGCGAGTTCGAGGTCGACGCCACGCCCGAGCAGGTGTGGGACGCCTTCACCGCCGGTACCGGCGGCTGGCTGTGGCCGATGGAGGAACCCGAGCCGCGCGAGGGCGGCAAGGGCCCCTTCGGGTCCACCATCACCGTCTGGGACCCGCCGCACCGCTACACCAACCGGGTCGAGGACGTCGAGGGCATCTCCGAGCAGACCCTCAATCAGCTCGACTACACGATCGAACCGCGTGACGAGGGCCGACGTGCCTGGGTGCGGTATGTGCACAGCGGCATCTTCGTCGACGACTGGGACAACCAGTACGACGGCGCGAGCAAGCACACCGACTTCTACATGCACACGCTGCGCCAGTACCTGACGCAGTTCACGGGCCGCCGGGTCACCGCCTTCAGCACCTTCGACGGGCCCGAGGCGTCCACGGCGTCCGACGCCTTCGCCGCCGTCGGACGGGCGCTCGGCCTCGCGGACGACACCGCCGAGGGCGCGCGGGTCCGGGCCCAGGGCCCCGAAGACCAGGTCCTCGACGCCGTGGTCGACTACCGCAACCCGTACTTCATCGGGCTGCGCACCGACGACGCCCTCATCCGTTTCTTCGGACGCAACCACTGGGGCGCGCCGGTCGGCATCAGCGTTCACGACTTCGCGGCCGACGCCGACGCGAAGCGGAACGAGACCGCCTGGCAGGGATGGCTGAACGGGGTGTTCAGCGCGTAGGCATAGACGCAGGCGGCGGCCCGAGCGGCAGCCGGCGGAGGAGCCCGGCCCCAGGACAACGGGGCCGGGCTCTCGGCTCTGCGGGGTTACGGCCGCAACGCTCTGCGGAGTTACGGCCGGAACCGCAGCACCTGCGGGTCGTGGTCGCTGATCTGGTCGTTGAACTCCGCGTTGATGTGCACGCTGTCGTACGTGAGGTCGCAGTCGCGCCGGATCGACGGGCTGACCAGGATCTGGTCGAGGACCTGACTGTTGCCCTGGTAGTCGTATGTGTAACGCTCGCTCTTCGGCAGCGACTTGATCGCCGACCACAGCTCGCCGTCGCCCTCGAGGATCTTCGTGGTGTCGGAGAACTCGAAGTCGTTGATGTCGCCGAGCGTGACGACGTTCGCGTTCCTCTGCGTCTCCAGGATCTCCTTGACGAAGGCGTTCACCGCGGCCGCCTGGAGGTGGCGCTGGGTCTCCGAGCCGCGCGTCGGCGGCTGGTACTGCGAGGTCAGCCCCTGGTCGCCGCCCTTGGAGCTGAAGTGGTTGGCGATCACGAAGACCGTCTCGCCGCGGAAGACGAACTCGCCGGCCAGCGGCTTGCGGCTGTTCGTCCAGGCCGTGCCGGACGGGTCGATACGGCCGGGGGAGACGGTCAGCCGGGCCTTGCCGTGCGCCTTGCCGACGCCGACGGCGGTGGCTGCGTCGCCGCCCGTGCGGTCGGTGAAGGAGACCCGCTCGGGGTTGAAGAGGAACACCTGGCGGATGTTGCCGCCCGGCTCACCGCCGTCGGCGAGGTCGACCGGGTCGATGGAGCGCCAGTCGTACGCCGGGCCGCCCGCGGCGACGATCGCGTCGATCAGCTTCTGCATCGTCCGGTCGGCGGCGACCGTGCCGTCGTTGACCGCGCCGTTGTTGTCCTGGATCTCCTCCAGGGACACGATGTCGGGCGACCGCAGATTGTTCACGATCGCGGCGGCGTGCTCCTCGAACGTGGCGTCCGCCGGGTCGAGGTTCTCGACGTTGTACGTCGCCACCGCGAGCTCGCCGCGGGACTGCTTGTGGGTCGTCTCGCGCTCCAGACCGGCGCTCTTCAGGGTGCCGATCTCGTTGGCGACCAGGGTGTAGCCGCCGAACTGGTTGTAGTCCAGCGGGCCCGCGGTGGTGCCCTCCAGGGTGTCGCCGACGTTCGCGGCCGGGAAGGCGGCGGTTGATCCGAGGGACTGGATCTGGAGCCGGCCGGTGTTCTGCGAGGTGTAGGAGCCGTACACCGTGCCGCCGCGGCGGTTGGCGTGCTCGCGCGGCTTCACCGTGACCCACAGCTCGGTGTACGGGTCGGTGGCGCCGACCACGCGGGTGTCGGAGACCTGGACGTTCATGCCCTCCAGGGACTCGTAGTAGTCGAGGGCGTACGCCGCCGGCTCCAGGGCCAGGCCGTTGACCGAGCCGTTCGCGGCGGCGTCGCCCGCGGGGCTGTAGTCGTCCGGTACGGAGCCGGCCGCGACTGCCGCCGCGGCTGGGACGGCGTTGCCGCTGGAGACCACGGTCACCGTGGGCTTGGTGATCTCCGTCAGTGACTGGTTGCCGGACGACGAGCCGCCCGGGACGTACTCCGAGACCGTGCCCGTGACGAGGACCGAGTCGCCGACGGAGACGGTGGGCCGGGAACTGGTGAAGACGAACACGCCCTCACTGGTGGCCGGGTTGTCGTCCGCGTTCGGGTCCTGGATCCAGAAGCCCCTGGACGAACCGTAGGTCCGCACGCCGGTGACAATGCCCGCCACGTCCGTGACCTGCCGGCCCGCGAGCGGGGAGATCCGGGTGGTGCCCTGGATGTCGTGGATGTGGACGGTGTCCGCGTGGGCGGGTGTGGTGAGCACCACGGCGGAAAGGGTGGAACAGACGGCGGCGACGGTCAGCGCGCCGATGCGCGCGGTTCTCTTGCTCGGCAAGGGAATCCCTCCGGAGACGTACGTGAGCGCCGGGACGAGAGTGGAGCTGTGGACCGAACGTGGGGGAGCGCGACCTGTGTGCGGGGGGTGTGGGGGCGGTGACGCGCGTAGAAGTCGGCGGGCCGGTGACCCGTTCGACTTCTACGCGCGTCAATCTCGTGTGCCGCCAGGGGAGTTGTCAAGGTTTCGACGGTGTACGGCTCCTGTCAGGGACATGAACCGGGCGGCATGGGTGGAAATCCGTCTAGGCTGAGCCGTCGGCGCGGATTTCCGGGGCGGCTTCCGGATTCTCATGTCCAGGGGTGGTTCTCGGAGTCGGCGTCGGCGTTGCTTGCCCCTGCTTGCCGCGTCTTTCTACGCTTGTCCTGCTTGCCCCGGTTGTTCGGAGGAGAACCCAGCCGATGTCAGACAGCTCCCCCCTGCCGCCGGTGCGGCTGCACTCCGAAGCGGAGCTGGCGCGGGACGCGCTCGCCGCACCGTTGCTCTCCCGCGCCGCGCGACTGGCCCGTTGGGCGGGCCCGGACACGCGGGTCGGTGCGGGGGGCGAACTCGTCGAAGAACAGCTTCCCGAAGCCGCCGCCATACTCGGGCTCTCCGGGGACGACGCGCCCGCCTACGCCCATGAGGCCTGGCGGGTCGCCGTCGACACCGGGCTCGTCGAGATCGTCGACGAAGACGAGGGCACGGTCGGCGCGGGCGAGGAACTCGCCCTCCTCACCTCCGGCGGGCCGCAGGACGTGCTGGACCTGTGGCTCGGTGCCCTCGACACGGTGCTGGCCGACGCGACCGTGCCCGGCCTGGACGACCTCGTCGGCACGATGGACGAGGGCGGCGAGATCGACCTCTCCTCCCTGGACTGGGACCCGGATGCGGAGGCCGACTTCCTCGACGGGGTGCTCGGCAATCTGTATCTGCTGACCGTGAGCGAGGACGGGCCCGGTGCGGGCCCGGTGCCGCTGCCCGCGCTTGCCGCGTCGATGATCGTGCCCGACGGCATGGGGGAGCCCACCGACGACGTCCTGGAGCAGGTGTCGGACGCGATGATGCGACTCGACGACCAGTTCCGGCTGCTCGAACCCGTCGGGCTCGTCGACTACCAGCCCGTCGACGAGGCGTTGATGGCGGACGTCGACGAGGAGCCGGCGGCGGCCGTCGACGACACGGATGTCTCGCGGTACGGGATGGTGCGGCTGACTCCGCTCGGGCAGTACGGGATCCGGGCGCGCCTCGTCGAAGCGGGCATGTCCGCTCCCGCGGTGGGGGAACTCGCGGACAAGGGGGCGGACGTGCTGCTGGACGGCATCTCCGCGTTCCCTCCCGCCGCGGCCCACGCCGAGACCGAGCAGTGGCTCGCCCGGCGTGAACCGCTGCCCGCCGCACGGGAGTTGCTCGCCGCGGCCCGGGGCGGCGACGCCGGGGCGCCGCTGCGCCGCCTCCGCTGTCAGCAGGCGCTGTCCCTCGTCGGCATCGAGGCCGAGCCCGCGCTGCGCGAAGTCCTCGACAACCCGGAACTGGGCGGACTCGCCCGCGTCTGGCTCTCCGAACACGGCGCGCCCGACGTGCCCGCGCCGTCCGAGGCGATGATCTTCTGGCTCACCATCGACACGGTGGCGGCGCAGCTCGCGGCCGAGGGCAACTCCGCCGAGCTGCAGGGCCTGGTGGAGGGCCTTGCCCAGCAGCACAGCGGTTTCTTCGCCACGGCCTGGCGGGTCGACCACCCGGCCACCCCGGACGTCCTTGAGGCCATGGGCCGCCTCCACCCCGACAAGAAGGTCGCCAAGGAGGCGCGTAAGGCCGCGTTCAAGGCGCGGTCGCAGCACGGGGGGTGAGCCTGGGTGAAGGTGCGGTGCGCTGACGCAGGGTTTTTCGCCCCCTCCGCCCCTACCCGTCCCGCACCTGGGGCTCCGCCCCAGACCCCGCTCCTCAAACGCCGGAGGGGCTCGTTCTTGGCCTGCCCCCGTTGCGGCGGCGGGCTTCGTCGGGCGGATTCACGCAAGCGGGACTTCTGACGTCGATCCGTGTTCAACTGCGGTTCAGGCGCGGGCGGGACGGTGTGGCCGCAACCGAGGTCCGCCACTTGCCCCCACGACAGTCCCACCCCACCCGACACAGGAGACACCATGTCGCTCACCCGCAGGGACTTCGCCAGACGATCCGCGATCACCGGTGCAGGAGTCGCCCTGGCCGGCAGCGTAGGCGCGCTCGCCACCGCTCCGAACGCCCTCGCGTCCACCGAGACCGAGACCGACACGGAGATCGAGAGCGCGGGCGAGGAGTCGGCGGACCGGCACGGCGGCGTCGGCTACGGGCCGCTGGTCCCCGACCCGAAGGGCCTGCTCTCGCTGCCCGCCGGGTTCTCCTGCCGCGTCATCACCTACAGCGGCAAGACCAAGCTGGAGTCGGGCGAGTTCACGCCCTCCAACCACGACGGCACGTCCACCTTCCGCGGTCCGCGCGGCGCCATCCTCCTGGTCAACAACCACGAGCTGAGCGGCCCCCGCTCCAAGTGGCCCCACCCGGTGCCGCTCACCGAGGGCCTGGTCTACGACCCGGCCGCGTCCGGCGGCTGCACGGTCGTCGAGGTCCGCGGCGACAAGGTCGCCGAGTGGGTCGGCATCGCGGGCACCGCCACCAACTGCGCCGGCGGCGACACCCCGTGGGGCACCTGGCTCACCTGCGAGGAGACCGAGGACAAGGCCGGCCAGAACGGCATGACCAAGGACCACGGCTACGTCTTCGAGGTCGACCCCCAGGACCGCCGCCGCAACAAGAACCCCAAGCCCATCAAGGCTTTGGGCCGCTACGCCCACGAGGCCGTCGTCGTCGACCCCAAGCGCGGCCGCCTCTACCTCACCGAGGACGCCTCGGGCCCCAACGGCCTCCTGTACCGCTGGACGCCCCCGCAGGGCTTCGAGCACGGCCACGGCCAGCTCGCCACCCTCGCCGACGACGCGGGCGCGCTCCAGGCCTTCAAGTGCTTCGACTCCGGCGGCAAGTTCGTCGACGACCTCTCCCGCGCCACCAAGATCGGCACGGTGTACGGCGTCGACTGGGTGGACGTCCCCGACCGCGAAGCCAAGACCACGCCCGTGCGCAAGCAGTTCACCGACGGTCAGGTCACCCGCGCCCGCAAGCTCGAAGGCATGTGGTGGGGCGACGGCGGCGTGTACATCGTCTCCTCGTACGCCCGCACCGAGAGCCCCGGCCAGGCGCACGACGGTGCCGTCTGGTTCTACGACCCCAAGCGCCGCACCCTGACGCTGAAGGTCCTCATCGGCGTCAACCCGGACCCGTCCAAGGAAGGCAACTTCGACGGCCCGGACAACATCACCGTCTCCCCGTACGGCGGCCTCGTCATCGCCGAGGACGGCGAGGGCCTCCAGCACCTGTTCGGCGCCACCGACAGCGGCCGTACGTACCCCATCGCCCGCAACGAACTGAACATCGGCACCGCGGAGGAGCCGGAGTACAGCGAATTCACCGGCGTCACCTTCTCCCCCGACGGCCGGACCCTCTTCGCCAACATCCAGGACCCGGGCATCATGCTCGCGATCACCGGGCCCTGGAAGCGCCAGAAGCGCGGCTGATTAATTCAATGGCTCGACCCGCGGCACGCCTCCTAAAGTGATGCACGTCCAGGTGCGAAGGCAGGACCTACTTCCACTGATAATGGGGCGGCCGCGGGTTCGAGTCCCGCCACCGGTACAACGCGCCGGTGTAGCTCAGGGGTTAGAGCACCTACGTCGGTTCCGCCGACCTGAACTCTGGACACCACAACTTCATGCACCTCCCGGTGCGCAGGCTGCGGCTACTTCTCTTTCAAAGAATCCACGCCGCCGCCGATTTGATCTCGGGAGGCGCAGCTCATGGTGGGTGCCCGGTGCGCAGGCAACGGTTGCTTCTGGGACAGTGGGTCGCGGGTTCGAATCCCGTCTGCGCCTTCGGGGCGTTGTAGCTCAGCGGTGAGAGCAGCTGTTTGTTCCGTCGCCGACTCCTGAACTCGGGCACCCTCCATTTGCCGCGCCTCCCTCCGAAACACCAATGAATTCGGGGGAATTCACCATGGCGCGATTCAACACCAAGACGGCCAAGGCCCAGCCCACTTCGCGGATCACCTCGACCGGCCGTGTCCTACGTACGTACGAGGGCGGCCGAGGTCAGGAGCGCGACGCACGCTCTGAGCTTTTTCTTCTGTCGGTCGCCAACTTTGTCTCGCAGCAGACCTTCTACGAGTCCGGCGCGGCACGCGACGACCGGTTCGCCACGCTGGTGCGCGAGCTCGCCGTCGCCGACCCGTCCTGGACGGCCGGCCTGCTCGGCTGGCTGCGCGGCGAGGGCAACCTCCGTACGGCCTCGATCGTGGGCGCCGCCGAGTACGTGAAGGCGCGCCTTGACGCGGGCGCCACCGACGGGCCAACCAACCGCCAGGTCATCGACTCCGTACTGCGCCGCCCGGACGAGCCCGGTGAGCTGCTCGCCTACTGGACCTCCCAGTACGGCCGCAACGTGCCCAAGCCCGTCAAGCGCGGCATCGCCGACGCCGTACGCCGTCTGTACCACGCGAAGTCGCTGCTGAAGTACGACACCGCGTCCAAGGGTTACCGCTTCGGCGACATCCTCAACCTGGTGCACGCGGCGCCGGATCCCGGCAAGCCGTGGCAGGGCGACCTGTTCCAGTACGCGCTGGACCGGCGCCACAACCCGGACACGGCCGTCGTCCCCAAGTCGCTGCCCGTGCTCGTCGCCCACCGTGACCTGATGGTGCTGCGGCCCGCCAAGCGGCGCAGGGTCGTGACCGGAGCGCACGGCGCGCAGCGCCTGGCGGACGCGGGCATGACCTGGGAGGCGCTGGCCGGCTGGCTGCAGGGACCGATGGACAAGGCGGCCTGGGAGGCCGCGATTCCGTCCATGGGCGCGATGGCACTCGTTCGCAACCTGCGGAATTTCGACGAGGCGGGTGTCAGCGACGAGGTGGCGGCGCAGGTCGCCGCCAAGATCAGTGACCCGGCCGAGGTCGCGCGGTCGCGGCAATTCCCGTTCCGCTACCTCGCTGCGTACCAGCACGCGCCCTCGCTGCGCTGGTCGTATCCGCTGGAGCAGGCGCTCGGCCACTCGCTGGCCAACGTGCCCGCGCTGCCCGGGCGGACGCTGGTGCTCGTCGACCGGTCCGGTTCGATGTTCTACTCGCGGCTGTCCGACCGCTCCGAGCTCAACCGGGCGGACGCGGCGGCGATCTTCGGCACGGCGCTCGCGCTGCGGGCGGCGGACGCGGATCTCGTCGAGTTCGGCACGGGCAGCAACCGCGTGAAGTTCCGTAAGGGCGAGTCGGTGCTCAAGGTCCTGGAGCGCTTCGGCGACCTCGGCGGCACCAACACGAGCGAGGCGGTGCGCCGGCACTACAAGAAGCACGACAGGGTGCTGATCGTCACCGACGAGCAGGCCGCGTACAGCCACGCCGGCGATCCGACCGAGCAGGTCCCGGCGCACGTACCGGTCTACACGTGGAACCTGGCCGGCTACCGCGCGGGCCACGGCCCGTCGGGGCAGGGCAACAGGCACACGTTCGGAGGGCTCTCGGACGCGGCTTTCCGGATGGTTCCGCTGCTGGAGTCGGCGCGGGACGCCGACTGGCCCTGGAACTGAGCGCTCGATCGCGGCCCGCACGGAAGTGCGGGCCGCTCTCGGCTGGAGGGCTAGAGCGCCTGGGCCGCGGGCTTCACCATCCCGCGTACCGTGCGGGACTTGACGAAGTCGCCCATGGCCGTCATCTCCCACTCGCCGGAGAACTGCTTGATCAGCTTCGCCATCATGACGCCGGTCTGGGATTCGGCGTTGGTGAGGTCGAAGCGGACCAGTTCCTCGCCGGTCGCCGCGTCGAGGAGGCGGCAGTAGGCCTTGGCCACCTCGGTGAACTTCTGGCCGGAGAAGGAGTTGACCGTGAAGACCAGGCCGGTGACGTCCTGGGGGAGGCGGCCGAGGTCGACCGTGATGACCTCGTCGTCGCCTCCGCCCTCGCCCGTGAGGTTGTCGCCGGAGTGCTTGATCGCGCCGTTCACGATGGAGAGCTTGCCGAAGTAGCAGCTGTCGATGTGGTTGCGCTGCGGGCCGTACGCGATGACCGAGGCGTCCAGGTCGATGTCCTTGCCGCGGTACGCGGGCTCCCAGCCGAGGCCCATCTTGACCTGGGAGAGCAGCGGGCGCCCGCCCTTGACCAGGGACACGGTCTGGTTCTTCTGGAGGCTCACCCGGCCCTTGTCGAGGTTGATCTTTCCGGTGCCGGGCGCCGGGGGCGCGGGGGGAGCCGCCGGGGCGGGCGGGGCCGGGGGCGTGGCGAGGGGCGGGGCCGGCGGGGTGACCGGCGGCTGCATCGGCGGGGCGGCCGGCGGGGCGACGGGGGCCGCGGCCGGTGCGGGGGCCGGCGTGGGCGTCGGCTCCTCGACCGTCACGCCGAAGTCGGTGGCGATGCCCGCCAGGCCGTTCGCGTAGCCCTGGCCGACGGCTCGGGCCTTCCACGCGCCGTTGCGGAGGTAGATCTCGACGACCACCAGGGCCGTTTCCGTGCCGAGCTGGGGCGGGGTGAAGGTGGCCAGTACCGCGTTGTCGGCCGCGTTGCGGATCGTGGCCGTGGGTTCGACGCCCTGGAAGGTCTGGCCCGCCGCGTCCGGGCTCGCCGTGACGACGATCTTCTCGATGCCCGGGGGGACCGCGGTCGTGTCGACCGTGATCGCGTCCGGGGCCGTGCCGCCGCCCGAGCGGTACGTCACGCCGGGGCCGGTCGGTTGGTTGTAGAAGATGAAGTCGTCGTCGGAGCGCACCTTGCCGTCGGCGGTGAGCAGCAGGCCCGATACGTCGAGCCGCACCGGGGCGCCGACGTCCACCGTCACGCGGGTGACGGGGAGAGGGATGTTCGAGCCGGGGGTCATAGCTGTCATGGTTGGGGTAACGAGTGAGGGCGCTTTACCGTTCCCTTACTCATGGGTCAGTTGGTGGCGGGGGCCGGGGCGGGTGGGTTTTCGCCCTCTCCGCCCCCTGCCCGTCCCGTACCTGGGGGCTCCGCCCCCTGGCTTGTCCGTCCTCAAACGCCGGACGGGCTGATCTTTGCTACGGCACCACCACGATCTTCCTGCCCACCCCCGAAGCGAACTGCTCCAGGGCCTGGGGGTAGCTCGTCAGCGGGAGGCGGTCGCTGATGAAGAGCGACGGGTCGAGGACACCCGTGGCGAAGAGTTCCGCCGCGCGTTCGAAGCTGTGCAGGACCGCCATCGAGCCGGTGATCGTGATCTCTTGGTTGTAGATCCGGTACGGGTCGATCGTGACCCGCGTCGCGTAGTCGGCCACGCCGAACTGCAGGAACGTGCCCGCCTTCGCCACCCGCCCGAGCCCGTCCTGGATCGCCGCCGCGTTCCCCGTGGCGTCCACCACCAGGTCCCAGCCCTGCGGGCGGTCCAGTTCGTCCGCGTTCGCCGCCGACGCCGAGACGCCCAGCTGCTGTGCGGTCTCCAGGCGCGCCGGGTTCAGATCCACCACGTCCACGCTCGCCGCGCCGGTCCGCTTGGCGAGTTCCAGCATCATCAGGCCCATCGTCCCGGAGCCGTAGATCAGGACGTGCGCGCCCAGGCGGGACTGCAGGACGTCGTAGCCCCGCACCGCACAGGACAGCGGCTCGATCAGCGCGGCGTCCTGGGTGCGTACGTGCTCGGGGAGCTTCACGCAGTTGGCCACGGGAGCCACGGCGTACTGGGCGGCGCCTCCTGCCGTCGTCACACCGATCGCAGCCCACCGCTCACAGAGGTTGTTGTGGCCCGTACGGCAGTACCGGCACTCGTAGCAGTAGAGGGAGGGGTCGACGGCCACCTGGTCGCCGACCGCGACCTCGGTGACCTGGGTGCCGACGCCGACCACCTCGCCCGCGAACTCGTGCCCCGGCACGATCGGCAGCTTGGGCGCGAACTCGCCCTGGAGGATGTGCAGATCGGTGCCGCACAGGCCGCACGCGGCGACCTCGACCACGACCTCGCGGGGACCCGGCGTCGGATCCGGGACGTCGGCGACGACGGCGCGGCCCACGGACTCGATGACGGCGGCCTTCATTTCACGGCTCCCAAGGACAGGCCCTGGACCAACTTGTCCTGGGCGGCGAACCCCGCGGCGAGTACCGGCAGGGAGATCACGAGCGACGCGGCGCACACCTTCGCCAGGAACAGGCCCTGGCTGGTGATGAAGCCGGTCAGGAAGACGGGGGCGGTTTCCGCGACGACTCCGGTCAGCACCCTCGCGAAGAGCAGTTCGTTCCAGCTGAAGATGAAGCAGATCAACGCCGTGGCGGCGATGCCCGGCAGCGCGATGGGCGCCACCACGCGGGCGAGGACCGTCGGAAGCTTCGCGCCGTCGATCTGCGCGGCCTCGATCACCGCCACCGGGACCTCGGCGAGGAAGGACTGCATCATCCACACCGCGATCGGCAGGTTCATGGAGGTGTAGAGGATGACCAGGAGCCAGATGTTGTCCAGCATGTCCGTGTTCTTCGCGAACAGGTAGATGGGCAGCAGGCCCGCCACCACCGGCAGCATCTTCGTCGACAGGAAGAAGAACAGGACGTCCGTCCACTTCTTCACCGGGCGGATCGAGAGGGCGTACGCGGCCGGGAAGGCCAGCAGCAGGACGCAGAGCGTGGACACCACGGACGCCACGGTCGAGTTGATCAGCGCGGGCCACGGGCTCGCTCCGCCGCCCGCGCCGAAGAACTCGCGGTAGCCGTCGAGGGTGAGGGCGGCGGCGAAGGACGGCGGGTTGGTCGCCGCGTCCTCCTCCGAGTGGAAGGACGTCAGGGCCATCCAGGCGATGGGCAGGAAGAACAGGATGCCGAGCAGCCAGGCGGCCAGGCCCAGGCCCGCTCCGCGGTTGCGGCGGGGACGTACTCGTATCGCGGTGGCGCTCATGCGCGGGACACCTCCTCGCGGAACAGGGACGACACCACGCGCAGCGCGAAGGTCGCGATGATGATCGAGCCGATGACGACCAGGACGCCCGCGGCCGAGGCGAGGCCGTTCTCGTGGGCCTGGTAGAAGCTCTGGTAGACGGTGTAGGGCAGGTTCGCCGTGCCCAGGCCGCCGGATGTGAGGGTGAAGACCGCGTCGAAGTTCTGGACGATGTAGATCGAGCCCAGCAGGGCGCCGAGTTCGAGGTAGCGGCGCAGGTGGGGGAGCGTCAGGTGGCGGAAGATCTGCCAGTCGCTCGCGCCGTCCACCCGCGCGGCCTCGATCTGCTGAGGGTCGCGGCTCTGCAGGCCGGCCAGCAGGATCAGCATCATGAAGGGCGTCCACTGCCAGACGAGGGAGGCCTCGACCGCGAGCAGCGGGGTGTTGGAGATCCAGTCCGGCTGTGGGCCGCCCACATACTGCAGGAGCCCGTTGAGAAGGCCGTACTCGGGGTTGTAGAGCACATGTTTCCAGAGGAGGGCCGCGGCGACCGGGACCACCAGGAAGGGGGCGATCAGCAGCGTGCGGACGATACCGCGCCCGCGGAAGGTGCGGTTCAGGAGCAGGGCCAGGACCAGGCCGAGGACCAGGCTGGCCAGGACCACGGCCACGGTGAGGACGACCGTGGTCCATACCGAGCGGCGCAGGTCGGGGTCGGTCAGGACGTCCGCGTAGTTGGCGAAGCCGGCGAAGTGGCGGGCGTCCGGGTAGAGCGAGTTCCAGTCGAAGAACGAGATCACCAGCGTGGCCACGAAGGGGAGCTGGGTCACGACGATCATGAAGATCAGGGCCGGGAGCAGCGGGGCCCGGGTGGCCCAGGCACGCAGTCGGCCCGGGGGGCGCTTCGCGGCGCGTACGGATGGCACGGCTATCGGGGCTGTCGTGGTCGCTGTCATCGTCCCTCGTACTCCTCGGAGATCTCCTCTGCCAGCTTCTGGGACTTCTTCAGGGCCGACTCGACGGACTGGCGCCCGGCGATGGCCGCGCTGATCTCCTGCGAGACCTTGGTGCCGAGGTCGGTGAACTCGGGGATGCCGACGAACTGGATGCCGGGCGCGGGGCGCGGCTGCACCCCCGGGTCGGTGGGCCGGGCGCCCTCGATGGCGTTCTTCGTCATCTCCTGGAAGGCGGCGGCCTCCTTGACGTACGCGGGGTTCGTGTACGTCGACGCGCGCTTGCCCGCCGGGACGTTGGACCAGCCGATCTCGTCGCCGACCAGCTGCTCGTACTGCTTGCTGGACGCCCAGGAGACGAACTTCCAGGCCTTGTCAGGGTTGCGGGACGCGTCCTGGATCCCCCAGGCCCAGGTGTAGAGCCAGCCGGAGGAGTCGGTCTTCTCGACCGGTGCCGGTACGTAGCCGATCTTGCCCTTGACCGGGGAGTTGGCCGACTCCAGGGAACCGGCGGCGGAGGTGGCGTCGTACCACATGGCCGTCTTGCCCTGGGTCATGTTGTTGAGGCACTCGGCGAAGCCGGACTGGGCCGCGCCGGACTCGCCGTGCTCGCGGACGAGGTCCACGTAGAACTTCGTCGCCGCCTCCCACTCGGGGGAGTCGAGCCGCGCCTTCCAGTCCTTGTCGAACCAGGTGCCGCCGAAGGTGTTCACGACCGTGGTGAGCGGCGCCATGACCTCGCCCCAGCCGGGCAGGCCGCGCAGACAGATGCCCTTCATGCCCGACTCGGCGCCGTCGGCCTTGGCGGCGAGGTCGGCGACCTGTGTCCAGGTCGGGTGCTCGGGCATGGTGAGGCCCTTCGCGGCAAACACGTCCTTGCGGTACATCAGGAAGGACGACTCGCCGTAGAAGGGCTGGCCGTAGAGCTTGTCGTCGTCGCCGGCGAGGGACTGGCGCATCGGCTTGAGGACGTCCTGCTCGTCGTAGCCGCTGTCCTGGGCGACGTACGAGTCCATCTCGTGCAGCCAGCCGTTCCTGGCGTAGATCGGTATCTCGTAGTTGGACAGCGTGGCGACGTCGTACTGGCCCGCCTGGTTGGCGAAGTCCTGGCTGATCTTGTCGCGGACGTCGTTCTCCGGCAGGACGGTGAAGTTCACCTTGATGCCGGTCTCTTTGGTGAAGTGGGCCTGGGTGAGCTTCTGCAACTCCACCATCTGCGGGTTGTTGACCATCAGGACGTTGATGGAGTTGCCTCCGGAGCCCGCGCCGCCCGCTCCGGTCCAGCAGCCGGAGAGCAGCGGGGTGAGCAGCGTCCCAGCGGCGACCGCGGCGAGCAGTGCGCGCGGCCTCCGTCGGCTCGGGGTTCGCATGGATCACTCCTGGACGTATGGGGAGATAAGGGACGGGGAGGGGTTGAGCGGGTCCCTGTAGTGGGCGGGTTGGGTTTTCGGACGCTACTGAAGGGGTGAGTTGGGTTTTCAGACTCGGATGACCTGAGGGCCTTGCAGTGAGTAGCGATGCGCCTCGGACGCCGGAAGCAGCGTGCTCGTGACGATCGCCTCCAGGTCGCTGATGTCGGCGAACCGGCAGAAGCTGACCGCCCCGAATTTCGTGTGCACTCCGGCGAAGACCGCGCGCCGGGAGGCCCGGATCGCCTGCGCCTTGACCTCGCTGACCGCCGGGTCGGGTGTGGTGAGGCCGTGTTCGCGGGAGATGCCGTTGGCGCCGATGTAGGCCAGGTCGATGACGAAGCCGGCGAGCATCTTCGTCGTCCAGTGGTCCACGGTCGCGAGCGTGCCGGGGCGGACCCGGCCCCCGAGCAGGAGGACGCTCGTGTTGTCGGCCTCGGCGAGCGCGCCCGCCGAGGCCAGGGACGCGGTGACCACGGTCAGCGGCCGGTCCCTGGGCAGCACCTCGGCGATGAGCTGCGGAGTGAACCCCTCGTCGACGAAGACCGTCTCGGCGTCACCGAGCAGTTCGGCGGCCGCTGCCGCGATCCGGCGCTTCTCGGGCACATGGCTCGTGGTGCGGAAGGCGAGCGTCGTCTCGAAACCGGCGCTCTCCACGGGGTAGGCGCCCCCGTGGGTGCGGCGCAGCAGACCGTGGTCCTCCAGGGTGCGCAGATCGCGCCGTACGGTCTCCTTGGCAACGCCCAGCTCGGCGGCGAGCGCGGTGACGTCGACCGAGCCCGTGCGGCGGGCTGCCCGGACGATCTCGCGCTGTCGTTCCTCTGCGGTCATCGCCGTCATGGTCGTCACCTGCTCCCTTGTGCTCCGTTGCACGCTGCCCGTTCGGGCCCGATCGGGCCCAGTGGACCCTTGAGGGAAGTTCTACAGCGGGTATCGGCCACTGACCAGGCCTGTTGCGTGCCCGATGCTGCCCGGCTGTGCCCGTTTCGCGCACGGCGTGCCCGCGTCGGACCTGGGGCGGAGCGGGTGGGGAGGTTTGATCGGGCAGGGGGCGTGCCCGAAAGGGGGAGTGGGCGGGTCCGTTTGCTGCCCGTGGGTGGGTGGGACTGTTCGGTGGCTGTCCTGTGCGTGCGGGTGGGTGGGGCTGGTCGGTGCCTGTCCTGTGTACGCGGGTGGGTGGGGCTGTTCGTGCCCGTCCTGTGCGGGTGATCCCACTCAGTGCGGCCAGATCGGCGGGTGCGTGGTGAAGTGGCCGCCCAGGTGGGCGTGGTCCGGGTTGGCCGGGTCGAGCTCGCCCTGCTCGGCGATGAGCTTCTCGGCGTACGGCTCGGAGTCGTCCTGCGGCTCGTAGCCCAGTGCCCTTGCGGTCGAGAGGTCCCACCACAGGCGGGTGTTGGCGGAGGAGCCGTAGACGACCGTGTGCCGTACGACCTCGGCGGTCAGCGCGGCGTGGAAGAGGCGGGCGGCGTCGTCAGGGCTCAGCCAGATGGAGAGCATGCGCACGCTGGTGGGCTGCGGGCAGCAGGAGCCGATGCGCACCGAGACGGTCTCCAGGCCGTGTTTGTCCCAGTAGAACTGGGCCAGGTCTTCGCCGAAGGACTTCGACAGGCCGTAGACGGTGTCCGGGCGGTGCGCGGTGTCGATCGGGATCAGGGCGCTGTTGTCGATGGGGGTGTCGTCCTGGGGGCGCGGGGTGAAGCCGACCGCGTGGTTGGAGGAGGCGAAGACGATGCGGCGTACGGCCTCCTGGCGCGCCGCCTCGTACAGGTTGTATGTCCCCTCGATGTTGGCCTTGAGGATCTTCTCGAAGGAGGCTTCGAGGGAAATGCCCGCGAGGTGGATGACCCCGTCGACGCCTCGCACGGCTTCGCGCAGCGCCGCCTTGTCGGAGAGGTCGGTGGTGATCGCGTCCGGGGCGCCGTCGATGGGCCGCAGGTCGAGGAGGCGCAGCTCGTAGCCGTAGCGTGGCAGCAGGCCTCGCATCAGGGTGCCGAGTCGGCCGGCGGCGCCGGTGAGCAGAACGGTGCGGGTGGGCATCCTTGGGTCTCCTTGATGCTGACGGTTCGCTTACCGCCGGTTCGCTTTCTGCCGGGTGGTGGGTCGGGGCCGTGCCGTGCCGGTACATCCGCCCGTCGCCGCTGAATCAGACGTTGGCTTATGGGGATTCGTTTCTAGATCCGAACGTAAGCGACGGGCATGTGATGTACCGGCACGGCACGGCCCCTTCCGTGCGTTGGCGACTGCGGGTGCACCCCCCAGTCCGTCCGGCGTTTGAGGACGAGGCCGTTCAGGCCGATGCGGGGTCTGGGGGCGGCAGCCCCCAGGGACGATGGGGTCCCCCGCTCTGGGGGTACCTCCCAGGCCCTTAAGGCACTGGGGGAGAAGCCGAGAGTGGGGGAGGGTAGGGGCGGCGGGGGCGAAGAAAGGCGGGGGCAGGGCCGCGGTGGCGGGTGCCGTCGCCGCCGACGAGTTGGTGGTGCACGGGTGGGATCTCGCCCGGGCCACCGGCCAGGATTACGAGCCCGATGCCGCCGCCCTGCAGGCGTCGTTCGAGTTCCTCACCGCCGCGGCCGAGGATCCGAACAGGGGCGAGGGCATCTTCGGCCCCGTGGTCCCGGTTCCCGACGACGCTCCCCTGCTCGACCGGGTCATCGGCCTCAGCGGCCGCGACCCCGGCTGGAAGCCGTAGGAATTCGACCGACCTCGCCGGCGGGGGTGGTCCGTCGACGCTCACGCATGGCTCGCGTATACGGGTGCGGGCGGGATAGGTGGCCGGGGCGGGCCTGTACGCCGCCGGTGGTCCGCCGCCGCGTACCAGGGCGAGCGGCGCGTCGGCGGCGTCCCGCCTGCCGGTCAACAGGTTGGCCAATCACGAGAGTTCGGTGCCTCTCCTCGCTGTACGGTCCTTCGGCCGGCTTATGGCCGGCCGAACGCGGTTCCGTAACACGGCGAAAACCTGAGTGCGGTTCGGCAGGGGAACAATCCAGCCAGCATCCGCACACCCAGCACGCAGGCAGCGAGGAGCAGCATCATGTCCGAAACGCAGACGGTGGCCGACCGGCCAAGTGCCGTGCCCCCAGGGGGGAATGGCGTCGACCGGTTCTTCAAGATATCCGCCCGGGGCTCCACCTTCGGCCGGGAGATACGCGGCGGCTTCGCCACGTTCTTCACCATGGCCTACATCCTGGTCCTGAATCCGATCATCCTGGGCAGCGCCAAGGACAAGTTCGGCCACCAACTCGACGCGGTGCAACTGACCACCGCCACCGCCCTGGTGGCCGCCGTCATGACGATCATCATGGGCGTCGGCGGCAACCTCCCGCTCGCCCTCGCCGCCGGCCTCGGCCTCAACGCGGTCGTCGCCTTCCAGATCGCCCCGCTGATGAGCTGGGACGACGCGATGGGCCTGATCGTCCTCGAAGGCCTGCTCATCTGCGTGTTGGTGGTGACGGGTCTGCGCGAGGCCGTCATGCACGCGATACCGCAGCCGCTGAAGCAGGCGATCAGCGTCGGCATCGGCCTGTTCATCGCCTTCATCGGCTTCGTCGACGCCGGGTTCGTCAGCCGCATCCCGGACGTCGCGAACACCACTGTGCCGGTGCAGATGGGCGGTACGGGCACGCTCGCCGGATGGCCGGTTCTCGTCTTCTGCCTCGGTGTGCTGCTGACCATCGGACTGCTCGCCCGCAAGGTCAAGGGTGCGATCCTCATCAGCATCGTCGTCATGACGATCGTGGCGATCATCATCGACTCCGCGGCCGACATCAAGAGTTGGGGCCTGACCACGCCGAAGGTCCCCGACGATGTGGTGGCCTCGCCGGACTTCGGACTGATCGGTCACTTCAGTCTGTTCGGCGCCTTCGGTGAGGCCGGCGCGATCACCGTCGTCCTGCTGATCTTCACGCTGGTCCTGTCCGACTTCTTCGACACCATGGGCACGGTCGTCGGCATCAGCGCCGAGGCGGGGCTGCTCGACGAGGAGGGCAAGGTGCCGGGCCTCGGCCGCGTGCTGCTCATCGACGGTGCGGCGGCGGTCGCGGGCGGTGCGGCCTCGGCGTCGTCCTCGACCTCGTACATCGAGTCGGCGGCGGGCGTCGGGGAGGGTGCGCGCACCGGGTTCGCGAACCTGGTCACCGGTGGGCTGTTCGCCTGCGCGCTGTTCCTGACCCCTCTGCTGACGATCGTCCCGCTCCAGGCCGCCGCGCCCGCCCTCGTCGCCGTCGGCTTCCTGATGATGACCCAGGTCAAGCACATCGACTGGGACAAGTACGAGATCGCCATCCCCGCGTTTCTGACCATCGCCGTGATGCCGTTCACGTACTCGATCACCAACGGGATCGGGGCCGGGTTCCTGGCCTACGTCCTGATCAAGACGGTCCTGGGCAAGGCGAAGGAGGTCCACTGGCTGCTGTGGGGGGCCTCCGTGCTGTTCCTGGTGTACTTCGCGATCGACCCGATCGAGCAGCTCTTCAACGTGAGGTGAGCGGCTGCTCCATGTGAAGCAGGGCTCCCGCGCCCCGGCGGGGCGCGGGAGCCCTCAGTTCCGCAGTGCCGCCCGCATCATCGCCTTGGCCACCGGGGCCGCCAGTCCGTTGCCGCTGACCTCCGAGCGTGCCGCGTCGGACTGCTCGACGAGCACCGCGACGGCGACCTCCTTGCCGGTGGAGTCGGACTTCGCGTACGACGTGAACCAGGCGTACGGCGTCTTGCTGTTGTTCTCGCCGTGCTGGGCCGTACCGGTCTTGCCGCCCACGGTCGCGCCAGAGATCCGGGCGTTCGTGCCCGTGCCGTCCTCGACGACCGTCTGCATCGCGGACTGCAGCTGCTCGGCGGTGGACGAGCTGACGATCTCCTTGGTGTCCGTGGTGTCGTCGTAGTTCTGCAGCACATCGCCGTCGGCGTCACTGATCTGCGACACCATGTGCGGCGAAACCAGCTTGCCGTCGTTGGCAATGGCAGCCGACACCATGGCCATCTGGAGCGGGGTCGCGGTCACGTCGTACTGGCCGATGCCGGTCAGTGCCGTGAACGACTTGTCCATGTCCGAGGGGTACACGCTCGTGTACGCCCGTACCGGCACGTCCTGCGTCTCGTCGTTGAAGCCGAACTTCTCGGCCATCGCCTTGACCTTGTCCTGGCCGAGGTCGACGGCCATCTTCCCGAAGACGTTGTTGCACGAGTACTGGAGCGCCACGCGGATCGAGGCGTTCTCGCAGGGTGCGTTCGGGTTCTCGTTCGTCAGTGCCCGGTTGGTGCCCGGCGGCGTGTACGGGTCCGGGCTGTCCGTCTTCTCGTCCACGTCCCCGTACAGCACGTTCTCCAGCGCCGCGGCCGCGACGACCAGCTTGAACGTCGAGCCCGGCGGCAGCGGCTGGCGCAGCGCCCGGTTCGTGAGCGGTTTGTCCGCGTCCTTCCGCAGGTTCTGCCAGGCGGTGGACTCGCCCGCGCTGATCGTCGTCGGGTCGTACGACGGCGTGGAGACGGCCGCGAGGATCTTGCCGGTCGTCGGGTCGATCGCGACGACTCCGCCCTTCTTGTCCCCGAGCGCGTTGTACGCCGCCTTCTGTACATCCGGGTCGATCGTCGTGATCACGTCACCCGGGTCGGTGCGCTTGCCGGTGATGCCGTCGAGCGGGCTCTTCAGCCGGCTGTCGGTGCCGTCGAGGAGGTCCTGGTAGATGCCCTCCAGCTGGGTGGCCCCGTACACCTGCGAGCTGTAGCCCGTGACCGCCGCGTACAGGCTGCCGTCCTTGTAGGTGCGCTTGTACTTGAGGTCACTCCCCGTCGTCCGTGCGGAACCGGTGATCGCCTCGCCGGCCACGATGATGTTCCCGAGCGGGTGCGCGTACAGCGAGATCGCGTTCCGTCGGTTGTCCTTGTCCTCCGCGAGCGCCCGGCCCTCGTAGAACTGCACCCATGTCGCCCTGACCAGCAGGGCGAGCACGAGCAGCAGAGTGAAGACGGCGGCACGCCTGATTGTCTTGTTCATCCCGCTCATAACGACGAGCGAGGACGAGCGGATCGTTCCCTTCCGCCCGGATTTCTCATGACTTCTTCATGGAGCGGCGGCCTGCCCGTGACTCCTTCAGGACCTTCCGTGACTCCTTCAGGAAGCGAGTCATGCCGTGCTGCCCAGGCGGCGCGGGCCTTCGTCACAGCCTGCGCGTCGCCAGGGTGAGGCGCTCACGCGCGTCGAACAGGGCGTCCTTGACCATCTGTTCGTGCGCCGGGGTCAGCCGTGCCACCGGCACCGAGCAGCTGATCGCGTCGCGCGCCGGGGTGCGGTACGGGATCGCCACGCCGAAGCAGCGCAGCCCCAGCGTGTTCTCCTCGCGGTCCACCGCGAAGCCCTGATCCCGCACCTGGTGCAGCTCCTCGATGAGCTTCTCCCGGTCGGTGATCGTGTGCTCGGTGAGCGCGGGGAGCGCCTCGGGCAGCATCTTGCGGACCTGCTCGTCCGTGTGCGTGGCGAGCAGCGCCTTGCCGAGCGAGGTCGAATGTGCGGGCAGCCTGCGCCCGACCCGGGTGAAGGGGCGCAGATAGTGCTGCGACTGGCGGGTGGCCAGGTAGACGACGTTCGTGCCGTCCAGGCGGGCCAGGTGGATGGTCTCCGTGGTGTCGTCCGCCAGCCGGTCCAGGGTGGGGCGGGCCGCGGCGACCACCTCGTCACCGTCGATGTACGACGTACCGACCAGCAGCGCCCGTACGCCGATGCCGTACCGCGTGCCCGTCGCGTCGGTCTCGACCCAGCCGAGGTCCACGAGCGTACGCAGCAGCATGTACAGGCTGGACTTGGGGTAACCGACGGCTTCCTGGACCGCTGCCAGGGAGTGCATTCCGGGCCGGCCGGCGAAGTACTCGAGCAGTTCCACAGTCCGCACCGCGGACTTGACCTGCGCCCCGCCGCCTGTCTCGGCTGCCGACATCGCCCTTGACCCCTTCGTTGGACGGGAAATAGTCTCCACCAGCATTCACCATCAGAAACGGCGTTCAGTATATCGAACGCCCCTGGTGGGTGCGGACAAACTGCGGCATCACATCTGGAGGGACCCGCGGTGGCAGCAGCACCAGTCTGGAGTGTCGACCCCCGTACCGGGAAGCAGCGTGAACAGGTTGCTGTGGAGGCCACAGCCCACGAGGTGGACGAGGCCGTCCGTGCCGCGTACGAGGCACGGTCCGCGCTCGCGGACCGCACCGTACGCGCCGCGTTCCTGCGCACCGCCGCCGACCTGCTCGAAGGCGCCAAGGACCAGCTCGTCGAGGCCGCCGACGCGGAGACCGCGCTCGGCCCGGTCAGGCTCACCGGCGAACTCGCTCGCACCTGCTACCAGTTCCGCGCCTTCGCGGACATCGTCGACGAGGGCGCCTTCCTCGACGTCGTGATCAACCACCCCGACGACACCGCGACCCCGCCGATCCCGGACCTGCGCCGCTACAAGGTGCCGCTGGGCGTCGTCGCCGTCTACGCGGCCTCGAACTTCCCCTTCGCCTTCTCGGTCCCGGGCGGCGACACCGCGAGCGCGCTGGCCGCCGGGTGCCCGGTCGTCGTCAAGGCCCACCCCGACCACCCGGCGCTCTCCGAGCTGGTCGCCGCCGTACTGCGCCGGGCCGCCGCCCGGCACGACATCCCCGGGGGTGTCCTCGGCCTTCTGCACGGCTTCGAGGCGGGCGTCGAGCTGGTCAGGCATCCACTGGTCGCTGCGGCCGGGTTCACCGGTTCGGTACGGGGCGGACGGGCCCTCTTCGACGCGGCCGCCGCCCGTCCGGTCCCCATCCCCTTCCACGGCGAGCTGGGCTCGCTCAACCCCGTCGTCATCACCGAGGCCGCCGCCGCCGAGCGCGGCGAGGCGATCGGTGCCGGGCTCGCGGGCTCGATGACGCTGGGCGTCGGCCAGTTCTGCGTGAAGCCGGGCCTGGTCCTCGCGCCGGCGGGCGCGGCGGGCGACCGCCTGGTGAAGTCCCTGACGGACGCGGTGAGCGACACCGACGCGGGCGTCCTGCTCGACCACCGCATGCGCGACAACTTCATCGCCGGGGTCGCCGAGCGCGCCGGACTCCCCGACGTGGAATCCCCGGTGACCCCCGGCGCGGGCGGCGAGCACACGGTGAGCCCCGGCTTCCTGACCGTGCCCGCGCAGAAGCTCACCGTCCCGGGCGGCGAGCACGATCTGCTCCTGGAGGAGTGCTTCGGGCCGCTCACGGTCGTGGCGCGCTACGCGTCCGAGGCCGAGGCCAGCGCGGTGCTCTCCCGGCTGCCCGGGAACCTCACCGCGACCGTGCAGCTCTCCACGGAGGAGGCCGCGGGCTCGGGCCGCGGTGCGGAGATCCTCGCGGAACTCACGCCGCTCGCCGGACGCGTGCTCGTGAACGGCTGGCCGACGGGGGTCGCCGTCGCCCCGGCCCAGCACCACGGGGGCCCGTACCCGGCGACGACGTCGACCTCTACGTCGGTCGGGGGCACGGCGATCGAGCGGTGGCTGCGGCCGGTCGCCTACCAGGGGGCGCCGGAGGCGCTGCTGCCGCCCGAACTGCGGGACGACAACCCGTTGGGGTTGCCGCGACGCTTCAACGGGCGGCTGGAGAGGTAGCCCTGCTCAAGCGCCGTTGGGCCTGCCACAGGCGCTTCCGCGGACCTGGAAGACTCGGCCCATGGATGTCGAACTTCCCGAACTGCCCTTCCCTCTCCGCACGTACGGGCCCGATGGCCATTGGTCGTACGAGGACGGGGTGCTCGCCGGCTGGGCGGGCCCCCGGCAGGACCGTTTTGTGCCGCCCACCGGTGAGGGGCTGGACCCCGCGTCCGATGCGCCCCGGCTGCTGGGGGCGCCGCAGGGGGACTTCCAGCTGATCGCCCGTGTCACGGTGGGCTTCGCGGCCTCCTTCGACGCGGGGGTCCTGTATGTCCATGTGGGGGAACGGGCCTGGGCGAAGTTGTGTCTGGAGTACTCCCCGGACGTGCCCACCGTCTGCACGGTGGTCACCCGGGGGCACTCCGACGACGCCAACTCCTTGACCGTGGAAGGCAAGTCCGTGTGGCTCCGGGTGAGCCGCACGGGGCGCGCCTTCGCCTTCCACGCTTCGCGTGACGGCGAGCGGTGGACGTTCGTGCGTCTGTTCACGCTGGGCGACGAGAAGCAGACGTCCGCCGCGCTCGTGGGCTTCCTGACGCAGTCGCCGCTGGGGGAGGGATGCGTGGTCACCTACGACCACATCGCGTTCCGGCCGTCGTGGCCGCGCGACTTGAGAGACGGCAGTTGACTCGCCCCCTCCGCCCCTGCCCGTCCCGTACGTGGGGGGCCGGGGCGGAGCCGCAGGGAATGAAGCCCGCCGCTCGAACGTTCACGTACGCCAGCGGAGGGTGTCTCCGTAGCCGTACGAGCTGGAGAGAGCCGAAGACATGCGCGTCGAGATCTGGAGCGACATCGCCTGCCCCTGGTGCTACGTGGGCAAGGCCCGTTTCGAGAAGGCCCTCGATGCCTTTCCGCACCGTGACGAGGTCGAGGTCGTGCACCGTTCGTTCGAGCTCGACCCCGGGCGTGCCAAGGGCGACATCCAGCCCGTACTCGCGATGCTGACCAAGAAGTACGGCATGAGCGAGGCACAGGCGCAGGCCGGTGAGGAGAACCTCGGTGCGCAGGCCGCCGCCGAGGGCCTGGAGTACCGCACCCGTGGCCGCGACCACGGCAACACCTTCGACATGCACCGCCTGACGCACTTCGCCAAGGAGCGGGGCAGGCAGGACGAGCTGATCGGCCTGCTGTACAAGGCGAACTTCGCCGAGGAGCGGACCGTCTTCGACGACGACGAGCGGCTCGTGGAGCTGGCCGTCGCCGCCGGGCTCGAAGCCGACGCGGCCCGCGAGGTCATCGCCGACCCGACGGCGTACGCCGATGAGGTGCGCGCCGACGAGCGCGAGGCCGCCGAGCTGGGCGCGAACGGCGTGCCGTTCTTCGTCCTCGACCGCAAGTACGGCGTCTCCGGCGCCCAGCCCGCCGAGGTCTTCACCCAGGCCCTGACCCAGGCGTGGGGCGAGCGTCCGCCGCTGAAGCTGATCCAGGACGGTTCCGCCGACGCGGAGGCCTGCGGCCCGGACGGCTGCGCCGTGCCCCAGTAGTCCCAGCAGTACCGGACCTGCGCGAAGGCGCAGGTCGGGGCCGATCTATAAGCACTCCTTGGCCGAATCACGCAAAAATCCGCAATGGACTGGGACTTCGTAGGGGCTCACAGTGGTCGCATGGAGACTTTGGAGACCTTGGAGCCATTCGAGAGCCTCGTCCGTACCGAGTTCGCCCCGAAGAACACCTACCTGAACACCGCGAGCACCGGACTCCTGCCGGCGCGCTCGGTGGCCGCCATGCGGGCCGCCGTCGAGTCCGTCGCCGCCGGACGGCCGGCCGACATGTTCGCGGACGTCGAGGCCGCACGCGCCTCGTTCGCGCGCCTTGTCGGGGTCCCCGGACGCCGGGTGGCGGCCGGGGCCTCGGTCGCCGTGTACAGCGGGCTGATCGCCGCCTCGCTGCCGCAGGGTGCCGAAGTCCTCACCGCCGAGGGGGACTTCAGCTCCGTCGTGACCCCCTTCCACGTCCGCGGCGACCTCAAGGTGCGTGCCGTACCGCTGGAGCGGATGGCCGAGTCCGTCCGCCCGGGCACCGCGCTCGTCGCGGTCAGCGCCGCGCAGTCCGCGGACGGGCGGATCGCCGATCTGGAGGCGATCCGCGAAGCCGCGCGGGTCCACGGGGCGCGTACGTATATCGACGCGTCCCAGTCCGCCGGATGGCTGCCCATGCGGGCGGACGCGTACGACTATGTCTCCTCCGTCGCCTTCAAGTGGCTCGTCTGCCCGCGGGGTGTGGCCTTCCTGGTCGTCCCGGAGGACCTCGGCGGGCTCACCCCGGTGTTCGCGGGCTGGGTCGCGGGGGAGCGGCCCTGGGACAGCTGCTACGGCCCGGTCGAGGAACTCGCCCACTCCGCGCGGCGGTTCGACGAGAGTCCGAGCCTGTTCTCGTACGCGGGCGCCCGGCAATCGCTGGAACTCATCGAGGAGTTGGGCGTCGAGCGGGTACACGCCCACGACGTCGCCCTCGCCGACCGCTTCCGCGCGGGTCTGCGCACGCTGGGCCACGAGCCGATCGCCGCCCCCGGCTCACCGATCGTCTCTGTACCCCAACTCGGCGGTCGCCAGCCGGACTTGAGCCGATCCGGAGTCGAAGTGTCCGACCGCGCCGGGAACTTGCGGGCCGCCTTCCATCTGTACAACACACCCGAGGATGTCGACCGGCTGCTGGACGTACTGTCCGGCTGAGAACCGGCTGAGAAGCGGTCATCGGCCCCTGGCCCCCTGGCGCGGGGTGCGACGGGGCGCTAGGAAGGCACCACGAGGTGGTGGTGCCGGTGGATCCGACGCTCGAAAAGCCCGCCGTGGACGCGGAGTGGCATCGGCGGCTGGTGTACGGCGACGAGACCGCGCTGGCCGAGGTGTACACCGCGTACGGCGGGCTGGTCCGGCGGGTCGCCGTCCGGGTCACGCGCAGCCCCGCCGCCGCCGAGGACGTGGCGCAGGAGGTCTTCGCACAACTGTGGAGCAGGCCGTACGCCTTCGACGCGCGCCGCGGCTCGCTGCGCACCTGGCTGTCCATGCTCGCGCACCGTCGCGCCGTGGACTGGGTGCGCAGCGAGGCCCGGCACCGCAAGGACGCACGCGCGGACGACTCGGCGCTGCACACGATCCCCGACGCGGGGCCGGGCCCCGACGAGACGGTCGTCGACCGCGAACGCTCCCTGCTCCTGCACACCGCCCTCGCCGAACTCCCGCAGTCCCAGCGGGAGGTGGTGCACCTCGCCTATTTCGCGGGCCGCACCTACCGGCAGGCCGCCGTGGAGCTGGGCATCCCGGAAGGCACGGCCAAGACCCGCCTCCGCTCCGCCCTGCGCAAACTCGCCGAATCCCTCGCCGACCCACCGGATCCGACGCTGGAGAGGGGCGCGTGATGGCCCCGGCGGTGCGGGGCGTGCGTAAGGTGGCCACAACGGGGCGAGGGACGGCCACCAGGGCGGCCATGGCCCGGAAGGGCGGTACGTGATGAGCACCGGACACGAAGACGTACGGGACCTGCTGGCGGCCTGGGCCTTCGGCGCGCTGCCCCCCGCCGAGCAGCAGACGGTCCCCCTCCACCTGGCGGAATGCGAGCCCTGCGCGACGGAGGCGGAACGCCTGCGGGAGACGGTACGACTGCTGGACGGGCCGCGGGCTGAGGCGCCGGCCGGGGGCAGCGCGGCCGGCCCCGTACCCCCCGGCCTCAGCGCCCTCGCCCTGCGCTCCCGTCCCGCGCCTCCCCTAGTCGCCCCGCACGCCGCCCCCTACGCCGCCGCCGTCGCCGGACTTCAGGCGCTGCTGCGGGAGTTGGACGTCAGCAGGACCTGGGGTACGCCGGTCGTGCACGACTGGGACGTGCAGGCCACCGTCGCTCATCTGATCGCGGCGGACGAGCCGTTGGCGCGGCGGCTGGGGCTGGCACCGCGGGTGCCGGAGACCGAGGTGCCGGAGACCGAAGTCGCGGAGGCCGAGGCGGCGGAGGGGACGGAATGGGAGGCCGCCTGGGACGCACGGACCGCCGCTGTGATCGCGTACGAGCGGGGGCGCACTCCCGAGGAGACCGTCGCCGCGTGGAGCGCGCAGGCGGGCGCGCTGCTGGCCACGCCGGAGGCGACGGATCCCGAACGGGCCGCGCACGCCACCACGTTGATGGGCGTACGGCTGCCCGTCGCGGACCACTTCGCCGTGCGGGCCTTCGAGGCGTGGATCCACACCGACGACATCGGACGGGCCCTCGGGCTCACCGTCCCCCCGCCCCCGGACCCGCACCTGTGGCGACTCGTCCGCCTGGCCGTCCGCATCCTTGGGATGGCGCTGGGGCCCACGGCACCGCCGGTGCTGTTCGCGGTGACCGGGGGAGGGCGCGACGCCCAGTGGGTGCTCGGTTCCGAGGACGAGCCGGTACGCGCCGAACTCGTCGTGGATCCGGTCGACTTCTGCCTGCTGGTAGGCGGGCGGTACGCACCCGCCGAGGTGCCCCGGGGCGCGACGGGGGACGACGCCGCGATCGGCGCCGTCCTGGAGCGTGCCGCGTCACTGGCGTGGTTGTAGCCCCTGCGGCGCGCCCCGGGGCAACCGCATCCCTGCGACGCCCCGGAGCGTTATCGCACCCCCTGCCGCGCCCCGGAGGGCTACCGCACCGGTGTGAAGTCCCGCGCCCCGATGCTGTGTCGGATTGCGGCTTCGCCGCGGGTCGGCTCCGCCGGGCGGGAAGGACTTACTCCACCGGCGTGAAGTCCCGCGTCCCGATGCTGTGTCGGATTGCGGCTTCGCCGCGGGTCGGCTCCGCCGGGCGGGAAGGACTTACTCCACCGGTGTGAAGTCCCGCGTCCCGATGCTGTGTCGGATTGCGGCTTCGCCGCGGGTCGGCTCCGCCGGGCGGGAAGGACTTACTCCACCGGTGTGAAGTCCCGCGTCCCGATGCTGTGTCGGATTGCGGCTTCGCCGCGGGTCGGCTCCGCCGGGCGGGAAGGACTTACTCCACCGGTGTGAAGTCCCGCGTCCCGATGCTGTGTCGGATTGCGGCTTCGCCGCGGGTCGGCTCCGCCGGCCGGGAAGGACTTACTCCACCGGTGTGAAGTCCCGCGCCCCGATGAACTCGGGCCTGCGGACGGGCGCGGCGAACGGCTCCACCGGCGCGTTCTCCACGCTGTTGAACACGATGAAGACGTTGCTGCGCGCGAACGGCGTGATGTTGTCGCCTGACCCGTGCATGCAGTTGCAGTCGAACCAGGTGGCGGAACCGGCCCTGCCCGTGAACAGCTTGATGCCGTGCCGGGCGGCGAAGCGGGTGAGCGCCTCGTCGGAGGGCGTGCCCGCGTCCTGCATCTGCAGCGACTTCTTGTAGTTGTCCTTCGGGGTGGCCCCCGCACAGCCGAGGAACGTCTTGTGCGACCCCGGCATGATCATGAGGCCGCCGTTGGTGTCGTAGTTCTCGGTCAGCGCGATCGAGACGGACACCGTCCGCATGTTCGGCAGACCGTCCTCGGCGTGCCAGGTCTCGAAGTCCGAGTGCCAGTAGAAGCCGCTGGCCCCGAAGCCCGGCTTCACATTGATCCGGGACTGGTGGACGTACACGTCCGAGCCGAGGATCTGCCGGGCCCGCCCGACCACGCGCTCGTCGCGCACGAGACGGGCGAAGATCTCGCTGATCCGGTGCACCTCGAAGACGGACCGGATCTCCCGCGACTTCGGCTCCACGATGGACCGCTCGTCTGCGCGGATCGCCGGGTCGCTGACGAGCCGCTCCAACTCCTGCCGGTACACGGCGACTTCGTCCTCAGCGATGAGCTCCTCGACGGCGAGGAAGCCGTCACGCTCGTACATCTGGAGTTCGGGCACCGTGATCGGCCCGGGCTCGCCCGGCGCGCTCCAGACGACCGGGTCCTGGCGGGGCAGGGCCACCTCGGTGGCGCCGCGGCTGGGGTAGAGATCGGTGACGGTGGTCATGGGGGGCTCAGACCTCCTCGGGCTCGGTGAGCTGGGGGTCCCCCCAGGCATTCGGCTCTGGGGGAGGGTAGACGCCGTTCTCGTCGTGGTCCTCCCGTCCGGTCACGGGCGGGTTGAAGACGCACAGGCAGCGGAAGTCCTCCTTGATCCGCATGGTGTGCCTCTCGTGCCCGTCGAGGAGGTACATCGTGCCGGGCGTGATCGTGTACTTCTGCCCGGTCTCGTCGTCGGTGAGCTCGGCCTCGCCCTCGACGCACACGACGGCCTCGATGTGGTTCGCGTACCACATCGACGTCTCCGTACCCGCGTACAGGACCGTCTCGTGCAGGGAGAAGCCGACCTTCTCCTTGGCGAGGACGATGCGCTTGCTCTCCCAGGTGCCTGAGGCCGCCTTGACGTGCCGGTCGGTGCCTTCGATGTCCTTGAACGAACGGACTATCACAGTGGTGCAGTACCTCTCTGTGTCGGACGGTGTCTCGTGCGGCTCTGTGTCAGACGGTCTCTCGTACGGCGCGGGCCAGGGTGCGCAGACCCTCGTCGAGCTCGTCGGGGGTGATGGTGAGCGCCGGGAGGAGTTTCACGACCTCGCTCTCCGGCCCCGACGTCTCGACGAGCAGCCCGAGCTCGAAGGCGCGCTGCGCGATACGCCCCGCGCGCTCCTTCTCCGTGAACTCGATGCCCCAGACGAGCCCTCGCCCCCGGTACTCCTTGACGTCGGCGAGGTTCTCCTCGGTGATCGAGATCAGCGCCTGCTCGATCTGCTCGCCGCGGGCGCGGGTCTGCTTCTCCATGGCGGAGCCGTCGGCCCAGTACGCCTCCAGTGCGGCGGCGGCCGTGACGAACGCCGGGTTGTTGCCGCGGAAGGTGCCGTTGTGCTCGCCCGGCTCCCAGATGTCCAGCTCGGGCTTGAACAGGCACAGGGACATCGGAAGGCCGTACCCGCTGATGGACTTGGAGACGGTCACGATGTCGGGCACGATCCCCGCCTCCTCGAAGGAGAAGAAGGCCCCCGTGCGTCCGCAGCCCATCTGGATGTCGTCGACGATCAGCAGCATGTCGCGCCGCGCGCACAGGTCGGCGAGGGCGCGCAGCCACTCGGGTCGCGCGACGTTGATGCCGCCCTCGCCCTGCACGGTCTCGACGATGACCGCGGCGGGCTGGTTGAGCCCCGACCCCTGGTCCTCGAGCAGCCGCTCGAACCAGAGGAAGTCCGGGACCTGCCCGTCGAAGTAGTTGTCGAACGGCATCGGGGTGCCGTGCACGAGCGGAATGCCGGCGCCCGCCCGCTTGAACGCGTTGCCGGTCACGGCGAGCGCCCCGAGCGACATCCCGTGGAACGCGTTGGTGAAGGACACGATCGCCTCGCGCCCCTTCACCTTGCGCGCCAGCTTCAGCGCGGACTCGACGGCGTTGGTGCCGGTCGGCCCCGGGAACATGACCTTGTACGGCAGATCGCGCGGCCGCAGGACGAGATTCTGGAAGGACTCCAGGAAGGCGCGCTTGGCGGTCGTCGACATGTCGAGCCCGTGGGTGACGCCGTCGCGTTCCAGGTAGTCGATCAGGGCCCGTTTGAGTACGGGGTTGTTGTGCCCGTAGTTCAGCGATCCCGCGCCGGCGAAGAAGTCGAGGTACGCGTGCCCGTCCTCGTCGTACATCCGGCTGCCCTGCGCCCGGTCGAAGACGGCGGGCCAGCCACGGCAGTAGCTGCGCACCTCCGACTCCAGGGTCTCGAAGACACTGAGGTCGGGCTGGGTGATCGTCACAACGAATCGCTCCTCGAAGCGTGTGTGGGGAGACGGAGATCGGGGGAGGTCAGCGGAAGAGGGGGCCGATGCGGTACAGCACTTCGGGGTCGTGTGGTCCGTCGGGGAACTGCGCCGCCTCGAACAGCACTTCGCGCTCGACGTCCGCGCCGTGGCGTCGCGCGTACGACGTGAACAGGCGCTCGGAGGCGGTGTTGCCCGGCGTGATGGTCGTCTCGACGACGGACAGCCCGCGCTCGCCCGCGACCCGCGCGGTGAGTCCGTCGAGCAGCGCCGCGGCGAGCCCGCGCCCGCGGTACGCGCCGTCGACGGCCACCTGCCATACGAGCAGGGTGCGCGGGCGCTCGGGCCGGACGTACCCGGTGACGAAACCGACGGGCGCCCCGTCCGCGTCGCGCGCCACCGCCGAGGTGCCGGCGAAGTCACGGCACCAGAGCAGATAGCTGTACGAGGAGTTCAGGTCGAGGGTTCTGGAGTCCTTGGCGATGCGCCAGAGCACGGCACCGTCCGACACCTCAGGACGGTCGATCCGCAGTCCCTCGGGCATTTCCAGGAATTCCGCTTGCAGGTCTGCTTGTGCGGCGGTCATGCGGATTGAATTTACCGAGCAAAAGTGCAAATTGCATCGCCGCTCGGGGTTACATGCCGCGTCCGTATGTGTTATCGCGCGCCCGCGTATGACCGCGCGAGCGGCTGGCATTAGCTACTGATTCGCCCGGGTAATAGGGGAGAAAACGGGCGCAGTGTGGAGTGCGTCACAGCCACGAAACGGCCATGAGATCTGCCCGAATTACGTCGGTTGGCGTTCGCGAAATCTTCGCGTTTAGGTGCAGGGAAAGCGGGCAGAAGAATACGGGAAGCTGCGCTCAATTAATAACAGGATAAGCGTGTGAAATAGCTTCACTATTCAGTCGTGGGCGCCATTTTCGGCCCGGCCGGCAAAAATCAGCCCCTCCGGCGTTTGAGGAGCGGGGTCCGGGGCAGAGCCCCGGGACGGGCAGGGGCGGAGGGGGCGAGAACCTGCTCGTGCCTCAGCGCGGTCCATCGCCGCAGCGAGCCCCTCACCCTCGATCCGCTCCACACACGCCTCCAGCGCCAGCATCTCCAGCTGTGCCGACGCGTGCAGCAGCGCCTTTCGGCCGCCGTCGACCCATCGCTCCTTCCAGTCGAGCAGCGACAGGTACGACCGCCGGGGCGCCGCCGGGTCTAGGCAATCCTTGCTTCCGGCGCCCCTCTCAGCGGCGACTTCTTAGGCCGGACGGCCACTCAGTCATCGGTTTGGTTTGAGGTACTCAAACATCCTCTTATAATCGGAACCCAAAGTTCCCTCACAGGAGGTCCCCGTGAACTCGGTCCTCGGACGCCGGACCCGTATTCTGGCCGCCACCACCGCGACGGCTGGGCTGCTGCTCGTGGCCGGCTGCTCCTCGGACGACGGGGGTGACAAGGCCACCGCCAACGGGGTCCCCGTGGTCAAGGCGGGCCAGATCACGACCTGCACCCACCTCCCGTACCCGCCCTTCCAGTCGGAGATCGGCGGCAAGGTGCAGGGCTTCGACGTGTCGCTGATCGACCTGGTCGCGGGCGACCTGGGGGTGAAGCAGGACATCGTCGACACGCCCTTCGAGAACTTCAAGACGGGCGCGTTCCTCAACTCCCGCCAGTGCGACCTCGCCGCGGCCGGCATGACGATCACCGAGGAGCGCAAGAAGAACGTCGACTTCTCGGACCCGTACTTCGACGCCACGCAGGCCGTCCTCGTCGACAAGAAGAGCGGCATCGGCTCCTTCGCCGACCTCAAGGGCAAGAAGGTCGGCGCCCAGGCGCAGACGACCGGTGAGGAGTACGTGACGAGCAAGGGCCTCGACCCCGTCTCCTTCGAGTCCTCCGACGCCGTCATCAACGGCCTGCGCACCGGCCAGGTCCAGGCCGTCGTCATCGACTACCCGGTCGTCCAGGGCTGGCTGAAGGACAAGGCCAACGCCGACGCCTTCAAGGTGGTCGACAATCTCAACACCGGTGAGCAGTACGGCTTCACGGTGAAGAAGGGCAACACCGAGCTCCTCGCCGCCGTCAACAAGGCGATCAAGGAAGCGAAGGCCGACGGCACGTACAAGAAGCTGTACGAGCAGTGGATCGGCCCCTACGACGAGTCCGCGGCCACCGCCACGCCGTCCGCCTCATGAGCGGTGCCGGTACACAAGTCCGGCCCCGCAAGTCCGGCCTGACCCGGCGTCAGAAGCGCGCGCTGTCGCGCGGCGCGCAGTACGTCGTCTTCGTCGCGGCCGTGATCGCCCTCGCGGTCACGGCCGACTGGGGGACGCTGAAGAACCAGTTCGCGCAATGGGACCTGGTTCAGCAGATGTTCCCGGACGTCATCACGATGGCGCTGAAGAACACCGTGCTGTACACGGTGTCCGGCTTCGTCTTCGGCCTCGTGCTCGGCATGGTCATCGCCCTGATGCGGCTGTCTCCGGTCGGCCCGTACCGCTGGCTGGCCGGCGTCTACATCGAGATCTTCCGGGGCCTGCCCGCCCTTCTGATCTTCGTCTTCGTGGGTGTCGCCGTGCCGCTGGCGTTCCCGGGTACGGAGATCCCCGGCGGCACCTACGGCAAGGTGGCGCTCGCGCTCGGCCTGGTCTCGGCGGCGTACATGGCGGAGACGATCCGCGCGGGCATCCAGGCGGTGCCCAAGGGGCAGATGGAGGCGGCCCGTTCGCTGGGCTTCTCGCATGCGCGGGCCATGGTCTCGATCATCATCCCGCAGGCGTTCCGGATCGTGATCCCGCCGCTCACCAACGAACTCGTCCTCCTCTTCAAGGACTCCTCGCTGGTGCTGTTCCTCGGTGTCACGCTGGAGGAGCGTGAGCTCACCAAGTTCGGGCGGGACCTGGCGAGCCAGACCGCCAACTCCACACCGATCCTGGTCGCGGGCCTGTGCTATCTGCTGGTGACGGTGCCGCTCGGCTTCGTCGTGCGCCGCCTGGAGGCCAAGGCCGGGGAGGCCACCAAGTGACTACGTCCCAGACGCCCGAGATCCAGGTCAAGGACCTGTACAAGTCCTTCGGCGACAACGAGGTCCTGCGCGGTATCGACCTGGAAGTCAAGCAGGGCGAAGTCGTCTGCGTCATCGGCCCCTCGGGGTCCGGCAAGTCGACCCTGCTGCGCTGTGTGAACCTCCTCGAAGAGCCCACCAAGGGCCAGGTCTTCGTCGGCGGTACGGAGGTCACGCACCCCGACGTCGACATCGACGCCGTACGCCGCCGCATCGGCATGGTCTTCCAGCAGTTCAACCTCTTCCCGCACCTGTCGGTGACCGACAACCTCACGCTGCCGCAGCGGCGGGTGCTGAACCGGGACAAGGCGGAGGCGGCCAAGGTCGCCGCGGAGAACCTGGAGCGCGTGGGCCTGTCCGAGAAGGCCGGGGCGTACCCCTCGTCCCTCTCCGGCGGCCAGCAGCAGCGCGTCGCCATCGCCCGCGCGCTCGCCATGGGTCCCGAGGTGATGCTCTTCGACGAGCCGACCTCGGCGCTCGACCCCGAGCTCGTCGGCGATGTCCTCGCCGTCATGCGCATGCTCGCCAACGAGGGCATGACCATGATGGTCGTCACCCACGAGATGACCTTCGCGCGCGAGGTCGCCGACCGGGTCGTCTTCATGGACGGCGGCGTGATCGTCGAGGACGGCACCCCCGCACAGGTCATCGGCAACCCGAGCCACGAGCGCACCCGCCACTTCCTGTCCCGCCTCCTGGACCCGGCGATGGCGGACGTGGAGGAGGAGACTTCGGACCAGGTGGGCAAGTCCGAGGAGCGGCCGAACTAAGGTTCAGTCCATGAGCGATCACGCGGTGCTTCACGTGAAGGGGCGGGTGCTCGTCGGGCCGGACGAGGTCCGCGACGAGTTGTGGGTCGTCGACGGCCGGATCTCCTACGACCGTCCCGTCGACGCCCGCGACATCCGTACGGTCCAGGGGTGGGCGCTGCCCGGCCTCGTCGACGCGCACTGCCATGTCGGGCTCGACACCCACGGCCCGGTCCCGGAGGACGTCGCCGAGAAGCAGGCGCTCACCGACCGCGAGGCGGGCACCCTCCTCATCCGGGACGCGGGATCGCCGTCCGACACCCGCTGGATCGACGACCGCGACGACCTCCCGAAGATCGTCCGCGCGGGCCGCCACATCGCCCGTACCCGCCGCTACATCCGCAACTACGCGCACGAGATCGAGCCGGAGGACCTGGTCGCGTACGTCGCCCAGGAGGCCCGGCGCGGCGACGGCTGGGTCAAGCTGGTGGGTGACTGGCTCGACCGCGACACGGGCGACCTCGGCGCCTGCTGGCCGCGCGAGGCCGTGGAGGCGGCGATCGCCGAAGCACACCGCCTGGGTGCCCGGGTGACCGCGCACTGCTTCGCGGCGGATTCGCTGCAGGACCTCGTCGAGGCGGGCATCGACTGCATCGAGCACGCGACGGGCCTGACGGAGGACACCATCCCGCTGTTCGCCGAGCGCCAGGTCGCGATCGTCCCCACGCTCGTGAACATCGCGACCTTCCCACAGCTCGCGGCCGGTGGGGACGAGAAGTTCCCGCGCTGGTCGGCGCACATGCGCCGGCTGCACGAGCGGCGCTACGACACCGTGCGCGCCGCGTACGACGCCGGAATCCCCGTGTACGTCGGCACCGACGCGGGCGGCTCCCTCGCGCACGGGCTCGTCGCGGGCGAGGTCGCCGAACTCGTCACCGCGGGCATCCCACCGGTCGAGGCGCTGTCCGCGACGGCCTGGGGTGCGCGGTGGTGGCTGGGGCGGCCGGGCCTGGACGAGGGGGCGCCCGCGGACCTCGTGGTGTACGAGGCGGATCCGCGGGCGGACGTAGGGGTGCTCGCGGCTCCCCGCCGCGTGGTGCTGAACGGGCGGGTCGTCGGCTAGAAGGCCGATGAAGATCTTGGTGAGGGGCTGTGCGGCCGTCAGGCGGACAGCCCCTGCGGTCATGCGCTGGCCGGTGCGAGGTGCCAGGTGCCACTGGTGTGGGTGAGTCCGAGGTTGATCAGTCGGCGGAGGTTGAGGGCGGCGGCTCGGGTGTGGAGCCAGGTGTCGTTCTTGATGGTGCCGCGGTAGCGCAGGCGCCGGTTGCCGTGGTGGACGAGCCAGGCGACGGCGCGTTCGACCGGGGGGCGCCAGCGGCGGTAGTCAGCCTGCCAGCCGGGGTCGGTGGCGGCCTGGTGGCGGGCGGCTGTCTGGAGGTCGTGGTGGGGCGCCCGTGCCAGAGCCGGAACTCGCGTACGCCAGACGTCTCCTGTGCACCGCCATGGCGGCCGACCGGTGGACGCCCCAGCTCTTCACCCAGGCGTGCAGCTCGTCCCAGCCCTCGCCCGGGGTGTCATCGAGCGACTCGTAGACCTTGCCGCCCACGCGGCACCAGGGGAAGAAGAGCGCTTCGATCTGGAGGACCACTGAGCCGGCCCGGTTGGTCCGGGTGCCCCGGCCTCGTCGGCAAGGGACTTCGAGCGGCTTCGGGTATCCGGGCCTTGGCCTCCTGGAGGGACTTCTCGGCGGTCCTCTAGGCCCTGTCGTCGAACTCCTGGAGCGGGTACGGGTCAGGGCTCAGGGCTCGCTCAGGGTCAGTGCGCCGCGGGCTGTGCGGCCAAGTCGAAGACGTGCCGCGGAGAGATGACCTTCGTGATCGCTTCACCGAGGAGTGTGCCGGGCTCCTGGCCGTCATGGTTGATGTCGGTGTTCAGCAGGACGACGAGGGTCGCCCGCGCCGACGGAAGGAAGACGGTCAGGGACTCGTAGCCCGGCAGTGAGCCGTTGTGCCCGATCCAGCCGTGGACGTTGAAGATGCCGAGGCCGTACCCGGCGCCCGGGATCGTGGTCGGGGGCGTGGTGAGTCGCTGCTTCTGCGTTGCGGGGCTGATCAGGGCCTTGCCGTCGGGCAGGACGCCGGTGGCGACCGTGGGCGCCCAGATGCGCAGATCGTGCAGAGTGGAGATCATCGCGCCGGCCGCCCAGGCCCAGGAGGGATTCCAGTCGGCCGTGTCGGCGATCTTTCCGTTCGCGGTCTGGTTCGTGTACCCCTGCGCGTGCGGCGTGGGGAACGCCGCGTCGGTCGGGAACAGAGTGTGATGCATTCCGGCCGGATCGAGGACGTTCCGCTGGACGTAGTCCTCGATCGGCAGGCCGCCCGCCTTCTCGACGACCAGGCCGAGCAGGATCAGGTTGGTGTTGCAGTAGGAGAACTTCTCGCCCGGTGGGAAGAGCACCGGGTGCCTGAAGGCGTAGTCGAGCAGTTGCCGCGGGGTGAACGGCCGCTGCGGATCGGACGTCAGCGCCTTGAAGAAGTCAGGGTCCTCGGAGTAGTTGAACAGCCCGCTGCGCATTCCGGCCAGCTCGCGCAGCGTGATCTCGTCCCCGTTGGGCACGCCGTCGACGTACGTGCCGATCGGATCGTCGAGGCCCACCTTGCCCTCGTCGACCAGCTTCAGCAGCGCCGTCACGGTGAAGGTCTTGGTCTCGCTGCCGATCCGCAGATACAGATCCGGCGACATCTTCTGGCCGTTGCTCTTGTCGGCGACCCCGAACGACTTCACGTAGGTCCCTTGGCTGGGCGTCCAGATCCCGACGGTCACTCCGGGTACGTGCGCCTCCCGCATGACCTGTCGCACGGCCGCGTCGAGCTGCCGCTTCACGGCGGGGGTGAGCGTGCGGACAGGGTCCGAGGGGGTGTCGGACGGGGAGCGGGGTTCGGTGGCTGTGGCGGTGGTGGTAGTCGCCGTGGCCACGGCCACGGCGCTGGCCGGTACCGCGAGCATGCCCACCGCCGCGGCGGTGGCGGCCCCCCTGCGCAGACGTCCGCACGAGCGCGTCATGGGCTCACTCCCAGCACGCGAGGAGAGGCCCGCGACGTGGGCCGCGAGGCCTGTACCACGTCACCAGCATAGGAGCGCTCGTGACCGATTTCCTGTCGGAGTGTGACGGGGCGTTGGCGACGGTTCGGAGCGTGCTCCTCTTCGTGCTCCTCTCCGTGCCCCGGCGCGTCAACCGGCGTGTTCGGGTCAGGGCAGTTGAACGAGTGACTACGGGGAACACCCGAGCCGGGGGATTCGAATTGACAGACGGAAACCCCACGTTGGAGTGAAGGCACGTCAGGTCGCTGACTGTTCACTCTCCGTGCGTAATTCTTGCCGGGTCCCAAAGCTTTTCTCCACTGGGGGTCCCACCCTTGAACACCAACAACTTCCGCATGCCCGCAGGCCGTTGGGCCGCCACCGCGGCCGCCACCGCCCTCGCCGTGGGTCCCGCGGCGCTGGCCGACGCGGGCTCCGCTCACGCGACCGCCGACCACGGTCGGGCGAGCGCCGTCGTGCTCCGCGCCGGGCTCGACGTGTCCCTGCTCAACAAGACGGTGAACGTTCCGCTCGCGGTCTCCCTCAACGAGGTGCGGGCACCGCGGAGCGCCCAGAAGACCGCGCTCACCGCGCGGTTGGATGGTGTCGACGGCGGGCGTCCGTTCTCCGTGCTGCGCGCGGACGTCGCCACCGCGAAGGCCACCGTGTCCGCCGGGAAGGCCGAGGGCTCCACGAACCTCGCGCACGCGAAGGTCCATGTCCCCGGGCTGCCGCTGCTGTCGCTCATCGAGATCGAGCAGGTGAGCTCGAAGGCGACGTGCGTGGCGGGGAAGAAGCCCGTGGCCGCCGCGAACCTTCTCGGCGGGGTCACCGTCCTTGGCAAGAAGGTCACGCTCTCCGTGGGCGGGCCGACGGAGGTGCGGGTGCCGGGGGTCGGGGACGTGCGCCTCGACCTCTCCAGGACCGAAACCACGTCCCGTACGGCTGCCGCGTCCGCGCTCGAACTCCGGGTGTCCATCTACCCGTTGAAGCTGAACGTGACCGAGGTCGAGGGTACGGTGACGCTGGCGAAGACCACGTGCGAGTCACCGGTGCTGCCGGTGAAGTCGGCTGCCCCAGTGGCCGACCCAGCGGCCGACATCAAGGCCCAAGGGAACCCGGCCAAGGCGGGGTTGGCCGACACCGGAGGCGGCTCGACGACGCCGTACATCGCCGGCGGCGCGATCGCGCTGCTGGTGGCGGGCGGGGGAGCGGTCGCGCTGGCGCGCAGGCGGAACTGATCGGGGCGACTCTGAGCTTCATTGATGCTGTTGGCGAATTCGGTCGGCGCCGACAAATGGCTCGCGAGTCTCAGCGACACGCCGTGAATGCGGCGTGTCGCTGAGACAGTGCAGCCACTTGTCTCTGCCCGCCGGGATTCGCCAACAACGGGCGGTCTCGCCCATACCCCGGCACCCCTGACACCTGTCGCACCGTCAGATCACGAAGTGCAACTGGAGTACCGGCTACCGCAGCAGGTCAAGGTGCAGGCCAACCTCCCAAAAGGGCCGCCACGCGTTCGCCCGGAGAACGGCCAGGCGGGGCAGTCCTATCAGCGCTACCAAGACGGCATGGATGACCACATCGGCGCGCTGCGACTGGTCCCCAACGCTCTGGTGCTCCTCGACACGAGGTACATGGACGGCGCCGTCACTCGGCTGCGCGCTGACGGGTTCTACGTCCGCGACGAGGGCATGGCTCGCCTTTCCTCCTTCGTGCGGCAGCACGTCAACGTACTGGGCCGAACTTTTCCAACTTCCCCCAGCCTGCCCGGAAGCCTGTGTTCGCTCCGTTGTCCGGACGCCGTCGGAGGAGAGTGAGGCTCGGCCACGCGTCGTCGGCGGCACATGATGCTGACGGCCCGTTTCCTGCACAGGACCGGGGCGCCCTCACACCCGGCAGGGTGGCGTGGCAGAGGGAGTCAGGTCTTGCTGGAGCGCTGGCCGTGGCGGCGGCGCTGTGCGGGATCGGTGATCGAGGGCGGCGAGGTGCGGTAGATGCTGGTGTCGCCGGGGATGACTTCGGTGCCCGGCGCCACGATGGCGTCGATGGCGTCGAGGAGGTCGTCGGTGAGGACCAGGTCGGATGCCGCAATCTGGTCTTGGAGTTGGTGGGGCGTGCGGGGTCCGATGATGACCGAGGTGATGGCCGGGTGTGTCCGGGTGAAGGCCGTGGCCATGTGCGGGAGGGGGATGCCGGCCGCTTCGGCGACCTTGGCCAGCTCGGCGACGAGTTCGGCGCAGCGGGCGTTGGCCGGGTCGGTGGTGTCGAACATCGACGGGTCGAACTTGGCGCGGAGGTTCTCGGCGAGGGCGCGGCCGCTCAGCCAGCCGTTGGCCAGCGGACCGTAGCTGAGCACGCCCATACCGTAGCGCTGGGCGGTGGGCAGTACAGCGGTTTCCAGCTCGCGATGCAGGATGGAGTAGCGGGCCTGCTCGGTGGCGAACCGGGCGTGCCCGCGCCGCTCTGCGACCCACTGCGCTTCCACGATCTTCTCGACGGGAAAACTTGAGTGTCCGAACGCGCGGATCAGGCCCGCGCTTTGCAGGTCGGTCAGGGCACTCAGCGTTTCGTCCAGACCGGTGTTCCAGTCGTAGCGGGCCAGCTGGAAGAGGTCGATGTGATCGGTGCGCAGCCGACGCAGGCTGGCCTCGACCGCACGGCGGACCCAGCGAGGGGATGCGCCCTGACGATTCGGGTCGTCGACGAAGGGGGCGCCGAACTTGGTGGCCAGGACGACATCGTCGCGATGGTCCTGGATCGCCTCGCCCACGATCATCTCCACCTCGCCGTCTCCGTAACCGTCGGAGGTGTCGATCACGTTGATGCCTGCCTCGATGGCTGTGCGGATCATGCCGACGGTCTCGGCGCGGTCGGTGTTGGTCGGCGGCCCGAAGTTCGCGGTGCCCAGTGCGGTGGCGCTGACCGACATGCCGGTCGCGCCGAGGTACCTGCGTTCCATGATCTTCTCCTGTGTGCTTCGAAGACGTGGTTCGGTGAGGGGAAGGGCGGTCAGATCGCGCGGCATGGCCGGCGTGCACTCATCACGCCGCGTCGGCCGCGCGCCGGTCGGCGCGCGGCTTAGCTGAACGGTCCTTGTCGCCGGTCGGCGCTGTCAGATACTGAAGACGCGTTCGGCCTGGTCCCGGTGGGTGGTGTGGAGCTCCCAGTAGACGGGGGAGATCGCCTGGGGCGGGGCGACGGGGGCGGCGCTTTCGATGACGGCGGTGCCGATCGAGACGTCGATGCCGACGTGGGCGGCCTGGATGCCGGTGCCGGCCAGTTCCTTGTGCAGGTTGACCGCCCAGTTGCGCAGGGCCGCTGCGGCGGCGTTGACGTTGCCGACCTCCGGCACGGGGTCGATGGAGCCTGCGCCGGTGGTGTAGAGCAGCGTGCCCGTACCGGCCTCGCGCATGGCGGGCAGCACCGCCTGGGTGGCGGCGATCGCCCCGTACAGCTGGAATTCGATCTCGTGCTGCACGTGTGAGGGGTCGGTCTGGCTGGGGAGCGTGAGGGCGGTGGAGCCGAACGTGCCCACCGGGGAGTACTCCAGGACGTCAACTCCCCCGAAGTGGGCGGCGGCGTCCTTGAGCGCCTGGGCGAGGGCGTCGCGGTCGAGGACGTCCGCAGGGAACGCCGCAGCGGTGATGCCCTCGGCAGCGAACTGCTCGACGAGCGTGTCGAGTTTGGCGCGGTTGCGGGAGATGAGGGCGATGTCGAAGCCCTGGGCGCCGAAGGTGCGGGCGATGGCGGAGCCGAGCTGAGGGCCGGCTCCGACGATGGCGATGGTGGTCACGATGATCCTTCCGTACTGCCTGAGAGGCGTGGGGTGGCGCCGCGTGTCGGCGGCACAGCCCGAACGCGTTACCTGGATAGCCCTTTCCGTTAGAACGGATAGGGCTTTCCGTTTCGCTGCATCAGCGTAACACCAGAACTGGATAGGGCATTCCGATTGGTAGGGTGGGCTCATGACCCCTGCCGCCCAGTCTCCCGACGGCGCACCGCTGCGCAGTGACGCCGAACGCAACCGGGGGCGGATCATCGCCGCCGCGCGGACGGTGTTCCAGCGTGAGGGCCTGGGCGCCTCGATGGCCTCCGTGGCCCGCGAAGCGGGCGTGGGGATCGCCACGATCTTCCGGCACTTCCGCATCAAGGAAAACCTGGTCGCGGCCGTGTTCGCCGACCGCATGGACGCTTACGTCACGGCCGTTAGCGAGGCACTCGACACCGCCGACCCGTGGGAAGGGTTCAGCGGGTTCATCGAGGCCATCTGCGCGATGCAGGCCGCCGACCGGGGCTTCGCCGACGTGCTGACCATGACCTTCCCCGCCGCGCAGGCCCTGGAGGAACGCCGCCTGGAGTCGTACCAGGGGTTCTTGCAGCTCATCGCCCGCGCCAAGGACGACGGCCGTCTGCGTGAGGACTTCACCAGCCAGGATCTGGTCGTCCTGCTCGTCGCCAACGCCGGCGTCCTCAGCTTCGCCGGCGACGCCGCGCCCGACGCATGGCGCCGTTTCGTCGCCCTGATGATCCAGTCGTTCAAGGCACCCGCTCACGGCCCGTTGCCTGACGCGCCCGACGACGACGCCCTGTATCAGGCCATGCTCCGTACCAGCGCCGCCGGACTGACGACCCCGCCACGCGGCACCTGAGCCCGGAGCGCTTGTGCCGTGGACGTGCGACGAAGGGTGACGGTCAGCGCGCCTGAAGTCACCGGGCCGAGTCGCGGCTGGCAGCGCCCTGGTCCTGGTGACGGACGTGGGTGGCCGTCCAGCTGGCGAGGAGCTTGAGCCGGTCCTCGTCGGGAGTACCGGGCTCGGCGGTGTAGATCGTCAGGGAATGTGCCTCGTGCACGGACAGGGGCAGGTCCAGCGTCTGGTAGGTCAGTTCCAGCGGCCCGGCCTCAGGATGGTGGAATCGTAGTTGGGGTCGTAGGCGTAGGTGTGCGAGGAGACGAGAGTGGTGCCGTTGGACTTCTTCTCCGTCGTCGTCTTGACCGGGCCGTCGAGGTAGTACGTGTAGTCGACCGTGTTGCCGTTGGCCTTGGTCTCCTTCAGCTTCTGGCCGCGGTCGGTGTACGTGTACGACGTCACCTTTGGTGACTCGTCCGTGGCTGACTTGCCGACCGAGACGGTCTTCACCAGCTCACGCAGGTCGTACGTGTACTTGGAGAACCGGTCGGGGTGCGTGATCGTGTCCGGCTGACTGTTCGCGTCGTACGTGTACGACGTGGACTTCTTCTCCGTCCCCGACAGCGACTAGGTGACCTTCTGGACCTGGTTGAGGCCGGTGTAGGCAACGGCTGAGGGCGGGCAAAACGAACCCGTCCTCAGCCGCCCGCCCGCCGCATGGCCTCCGCCAGGGCCTGAAGGAAGGAGTTGACCGTCGACCGGTCCCGCACCGCCAGCCGCAGCCACTCCTCGCCCAGCCCCGGGAACGTGTCACCGCGCCGGACCGCGAACCCGAGGTCGCGCAGATGCCGCCGCACGGCAGCCGCCCGCGGCAGACGCACCAGGACGAAGGGCGCCTCCGCGGGTGACACGAGCCGCAGCCCAGCCACCCCGAACTCCCTCAGCCTCGCCACGAGATGGGCCCGATCCGCCGAGATCCGGTGCGCCGCGTGCGCGGCCTCGGCGAGCGCCCGCGGGCTCACGCACGCCTCCGCCGCCGCCAGCGCGGGTGTCGACACCGGCCACAACGGCTGGGCACGCTCCAGTTCGGTGATCGTCTCGGGGGCGGCGAGGGCGTAACCGATGCGGAGCCCGGCGAGTCCCCACGTCTTCGTGAGGCTGCGCAGGACCACAAGACCGGGCACGTCCGTCCGCCCGGCCAGCGCCTCCCGCTCACCCGGCACCGCGTCCATGAACGCCTCGTCGACCACCAAAGTCCGCCCGGGACGGGCGAGTCCGGCGATCGTCGCGGCGGGGTGCAGTACCGACGTCGGATTCGTCGGATTGCCGATCACCACCAGGTCCGCGTCCTTTGGGACGGCCCCCGGAGCCAGCCGGAAGCCGTCCTCCTCCCGCAGCAGGACACGGTCGACCGTGTGCCCCGCGTCCCGCAGCGCCGCCTCCGGCTCCGTGAACTGCGGGTGTACGACGACGGGGTGACGGACCTTCAGGGCGCGCGCGAGCAGCACGAAGGCCTCGGCCGCGCCTGCGGTGAGCAGCACCCGTTCCACCGGCAGCCCGTGCCGCGCGGCGACCGCGGCCCGCGCGGCCCGCCCGTCCGGGTAGGCCGCGAGCCCGGTCAGCGAGGCAGCGATCCGCTCCCGCAACCACACAGGAGGCGTGTCCGCACGGACGTTCACGGCGAGATCGGTGAGCGCGGACCCGTCGTCGCGCACCTCGGCGTCGCCGTGATGCCGCAGGTCGTGCGCACCGGCCTCGGCAGCGCTGTCCGCGCTGTCCGCGCCGTCAGTGCGCATGGGAGTGCGCGTGCGCGTGACCGCCGTGGTGGTGTCCGTGATGGTGGTGACCGTCGTCGTCCGGGTGGAAGTGCGGCTGCTGGGGGAGCCCCACCTTGTCCTCGAAGCCGGGCAGGGCGATCCGGTAGACGCAGGAGTCGCAGTTCATCCGCAGGTCACCCTTGACGGCCTCCTCGTACCGCTCCATGACCAGGTCGAGCAGCTCCGGCTCAGGCCCGATCACGTCGGCGGACCGTACCTCGACGTCCGGGTGCGCGTCCGCCCAGCCCTCGGTCTGCTGCCGTACCCGGTCCGGGAGGATGCCCGTGAAGAGGAAGTACGGCAGGACCACGATCCGGCGGGCGCCCAGCCGCACGCACCGGTCCAGGCCCGACGGCACGTCCGGCGCCGCCAGCGACACGAACGCCGTCTCGACACCCGCGTACCCCCGGCCCTCCCACAGCAGCCGTGCCGCCTTGTGGACCTCGGCGTTGGCGTCCGGGTCGGTGGAACCGCGTCCGACGAGCAGGACGGTCACCTCGGACCGGTCCTGGGGTGTACGCGCCGTACCGCCGAGTGCCTCGTCGAGCCGCCGGTCCAGGACGGCGAGGAGCGAGGGGTGCGGGCCCAGCGGACGCCCGTAGGTGTACGAGATCCCGGGGTGCCGCTCCTTCTCGCGGGCCAGCGCCGCCGGGATGTCCCCCTTGGCGTGCCCGGCGGACACCAGCATCAGCGGTACGGCGGCGAAACGCCGTACCCCCCGCTCGACCAGCTCGGTCACGGCGTCACCCAGCGGCGGCGGGGACAGCTCGATGAAGCCGCCGGCGACGGGCAGTTCGGGGTGACGGCGCCCCAACTCCCGTACGAAGTCGCGGAAGGCCTCGGCTCCGGCCTCGTCCCGGGTGCCGTGTCCGGCGATGAGCAGGGCGGGGTCAGGGGTGGTCACGGTGTCTCCTTGACGGGCGGGGAAGCCTTGGCGGCCTGTGGAACGGGGTGGTACGGGTGGTACAGCAGGGCGTTGAGCGCGGCGGCGGCGACCGCCGAACCGCCCTTCTCGGACACGTTGCTGACAGCGGGCAGCCCGCTCTCGCGCAACGCGGCCTTGGACTCCGCCGCGCCGACGAAGCCGACGGGCAGACCGATGACGAGCGCCGGACCGGCGTCCAGGGTGAGGAGTTCCTCCAGCGCGGTCGGCGCGCAGCCGATCACCCACAGCGCGCCGGGCCCGACCTCCTCGTACGCGAGCCGGATCGCGTGCGCCGAACGGGTAAGACCAGGACCCGACATGGCGTCCTTGAGGCGGCAGACCGTGTCGCGGCGCGTGATGCCCGCCGCGACCATCTCCACGTCCACCACGACCGGCGCCCCGGCGTGCAGTGCGGCGTGCGCCCGCTCCAGGGCGCCCTCGTCGGTGACGAGGTCGCTCGCGTACTCCAGGTCGGCGGCGGAGTGGATGACCCGCTCCACCACCGCGCGTGTCAGCGGCGGGAAGTGCGCGGTGTCGAGGCGGGCGCGCAGTCGCCGGAAGGACTCCTGCTCGATGGGGTGCACGACCCGGGTCTCCGGGAACACCTGGCTCACTTCGCCTCCTCCTGCCAGCGGTAGCCGCGCGGCGTCACCATGCGTCCGGCGACCTCGCGGGTCGCCGTGTTCCCCACCGTAACGACGGTCATCATGTCCACCGTCGCCGGGTCGAGACGCGCGAGGGTGGTGAGGCGGCTGGATTCGTCCGGACGTGACGCGTTTCGTACGACACCGACCGGCGTCGTCGGCTCCCGGTGCTCGGCGAGGATCGCGAGCGCCTTCGGAAGCTGCCAATCCCGGCCCCGGCTACGCGGGTTGTAGAACGTCACGACGATGTCCGCCTCCGCGGCGGCCCGTACACGGCGCTCGATGACCTCCCAGGGCGTGTGGAGATCGGAGAGGCTGATCGACACGTGGTCGTGACCGAGCGGCGCGCCCAGGATCGCTCCGGCCGCGAGGGCCGCGGTCACCCCGGGCACCCCGACCACGTCGATGTCGTCGGACGCCTCCGCCAGCGCGGGCGACGCCATGGCGTACACGCCCGCGTCGCCGCTGCCGATCAACGCGACGGCCTGCCCGCGCCGGGCCTGTGCCACCGCCGTCCGCGCCCGCTCCTCCTCGGCGCCGAGCCCCGACTCCAGGATGCGGGTCCCGGGCCGCAGCAGATCGCGGATCTGGTCGACGTACTGGTCGAGCCCGACGAGTACGGACGCCCGCCGCAGCTCCTCCTTCGCGCGCGGAGTGAGCAGATCGCGGGCCCCCGGTCCGAGGCCGACGACCGCGAGGCGGCCGCGCGCGACCCGTCGTACGACCGCGCAGGTGGCCATCGCGGGCCGCCCGTCCGAACGCTCCGACTTCCGCTTGGGGACCAGGAGTTCACCCCCGCGTACGAGCGCCGCGGCCTCCGCCACGGACGGCGTACCGACGGCGGCGAGCGGCGCGTCCGAGGGGTTCGGCACCTCCACCGTCGCCAACTCCTCGGCGGTGTACGTGACCACGGGCACCTCCAGCCGCTCGGCCGCCCCGACGATGCCCGGCTCGCCGGCCTTGGCGTCGACGGTCGCGAACTCGGCGACGGACTTCACCGACAGCCCGGCCTCCCGCAGGACACCCTCGACAAGCCCGAGGACCTCGTCCACGGGCACACCCTGGGAGGCGCCGACACCTACGACGAGCGAGGGGGGGCGGAGGACCACGTTGCCGTCGATGGGCGGCACGAGGCGATCGGTGACCCGGATCGCGTAAGCGCCGTGCTCAGCGACCGGAAGCGGCGGCAGCGGCCACACCAACTCGGCGTGCAGATCGACGGGTTCACCGTCCAGCAGGGCGCGGGTGACCCCGGCGACATCCCCCTCCACGGGGAAGCCCAGGGTGTCGAGACCTGGCACCCCCACCGCGTCGGTCGCCGTCGTCACCACCGGCTCGGCCCCCAGCAACTCCCCCACCTCACGGGCGAGTTCATTGGCCCCGCCCCCATGGCCCCCCACGAGCGACACGGCGAACCGCCCCGCCTCGTCGACGCACACGACCCCGGGGTCGGACCCCTTGTCCGAGAGCAGCGGCGCCACGAGCCGTACCACCGCACCCGTGGCGAGGAAGCACACCAGCTGCTCGCATTCCGCGAAAGCGGCCCGTACGGCGTCCCCGGCGGACCCGTCGTACACGCGGGCCCGTGTGGACCACGCCGCGGCCAGCCGGTCACGGGCCGCCGCGCCCGCCGCCGTGGCGGAAATCAGGCCGATCACTGGGGGACTCCTTCGGTACGGGCCGGAGGCCGGACGCCCCACAGCAGAAAAACGGGATTGGTGGCCGCGAGCCGGGTGACATCACCCGGCAGCGGCGCGAGCCGGGACGACTGCAACAGCACGCCCTCGCAGTCGAACCCTGCCGCGGTGAGCGCGCCCCGGGCGGCCGGCACCCGGTCGAGCGCGGCCATGGCGACCACGACGGCACGCCGGGCCCGCCGCGCGCACACCGTGACGATGGCGGGCAGTTCGCGTCCGCCGCCGCCGATGAACACCGCGTCCGGATCGTCCAGGTCGGACAGCACCGTGGGCGCGGCCCCGTGCACGACCTGGACGTCCACACCGTGCGCCGCGGCGTTGGCGCGGATCCGGTCCACCCCGTCGTGCGTCATCTCGACCGCGGTGACGGCGGCCCCGAACCGCGCGCACTCGACGGCGACGGACCCGGAGCCCGCGCCGACGTCCCAGATCAGCTCGCCGAGGCGTGGCCCGAGGCGGGCCAGCGCCAGCGCCCGTACCTCGAACTTGCTGATCATCGAGTCGCGGTGCGCGAACTCGCTCTCGTGCAGGGCCCATGGGGCAGGTCCGGGCGGCGGCCCGGCGACGGTCCGTACGGGGGTAAGGGCGCGCGACTCGTCCAGGCACAGGACGACGCTCACCGCCGTACCCCAGTCACGGGCCGCGGCCTCGGCGGGCGTCACCCGCTCCACGCGCTCGTGCCCGGGGTCGCCCAGGGCGCTCGCCACGACGAGGACGCGTTCGGCGGCGCGGTACGCGAGGGCGGCGCCCAGTTCTGCGGGCCCGGAGCCGGGACCGGTCAGGACGGCCACCTTCGGGTGCGACCGGCAGACGTTCAGCGCGGTGCGCAGGTCACGCCCGTGTGCGCTCACGACCACCGCGTCGTCCCAGGGCAGTCCGAGCCGTGCGAAGGCGGTCGCGACGGACGAGACACCCGGGCTGACGGCCAGCCGCTCCGCCCCGAACCGCTCGGCCAGCGCCCGCACGATCCCGAAGAACCCGGGGTCTCCGGAAGCGAGGACGACGACCCGGCCGTCTTTCTCCACATAGCGTTCGATGGTGTCGAGCGCGGGCGCGAGAGGCCCGAGAACAACCTGCTCGGCCCCCTCGGGCAGCCGCGCCGCCGCCAGATGCCGCCGGGCACCCACGACGAGCGCGGCCCCGGCGAGCGCCGCCGTGGCGTCCGGCGGAAGCGGCGCCCCCGTCCCCGTACCGACGACGGTGATCATGGCTTAGCACCTTGCGCGCGAAGGGCCCTGCGGGCCTCCGGATCGGCCTTGCGGAAGCCGTGGAAGTGACCGGGGTGATAGAGGTGCGAGCGCGTGCCGCTCGCGTCGAGCGCCGGGCCGACCAGGAAGAGGGTGTGCTTCCAGAGCTTGTGCTCCTTGACGGTCTCCTCCAGCGTCCCGATCGTGCACTTCACGATCAGCTCCTCCGGCCAGGTCGCCTGGTACGCGACCACGACCGGCGTCGCCGTCGGATAGCCGCCCTCCAGCAGCTCCCGTACGAGCTGGCCGCTGCGGGCGGCCGACAGGAACAGCGCCATGGTCGTGCCGTGCCGGGCGAACTCGCGCACCTCCTCCCCGGGCGGCATCGGCGTCTTGCCGCCGCCGAGCCGGGTGAGGATCACGGACTGCGCGACCTCGGGAATCGTCAGCTCGCGCTGCGCGAGCGCGGCGACGGCGGAGAACGACGAGACACCCGGGACGATCTCGGTCTCGACGCCGAGGCCGGCACACCGGTCGAGCTGCTCCTGCGTACCGCCCCACAGGGCCGGGTCGCCGGAGTGGATCCGGGCCACCTTCAGCCCTTCCCGAGCGGCCCGCTCGTACACGGCGACGACGTCCTCGAGCGACATCGTCGCCGAATCGAGGATCTCCGCGCCCTGGCGCGCGTGTTCCAGGACCTCGGCCTGCACCAGGCTGGCCGCCCAGATCACGACGTCGGCCTCGGCGATGGCGCGTGCGGCGCGGAACGTGAGCAGGTCGGCTGCGCCGGGCCCTGCCCCGACGAAGGTCACCTTGCCGGTGGGGGCATCGGCCACGGGAATCGGTCCTCTCCTACAAGTCCTACAAGTACGGGTGCTACGAAAAGTCAGTGGGCGTACGGCAGTTGGACGTGCGCCAACGGGCCTTGATCGGATATAGCAAGGGCCTATGGCGGTCCTCGTAGCGCTCGGCGCGTTCCTGATGACGCTGGCCGGCGGCTGGACGGCACTGCGCGTGACCGACCGCCGCCACCTCGTGCTGGGCCTGGCCGGCGGCCTGATGCTCGGCGTGGTCGCCATGGACCTGCTGCCGGAGGCGCTGGACGCGGCGGGCGCCGAGGTCTTCGGCGTACCGGCCGCGCTGCTGCTGTTCGCCGCCGGATTCCTGCTGGCCCACATGGGAGAACGCCTGCTGGCCGGACGCAAGGCCGCCCATGGAGCCGAGGAGTACGACGGCCGCGCTCCCGAGGTGGGCCTCACGACCGCCGCCGCGATGGTCGGCCACAGCGCGATGGACGGCATCGCGATCGGCGCCGCCTTCCAGGTCGGCGGGGGCATGGGCCTGACGGTCGCCCTCGCGGTGATCGCGCATGACTTCGCGGACGGCTTCAACACGTACACGCTCACGAGCCTGTACGGGAACGCCCGCCACCAGGCGATCACGATGCTGTTCGCGGACGCGGCGGCCCCGGTGGCCGGCGCGGCCTCCACGCTCCTCTTCCGCATCCCGGAGCACCTGCTCGGCGGCTATCTCGGCCTCTTCGGCGGCGTACTCCTGTATCTCGCCGCCGCCGAGATCCTCCCCGAGGCACACCACCATCACCCGGCCGGCCGGACCCTGCTGTGCACCGTCGCGGGCGTGGGCTTCATCTGGCTGGTGGTGGGCGCCGCCGGCTGAGCCGCCTCCTGCAGCGCTCACAGTTTCCCGCCGCGCCCGCCGTCGCGCCGTGCGGGCGCGATGAGCGTGGAGAGGTACGGCAGCGGTCCACCGTCGAGTTCGCCCGCGGGCCGGATCGACTCGTCGTCCAGCCCGAGCGCGGATCCCCACACGGCGTCCTCGGTCCGCCCGGTCTCGCGCAGCGCCTGGGCGACCTCGTGCGCCCGCCGTCCGAACTTGTACGCGACGACCGTGCCGGGCCCGTTGAGCGCGTCCTTGAGCACGGCGGCCCCGGCGGTCACCGGTACGAGGGTGAGCGGCTCGGTCCCCTCCGTGAGCACGGCCCCCGACCGCGCGGCGAGATCCTGCATGGCGGTGATGCCGGGCACGGTCTCGACGACGGTCCCCGGTACGAGTTCCGCGATGGTCTGCGCGAGATAGGTGAACGTCGAGTACACATTGGGGTCGCCGATGGTGGCGAAGGCGACGGAGACGTGCGTCGTGAGCAGTTCCGCGACCCGCGCGCCCGCGGCATCCCAGGCGACCTCACGGCGGGCCCGGTCGGTCCGCTCGTTGAGCGCGAACACGACCCGTACGACCTTGTCTTCGGACACATAGTGCAGAACGGTCGCTTCGGCCCGCCCGCGTTCCCCTGTGTCCATCACGGGCACGACGACGACCTGGGCGGCCCGCAGAGCGTTGACGCCCTTGACCGTCACCAGCTCCGGGTCACCGGGCCCGACCCCGACTCCGATCAGCTTGCTGCTCATGACGTCAGGCACCTCTCCACGAACCGACGGGCGACACCGGGCTCGGACGCCCAGTGTGTGTGCAGATAACTCGCGTGCACACCTTGTTGTACGAAACCTTCGACCCGCCGCTGAGGAGCGCGCACACCCCAGGCGGGAGCCGCCCCGGCGCCGGGTTCGACGACGGTCCGGTGAAACTCGTGCCCGCGCATCCGGGTGCCGGCCGCGGCGAGCACGCTGTCGCCGACGGCGACGGCGTCCCGGTAGCCCAGGGTGAGCCGTTCGCTCATCCGGGCGGTGGCGTCGAGCACTCCGCACATGGGTTGCCCGTCGAGTTCGCGGGACAGATAGAGCAGCCCGGCGCACTCGGCGGCGATGGGCGCGCCACTGGCCGCCAACTCGGCAACGGCCTTGCGCAGCGGCTCGTTGGCGGACAGCTCGGGTGCGAACACCTCGGGAAAACCGCCCCCGATGACCAGCCCGCCGGTGCCTTCGGGGAGTTGCTCATCGCGGAGAGGGTCGAAGATGACGACGTCGGCTCCTGCGGCGGCAAGCAGTTCGGCATGCTCGGCGTACGAGAAGGTAAAGGCGCGACCACCGGCAACGGCAACAGTCTTTAGCACGTCCGGCGTTTGAGGACGAGGCCGTCCAGGCCGAACGGGGGGTCTGGGGGGCGGAGCCCCCCAGGTGCCGGGAAGGGGAAGGGGCGGCGGGGGCGAAAGACCGACAACCTCAGCCGCATCCCAGGCGACACCGGACAACGCGGGCGCACTACGCGCCAACGCGAGCAGCCCGTCGAGATCGCACCCCTCCCGGACCTGCGAGGCCATGGCGGCAACCGCCCCGACAGCCTCGGAGCGCCGCTCGGCAACGGGCACCAGCCCAAGGTGCCGAGAAGGCGTGCCCACCTGCGGAACCCTCCGCAGTGCCCCAAGAACAGGTACCCCAGACTCGTCAAGAGCCTCTCGCAAGAGGGACTCATGCCGCTCGGACCCCACCTTGTTGAGGATCACCCCGGCCACCCGCACCTCGGGATCCCAGGAAGCGAACCCGTGCACCAGTGCGGCGACGGACCGGGACTGCGACGAAGCATCGACAACGAGCACCACCGGCGCCCGGAGGAGCTTCGCGACATGAGCCGTGGACGCCAACTCCCCCTGCCCGGCGGCCCCGTCGTACAGCCCCATCACCCCTTCGACGACAGCGAGCTCGCATCCGCGCGCACCATGCGCGAACAACGGGGCGATCAACTCCGCCCCGCACAGATACGCGTCGAGATTCCGCCCCACACGCCCGGTGACGAGCGCGTGATACCCGGGGTCGATGTAGTCGGGCCCCACCTTGTGCGGGGACACGGCGAGCCCCCGCGAGGCGAAGGCCGCCATCAACCCCGTGGCCACGGTGGTCTTGCCGCTGCCCGAGGAGGGCGCGGCGATGACCAGCCGAGGGACGGATGAGGATGAGGATGAGGACGAGGACGAGGAGGTCATGACGGCATCACCACTCGATGCCTCTCTGGCCCTTCTGCCCGGCGTCCATCGGATGCTTGACCTTGGACATGTCGGTCACGAGATCGGCGAACTCGACGAGCTTCGAGGGAGCGTTACGACCGGTGATGACCACATGCTGAGTCCCGGGACGGTCCCGCAGCACGTCGACGACCTCATCGGTGTCGACCCACCCCCAGTGCATGGGGTAAGCGAACTCATCGAGGACATACAGCTTGTACGTCTCGGCGGCGAGGTCCCGCTTGACCTGCTCCCACCCCTCGCGCGCCTTCTCCTCGTTGTCCATCTGGGAGTCGCGCTGGACCCAGGACCAGCCCTCGCCCATCTTGTGCCAGTCGACGGACCCGCCCTCGCCGGATGCCCCCAGCACCCGTAGCGCGTTCTCCTCCCCGACTTTCCACTTCGCCGACTTGACGAACTGGAACACCCCGATGGGCCATCTCTGATTCCAGGCGCGCAGAGCGAGCCCGAAGGCAGCAGTCGACTTGCCCTTCCCGATCCCCGTATGCACCACAACAAGAGGCCGGTTACGTCGCTGACGCGTCGTCAGTCCGTCATCCGGCACCACACTCGGCTGCCCCTGAGGCATTACGCGGCCCTCCTCGAAGTCCCCCGCACATCCCTGACCAGCCCGGCGATGGCATCGGCCCGCAACTCGTCCAACGTCACCGCCGTGCCCCCCAACTCACCCGCGAGCTGCCCGGCGAGTCCGAGCCGCACGGGCCCCGCCTCGCAGTCGACGACCACGGAGGCGACCCCGTCGGCCGCGAACAGCCGCGCCGCACGCGAAGCCAGCGCGACCGGCTCAGGCCCACCTGTGGCCCGCCCATCGGTCACGACGACGACCAGCGGCCGCCGCGCGGCATCCCGCAGCCGCTCCACCCGCAGCACGTCATGCGCCTTGAGCAGACCGGCGGCAAGCGGTGTCCGCCCACCGGTCGGCAGCGACTCCAGCCTTACCGCCGCCGCGTCCACCGACGAGGTCGGCGGCAACGCCACCTCGGCCGAGGTTCCGCGGAAGGACACCAGCCCCACCTTGTCCCGCCGCTGATACGCGTCGAGCAGCAACGACAGCACGGCACCCTTCACCGCACTCATCCGCTGCCGCGCCGCCATCGACCCGGAGGCGTCCACGACGAACAGCACGAGGTTCCCCTCACGCCCCTCCCGGGTGGCCTGCCGCAGATCGTCCCGCCGCACGACAAGCCCGGGTCCCGACCGCCCGCGCGCCCGCTGATGCGGCGCCGCCGCCTGCACGGTCGCCGCCAAGTGCAGCTTGGTAAGCGCCCCTCGGGGCCGCCGGGCCCCGGTCGTCCGCCCGTGCTCGGTCCGCGCGCGCGAACGCCGCCCGGCGGCACCCTCGCCGATGCCGGGCACGCTCAGCACCTTCGTACGGAAGGGTTCGGAAGCCCGTACGGGGGACTGCTCACCCGAGCCGGCGCCGGAGACCTGCGGTTCCCCGCCGTCACCGGCCTCGGGCCGCGCGGAGGTGTCGCCGCCCTGAGGCCCGTCGGAGTCCGGAGACTGCCCGCCGCCCCCACCAGGCCCGTCCGGACCGGGATCCGGATCGTCCTCGTCCGAACCCCCGAACTCCTCCAACGTCTCGTCGAGCTTGTCCTCGTCAAGTCCCGGCGCGTCAAAGGGATTCCGCCGCCGCCGGTGCGGCAGTGCGAGCAGCGCGGCCTGCCGGACGTCCTCCGCCAGCACCTCGGTCCGCCCGGCCCAAGCGGCCAGAGCGGTCGCGGTCCGCGCCATCACGATGTCGGCCCGCATCCCGTCGACCTCGAAGGCCGCGCAGGTCGCCGCGATCTGCCGCAGCGCCCCGTCCCCGAGCCGCACGGACGGCAACAGCTCGCGCGCCGCCACGATCCGCGCCCGTACGGCGGCCTCCTCGTCCGCCCACCGGGCGGCGAACCCGGAGGGGTCGTCGTCGTAGGCGAGCCGCCGCCGTACGACCTCCACCCGCTGGTCGGGCTCCCGCGAGGCCGCGACCTCGACGGTCAGCCCGAACCGGTCGAGCAACTGCGGCCGCAGCTCGCCCTCTTCGGGGTTCATGGTCCCGACGAGCAGGAACCGCGCGGCATGCCGTACGGAGACACCCTCGCGCTCGACGTACGAGGCGCCCATCGCGGCCGCGTCCAGCAGCAGGTCGACCAGGTGGTCGTGGAGGAGGTTGACCTCGTCGACGTACAGGATCCCGCGGTGCGCGTGGGCCAAGAGCCCGGGTTCGAAGGCTTTGACTCCCTCCGCGAGAGCTCGTTCGAGGTCCAGGGCCCCGACGAGCCGGTCCTCGGAGGCGCCGACAGGTAGTTCGACCATGCGTGCAGGGCGGTTCATGCCCCCGGTCTTCTCGTGTGGCCCGTCCGGGCAGGCGGGGTCAGTCCGGGTCGGATCGCAGGAGAATCTGCATCCGGCTACGACATGTACATCCGGCAACAACGCCGAGAGGGCCCGCACTGCGGTGCTCTTCGCGGTGCCTTTTTCCCCACGCACGAGGACTCCACCCACTGCGGGGCTCACTGCGTTGAGCAGCAGCGCCAAGCGTAGGTCGTCCTGTCCGACGACAGCGGAGAATGGGTAGGGCGTGCTCACGCGGTGATCACTCCTTCGGGTGATTCATGCCAAAGCGGCTCGGACTCCGAATGCAGACCTGCCACAGTCGCAGCGTGCTCCCCGCCACCGCGGGGGTGATCCGGCCTTGGAGCCTGGGATCCTTGCCGACGCGCATTGGTCCCCGCTGCCGCGGGGGTGTCGAGGGCGTTCACGCTTCGCCTTCCAGATGGCCCTCGAGTTCGAGGTAGGTCGCCCGGAGCCGGTTCAGGGTTTCCTGATCCGGCTCCGCCCAAAGACCCCGGTCCGCCGCTTCCAGCAGCCGCTCGGTGATACCCCTGAGCGCCCACGGATTGGACGTCCGCATGAAGTCCCGGTTCTCCGCGTCGAAGACGTACTCGGTGCTGAGCTTCTCGTACATCCAGTCGTCGACGACCCCGGCCGTGGCGTCGTAGCCGAAGAGGTAGTCGACGGTCGCCGCCATCTCGAAGGCGCCCTTGTAGCCGTGCCGCCGCATCGCCGCCATCCAGCGCGGGTTGACGACGCGCGCGCGGAAGACGCGGTGGGTCTCCTCGCCGAGAGTGCGGGTCTTGACCTGGTCCGGTACGGCGGAGTCACCGACGTACGCCTCCGGGCTCGCCCCCGTCAGATGCCGCACCATGGCGACCATGCCGCCGTGGTACTGGAAGTAGTCGTCGGCGTCGACGAGATCGTGCTCGCGGGTGTCGACATTTTTGGCGGCCACGGCGATGCGCCTGAACGCCGTCTCCATGTCCCCGCGCGCCGCCCGCCCGTCGAGCCCACGCCCGTACGCGTAACCGCCCCACACCGCGTACACCTCGGCCAGATCCGCATCCGAGCGCCAGTTCCGTGCGTCGATCAGCGGCAGCAACCCCGCCCCGTACGCCCCCGGCTTCGAGCCGAAGATACGGGCCGTCGCGCGCCGCCGGTCGCCGTGCTCGGCGGTGTCCTCGTCGGCGTGCGCGCGGACGAAGTTCCGGTCACCGGGCTCGTCCAGCTCGGCCACCGCCCGCACCGCGTCGTCGATGAGACCTACCACGTGCGGGAACGCGTCCCGGAAGAACCCGGAGATCCGGACGGTGACGTCGATGCGGGGACGGCCCAGCTCCTCAAGGGACACGACCTCGAAGCCGGTCACGCGGCGCGAGGCGTCGTCCCACACCGGGCGGCAGCCGAGCAGTGCGAGGATCTCCGCGATGTCGTCGCCCTGGGTGCGCATCGCGGACGTACCCCAGACGGTCAGGCCGACGGACTGCGGGTACCCGCCGGTGTCCTGCAGATACCGTTGGACCAGCGAGTCGGCGAGCGACTGTCCGACCTCCCAACTCAGCCGGGACGGAATGGCCTTGGGGTCGACGGAGTAGAAGTTGCGGCCGGTCGGAAGGACGTTCACGAGTCCGCGGGTCGGCGAACCCGACGGGCCCGCCGGGACGTAACCGCCGTCAAGGGCTTTGAGAATGTGGTCGATCTCGTCCGTCGTACGGGCGAGCCGGGGCACGACCTCCTGGCAGGCGAACTCCAACACCGCGACGGCGTCCGGGAGTTCGACGCCCAGGACGTCCTGTACGAGAGCTGCGCTCTCCGCGGTCACCCAGCCGCGCTCCTCCATGCCCTCCGCGACCCGGCGGCACAGCTGCTCAAGGAGATCGATCGCGTCAGCCCCGGTACGCGACGGACCCTCGACGAGGTCCGTCAGCTCGACCGGCACCTTCACCGGCGCGCCCGGCTCGGCGAGCAACTCCTTCTCGACCAGGCCGAAGTGTTCGGCGAGGCAGGCCCGCAGCCCGGGCAGCGCGTTCGCCGCACCGCCCCACACCTGTGAGGCCCGCAGCACGGCGAGTACCAGATTGACGCGCGGCTCGGCCTCCGGACCGCCGCCTAGGATGTGCAGACCGTCCCTGATCTGCACATCCTTGATCTCGCAGAGATAGCCATCGATGTGCATGACGAACTCGTCGAAGTCGCCGTCGTCCGGCTGTTCGTCGACATGCAGGTCGTGGTGGAGCTCCGCCGCCTTGACGAGGGTCCAGATCTGGGCCCGGACCGCCGGCGCCTTGGCCGGGTCCAGGTCGGACACGAGCGCGTACTCGTCGAGCAGCTGCTCCAGTTTCGAGAGATCGCCGTACGTGTCCGCGCGCGCCATCGGCGGTACGAGGTGGTCGACGACGATGGCGTGCCCGCGCCGCTTGGCCTGGGTGCCCTCGCCGGGGTCGTTGACGATGAACGGGTAGATGAGCGGGATTTCACCGAGGACGGCGTCGGGCGCGCAGCCTGCGCTGAGCCCGAGTCCCTTGCCCGGCAGCCATTCCATCGTGCCGTGCTTGCCCATGTGCACGATCGCGTCGGCGCCGAAACTGTTGTCGAGCCACCTGTACGCCGCCATGTAGTGGTGCGACGGCGGCATGTCCGGGTCGTGGTAGATCGCGATCGGGTTCTCGCCGAAGCCGCGCGGCGGCTGGATCATGACCACGACGTTCCCGAACTGGAGGCAGGCCAGCACGATGTCGTCGCCGTCGACGTAGAGGGAGCCCGGCGGCTCGCCCCACGCCTCCACCATGGCGTCGTGCAGCGCGGGGTCGAGCTGGTCGAACCATGCCTGGTAGTCGGCGAGCGGCACGCGCGCGGGCGCGGCGGCCAGCTGCTCCTCGGTGAGCCACTCGACGTCATGGCCGCCGGCGTTGATGAGCCGGTGGATCAACTCGTCGCCGCTTTCGGGAAGATCACCGACCTTGTACCCGGCGTCGCGTAGAGCCTTCAACAGCACAAGGGCGGATGCGGGGGTATCGAGTCCCACAGCGTTGCCGACCCGGGAGTGCTTGGTTGGGTACGCCGTGAAGACCAGCGCGAGCGACTCACCTCCACCTTCGCGGAGATAGCGCAGTCGAGCATGCCGGAAAGCGATGCCAGCGACGCGCGCAGCACGCTCCGGGTCGGCAACATAGGTAAAGATACCGTTTTCGTCAGGTTCCTTGAACGAAAACGGAACAGTGATCAGCCGCCCGTCGAACTCCGGGATCGCGACCTGCATCGCCGCGTCCATGGGGGAGAGGGCGGCGTCCGACGCGTCCCAGGCACTCTTCGACGAGGTGAGGCAAAGCCCTTGCAGGACAGGGATGTTGAGGTCGGCGAGCGCGCCGATGTCCCAGGCCTCCTCGTCGCCGCCCGCGGACGCCTGCGAGGCGTGCGTACCACCGGCGGCGAGCACGGTGGCGACGAGGGCGTCGGCCTGGGAGAGAAGCTCATAGAGTCCGTCGTCGGCGCCGCGCAGCGAACCGCAGTACACGGCAAGGGCGTTGGCGCCGCGCGCCTCGATCGCGTCGCACAGCGTGTCGACGAAGGAGGTGTTGCCGGACAGCTGGTGCGCCCGGTAGAAGAGCACGCCGACGGTGGGACGGCCCTCGACGAAGGCACGCTCGCCATGGATGCCGTACTCCGGCATCTTCCGCGGCTCCTCGAAGCCCTCACCCGTGAGCAGCACGGTGTCGGAGAGGAAGCGCGCCAGCTCGACGAGGTTGGCCGGACCGCCCTCGACGAGGTACCGCAGCGCTTCGGCTACGACACCGGCAGGCACCGACGACTCGGCCATCAACTCCGCGTCCGGGACGGCCTCTCCGCCCAGCAGCACCGTCGGGATGGCCGACGCCTTCAGGAAGGCGAGCCCGTCCTCCCAGGCGCGCTTGCCGCCCAGCAGCCGTACGACGGCGATGTCGGCGCCCTCGACGAGCGCGGGCAGCTCGCCCGCGACATCCACCCGGGTCGGATTGCCGATCCGGTACGGGGCGCCGGAGGCACGGGCGGCCAGCAGATCCGTGTCGGCGGTCGACAACAACAACACTGTGCTCATGCGGGCGCTCCCGGTGGGATGAAGGGCAGTCCTGACGGCGCGCCCGACTCGATGAGCCGCCACAGCGCGTCCGTGTCCGCGTGTTCCTCGATCAGATCGCCGAGCCGGTCCAGCTGCTCCTCGCGCAGCACCGCGAACGACGTGTCGGCGGCCGGCACGAAACGACGGCCCGCGGCGGCCGCCACCTCGCGCAGGAAGGCGCGCCGGAATCCGTCCGACTCCAGCGAGCCGTGCCAGTGCGTGCCCCAGGTCTGGCCGACCCGGCAGCCGTCCAAGAAGGGTTCTCCACCTACGACTTCGGCGACCCCGTGGTGGATCTCGTACCCCTCGACCCGCTCGCCGAGCGCCTCGCCGACGGGCCGGGTGAGGGTCTTCTCCCGCGCGAACCGCACCCGCACGGGCAGGATCCCGAGCCCGTCCACATGCCCCTCGCGGCTCTCGACCTCGTCCTCGATGTGCTCGCCGAGGACCTGGAAGCCACCGCAGATGCCGAGGACGGGCCGGCCTTCCCGGGCCCTTCGGACGAGGGCCTCGGCGAGCCCGCGTTCGCGCAGCCACTCCAGCGCCTTCACCGTCCCCCGGGTCCCCGGAACGATGACAAGATCGGCGTCGGCCAGCTCCTCGGGCCGGTCCACGAACCGTACGACGACGCCCGGTTCGGCGGCGAGCGCGTCCACGTCCGTGAAGTTGGACATGAGGGGAATCGCGCAGACGGCGACGCGCAGCACATCCTCGCCGACGGGCGCGGCGACGGCCGATTCCCGGACCGTCCCCCGCAGGGCTGTGTTTGATGTGAAAGAGGGCCGCAGCCCGTCCTCCTCGTCGATCCCGAGGCCGTGCTGGAAGGGGAGCACCCCGTACGTACGGCGTCCTGTCAGGTTGTCGAGCATGTCGAGGCCGGGCTCCAGCAGGGACACGTCGCCGCGGAACTTGTTGACGAGGAAGCCGGCGACGAGCTCCTGGTCCTCGCGCGACAGCAGCGCGACGGTCCCGAAGAACGAGGCGAACACGCCCCCGCGGTCGATGTCGCCCACGACGAGCACCGGGAGCCGGGCATTCCTGGCGATCCCCATGTTCACGATGTCGGTGCGCCGCAGATTGATCTCGGCAGGGCTGCCGGCCCCCTCACAGATCACCGCGTCATACGTGCCCCGCAACTCGGCGAGGCAGTCGAGGACGGTGCCGAGGAGCTGCTGCTGCCGCCCGCCGTGATACCCACGCGCACTCAGCTCGCCCACCGGCTTCCCCATGAGCACGACCTGACTGCTCCGCTCACTGCCCGGCTTGAGCAGCACAGGATTCATGAGCGCGGTCGGCTCCACGCGCGCGGCCTGCGCCTGCATGGCCTGGGCCCGCCCGATCTCGGCACCCTCAAGCGTGACGAACGAATTGAGGGACATGTTCTGCGCCTTGAAGGGCGCGACCTTGACCCCCTGCCGCACCAGCCACCGGCAGATCCCGGCGGTGACCACACTCTTGCCGGCATCGGAGGTGGTGCCGGCGACGAGCAGTCCGCCGCTCATGACGTACGCCCCTTCCTGTTCATGAGCGCCCGCGCGGCGGCACTCACACCGAGGGCGAGCCAGCTGACGCGCCGGGACAGCCGTACGGCCCGCTCGATGTCGTCGACGTGGACGGCGCGCCCTTCCCCGTTGAGCACGGGCCGGTGCTCGACGCGGCCCCCGTACGACAGCGTCCCGCCCAGCCGCACCCCGAGGGCCCCCGCGAACGAGGCCTCCACGGGCCCGGCGTTGGGGCTCGGATGGCGGTGGGCATCGTCACGCCAGGCACGCAGGGCCGCGCGCGGATCACCGCCGGCTGCCGCCGTGAGGACGGCGGTGAGCCGGGCCCCCGGCCACCCGGCGAGGTCGTCGAGCCGGGCGGAAGCCCAGCCGTACCGCCGGTACTTGGGGGACTTGTGCCCGACCATGGCGTCGAGCGTGTTCACCGCGCGAAAGGCGACGAGTCCGGGCACCCCGCCGACCGCACCCCACACCAAGGCCCCCACCACGGCGTCGGAGGTGTTCTCGGCGACGGACTCGACGACGGCACGCGCGATCCCGTCGGCGTCGAGCGCCTGGGGGTCCCGCCCGCACAGGTGGGGCAGCCGCTCACGGGCCACTTCGACATCACCGGCCGCGAGCGCGCCACCGATCGCCCTGGCCTCCCGGCCCAGCGAAGTCCCTCCGACAACGGCCCACGTGGCGGCGGCGGTCAGCACGATGGAGGCGGTGCGAGAGCCGCGTACGCCACGGCCTGCCAGCGCGGCGAGCCCGGCGGCACCGCCCACGCACACGGCGGTGTGCAGCGCGCCCCACCCCCGGTGGTCCCGCCACAACACCCGTTCCACGGCACCAGCGGCCCGCCCGAACGCGGCGACCGGATGCCCCCGGCGAGGATCGCCGAGCAGCAGGTCACCGAGGAGGCCGGCGGCGGCGCCGTACGCGAAGTCGCGATCGGCACGCATGGGTTCAGCCGACCGTCAGGTCAGGCACAACCGTCGTTCGGAAGTCATGGGCGCAGCCGCGCATGGCAATATGTCCTCACTCAGGGTGTCCACGCCCTGGTTCGACGAGACCGGCGGCGAGAGTTCCTGGCTCCCGGGGAACTTCGTTCCCCGGTGACAGTGGCGGGACCGCGCCGGATTCGCACCGGGCTTCCTCTCATTGCCGCCGTACTTGGCTCCGGAAGTCCACCACGGGGTTGGAAGACCCGTCAACTGGCTGTTGACCTGCACGGGGAGAGTGTGCCGAGGCCCACATCGCCGCCACTGCGACATCCCCACCGCGACCGCCGAGCCGCCCTGTGCAGGAACGCCGACGGGCGGGTACGGGACGCGGCGTCCCGTACCCGCCCGGCTGTCGAACCGTGCGGCGTCGTCCTTGTCAGGACACGATGATGAAGATCCCGTACGCCACCGCCGCCGCGCAGGCGGCGAAGCAGGCGTACGCGCCCGTGACCGCGAGGGTCGCCGAGCCGCCCGAGACGGACGCCGACTCGCGCTTGGAGAGTGCGACGATGCCGAGGGTGAACAGGCCGACGAGGGCCACGGTGCTGAGGAGGCTGACTCCGAAGACGGAGGCGAGGGCCTGCCAGTCGATGTGCATGCTGTCGTTCGTTCCTTACACCGTGGCCGGGCTGGTGGGCTCCGCGTCCGGGGACGGGGACGGGGACGGGATCATGGTCTTCAGGCCGGCGACGGTGGCCGTCGGGCCGGCCGGCGGCGGGGTGACCGCCGCGACCCCGGTGGTGACGACGCCCGCGGGCTCGATGTCGTTGACATTGTCGACGGTGACCGGCTGGCGACGGGAGAGCGTCCAGATGATTCCGGCGCCCGCCACCAGCAGCACGCCCGTGGCGATGATGCCCCACGTGCCCTGCTGGGTGAGGAACTCCGCGGAGGCACCGGCCAGACCGGCGGCCGGGAGGGTCAGGCCCCACGCGACGAACATCCGGGTCGCGGTCGACCAGCGGACGACACCGCCCTTGCGGCCGAGGCCCGAGCCCATCACAGCGCCGGAGCAGACCTGGGTGGTGGAGAGCGAGAAGCCGATGTGGGAGGAGGCCAGGATGGCGCTCGCGGCGCTGGTCTGGGCGGCGAAGCCCTGCGGCGGCGCCAGGTCGGTGAGGCCCTTGCCCATCGTGCGGATGATGCGCCAGCCGCCCAGGTAGGTGCCGAGCGCGATGGCGATACCGGCCGAGACGATGACCCACATCGGGGGGTTCGAGCCCGGGGCGATGACGCCGCCGGTGACCAGGGCGAGGGTGATGATGCCCATCGTCTTCTGGGCGTCGTTCGTGCCGTGGGCGAGGGAGACCAGGCCGGCGGAGGCGATCTGGCCCGCGCGGTAGCCCTTGGCGGTCGCCTTGTCCTCGACGCGCCCGCCGATCTTGTACGTCAGCCGGGTGGCGAGCATCGCGGCGAGTCCGGCCACGATGGGCGCGGCGACCGCGGGGATCAGCACCTTGGTGATGACGGTCGAGCCGTTCACCGACGACCAGCCGGCCGACATGACGGCGGCGCCGATCAGGCCACCGAAGAGGGCGTGGGAGGAGCTGGAGGGCAGACCCAGGAGCCAGGTCAGCAGATTCCAGAGAATGGCGCCGACGAGCGCCGCGAAGATCACTTCGGTGCGTATGCCCGCTTCGTCGATGATGCCGCCGGAGATCGTCTTGGCGACCTCCACGGAGAGGAACGCGCCGACCAGGTTCAGCACGGCGGACATGGCCACCGCCGTCTTGGGCTTCAGAGCGCCGGTCGAGATGGTCGTCGCCATCGCGTTGGCAGTGTCGTGGAAACCGTTCGTGAAATCGAACACGAGAGCGGTGACGATCACGATTCCAAGGAGGAGCGTGATGTGTTCCATTTACCCAGGCTTCTATTGGACGTCAGTGGCGAGTGGACCGTAGGCAACCTGGGTGAACGAAAGATGAACTGACGGGGTACTTGGGGTGTCTCAAACGGTGGACCGCCCCTCGGTTTGCACTGGAGGGGCGGTCCGGGAGGTTCGAACGGAGTCGGAATGTCGGGCTCCGCTTCCATTCTCTAGCCGCGCGCGAGCCTCTTGAGCTGGGCCATGGATCCGTTGAAGAGGTTCTGGTCACCCGGCAGGCTGCCGCTGTTGTCGTACTGCCAGAACGTCCAGTACGACCAGCCGGCGGGCAGTGCGCCCGCGTTCGCCGAGTCGTAGCGGGCGAGCCACAGAGAGTGGGTCCCGGCGAAGGCGCGACTGCCCCCGGTGCAGTTGTTCCACCAGTGGGTGGTCGTGTAGATCACCGGGCGGCGGCCGGTCTGGCGCTTGACCTCGTCACTGAACGCCTTGATCCAGCTCACCATCTTGGCTTTGCTCAGGCCGTAGCACTTGCGCTTGCTGTACGGGTTGTACTCGATGTCCAGCGCGGGCGGCAGCGTCCAGCCGTCCGCGCGCCAGGCGCCGCCGTTGCGCACGAAGTACCTGGCCTGGGTGGCGCCGGACGACTTGTCCGGCAGCGCGAAGTGATAGGCGCCACGGATCATGCCCACGTTGCGCGCGCCGTTGTACTGCTGGCTGTAGTACGGATTGCGGTACGTGTGGGACTCGGTCGCCTTGACGTAGGCGAACCGGGCGCCCTTTGCTTTCGCGCTCTGCCAATTGACGTTCTTCTGGTGTGAGGAGACGTCATGCCCCTTGGGCTTGCTCGCCGCGGAGACCGGAACCGTGGCGAGAACGGTCCCCCCGGCGGTGAGCGCCCCCACGACAGCGGTTGCCACTATGACGTGGGCACGACGACGGAACGGTTTGTGGTCATGGGCCACATTTCCCCCCGGAATGGCGACGTGCATGACAAATCCCACAGAGGCTACTGGAAGATCAGTGCATGCCCGTCGATCGCAAGCCAACCGGCGGTAGAGGGGGATTTATGTGGATATGCGACCTTACCGATGCTCGGGTTCCGGCCTAAAATGCCCTCGCCTGCGGCGCGTTGACGTCCCCGCCTGGCAGGATCGCGGCATGGCTGAGCAGCGGCGGGACGCACGGGACGTACGGGAGGACGCACAGGTGGAGCCCGAGCGGGACGGGTGGGACGCGGTGGAGCGGGCCTGGGGCGAGCTCGTCGCGACCGCCCGCCGGACGGTGGCCGACGGGCTGGTCGTCGGCACGTCGGGCAACGTGTCCGTCCGCGTGGGTGACACCGTCCTGGTCACGCCGACGGGGGTGCCGTACGACCGGCTGGCGCCGGACGACGCGGTCGGTGTGGACCTCGATGGCCGGCAGGTGCTCGGTTCGCTTCTTCCGACCAGCGAATTGCCGATGCATCTCGCGATCTACCGTGCGACCGACGCGCGCGCCGTCGTCCACACCCACGCCGCACACGCGACGGCCGTCTCGACGCTCGTCGCGGAGCTCCCGCTGATTCACTACATGGCGGGTGCCCTCGGCGGGCCGGTCCGTGTTGCCCCGTATGCGACATACGGCACCCCGGAGTTGGCCGAGAACATGCTCCAGGCGCTCACCGACCGCACCGCCTGCCTTCTCCAGAACCACGGCACCATCGCCTACGGGGCGTCCCTCTCCCAGGCCTACGACCGCACAGCCCAGCTGGAATGGATGTCCCGAGTCTGGCTCCTCTCCTCCTCCGTCCCGGGCCTCACCCCCCACCTGCTGTCCCCCGACCAACTCCAGGAAGCGGGCACCCGCCTCCGCTCCTACGGCCAGAAGAACTAGCCACTCCGCTGCGAGTGGGGCTGTTTTTCGCCCCCTCCGCCCCTACCCATCCCGTACCTGGGGGCTGCCGCCCCCAGACCCCCGCTTCGGCCTGAACGGCCTCGTCCTCAAACGCCGGACGGGCTGAAAGCACCTTCGCCGGGCGGGGTGGAGGGTGCGGCGGGGTGGGTGGGAGAGGCGGAGGAGCGGGGTGGGTGGGGGTGTGCCTCGTTGCCACGTCCTCGAACGCCGGACGGGCCGAGAGGCTTCGCCGGGCGGGCGGAGGGGCTTCGCCGTGCGGGCTGAAACCACCTTCGCCGGGCGGGGTGTGGAGGTGGCCCGCCCCCACGCACCCGCAGTCGCCAGCGCGCGGGAGGGGCCGTGCCGGTACATCACATGCCCGTCGCCCCGTTCGGATCTGGAGAGGGTTTCTGTATTCCCACGTCTGATCCACCGGCCACGACGGGCGGATGTACCGGCACGGCCCCGACCCACCCACCGGCAGCAGGCGATCCGCAAGCAGGGCCCCGCCCCCACTGGCCGACAGCGGGCTCCCCCGGGAGACTGGACCCGTGCGCAGGATCAGAGCCGCCGTCACAGCCGCCGCCGCAACCGTCACCGCAGCCATAGCCGCGGGCGCAGCCTCCGTTGCGGCAGGCCGCCTCGCCAGCGACGCCGCGCTCAAGGCGGCGCCCGGCAAACCCCTGCCCACGGAACCCCGGCTCACCGTCCACGGCGCGACGGCGGGCGGGGTCGCCCTCACCCGGCACCTGGCCTCCCAACGCCCAGGCACCTACGGCCTCGCCGGCGACGCCTGCCACGCGATCGTCGGCCCGGTCATGAACACCGCCCACTCCGTCGACACGGTCGTACGCCGCCTGGAACGCGTCACCCACGGCTCCCTGGAACCCGGCGACAAGGTGTGGCTCACCCCGAACCTGCACATCGGCAACCCCAGCACGGCCCTGGGCCTCGACCACGCCGACGTCGACATCCCCGGTGAACTCGGCGTCCTGCCCGCCTGGTTCGTGCCCTCCGTCCGCGACACCTGGGTGATCACCGTGCACGGCCTGGGCGCCGCCCGGGAGCACCCGATGAACGTGATGGGGTTCCTGAACCGCCACCACTTCCCCGTACTCGACCTCGCCTACCGCGGCGACCTCGGCGCCCCCCGCCCCCAGGACGGCCTCAGCCATCTCGGTGAGACCGAGTGGCGCGACCTCGACGCGGCCATCCGGTACGCCGTGCGGTACGGCGCCGAGCAGGTCGTCCTGTACGGCTGGTCCACCGGCGCCACCATGGCCCTGCGCGCCGCCGCGCACTCCGCCGTGCGCGAGCGGATCTCCGGCCTCGTCCTGGACTCGCCCGTCCTCGAGTGGGAGACCACGCTGCGCGCCCTCGCCTCGGCCCGCCACACCCCCAGCGTCCTGCTGCCTCTCGCGGTGCGCGCCGCGAGAGGCCGTACCGGCCTGCACGGCGACCGCATCGAGAACGCCGCGCACCCCGAGCACCTCACGGTGCCGACCCTCGTGCTGCACGGCCCGGACGACACGATCGCCCCCTGGGCAGCCTCACGCCGCCTCGCCGACCGCCGCCCGGACCTGGTCACCCTGCACACGGTCCCGAACGCCCCCCACGGCGCCATGTGGAACGCCGACCCGGACGGCTACGAAGAGGCCCTGCGCCGCTTCCTCACCCCCTTGATGTAGCCCCCGAACCCCCTTGATGTAGCCCCCGAGCGCCCCCTTCCGGTTCCGCCCCGGACAACTCTCGCGATGGCACCTTCCTGCGTGTCGGGCGCCCGCGGAACCCTGTGCTCCGACCACCCCCATCGCCCCCCGTGACATTCCGTTTGGGTTTTCGGACCGTCAACCGGAAGACTGCACCCGTGACGTCCCGTACCCCGCGCGACTCCAGGCTCCGACTCGTCAGCCCGCGGCCCCTGGCCACGGCCCCCCGAGCGGTGACCCAGCGCCGCACGCCCCGCCCCGCACCGAGGCCGCCCGAGGGCACACCGCCGCCCGCGGAACTGGCCCGCATGGCGCGCACCGGCCTGGCCGGCGCGGCCCGTGTCGCCCGCTGGGCCGACGCCGCCCTGCGCCCCGGGCGCGACGGCGCGAGCCCCGACGGCAAGGGCGCCCTCTCCGACGCCACCGCCGAACGGGCCGCCGCGGACCTGGGGCTGACCTCGGCTCAGGTCCGTGCCGACTGGGACACCGCACGCCTGGCGGGTCTCGTCGAGGTGCACGGCGACAGCGCCCGCCCGGGCTGGCGGCTGCGCGCCTGGAACCGCGACGACAGCGCCGTACTGCGCGGCTGGGTCGCCCTCTTCGACGCCTGGTCGCTCGCGTATCCGGAGCCCACGGACCGCGAACCCGCCGCCGTCGCCGAGGTCGTCTCCGCGATGCCTCAGGTGCTCTCCTTCCTCCAGCTCTCCGCGGGGCCCGTCCCCGTGGAGCAACTCCTCGACCTCCTCGAACAGCGCGTCACGGAACTGCGCACCGAGCGCTGCGAAATCCCGTACGGCCCCCAGCCGGAGTCCGCCCCGGAGGCCACCCCCGAGACCGCCGAGGACACGGACGCCCCCCTCGCCCCCCTCCTCGACTGGGCCCTGCACGCCCTCGCCTCCGTGGGCGCGCTCACCTGCGCCGACGGCCAGGCCACCCTCACCCCGCTCGGCAGCTGGGCGGTCTGGGTCAAGCTGGAGCAGATCTGCGTCGCCGCGCAGAGCCCCGCCGGGAACATCGAGCAGTCCGCCGAGGACATGCTCCGCGGCTGCGCCCAGCTGCGCCCCAACGCGGCCCGCGCCGAGTACCGCGCCTGGCTCGCCGCCCGCCCCGTCGGCAGCGCCGTCACCGAACTCCTCGACGCCGCCCGCGGCGAGGACGCCCTCACCCGCGGTCTCGCCTTCGAGGCGCTGCGTGTGGTCGGCGCCCCCGCCGAGCCCGACGTACGCGCCGTGGCCGAGGAGACCTCGCTTCGCCCCTACGCCCTGCTATGGCTCGCCGAGCACGACGGCCACGACCCCGAGGACGCCCACGAGGTACTCACCCGCGAGGAGACCACCTGGCTGTGGGTCGACACCGCGGCCGCCGTCGCCGACCACGGTGAAGCCCCGCTCCTCGTACGGCACTTGGAGTCCGCGGTGCAGCCCACCGTGCCCGCGCTCCTCGACGCGGTACGCGCGGTCGGTCACCCCCGCACCGTGCAGGTCCTGGTCGCGCTCGCCGCCGCCCACCCGGACCCGGCGCTCGCCAAGGCCGTACGCCGGGCCGCCTTCCAGGTGCACACCGGGGGGAGCTGACAGGGAAGCCGGTGGGAAAGCCGACGCGGGAGTCGAGCGCGGGGGCTCCGAGGCCCTACACCCCTATCTCAGGGGCGTATATACCAAAGCTCCAGATATTGCCCTCGATGTCCCGGGCCATATAGTCCCGCGAGCCGTAGTCCTGGTCCGTCGGGGGCATCAGGATCTCCGCGCCGTGGTCCACGGCCTGCTGGTGGTGTGCGTCGACGTCGTCCACGACGATGTACACCCCGCAGGGGCCCGCGCCCTTCATCGCCTCGTCGAAGCGGCCGCCGCGGCCCTTGGAGCCGAGCATCACAGCGCCATTGCCCTGCACCAGCTCGGCGTGCATCACCGAGCCGTCCTCGCCCTCGTACACAGACAGTTCGGTGAAGCCGAAGGCCTCCGTGAGCTGCCTGATCGCCGCCTTCGCGTCCGCGTACAGCAGACTCGGGTAGATGCTCGGGCGCCCGCCGTCCATGCCTGCCATTCCGATCACTCCCTACTCGTCCCGCCGCCGGAATCCGATCTGGTGCCCAGTCTTGCACCGGCCACTGACAACGCCCCGGCGCGCGGCAGCCGTTCGCGGTGCGGTGCCGTGCCGTCTCAGCGGAACGTGTTGCACCGCGCCATGTCACCGGTCCTGTAGCCCTCGTAGAACCACTGCTGGCGCTGCTCGGCCGAGCCGTGCGTCCAGGTCTCCGGAGTCACCCGGCCCTGGAACGTCTCCTGGATCCGGTCGTCGCCGACGGCCGCCGCCGCGTCCAGGCCGTCGCGGATGTCGGCGTCCGTGAGACTGGTGATCAGGGGTCTGCCCGTCGAGGCGTCCTTCGTCGTCGTCGCGTGGTGCGCCCACACTCCGGCGTAACAGTCGGCCTGCAGCTCCACCTTCACCGAGTTGCTGCCCGCGCCGGTCAGTCCGTCCTGCGACCTGCCGAGCGTGCCCATCAGGTCCTGCACGTGATGCCCGTACTCGTGCGCCACCACATACGCCTGCGCGAACGGCCCGCCGCTCGAGCCGAACTTGGTGCGCAGATCGTTGAAGAAGTCCAGGTCGAGATAGACCTTGCGGTCGCCGGGGCAGTAGAAGGGCCCGACGGCGGACGTGGCGGTGCCGCAGGCCGTGCCGACCCGATTGCCGAAGAAGACCGTCGGGGAAAGGGTGTACGTGCCGGCGCGGCGCCTGAACTCCTGCGTCCAGAAGGCCTGCACGCTGTTGACCACCGCCACCATGCGGCAGTCCTCCTGGGCGTTCGCGTCCCGTCCCTTCTTGCAGGTCTGCTGGACCTGGGCGAGGGAGGAGGAGGCCGCCTCGGGCTGGTCGTCGCCGGAGGAGAGTCCGAGCTGGTCGGGACCGACTCCGAAGAACAGACCGAGGAGCAGGGCGATCAGGCCGGCGATGCCGCCACCGACGGTCGCCCTGCCGCCCGGGATTCGACTGCCGCGCACATCCTGGACCTCGGAGGTGTCCAGGTCGGCGTCGTCGTCGAACTGCATGGGCACACCTCCCTCTGCGGTACGTCGCTCCGTGGCGCCATCCTCATACGCCCGCAGGGCCCCGGCCTTGGGCGAAGGTCCGAACGGGGGACGCGCTCCCGCCCGTACGCCGTGTCCCGACAGCCCTCCGGCCACCCGCGCCTACGCTCTCCGCCTGATCCGTGGGCCGTGCCGGCGAAGGGGGCAAGGTGGTCGTTCTGCCGATCGAGACGACGGCCCAGAACCCACCCACCCGGAACCCCCAGGCCCCGTCGGCCCACCAGACCCCGCCCCGGCCGGACACCGCCACCCGGCGACCCGCGACCCCCAGGGCCCTACCGCACGCGAGGCCCGGGGCCGTACCGCCCGCGAAGCCCGGACCCCTGCTCCTCCCCACGAACCCCGAGCGCCCGCACCCCCCGACCCGCGCCTCCCGTACCCTCCGCCGCCTCCTCCCCACCACGCTCGCCCTCCTCCTGACAGCCCCCCTCCTCGCCACGGCCCATCAGGCCCGACCTGTCCCCTACGGGGACCGCCTCACCGTTCACGCCGTCCACGCGCGCGTGGAGCACGCGACGCGCCCCCCGCTGCGGACGAGAGGGGCCGTCGTGGAGGCGTACGACGGAGGGAGCGGGCGCCCCCGGTGGACGTATGCGCGGGAGGGGCGGCGGCCATTGGTCGTGATCCCCGCGCGCGGGGACGCGATCGCGCTCTGGGACGACGGGATGGTCACCGCCACCGTGCGCGCGGACGGCAGCGCGGTGCGCTGGCACCGGGGTCTCCCCGGGGCCGCGCCATGGCTCGCGGCCCACGGGGGAGCGGGCGTGCTGTGGACCCTCGGCCCCCGCATGCTCGCCGTGGTCACTCCGCAGCGCGTGGCCGCGTACCGCATCGCCGACGGGGACCTGCGCTGGGTGCTGCCCGCCCGACGGGGCTGCGCTTTCGAGCCCGCGCGCGCGGTACGTAACGGCGCCGCGCTTCTGATCGCGCAGCCCTGCGCCGCCACCGACGAGTGGACCGGCGAGATCGTCGCCGTGGACGACGTGGGCAGGATCACCCCGGACCGTACGCCGCTGGGCAACGAGCGGCGGGGCGAGCGTCACAGCGCCGAGCACGCGCACGCAGGAAAAGTGGTTGCACGGCCCCGTTAGACTTGGCCCATGGCCATTCTCCTCGCGCATTAGACGGCGGGAACGTCCTCAGCCGCCCACCCCGCCAACGACCCCCGCCCTGGAGTCTGTCCGTGATCTCCGCCTCCGGTATCGAGCTGCGCGCCGGCGCCCGCATCCTCATCGAGTCCGCCACCTTCCGTATCGCCAAGGGCGACCGCATCGGCCTGGTCGGCCGCAACGGCGCGGGCAAGACGACCCTGACCAAGGTCCTCGCGGGTGAGGGCATCCCCGCCGCCGGCAACGTCACCCGCTCCGGCGAGGTGGGCTATCTGCCGCAGGACCCGCGTACCGGCGACCTCGACGTACTCGCCCGGGACCGCATCCTCTCCGCGCGTGGCCTGGACACCCTGATCCGCAAGATGCGCGAGAACGAGCAGCGGATCGCCAACGGCACCGGCGCCACCCGCGAAAAGGCCATGAGGCAGTACGAGCGCCAGGAGACGGAGTTCCTCACCAAGGGCGGATACGCCGCCGAGGCCGAGGCCGCCACCATCGCCGCCGCGCTCAACCTGCCCGACCGTGTGCTCGGCCAGCCGCTGCACACGCTCTCCGGTGGTCAGCGCCGCCGTGTCGAGCTGGCCCGCATCCTGTTCTCGGACGCCGACACGCTCCTGCTCGACGAGCCGACCAACCACCTCGACGCCGACTCGATCGTCTGGCTGCGTGACTACCTCAAGACCTACCGCGGCGGCTTCATCGTGATCTCCCACGACGTCGACCTGGTCGAGACGGTCGTCAACAAGGTCTTCTACCTGGACGCCAACCGCGCCCAGATCGACGTCTACAACATGGGCTGGAAGCTCTACCAGCAGCAGCGCGAGGCCGACGAGAAGCGTCGCAAGCGCGAGCGGCAGAACGCCGAGAAGAAGGCCGCCGCGCTGAACTCGCAGGCGGACAAGATGCGCGCCAAGGCCACCAAGACGGTGGCCGCACAGAACATGGCCAAGCGGGCCGACAAGCTGCTCGCCGGCCTGGAGGCGGTCCGCGTCTCCGACAAGGTCGCCAAGCTGCGCTTCCCGGAGCCCGCGCCCTGCGGCAAGACCCCGCTCCTGGCCGAGGGCCTGTCGAAGTCGTACGGCTCGCTGGAGATCTTCACCGATGTCGACCTGGCCATCGACAAGGGTTCGCGGGTGGTCATCCTGGGCCTGAACGGCGCCGGCAAGACGACCCTGCTGAAGCTGCTCGGCGGCGCCGAGAAGCCCGACACCGGCCAGGTGATCGAGGGCCACGGCCTCAAGCTCGGCTACTACGCGCAGGAGCACGAGACGCTCGACCCGGAGCGCACGGTCCTGGAGAACATGCGCTCCGCCGCCCCCGACCTGGACCTGGTCGAGGTCCGCAAGACGCTCGGCTCGTTCCTGTTCTCCGGCGACGACGTCGACAAGCCGGCCGGCGTCCTCTCCGGTGGTGAGAAGACCCGTCTCGCGCTCGCGACGCTGGTGGTTTCCTCCGCGAACGTCCTGCTGCTCGACGAGCCGACGAACAACCTCGACCCGGCCAGCCGCGAGGAGATCCTCGGCGCGCTGCGCACCTACAAGGGCGCCGTCGTCCTCGTCACCCACGACGAGGGCGCCGTCGAGGCGCTCCAGCCGGAGCGGATCATCCTGCTGCCGGACGGCGTCGAGGACCTGTGGGGCGCCGACTACGCGGACCTGGTGGCCCTCGCCTGAGCCCCGGGCGCCCCGGATGTCCCTGAAGCCCCGGACGGCGGGTCACCGCCGCTTGATCGAATGACTGATCCACTGCGTATGGATCATTCGGCCGATCCGTGATCCTTCATCTGTGTGAGATCTCCTCGTACCGAGGTGTGTCCTACATCGATTTCATGGCCGAGCCCTTTGTTCCCAAGGGCTCGGCCGTCTCGCGTCGCTGACCAGGTACTTCGCGGAAGAACCCGTTCGGCCGTACGGACTACGGCAGCCGGAACCTGAAATTCCACTCGTGGGGATGGGCGCCTGTCGTCAAAACCTTGTCCTACGGACCTTGCCGAATGGGTGGCCACGAGGCCCAGGAGGGGTGATCATGAGAGTCCAGAGCGCACTTCCCATGAGGAGGCACGGGTGGCCGAGACTCTGAAGAAGGGCAGCCGGGTGACCGGCGCCGCGCGCGACAAGCTCGCGGCAGACCTGAAGAAGAAGTACGACTCCGGTGCGAGTATCCGGGCGCTGGCCGAAGAGACCGGCCGCTCGTATGGCTTTGTGCACCGGATGCTCAGTGAGTCGGGCGTCACGCTCCGAGGGCGTGGTGGCGCGACGCGGGGCAAGAAGGCCGCGTCGGCCTGAGGCCGGGCGTCCCCATCGGCTTCGGTGGTGGCCACCCGGTCGGTCGGGTGATCGACCGGGTGGTTACTGTGCAGTCACTTAGGTGTGTGCCTCATGGCGTACGCGCCTGATCCGACCGCATCCATCGGAGGCGCCCCATGGCTTCGTTCGACCCGGTTCTCGACAAGGACGGCGTACGGCTCACCGTTGACGACGCGATCGCCACGGTGACGCTGACCAACCCGGCCAAGCGCAATGCCCAGAGTCCCGCTCTGTGGCGGGCGTTGGCGCAGGCCGGCCGGTCACTGCCGGGCTCCGTCCGCGTGGTGGTCCTGCGCGCGGAGGGCAAGTCCTTCTCCGCGGGGCTCGACCGGCAGGCGTTCACGCCCGAGGGCTTCGACGGGGAACCGTCGTTCATCGACCTCGCGCGCGGCTCCGATGCCGAGCTCGACGCGACCATCGCCGAGTACCAGGAGGCGTTCACCTGGTGGCGGCGTAGCGACGTCGTGTCCGTCGCCGCCGTCCAGGGACATGCCATCGGTGCGGGATTCCAGCTCGCGCTCGCCTGTGACCTGCGCGTCGTCGCGGACGATGTGCAGTTCGCCATGCGCGAGACCAGCCTCGGGCTCGTCCCCGACCTCACGGGGACGCATCCGCTGGTGAGCCTCGTGGGGTACGCCCGCGCGCTCGAAATCTGCGCGACAGGACGTTTCGTGTCGGCCGAGGAGGCCGAGCGCACCGGGCTCGCCAACCTCGCGGTGCCCGGCGGGCAGCTTGACGACGCGGTACGTGACTTGGCGTCGGCGCTTCTGGCCGCGCCGCGTGACGCCGTCATCGAGACGAAGGCCTTGCTGCGCGGCGCGCAGGAGCGGTCGTACGAGGAGCAGCGGGTTGCCGAGCGCGAGGCTCAGGCACGGCGGCTGCGGGACCTTGCGGGGGTGGGGGACTGAGGTTGCCTTGGGGCTTGCGCCCCTCGGGATCTGAGGCCCTTGGTCCACCGCGGCCGCGTGGGGGCTTGTCGCACCCACGCGGCGGAGCCGCATGGGCCACAGCCCCGCGCCCCTGACTGACGCGTCGCTAGTGCACGGCGGTTACCAGCACAGCCACTGACGGGGCGTCCGGCAGGTTCTCCGTGATCGTCGCCCTTACGGCCCTTGCCACGTCCACGGTCCGCTCGTCCGCCGAAACCGCCAGTTCCACGCGGACATGACGGCGTGGCAGGGCCGGATCCGTGCCGGTGACGTCCTCTATGTGTACCGGGCGGCCCAGAGCGGCCGTCAGGTGTGTCACGCCGGGGACGGACAGCGCGGCGGCCGCCACCGGTGACTCGTCGAGGGCCGGGGGCGGGGCGTCCCGGCGTACCGCGGGGGAGGCGTCGTCCTCCTCCAACAGGCCCGTGACCCGTAGGTCCACCTCCGTGACCGTCAGACCCAGACGTTCCGTCGCCGCCCCGGCCAGGGCCAGGCGGAGCCGGGAGGCTGTCGTCGGGAGGGGTTCGATGCCCGGCGCCGTGGGGTCCGCCGCGGCCGTGAACTCGGCGCTGACGCGCAGGGGACCGGGCGGCAGCGCGCTGGGCGGAGGCGGCACGGCGGGGTCGTACGTCTGGTCCGGATCGGCGAGCGCGATCCGCAGCGCGCCGAGGCGCACACCGCGCACGGGATCCGCCGCGCGCCGCAGTACCGACTCGGCCGCCCCCTCCGTGATCCACGCGCCGTCGCGCGGGAGGCCCAGGGGCAGCAGTCTGCCGAGGGCGAGCTGCTGCCGTACAAGCTGCTTCCACCGATCCGCGGTCATTGCTCCAGCCTGCCGTATCTCCGGCGCGCCGCCGTGCAACGCCGCTTACTGTGGGCGAAGGAGGACGACCGAAAGGGACATACGGCGATGACTGACATGGAGCGGAACCGGACGGAGAGCCCGGACAGCGAGCTGGAGCCGCCGCAGACCCGTAAGCCCATCAGGCGTGGCGGCGGAGATCCGGCCACCCGGGGACGGACCACGATCGCCGACGGTGTGGTGGAGAAGATCGCCGGGCTCGCGGCCCGCGACGTGCTCGGGGTGCATGCGATGGGCAGCGGGCTGAGCCGGACCTTCGGGGCGGTGCGCGATCGTGTGCCCGGCGGTTCGAAGTCCGTCACGCGGGGTGTGAAGGCCGAGGTCGGCGAGAAGCAGACCGCGCTCGACCTGGAGATCGTCGTCGACTACGGCGTTTCGATCTCGGACGTCGCCCATGCCGTACGGGAGAACGTCATCGCGGCCGTCGAGCGCATGACCGGGCTTGAAGTCGTCGAGGTCAACATCGCCGTGAGTGACGTCAAGCTGCCGGAGGAAGAAGAAGAGGAGCCGGAGACGCGGCTCGAGTGACCACCCGGCCACCGAACGCCGGTGATCGTCAGGCCATCGCCTGCTGGTGATCATCTGCGGCACGGCACCGTCGTGACCACCCGGCCACCGAACTGCTGAGGAGCGCACCATGAGCTTGGCTGTGATCGGCATGATCGCCGGAATGGCGCTGGGCTTCGCCGGGTACTTCGGGGGGTTCGGGGCCTTCCTGCTGGTGGCCGCCCTGGGTGCCGTCGGCTTCGTCGCCGGGCGGTTCCTGGAGGGCGACCTGGATGTGGGGGACTTCTTCCGTAGTCGTCACGACCGGCGGCGGTGACACGTGCCCGATGAGCCCGGCCGTCTCGGTGAGACGCAACGGCCCGTCACGGTCGTCGCGGCGGCCGAGCGGGGCGCGACCCGGATCGCCGACAGGGTCGTCGCGAAGATCGCCGGGCAGGCGGCACGCGAGGCCGTGGAGGAGCTGCCCCCGGATGCAGCGCGCCCGCACGCGAGCGTCGTCGTGCACCAGGGAAGCGCCCGCGTCCGCATCAGTCTTGAACTCGACTACCCCTCCGACATCGGTGGCCGGTGCGGCGCGGTGCGTCGCCATGTCGCCGAGCGGGTAAGGACGTTGGCGGGGATGGAAGTGCCGGAGGTGGCCGTCCAGGTGGAACGGCTGCATCTGACGCATGCGCCCGGCGCGGCACAGGGGAGGACGCAATGAGCGAGCCCCAGGGCTCGGAGAGCACCCGGCCCACATCTGGCATGCCCGTTCTGGAGAAATCGGCCCAGAGCGCGCTCGGCCAGTCCACGTCCTCGGCGGGCTACGAACCGCTGCACACCGTCGACGACGAAGACGGTGGCCAGGGGCGTTTCTGGTCCGCGCGTCGCATCCCCGCGGGCATCCTCGCGGTGCTGATCCTCGTCGTAGCGGGAGCCTTCCTGTACGACGTCTCGGCCGTACGCGCCGACCGTCCCGCCATGCACTGGCGCAGGGCGCTGGCCCGGCAGCTCGCCGAACGGCCCCTTGACGACACCTGGGTGCTCGTCGGCGCGGGAGTGGCGGCGGCCCTCGGGATCTGGCTGCTCGTCCTCGCCGCCACGCCCGGACTGCGCGAGATCCTGCCGATGCGTCGCACCCACGCCGACGTGCGGGCCGGGCTGCACCGGGGGGCCGCCGCGATGACGTTGCGCGACCGGGCCATGGAGGTCGCCGGGGTGCAGTCGGTCCGGGTCCGTGTGGGGCGCAGGAAGGTCGACGTCCGCGCGGTCTCGCACTTCCGTGAACTCGACGACGTACGCGCCGACTTGGACGCCACGGTCGCCGACGGCATCCGGGGGCTCGGGCTGACCCGGTCGCTTTCGATGTCGGTGCACGTCCGGCGGCCCGGACGGAAGGGGTGAGGGCGGTGTTGCGGATCGTCAACCGCGTACTGATCGGGATCATCGGGCTCGCCCTGGTCGCCCTCGGCGGCTCCGTGCTGGCCGTCGGCCTCGGTCTGAAGCCGCCCCCGTGGTGGATCCACGACGGACGCAAGGATGTGCTGCTCAGCTACGCGGAGCGGACCCGCTGGCGCGACGACGGCTGGTGGTGGCCGACCGTCGTCGCCGCCCTCGCGGTCCTCGTCCTGCTCGCCCTGTGGTGGCTGGCCGCCGTGCTGCGGCGGCGCCGGCTCGCCGAGGTGCTCGTCGACACCGGCGACGGGGAGGGCGCGCTGCTGCGCGGGCGCGCCCTGGAGGGCGTACTGGCCTCCGAGGCACGGCAGTTGGACGGCGTCGCGCAGGCGCACGTCCTGCTGACCGGCCGCCGCAGCACCCCCGAGGCGCGTGTGCGGCTCCTGGTGGAACCGCATGTGGACCCGGGCGCGGCCCTGCACCTGCTGACGGCCGAGGCGCTCGCGCACGCCCGGGACTCGGCGGGCCTCGCCGCGCTCCCCGCGGAGGTACGCCTCCGCGGGGTCAAACACCGTGCCGAGCGGGTGAGCTGACGTCCCGAGCCGAGCCCTTTCGGCCGCCTGGAACCCGTGCCGCCCTAGGGCCTGTCTTTCGGATCACGCCTGGGCCGCGGGGTCTGGCACGCACATCTGCCGCGTTGTCGTCGGTTGCCAACTCCCCCACTCTCGGCTTCGCTCGAGCGGGGGACCCCCATCGCGTTGTCGCCCTCCTCCGCCTTGCAGCTGCACGCACCAGACCCCGCTCACCGGCGGCGATGAGGCAGCGCATCCCGAAGTCGGCGTGATCCGAAAGACAGACCCTAGAACCCGTGCCGCATCCCGCCGTCCACCGGCAGCATGATGCCGGTGAGGTACGACGCCGCCGGCGAGAGCAGGAACGCGGCCGTACGGCCGAACTCCTCCGGGGTGCCGTAGCGGCGCAGCGGAATGCGGGCCTCGTTGGCCGCGCGGGTGGCCTCCGGATCGGCGGAGAGGCCGTCGAGCTCGCGGACGCGGTCGGTGTCGATACGGGCCGGGAGCAGTCCGACGACGCGCAGGCCGCGCGGACCCAGCTCGTCCGCGAGGGACTTGGCGAAGCCCGCGAGGCCGGGGCGCAGACCGTTGGAGATGGTCAGGCCGGGGATCGGTTCGTGCACCGAGCCGGAGAGCACGAATCCGATGACACCGCCCTCGCCGAGCTCTGCGGCGGCCGTGCGGGCCAGCCGCACCGCGCCCAGGAAGACCGACTCGAACGAGGCCGCCCACTGCTCGTCCGTGTTGTCGGTGACGAACCCGGGCGGCGGGCCGCCGACGCTGATCAGGACGCCGTCGAAGCCGCCGAAGTGCTCACGGGTGGTCGCGATCAGCCGGGCCGCGGTCTCCGGGTCGGCGTTGTCGGCGGCGACCCCCACCGCGTTCGGGCCGAGCGCGGACGCGGCGTCGGCGACGCTCTTCTCGTCGCGCCCCGTCACGACCACCTTCGCGCCGTCGGCGACGAGTTCACGCGCGGTGGCGTTGCCCAGGCCACGGGTGGCTCCCGTGACGACGTACACACGGTCCTTCAATCCAAGATCCATGGGCCCTATCCTGCCTGCCCACCCCTGCCTGCGAACAGGGCGAGGGCGGTACCCACCAGGCCGATATGGCTGAACGCCTGCGGGAAGTTGCCGAGCTGCCGGCGGGCGACGGGGTCGTACTCCTCGGACAGCAGGCCGACGTCGTTGGCCAGCCCCACCAGCCGTTCGAACATCTCGTGGGCCTCCCGCGTACGGCCCGTCATGTGCAGCGCGTCCGCGAGCCAGAACGAGCAGACGAGGAAGGCGCCCTCGCCGCCCGGCAGTCCGTCCAGAGCGGGCCCCTCGGTGCTGTAGCGGCGCACGAGGGCGCCCCGGCCGAGCTCTTCCTGGACCGCCTTGATCGTGCCGACGACCCGTGGATCGTCGGGCGGCAGGAAGCCGACGCGGGGGATGAGCAGGAGCGCGGCGTCCAGTTCGCTGGAGCCGTAGAACTGGGTGAAGGTGTTCCGCTCGGGGTCGTAGCCGTACTCGCACACCTCCCGGTGCACCTCGTCGCGCATCGCACGCCAGCCCTCCAGATCGCCGACGAGGTTCGGGTGGGACTCCAGGGTCCGTACGGCGCGGTCGGCTGCCACCCATGCCATCACCTTCGAGTACACGAAGTTCCGGCGCGGGCCGCGCACCTCCCAGATCCCCTCGTCCGGCTGCCGCCACGCCGTTCGCAGGAACTCCATCAGCGCGCACTCCACCCGCCACATGTGCGGCCTGAACGGCAGGCCCGAACGCCGCGCCAGCGACAGCGAGTCGATGACCTCGCCGTACACGTCGAGCTGGAACTGCGTGGCGGCGTCGTTGCCGACCCGGACCGGGTACGAGTGGCCGAAACCGGTCAGCCACGGCACCTCGTACTCGGACAGGCGGCGCTCGCCGGCGATGCCGTACATGATCTGCAGGTCCGCCGGGTCGCCCGCGACCGCGCGGAGCAGCCAGTCGCGCCAGGCCTCGGCCTCCTCCTGGTAGCCGACCGCCAGGAGCGCGCCGAGCGTGAGCGTGGAGTCGCGCAGCCAGCAGTAGCGGTAGTCCCAGTTGCGGACACCGCCCGGCTCTTCGGGCAGCGAGGTGGTGGGGGCGGCCACGATCCCGCCCGTCGGCGCGTAGGTGAGGGCCTTGAGGGTGATCAGGGAGCGCATGACGATGTCCCGGTGCGGTCCGTCGTAACGGCAGCGCGCTGCCCAGGCCTGCCAGTCCGCGACGCTGGCGCGCAGCGCCTCGTGCGGGTCGATCAGCGCAGGGCGTGGCTCGTGCGAGGGATGCCAGGTCAGCACGAAGGCGACCTTCTCGCCCTCGGCGACCGTGAACTCCGAGTGGGTACTGAGGTCCTTGCCCCAGGTGCGCGCGGGCGGCTCGCTGCGCAGCCACACCGAGTCCGGGCCCGCGATCGCCACGCGCTGGCCGCCGGACCGGCGCATCCACGGCACGACCGAGCCGTAGTCGAAGCGCAGCCGGAGCAGGCCGCGCATCGTCACCCGGCCGCTCAGCCCTTCGATGATGCGTACGAGTTCGGGGGCGCGGTCGCGTTGCGGCATCAGGTCGGTCACCCGGACCGAGCCCTCGTCCGTGTCCCACTCGGTGTCGAGCACGAGCGTGTCCGGGCGGTAAGCGCGCCGCGTGCAAGGCCCCGCCCCCTTGGGCGCCATACGCCAGTGACCGTTCTCCGCGTCGCCGAGGAGCGCGGCGAAGCAGGCCCCGGAGTCGAACCGCGGCAGACACAACCAGTCGACGGATCCGTCGCGACCTACCAGAGCGGCGGTCTGTTCGTCCCCGATGAGCGCGTAGTCCTCGATGCGTGGTTGCACGTGGGGCGAAGTTCCCGATGGGAAGCGGGAACAATCGGTTTTTAGCCCGTCCGGCGTTGGAGGACGAGGCCGTTAGGCCGATACGGGGGTCTGGGGGCGGAGCCCTCAGGTACGGGCAGGGCAGGGGCGGCGGGGGCGAAAAACCTCCCCGGATCAGCCCCGGCGCCGCCGGGCGCTACACGGCCGCCGCGGCCGCTTCCGGCGTGGTCTCCGTCGCGGCCGACGCCCGGTCACGCCGCTCGCGGCGGACCAGGACGACCCAGCCCACCGGGACGCCCGCCGAGAACAGCCACCACTGGATCGCGTACGCCATGTGCGGCCCGATGTCGTTGTGCTCGGGGTCGGGGATCAGCTCGGGGGAGTCACCGCTGGGCTCCGGCGCGGTCTGCTCGATGTAGCCGCCGAGGACCTGCTTGCCGAGCCGCTGCGCCTGCTGCTCGCTGTTGATCAGCATGACCTGCCGGTCGGGCAGCCCCCGCACGTTCTTGATGCCGCTGTCGGCAGTCGTCTCGTCGGCCTTGAGCCGACCGGTGACGGTGATCTCGCCCTTCGGGGGCGCGGGGATCTTCGGGAAGACGGTCTGCGCCCCGTCCGCCGGGATCCAGCCCCGGTTGACGACGAGGACCCGGCCGTCTTCGAGGACGAACGGGGTCAGGACGTGGTAGCCGACCTCGTCGTCGGAGTTGGTGCGGCGGCGTACGACCTCCTCGTGCGCCGTGTCGAAGTGCCCCTTCGCGGTCACGCGGCGATACAGGTCGTCGTGCCTGACGTGCTGCCCCGGCGCGGTCAGCGACTCGGCCGGCACCGGCTTCGCGGCCAGTGAGTCGGAGATCACCGCGTTCAGCGCGATCCTGTGCTCATGGCGGTGCAACTGCCAGTAGCCCAGCCGGATCATCGTCGGGATGAGCGCGAGGGTCACGAGGGTGAGGATCACCCACTGCCGGGACAACAGGAAGCGGTACACCCCATTGACGGTACTCGGCACGATTCGGCCCCCGGCGGGAGGGTCCCGCCGAGGGCCGTGCCGAAGCCCCGTGTCCTGGGCCGGAGCCCGGGGTCACACCTTGTCGATGATGCCCACCTTCCCCTCCGCGCGGGCGCAGTGCGCGCCGCAGAACCAGTGGCCCTCGACCTCGACGCCTTGGCCGATGATCTGGACACGACAGTGCTCGCAGATGGGGGCCATCCGGTGGATCGCGCAGGAGAAGCAGTCGAAGACGTGCACCGCGCCCTGGGCGTGCACCTCGAACGTCATGCCGTAGTCATTGCCGCAGACTTCACATCTCGCCATGCGCCACAGGGTGAGGCGCCGACGCGGCGCGGGCGAGCGGGCGCCGGGCGAGTCGCCCGGCAATCACCCGTCTGACGCTCACGCCCGTAGCGCCCCGAGGCGGGCTCCCCTCGGCACGCACCGGCGTGGGTACCACGCGTCAGGCCCTCGGCATGCTCCGGCGTGGGCACCACGCGTCATGCACCCGACGCCGGCTCCACATCGCGCAGCAGCTGTCCGAACGCCGCCTCGTCGATCACCGGCGTCCCGAACTGCCTGGCCCTGACCGCCTTCGATGTACCGGAGTCCGGATCGTTGGTGACGAGCAGGCTGGTGAGCCGGGACAGGCTCGTCGCGACATGCAGCCCGGCCTCGACGGCGCGGTCCTCCAGCAGTTCGCGGTCGACGGAGGTGTCCCCGGAGAAGGCGACCCGCATGCCCTGCTTGAGCGGTTTGCCCTCTTCGTACCGGCCTGGGTTCGGATAGGGGCATGCAGGGCGTTTGCGTGAGGGGCGCCAACTCCCGGACGGGTAACCGCTCCCGGATGAGTAAGCGCCGGCCTGCCGCCCGATGCGCGGCGTCGCGGCGGAGTCGGACCACTCCTTGAGCGGCCGGCACTCAAGGAGCGGCAGTCGTACACCCTTGCTCATGGCGGCCCGCAGGCTCGGCCGGAACGCCTCGGCCAGCACGCGCGCGTCGTCCAGCGCGTGGTGCGCCCGCCGCTGTACGACGCCGAAGTGCGCGGCCAGCGACTCCAGCTTGTGGTTGGGCAGCGGCAGCTCCAACTCCTTGGACAGCGCGATGGTGCACAGCCGCTGACGCACCGGCGCCTCGCGCTCCGCGCGCGCGTACTCCCGCGCGATCATCGACCAGTCGAAGACAGCGTTGTGCGCGACGAGCACACGGTCGGCGAGGTGGGCGGCGAAGTCCTCGGCGATGTCCTGGAAGAGCGGCGCCCCTTCGAGCACGTCGCTCGTCAGGCCGTGGATCCACACCGGGCCCGGGTCACGCTCCGGGTTGACCATCGTGTACCAGTGGTCCTCGACCTCGCCGCGCGCGTCCAGCCGGTAGACGGCGGCCGAGATGATCCGGTCGTCGCGGGCCAGGCCTGTGGTCTCCACGTCGACGACCGCGTACCCCTGCGGATACGCGGCCGGCCAGGAGGCTGGGGGCGCTGCGGTCGTGAGGTCTTCGAGCATGGTCCCTGAGGATACGGGCCGTGACTGACAGTCCGGCCGTCGGCTTCCCGCAAAGGAGAGCCGTCACGGGCCCGCGACGTGGCCACGCGCGCGTGGGGTGACGGCCCGTCAGGGGCAGGCGGTACGACACGGAGCGTACTGCCCAACGCTCCCTTCCCCCTTGGTGGAGATCACCAAGAAGCAAGCGCGTACCGCCGGTAATACTTGTCGGTAACAACCTCTAGCCGCAGCCTGCCGACGGCTCTACGGTGCATCCATGCCGAACCTGCCCGATGTCGTGCTGTGGTCGATACCCGCCTTTGTGCTGCTCACCGTGATCGAGATGGTGAGCGTCCGGATCCACCCGGACGAGGACGCGGCAGGGTACGAGGCGAAGGACGCCGCGGCGAGTGTCGGCATGGGACTCGGGAGTCTCGCGTTCGACTTCCTGTGGAAGATCCCGATCGTCGCCATCTACACGGCGGTCTACGAGCTGACGCCGCTTCGCGTGCCCGTCCTGTGGTGGACCGTGCCGCTGATGCTGCTCGCGCAGGACTTCTTCTACTACTGGTCCCACCGCGGGCACCACGTCATCCGCATCCTGTGGGCCTGCCACGTCGTCCACCACTCCAGCCGGAAGTTCAACCTCACCACCGCACTGCGCCAGCCGTGGACATCGCTCACCGTGTGGCCCTTCTACCTCCCGCTCATCGCCCTCGGTGTGCATCCCGCGGCGCTCGCCTTCTGCTCGTCGGCGAACCTCGTCTACCAGTTCTGGATCCACACCGAGCGGATCGACAGGATGCCCCGGTGGTTCGAGTTCGTCTTCAACACGCCCTCGCACCACCGCGTCCATCACGCCTCCCAAGGCGGCTATCTGGACCGCAACTTCGGGGGGATCCTCATCGTCTGGGACCGGCTCTTCGGATCGTTCGTCCTGGAGACCGAGCGGCCCGTCTACGGGCTCACCAAGAACATCACCACCTACAACCCGCTGCGCGTGGCCACCCATGAGTATGTCTCCATCGCCAGGGACCTGAAGGCGGCGGCGAGTTGGCGCGAGCGGGCGGGGCGGGTGTTCCGGGGGCCCGGCTGGCAGCCGGTGGCCGCGCCGGACCAGCCGGTCGAGGAGCCCGTCGCGTGAACGAGCGCCACGGGCGCGTGCTGCTCGGTGCCTTCGCCCTCGCGGCGGTCGTGGACCTCGTCTCGCTCGCCGCCGGGTTCGACGCCGGGCACACGGTCGCCAAGCCCCTCCTGATGCCCCTGCTCGCGGCCCACGTGGTCGTACGCGGGGGCCCGCGGCTCCTGGTCGCCGCCCTGCTGTGCGGCTGGGGCGGCGACGTACTGCTCCTGTCCGACGCCGACGCGGCGTTCCTCATGGGGATGACGTCGTTCGCGGCGGGGCACGTCTGCTACCTGCTGCTGTTCCGGAACAGCGGGCCCCTGCGCGAAAACGGGGCTCCACGCGCGCGTGGCGCCTGGCTCGCGGGCGGGTACGCCGTCGCCCTGGTCGTCACCGTCACCCTCCTGTGGCCCGACCTCCCCGCAGACCTCCGCGTCCCCGTCGCGGGCTACAGCCTGCTGCTGACCGCGATGGCGTACGGGGCCACGAGGCTCGGGTTCGTCGCGGGTCTCGGCGGCGCCCTGTTCATGCTCTCCGACGCGCTCATCGCCACCGGAGTCGCCGACCGGCCCCAGCTCCCGAGACCGGACCTCTGGATCATGCTCACGTACGCCGCGGCCCAGTTCCTGCTGGTCCGCGGTGTGCTGGGCAGCCTCGGCGCGCGGTCCGCGCCAGCGGCGGCGCACGGTGCGATGCGCTCAACCACCCCCTGAGCGCATCCACCGTCGTCCCGCGCGAACAGGCCCCGCGTCCTGCGCGCCACCCTCAAGGCGCCCGTCGCCACCGGCTCATGACCATCTGATGGGCGGTGGCAGAGCCGTCAGCACGCCCGAGACCGCGACGACCACGCCCAGTGCCACGACCTCCGCACGCGCGGGGGCGCAGGCGCTGAGCGGGTCCGCGGCCCGGCGCAGGCGGAAGCGGGCGCGGACGGCGAGTACGGCGACGGCGGCCACGAGGAGCAGCTTGGCGAGCAGGGCGCGCCCGTAGGCCGTCGTGGTCAGCTGGTCCAGGACCGTGCCGGGCGGCATACGGCGCAGCGCGCTCCACGTGCCCGTGACGGTGATCGCCGCGAACAGAACGGCCGCCACGCGCGCGTAGAGGCCGAGCAGCGCGACACCGGCCTCCGAAGGACGCCCCCTGCGCAGCATCCGCAGGACGTGCAGCAGACCGCCCGCCCACAGTGCAGCGCAGGTCAGGTGAACGAGCGTCAGACCGGAGCCGACCAGCGGGCCGTGCTCCGCCGTGGGGTGCGCGCGCAGCGCCTCCGCGACGGCCACGGCGGCCAGCGGCCACACCTGGGTGACCGGCCGCCGCGAGAGGGCGCACAGCCCGGCCACGACGAACGCGTTGACCTCCAGGAGCGCCAGCTTGCCGTCCCGGGTCTCGTAGAGCCCGCCGACGTCCACGTCGGAGAGACGGCTCGGCAGCAGATTGCCGGTCGCCACGACGGAAGCGAGCCCCAGCGCCGCGACGAACCCGGCGGCAGCGGCGAAGGGCGCCCAGCTGCGCGGTACGTCCCCCGACGGAGCACCGGGCACACGGCGGGCCAGCCGGGCCGCGAACAGCTCGCCCGCGGGAACGCACAGCGCCGCGAACAGGACCGTACGCAGCAGGGCGATACCGCCGGCGCCCGGGGCCGCGGCCTCGCCCGTACCGTCCAGTGCGGTGCGCGGGCCGAGCAGGGGGACCAGGGCCGCGACGGCCACCAGGGCGAGCACGGCGACGGCCCGTCCGACGGCCCGGCGCCGCGCCGGCTCGCTCGCGTCCGCCACCTCGGCTGTCGGGCGTATCAAGGTCACCTCAAGTTCTTCGCCAGAAGTCACAGATCAGGTCAAGTGCGGTGAAACAACTGGCGAAACGCCATTCCGCCCATAGGTATGTTTACGGTCGCCCCGCGGCTCAGGCCCGCCGGGGGCGAATCAGCCACCCCGCCATCCCCGCCCTCCCCGGCTCACGCCCATCGCGCCGCGTCCGTCCCCCAAGGCCCCGGCGGCCGTGCCCAGTCGGCGGGCCCGCCCGCGAAGGAGACCGGCGGCAGGGCGTACCGCAGGCGCCCGAACCCGCTGTCCCGCTCGGCGAGCCAGGCATCCGGCCGGTCGTACCCCAGGACGTCCGCCGCGCCGGAATCGACGCGCCCCGCCTCACCCCGCTCGATCCCGGCGGTGAGCCACGCCGCGGTCCGCGCCAGCGCCAGCCGTACGACGCGGCCGTCCCCTTGCTCCGACTGCTCGGCCAGCGCGCGCAGCACGGCCGCCGCCAGGAGATACCCCGTCCCGTGGTCGAGGGCCTGCGCGGGCAGCGCACCCGGCCGCTCCGGCGACCCCTCCGTCGCGGCGATCCCGGTGGCCGCCTGCACCAGGCTGTCGAATCCCCGCCGCTCACCCCACGGCCCGTACGCCCCCCACGCCGACAACTGCGCCACGATCAGCCCGGGCCTGCGCTCGGCCAGCGCCTCGGGCGAGAGCCCGAACCGGTCCAGGGCACCCGGGCGGTACCCGGTGACGACGACGTCCGCCGCCGCGAGCAGTTCGTCGAAGGTGCGCCGGCCGGTCGTCAGGTCCAGCCTCGCCGACCGCTTCCCGAAGCCCGTGTCCGCGTGCGCGTCCGGGTCTTCCGGCAGGTGCGGCGCGTCCAGGCGCAGCACGTCCGCCCCCAGCAGGGCGAGCGTGCGGGTGGCGACCGGGCCCGCGATGACCCGGCTCAGGTCCAGGACGCGCACCCCGGCGGCGGGCAGCAGCGGATCGCCGTCGAGCGGGGCGCGTACCCGCGCGCGCGTGCTGCCCACCCGGTCGCGCTCGACCAACGGCCGCTCGGCCACCGCGACTCCCTGCTCGTGCGCGGCCCACTCCTCGGCCGTGCGCAGCGCGACGGCGAGGCCGCCGGCGGCGTACACCGTCATCTCCACCTCCCGCGCGGACCGCTCGGCGAGCAGACGCGCCATGTCCTCCACGGTCGCGTCGTCCGCCAGTCCCAACGCGCGGAGCAGCCGCGCCCGGTGATGCGGATAGTTCGCGTGCGTCCGGACCCAGCCGTCCGCCGCCCGCCAGAACCGCGACAGCGGCGCGAAGCTGACCGGCGCGCGCCCGCCCAGCAGCAGATGCCGCTCGCTGACGAAAGCGGTGGCCACGGCTCCGTCGTCCACCGTCACGCGCGGCACCTTCGCGAGACCGGTCCGCCGTGCTGCCAGCTCGGATGCCGCCAGCGCGCACGCGCCCACACAGGCCCGCGCCAACTCCCGTACAGGCAGCCGGGCTTCCAGCGCATCCCCACGCACTACGGTCGAAACCCGGTTGAGCAGCGCGGGGTCTCCGCCCAGCCCCTTCCACACCACAGCCATCGGTGAACGCGTCATACCCGCACTATGCCGGTGAACTCGATCAACAGGGCAGGCGCCCAGTGACGCTTTCTTCGTCGCCGTCGGCTCCCCGCCCGGCGCCATGGCCATCCGCTCGGGACAGCCATGGCGCCGGCGGCGCGGGTGAGGCGCTGGGCTACTTGACCGCTCGCAGCGCGTTGACGATTCCGAATCCGTAGAAACCGTTCACACGCTCGCCGCCCTCGCAGGTGGCGTCCACGACGCCGTCGCCGTTCCCGTCGTACGGGTCGGCCGGGCAGCCCGGGTTGTCCGCCTGGGCCTTCAGCAGCGCCTGGAGCTGCGCCGGAGAGGCCCAGTGGTACTTGGACTTCAGCAGCGCCGCGACACCCGCCACGTGCGGCGTCGCCATCGACGTGCCCTGCAGGAAGCCGTACTGGTTGTTCGGCATGGTGGAGAGGATGCGGCCGTTCTTCGACGGCGTGTCGGGGATCTGGAACCTGTCGCCGCCCGGCGCCGCGACATCGATGACACCGTCGCCGTAGCTGGAGAAGTACGACTTGGCGCTCTTGACGCCGGTCGAGCTGACCGTGACGACGCCCGGCAGCTGGGTCGGCACGTCGAAGCACTCGTGCGGGTCGATCGTGCGGGTGACCGGCGTCGAGTCGTCGGGGCTGGACTCGTCGACGATCGCGTCCGAGTCGAGGTCGTGGTTGGAGTTGCCCGCCGCCGCGACGTTGAGGGTGCCCTTCTTCTGGGCGTACAGCTGGGCCCTGTTGACCGCGTCGACAATGGCGCGCTGATCGGGGTCGTCCACGCAGTTGTACAGCCACGGGTCGACGTAGTAGCTGTTGTTGGTGATCTCGACGCCGTGGTCGGCGGCGAACACGAAGGCGCAGACGACGCTCTCCGGGAAGAAGAGCTGGCCCGCGTCCGGCTCGGCCACCGTGATGCCCGCGACCTTCGCACCGGGCGCCACACCGGCGACACCGACGCCGTTGCGGGCCGCGGCGATCTCGCCCGCGACATGCGTGCCGTGGTAGTGGTCGGCGTCCACCGGACGCCAGGAGCCGTACGTGGTGTCCGGCTTGCCGCCCACGCAGTTCGCGGACTGCGAGGCGGAGAAGTTCGGGGCGATGTCCGGGTGGGTGTCGTCGACGCCGGTGTCGATCACGGCGACGGTCACGTTCTCGCTGCCCGGGTTGATCTTCGCGGCCTTGTCGGCTCCGATGGCCCGCAGGTCCCACTGGTCGGCCTCGAGGGGCTCCTCGCCCGCCGTGGCGCTCCGCGCGACCTTGGCAGCCTCCGCGGCCGACAGCATCTGCACCGCGCCCTCGTCCGTCGTCCCCACGGGCGCCAGCGGCGCCGTCCGGGTCGCACCCGCCGACTGCACTCCGCGCACCGCGCGCATCTGCTTCCCGAAGTCCGGGTTGGCGGAGTGGACGACGATCACGCCGATCTTCTCGTACGCGATGACGACGGTGCCGTCGGCCGCCGCGATCGCTTTCTTCACCGCCGCGATCGTGCGGTGATCCGTGCTGGTGTTGACCACGTACGCCATTTTCGGGCTGTCCGCGTTCGTCGCGGCGGGCGCCGTGCGCGGGGCGGCCGACGCGACGCCCGGCAGGAAGCCGAGCGAGGCGGTGAGCGACAGAACGACCGGCACCGCGAGGGCGAGGCGGCGTCTGGACCGCAGATGAGCCATGGGATCTCCACATCATCCGGAAAACGAAGCTGCCCGAACACAGGTGGTGCCCGGGCAGGTACATGACGGAGTGGTGCAGGCCGAAGCTATCCCGCGCCCGACCTGGCCAGCAATGACTTCCGGCGATGTTCTGAAGACGACTTCGAAAGAAGCCGGGGGAGTTGAACCGGTCCACGCGTGGCGCCGTGACGTTGAGCAGGGAGCCCGAGGACGATCGAGCCCCCCGTTGGATCACGTAGGGAGCCGAGCCGTCGTTCCCGGTCACGTGATCCACGTCATTGTGAGGTCAAAACCGCATGTCAGAGCCAATGTCGGACCCAATGTCAGACCGTAAGTCAGATCGCATGTCCGTACCGAGTCCCGCCCCGTCCACCGTCGCACCCGCAACGCGAGGAGACACCGTGGTCACCGACGCACCACCACCTCCGGAAGCCGGAACCCATCTCCCCTCCACCGAGGAGTTCATCGAGATGCAGGAGAGCGCGGAGTTCGGTGAACTGCGCCGCTCCTACCGCTCCTTCGCCTTCCCGCTGACCGTCGGCTTCATCGTCTGGTACTTGCTGTACGTCCTGCTCTCGAACTACGCGGGCGACTTCATGGGCACCAAGGTGTTCGGCAACATCAATGTCGCCCTGGTGCTCGGACTCGCCCAGTTCCTCACCACGTTCCTCATCGCCTGGTGGTACGCGCGGCACGCCGCCGCGAAGCTCGACCCCAAGGCCGAGGCCATCAAGTCCCGCATGGAGGACGGCGCATGAGTCCCGTTCAGACGACTGTCCTGGCCGCCGGTGAGCGGTCCTTCCTGGCCGCCGGTGAGGCCAGTGAGCACCGGCCGCTGATCATCACCCTGTTCGCGGTGTTCGTCGTCGCGACCCTCGTCATCACCGTATGGGCGGGTCGCCAGACCAAGGACGCCGCCGACTTCTACGCCGGCGGACGGCAGTTCACCGGCTTCCAGAACGGCCTGGCCGTCTCCGGTGACTACATGTCCGCCGCGTCCTTCCTCGGCATCGCCGGCGCCATCGCCCTCTTCGGGTACGACGGCTTCCTGTACTCCATCGGCTTCCTGGTCGCCTGGCTCGTCGCCCTGCTCCTGGTCGCCGAGCCGCTGCGCAACTCCGGCCGCTACACGATGGGCGACGTCCTCGCGTACCGCATGCGCCAGCGCCCGGTCCGTACGGCGGCGGGCACCTCCACGATCGTGGTGTCGATCTTCTACCTGCTGGCCCAGATGGCGGGCGCGGGCGTCCTGGTCTCGCTGCTCCTCGGCATCACCAGCGACGGCGGCAAGATCGGCATCGTCGCCCTGGTCGGCGTCCTGATGATCGTGTACGTCACCGTCGGCGGGATGAAGGGCACCACCTGGGTGCAGATGGTCAAGGCGGTGCTGCTGATGGCCGGCGCCCTGCTGCTCACCTTCCTGGTGCTGCTGAAGTTCAACTTCAACATCTCCGACCTGCTCGGCTCGGCGGCCGACAACAGCGGCAAGGGCGCTCCCTTCCTGGAGCCCGGCCTCAAGTACGGCCTCTCGTCCCTGACCAAGCTGGACTTCATCTCCCTGGGCATGGCGCTGGTCCTGGGCACCGCGGGCCTGCCGCACATCCTGATCCGCTTCTACACGGTGCCCACGGCCAAGACCGCGCGGAAGTCGGTGAACTGGGCGATCGCCCTCATCGGCAGCTTCTACCTGATGACCCTCGCCCTCGGCTTCGGCGCCGCCGCGCTGATCAAACCGGACGAGATCATCGCCTCCAACAAGGCGGGCAACACGGCGGCACCCCTGCTCGCACTGCACCTGGGAGGCGTCGATTCCAGCTGGGGCGCCATCCTGCTCGCCTCCATCTCCGCCGTCGCCTTCGCCACGATCCTCGCGGTCGTCGCCGGTCTGACGCTGGCCTCGTCCTCCTCGTTCGCGCACGACATCTACGCGAACGTCATCAAGAAGGGGCAGGCCACAGAGAAGCAGGAGGTCAGCGCCGCCCGCTACGCGACCATCGCCATCGGTGCCGTGTCCATCGGCCTCGGCGCCCTCGCCCGTGACCTGAACGTCGCCGGTCTGGTCGCGCTCGCCTTCGCGGTCGCCGCGTCCGCCAACCTGCCGACGATCCTCTACAGCCTCTTCTGGAAGCGGTTCACCACGCAGGGAGCGCTCTGGTCGATCTACGGCGGTCTCACCACGGCGGTCGGCCTGGTGCTGTTCTCGCCCGTGGTCTCGGGCAAGCCCACCTCGATGTTCCCCGACGTCGACTTCCACTGGTTCGGGCTGGAGAACCCTGGCATCATCTCGATCCCGGTCGGATTCCTGCTGGGCTGGCTGGGCACGATCCTGTCCAAGGAGGAGCCGGACGCCGGCAAGTACGCCGAGCTGGAGGTCCGTTCCCTCACGGGCACCGGAGCGCACTGACTCGTTCCCCTCGACGGCCGCGTCGTAGATCCCTACGACGCGGCCGCGCCGTACGCCGTAGGAATGGGCCGATGCCGATGTCAGTCGTGTCACGTAGGCTCACAGATGCCCGACGCTTGTGATCCGCATCGAGGGAGGGGGCCCACGTGCTCATCGACACCTACGGCCGAGTGGCTACCGACCTGCGCGTTTCATTGACGGACCGATGCAATCTCCGGTGTACGTACTGCATGCCCGAAGAGGGCCTGCAGTGGCTGGCCAAGCCCGATCTGCTCACGGACGACGAGATCGTCCGCCTGATAGAGATCGCGGTCACCAGCCTCGGCATCACCGAGGTCCGCTTCACCGGCGGCGAGCCCCTGCTGCGCCCCGGCCTGGTCGGCATCGTCGAACGGGTCGCCGTGCTCGAGCCCCGCCCCGAGATGTCCCTGACGACCAACGGTATCGGGCTCAAGCGCACCGCGACCGCCCTGAAGGCGGCGGGCCTGGACCGGGTGAACGTCTCGCTGGACACCCTGCGCCCCGACGTCTTCAAGACCCTCACCCGCCGCGACCGCCACAAGGACGTCATCGCGGGCCTCGAAGCCGCCCGCGACGCGGGCCTCACCCCGGTCAAGGTCAACTCGGTCCTGATGCCCGGAATGAATGACGACGAGGCCCCTGGCCTGCTGGCCTGGGCGGTGGAGCATGACTACGAGCTCCGCTTCATCGAGCAGATGCCCCTGGACGCCCAGCACGGCTGGAAGCGCGACGGCATGGTCACGGCTGGCGACATCCTGACCTCCCTCCGCACCCGGTTCGAGCTCACCGAGGAGGGCTCCGCTGAGCGGGGTTCCGCCCCCGCCGAGCGCTGGCTCGTCGACGGCGGCCCGCAGCGCGTCGGTGTGATCGCCTCGGTCACCCGCCCGTTCTGCTCGGCCTGCGACCGTACGCGCCTCACGGCCGACGGCCAGGTCCGCACCTGCCTGTTCGCCACCGAGGAGACGGACCTGCGCGCCGCCCTTCGCTCCGGCGCCCCCGACGAGGAGATCGCCCGCATATGGCGGGTCGCGATGTGGGGCAAGAAGGCGGGCTCGGGCCTGGACGACCCGTCGTTCCTCCAGCCGGAGCGCCCGATGTCGGCGATCGGCGGCTGACGCAGGCCTCGCAGGGCTCTGGCGGCTGACGCAGGCCTCGCTGGGCCCCGGCGGCCGGCTCAGCCTCGCAGGGGCCGGGCGGCTGACGTCCCCGGGCTCCGACGGCTGACGTCCCCGGAGCGGTCAGCCCTGCTCCTCAGGGGCTTCCCACTCGTCGAGCTTCACGACGTCCTTCAGAAACCCGCGCACGCCAAGGAACTTGGACAGATGCTCGCGGTGCTCCTCGCACGCGAGCCATGTCTTCCGCCGCTCCGGCGTGTGCAGCTTCGGATTGTTCCAGGCCAGCACCCACACGGCGTCGGCGCGGCAACCCTTGGCCGAGCAGATGGGGGAGGCGGGTTCGGTGCCGGGGACGTTCAGGTTCACGCCCCGACCCTAACGGAGGCCGCGCCTCATGAACGCCGCGCCGTCTGACGCCCGGACACCAGCACCTCGACCACCTGCCGGAGAATCCCCATGGCGCGGAACGCGCTGGGATGACGCGACTGCGGCAGGACCAGCACGGCCAGTCCGATGACGAGAAGCGTCAGGCAGACGAAGGCCAGGGGAACGAGCACCGTTAATGCGGTGACAAACCTGACATTTTGCCAGATCGCAAGCATAAGGGGCCTCCTGGCGCGTGGATGATGGGCTGGCCGGTGCCGGTCCGGGTCGGTCCGTTCTCCGGCCGGGGGATGCGGAGCGCGTCCGTAGGATGCCACGGAGTACCGGCTGCCCTGCACCGGAACATCATGATTGATCTGAGCTTTTCCTGAGCTTGGCAGCAAGCGTTGTGGTAGAGAACCCTCGGTGACACGGAGGCCGCTCAGACGATGCGGCCCCTCGATCCAGCCCCTCAAACATCGCGATCCGGCCCCCACAAAAGGCGACGCCGAGCAGCCACGGGGGGAGCTGCCCGGCGTCGGTCCGTCGCTCCGACGGGGGATGCGGAGCGCGTACGAAGTATGTCACGGGTAACCCGCCGCCGGGCACTGGACAGCGCGATTGAACTGAGCTTCTTTTGAGCTTGGCACACGGTCGGATTCCGCTTTCGCGGCACCCTCCGTGCACGGGGTCAGCTCAGGTCGTGCGGCTCGCGCTGCGGCCGCGTTCCGGGGTCGGCGGCGACGTCCTCCGGGACGGATTCCGCGAAGTCCTCCGGGACGGATTCCGCGGAGCCGCCCGGGACGGATTCCGCGACGTCGTCCTCCCGCGGCGGAGCGATCATCGGACGGGTGGGGGCGTTGACGAACGTCGAGGGAAGCGACGGCGCGTTCTCCCGGCCCGCGTTGGCGATGACCACGGCGATGTAGGGCAGCAGCAGTCCGAATACCAGCGCGACGATCGCGACGTGCCGCTCGACGTTCCACAGGGTGGCGGCGAGGATCACGGCAACCGTGCGGACGGACATCGAGATGACATAGCGACGCTGCCTGCCCCGTACGTCCTCGTCGAGCCCCTGCCTGGCTCCGGTGATCCGGAAGACCTGGGCATTGCTCTGCTTCCGCATCACGTTCCACCACCCGCCTGTGTCGGACGCTCCCCGGTCCGTAGCCGGTCCGAACCCGTCAGGGAGCAGACCCGAGCAACACCAACGTTACGCCGCGGCTGCGCCGCATTCGAGACCGGGTCATGTTCTGACGTGGCCGGACAGGATGCGACGTACCACGTATGGCTCCGCCCGGCAGGCGCCGTACGGCGGACGGCCCGAGACTGGGCCTACTGCTCACGGGAGCCGTACTAGGAGGCAGACATGGGCTGGTTGTGGGCGATCATCGTCGGATTCGTGCTGGGCCTGCTGGCCAAGGCGATCATCCCGGGCAAGCAGCACAGTCCTCTCTGGCTGACCACGATTTTCGGCATTCTCGGCGGCATTGTCGGCAACGCGATCGCCCGGGCGGTCGGCATCGAGAGCACGCGAGGCATCGACTGGGGCCGGCACGTGCTCCAGCTCGTGGCCGCGATCGTCATCGTCTTCCTCGGCGACATGCTCTACATGGCGGTGCGGGGCAGCAAGGTGAAGGCCTGACGGCCGAGCCGGAGGGTTCGGCGGTACGACGAAGGGGGCGGCCCGTGACGGAACCGCCCCCTTCGTACGCGCGTCGCCGATGCCTCAGGCGCCCGTGACCTCCACCGCGGCCAGGTTCTTCTTGCCTCGGCGCAGGACCAGCCAGCGTCTGTGCAGCAGGTCCTCCTTGGCGGGGACCGCGTCCTCGGCGGCGACCTTCACGTTGTTCACGTACGCCCCGCCCTCCTTGATCGTGCGGCGCGCGGCCGACTTGCTCGCCACCAGACCGACCTCCGCGAAGAGGTCCACGACCGGTCCGAGCTCGGTGACCTGGACGTGCGGCACCTCGGACAGGGCCGCAGCCAGCGTCCTGTCGTCGAGACCGGCCAGCTCGCCCTGCCCGAAGAGGGCCTTGGACGCGGCGATCACGGCGGCCGTCTGGTCGGCGCCGTGCACCAGCGTCGTCAGCTCCTCGGCGAGTGCGCGCTGCGCGGCACGGGCCTGGGGACGCTCCTCGGTCTGCCGCTCCAGCTCTTCCAGTTCCTCGCGGGACTTGAAGGACAGGATCCGCATGTACGTCGAGATGTCACGGTCGTCCACGTTCAGCCAGAACTGGTAGAACGCGTACGGCGTCGTCATCTCGGGGTCGAGCCAGATGGCACCGCCCTCGGTCTTGCCGAACTTGGTGCCGTCCGCCTTCGTCATCAGCGGCGTCGCCAGCGCGTGCACATTGGCGTGCGGCTCCAGCTTGTGGATCAGGTCCAGACCCGCGGTCAGGTTGCCCCACTGGTCGCTGCCGCCCTGCTGCAGCGTGCAGCCGTAGCGCCGGTAGAGCTCGAGGAAGTCCATGCCCTGCAGCAGCTGGTAGCTGAACTCCGTGTAGCTGATGCCTTCCTCGGACTGGAGGCGACGGGCCACCGAGTCCTTCGTCAGCATCTTGTTGACCCGGAAGTGCTTGCCGATGTCGCGCAGGAACTCGATGGCCGACAGGCCGGCCGTCCAGTCCAGGTTGTTCACCATCACCGCGGCGTTCTCGCCGTCGAAGGACAGGAACGGCTCGATCTGCGCGCGCAGCCTGGTGACCCAGCCGGCGACCGTCTCCGGATCGTTCAGCGTGCGCTCCGCCGTCGGGCGCGGGTCGCCGATCTGGCCGGTGGCACCGCCCACGAGGGCCAGCGGACGCAGACCTGCCTGCTGGAGCCGGCGCATGGTGAGGACCTGCACAAGGTGGCCGACGTGGAGGCTGGCCGCCGTCGGGTCGAAGCCGCAATAGAACGTGACGGGACCGTCCGCGAGCGCCTTGCGCAAAGCGTCCTCGTCAGTGGACAGGGCGAACAGCCCCCGCCACTTCAGCTCGTCGACGATGTCCGTCACGGTTCTCGTATCTCCTTGGATGGTCCAGCAATCACGTACGAGGTTATACGCCCCGACTGACAGAGCTCATATTGAAGTCCGGCACCCGCAGCGCGGGCATCGCGGCCCTGGTGAACCAGTCGCTCCACTCACGGGGCAGTGTCCTTTCCGTGCGCCCCGCCTCGGTGGCCCGCCCCAGCAGGTCCACCGGCGACTCGTTGAAGCGGAAGTTGTTCACCTCGCCGACGACCTGGCCGTTCTCGACGAGGTAGACGCCGTCCCGGGTCAGCCCGGTCAGCAGCAGCGTCGCCGGGTCGACCTCGCGGATGTACCAGAGGCAGGTCAGCAGCAGACCGCGCTCGGTGGCGGCGACCATCTCCTCCAGGGAGCGGTCCTCGCCGCCGTCCAGGACGAGGTTGCCGATCGTCGGCGTCACCGGGAGCCCGGTCAGGCCCGCGCTGTGCCGGGTGCTCGACAGGTGCTTCAGCTCGCCCTCGCCGATCCACTCGGTGGCATGGAGCGGCAGCCCGTTGTCGAACACGGACGCGTCGTCGCCGGAGGAGTGCGCGAGGACGAAGGGCGCGGACTCCAGGCCCGGCTCGTTCGGGTCACTGCGCAGCGTCAGCGGCAGGTCGGTGAGCTTCTCGCCGACACGGGTGCCGCCGCCGGGCTTGCTGAAGACGGTCCGGCCCTCGGCCGCGTCCCGGGCCGCCGCCGACCACATCTGGTAGATCAGCAGGTCCGCGACGGCCGTCGGCGGCAGCAGCGTCTCGTAGCGCCCCGCGGGCAGGTCGATGCGCCGCTCCGCCCAGCCGAGCCGTACGGCCAGCTCCGCGTCCAGCGCCGCCGGATCGACGTCCTTGAAGTCCCGCGTCGACCGTCCCGCCCACGCCGACCGCGTACGGTCCGGCGACTTGGCGTTCAGCTCCAGCGTGCCCTTGGGCTGGTCGTGCCGCAGGCGCAGCCCCGTCGACGTACCGAGATAGCTGGAGACGAGTTCGTGGTTGGCGAAGCCGTACAGCTCGCGACCGCCCTCGCGCGCACGGGCGAACGATTCGCCGAGCGCCGGCGCGAAGTCCGTGAACACGGCGGACGAGGTCTCGGCGGGCGCGTCCGTGAAGTCGGGGGACTCCGGCACGCCGGTGATCAGCGGCTGGGCGTCCTCGGCGGGCCCCGCTCCACGCGCGGCGGCCTCGGCGGCCCGCACCAGCGGCTCCAGCTCGTCGGCGGTCACGGCCGAGCGCGAGACGACGCCCGACGCGGTGCCCTCGCGGCCGTCGACGGTGGCGATGACGGTCAGCGTGCGCCCGCGCGTGACCCCGTTCGTGGTCAGCGCGTTGCCCGCCCAGCGCAGGTTCGCGGTCGACTCCTCGTCGGCGATCACCACGCAGCCGTCGGCACGGGACAGTTCGAGGGCGCGCTCGACGATCTCGTGCGGCTTGTTCGTACGGGCGCTCATCGACCGGCCTCCTGCGTCGTGTTCAGAATGTTGACGCCCTTGAAGAGGGCGGACGGGCAGCCGTGCGAGACCGCCGCGACCTGGCCCGGCTGAGCCTTGCCGCAGTTGAAGGCACCGCCCAGGACATACGTCTGCGGGCCGCCCACCGCGGCCATCGAACCCCAGAAGTCGGTGGTCGTGGCCTGGTACGCGACATCCCGCAGCTGGCCGGTGATCCGGCCGTTCTCGATCTTGAAGAAGCGCTGCCCGGTGAACTGGAAGTTGTAGCGCTGCATGTCGATGGACCAGGACCGGTCGCCGACGACGTAGATGCCGCGGTCGACGCTTCCGATGAGGTCCTCGGTGGACAGCCCACCGGGATCCGGCCGCAGGGAAACGTTCGCCATGCGCTGCACCGGCACATGCCCGGGGGAGTCGGCGTACGCGCAGCCGTTGGAGCGCTCGAAGCCGGTCAGCTTCGCGATGCGCCGGTCCAGCTGGTAGCCGACGAGCGTCCCGTCCTTGACGAGGTCCCAGGACTGGCCCTCGACGCCCTCGTCGTCGTACCCGATGGTCGCGAGGCCGTGCTCGGCGGTGCGGTCACCGGTGACGTTCATCAGCGCGGAGCCGTACCTCAGCTTGTTCAGCTGGTCGAAGGTGGCGAAGGAGGTACCGGCGTACGCGGCCTCGTAGCCCAGCGCGCGGTCCAGCTCGGTGGCGTGGCCGATGGACTCGTGGATGGTCAGCCACAGGTTGGACGGGTCGACGACGAGGTCGTACACGCCCGCCTCGACGCTCGGCGCCCGCATCTTCTCGGCGAGCAGCTCCGGGACCTGCACGAGCTCGGACTCCCAGTCCCAGCCGGTGCCCTGCAGGTACTCCCAGCCGCGCCCGACCGGCGGCGCGAGGGTCCGCATCGAGTCGAACTCGCCGCTGGACTCGTCGACGGCGACCGCGGTGAGCTGCGGGTGCAGCCGGACGCGCTGCTGCGTGGTCAGGGTCCCGGCGGTGTCGGCGTAGAACTTGTTCTCGTGCACGGTCAGCAGCGAGGCGTCGACGTGACTGACACCCTCGGCCGCCAGCAGCCGGGCGCTCCAGTCGGCGAGCAGCCCCGCCTTCTCCTCGTCCGGCACGGAGAAGGGATCGATGTCGTACGACGAGACCCACGTCTTCTCGGCGTGCACCGGCTCGTCCGCCAGCTCCACCCGCTCTTGAGATCCAGCCGCCTTGATCACCTGGGCCGACAGCTTCGCCATCGCGACGGCCTGCGACGCCACCTTCGCGGCGGCGTCCATCGTCAGATCAACACCCGACGCGAACCCCCACGTACCGCCGTGCACCACCCGCACCGCGTACCCCAGGTCCGTGGTGTCCGACGACCCGGAGGGCTTGGCGTCCCGCAGCCGCCAGGACGCGCTGCGCACCCGCTCGAACCGGAAGTCCGCGTGCTCCGCACCGAGGGCACGCGCGCGTGCGAGCGCGGCGTCGGCCAGGGCACGCAGCGGTAGTGCCGTGAAGGATTCGTCGATGGAATGAGGCACGGAGGTCTCCCTGCTGTCGTGGCCTGTCGGGACCGATCATGTCGCGCGGGCGGGCCCGGCGGCCACACCTTTCCGTCGCCAAGCCGCGGCTTTCTGTAGGGATCCGACAGTCAGTCCCCGATGCCACTGTCGGTGCCCGATTGTCCGCGCGGCGGTCCGGACCGATAGGTTTTCGACGAAGGCGCCTGTCCAGCAGGGGTTCCAGTCCGCTAAGAAAGGGTGATCCGTTGAGCCGCTCGGTTCTCGTCACCGGAGGCAACCGGGGCATCGGCCTCGCCATCGCCCGCGCGTTCGCCGAGGCCGGCGACAAGGTCGCGATCACATACCGTTCGGGTGAGCCGCCGGCCGCCCTCACCGACTTGGGCTGCCTCGCCGTCAAGTGCGACATCACCGACACCGAGCAGGTGGAGCAGGCCTACAAGGAGATCGAGGCCGAGCACGGCCCGGTCGAGGTCCTGGTCGCCAACGCCGGCATCACCAAGGACCAGCTCCTGATGCGCATGTCCGAGGAGGACTTCACCTCGGTCATCGACACCAACCTCACCGGCACCTTCCGCGTCGTCAAGCGCGCCAACCGCGGCATGCTGCGCGCCAAGAAGGGCCGCGTCGTGCTCATCTCGTCGGTCGTCGGCCTGTTCGGCGGCCCCGGCCAGGCGAACTACGCCGCCTCCAAGGCCGCCCTCGTCGGCTTCGCGCGCTCCCTCGCCCGTGAGCTGGGCTCGCGCAACATCACCTTCAACGTCGTCGCGCCCGGCTTCGTCGACACCGACATGACCAAGGCGCTCACCGACGAGCAGCGTGCGAACATCGTGTCGCAGGTGCCGCTCGGCCGCTACGCGAAGCCCGAGGAGGTCGCCGCGACGGTGCGTTTCCTCGCCTCGGACGACGCCTCGTACATCACTGGAGCCGTCATCCCCGTTGACGGCGGACTGGGAATGGGTCACTGATCACCATGAGCGGAATTCTCGAGGGCAAGCGCGTCCTGATCACCGGTGTGCTGATGGAGTCCTCCATCGCCTTCCACACCGCCAAGCTGGCGCAGCAGCAGGGCGCCGAGATCATCCTGACCGCGTTCCCGCGTCCCACGCTGACCGAGCGCATCGCCAAGAAGCTCCCCAAGCCCACCAAGGTCATCGAGCTCGACGTCACCAACGAGGAGCACCTCGGCCGCCTCGCCGACATCGTCGGTGAGGAGCTGGGCGGCCTCGACGGTGTCGTCCACTCCATCGGCTTCGCGCCGCAGGACGCCCTCGGGGGCAACTTCCTCAACACGCCGTTCGAGTCGGTCGCCACGGCCATGCACGTCTCGGCGTTCTCCCTGAAGTCGCTGACCATGGCCTGCCTGCCGCTGATGCAGAACGGCGGCTCGGTCGTCGGCCTCACCTTCGACGCGCAGTACGCGTGGCCGCAGTACGACTGGATGGGCCCGGCCAAGGCCGCGCTCGAGGCCACCAACCGCTACATGGCGCGCGACCTGGGCAAGCAGAACATCCGCTGCAACCTCATCTCGGCGGGCCCGATCGGCTCCATGGCCGCCAAGTCCATCCCGGGCTTCGGCGAGCTCGCCGCCGTGTGGGACTCCCGTTCGCCCCTGGAGTGGGACCTCAAGGACCCGGAGCCGGCCGGCCGCGGTGTCGTCGCCCTGCTGAGCGACTGGTTCCCGAAGACCACGGGCGAGATCATCCACGTGGACGGCGGTCTGCACGCGATCGGCGCGTAAACGCTTACGCAAGCGTTTACGTTCGTACGCCTCCGCTGACGTTCGTACGCCTTCGCTGACGTCCGTACGCCTTCGCCTACGTTCGTACGCCTCCGACGCCCCGTTTCCCGCAGCGCGCGGGGAGCGGGGCGTCGCCCGTTCGGCCCAGCTGACCGGGCGGGGGGAGCGGCGTCCCGCGCACGCTGGGAGTACGCACCGCCCCGCACTCGTACGGCGAGGAGGTCCCCTTGTGCGCCTGTCCCGCCGCTTTGCCCCGGTGTTCGCCGCTGTCGCTCTCGTGATGGCCGTGCCGTACGAGGCGATGCCCCACGCGCGCGTGGGGCACGACGGTGTGGGGCGCGAAGGAGTGGCATCCGAACAGTCCCCTGTGCCCGGTCTGTTCGGCGCCGAGTGCCGCACCACGACCAGCGGGTCCCATGCCGTCGCGTACTGCCACAACCCCTATGTGGACACCGACCGCGTACGGCTGCACATAGAGTGCGCCCGCTGGTGGGACATCGACAGCGACGGCGCGCCGGTCGAGGTGGGACCCGCCACGACGGTGCGGCTCACCGGCCGTTGCTGGAAGGAGATCCTGTCGGTGTGGGTCAGTCACCAGAGGTGACGTCCCGGTCCTTCCGGCCTATGGGGCCTGTCCGGCGGATCATGTCGGAGACGCGGGGCTTGGCACGCCCATCTGCGGCGTTGTCGTCGGTTGCCGACTCCCCCACGCTCGAATGCGCTCACGCGGGGGCACCCCCATCGCGTCGCCGCCCTCCTCCGCCTTGCAGCTGGACGCACCAAGCCCCGCTCACCTGTGTTTATGAGGCACCGTTGCTTTCCTCCGACCTGATCCGCCGGACAGGCCCTAGCCGTCCCGGCCGGCACGCGAACGGATAGCCCGCGGCCTCCGTGGCGGCCGCCTCTGTGTCCCCCGCGCGGATCGCGTCGACGAGCCGGGCGTGGTCCATGTAGGTCTCCGGCGTCAGCTCCTTGCCGACGTCCTCGCGCAGCCAGTCGCGCAGCACCTCGCCCAGGTCCGCGTACATCGCCGTCATGACGTCGTTGTGGGACGCGGCCACCACCGCCAGATGGAAGGTCGCGTCGGCGGTCACGAAGGCCTCCGCGTCGCCCGACTCCCACGCTTCCTCACGCCGTACGAGGAGCGTGTCCAGCTGCTTGAGATCGCGCTCGGTGCGCCGCTCGGCGGCCAGCTTCGCGGCGCTCGACTCCAGCGTGGAGCGCAGCTCGGCGATGTGCCGCGGGTCGGCGTCCGCGAAGCGGCGGTGCATCACGCCCGCCAGCTCGCTGGTCGCCACGACAAAGGTGCCGGAGCCCTGGCGGATGTCGAGCAGCCCGTTGTGGGCGAGCGCGCGGACGGCCTCGCGGACCGTGTTGCGGGCGACGCCGAGCTGCTCCACCAGCTCCGGTTCGGTGGGAATGCGGGAGCCCACCGGCCACTCACCCGACGTGATCTGGTTCCGCAGCTCTGCGATGACCTGCTCGGACAGCGCCGATCGGCGGGGGTGGCTCAGCGGCATGACGGTCCTTCGTACGGGTCCCGGTGTGGTCGGTCGCGCGGGTTGGACGCTCCGGAGATTAAAGCAAGGGGAGTGGACAGCCAATCATCCCATGATTCTATGATGGGCGTCATGGTGAGCGAGGAGACCCGGACGATAACGTCCACACCGATACGCCCCTCCGCGGAGACGCAGCCCAAGGGCGTACCGGACACGGAGCCCGAGGGCGAAACGCCCGCCACGCGCGCGTGGACGACGCGTCTGGTGGTCGTAGGCATCGTCCTCACCGCCCTCAACCTCCGCCCCGCGATCACCAGCCTCGGCGCCCTCCTCGAAGAAGTGCGCGACGGGCTCGGCATGAGCGGCAGCGTCGCCGGACTGCTCACCTCCGTACCGCCGCTCTGCTTCGCCGCCTTCGGCGTCATGGCTCCGCGGCTCGCCCGCCGCTTCGGTCCCGGCGCGGTCGTCTGTGCGGGCATGGCCGCCATCGCCGCGGGCCTGGCGATCCGGCCGTACACCGGGAACACGGCCGGCTTCCTGGCCGCCAGCGCGCTCGCGCTCATGGGCATCGCCGTCAGCAACGTTCTGATGCCGGTGATCGTCAAGCGCTGGTTCCCGGACCGGGTCGGCTCCATGACCGGCCTGTACTCGATGGCCCTCGCACTCGGCACCTCGGCGGCGGCCGCGGTGACGGTGCCCATGACCGACGCCCTGGGAGGCGGCTGGCAATCCGGGCTCGCGGTGTGGGCGGGGCTCGCGGCGGCGGCCGTGGTGCCGTGGCTTCCGCTCGTACGCGCGCGGGGTGAGGCATCCGGGAGCGGTGCCCCTGGTGGGCGTTCTGAGTCCGGGAGCGCTGACCCCGGTCGGCTTGCCGGTTCCGGGAGCGGTGCCCCCGGCGGACGTACCGCTTCAGGGGCCGTCGTGTCCGCGCGGCAGGAACCCGACGTGCTGCGCATCACCCGCAGCCGTACGGCCTGGGCGCTCGCCGTCTTCTTCGGGCTCCAGGCCACCGCCGCGTACATCACGATGGGCTGGATGGCGCAGATCTTCCGTGACGCGGGCGTCGCGGCCGGCACCGCGGGACTGCTCCTCGCCGTCACGATGGTCATGGGCGTACCGCTGGCCTTCGTCATCCCCCGCCTCGCCACGCGGCTGCCTGACCAGGGACCGATCGCGGTCGTGCTCGGCGCCTGCGGACTCGCCGGATACGCGGGCCTCTACTTCGCCCCGGCGGCCGGCGCCTGGGCCTGGGCCCTGCTCCTCGGCGTCTCCAACTGCGCCTTCCCGCTGGCACTGACCATGGTCGGCATGCGGGCCAGGACCGGCGCGGGCGTCGCCAAGCTCTCGGCGTTCGCCCAGAGCACCGGCTATCTGATCTCGATCCCGGGCCCGCTGCTGGTGGGCGTCCTCTACCAGCACAGCGGCGGCTGGGGCCTGCCGATCGCCCTCATGGCCGGGCTGATGGTCCCGCAGATCGCCGTGGGCATCCTGGCGGGCCGGAACCGCATCGTGGAGGACGAGGCCGCGCGCCTGCCCACGCGTGAGGTGACTCCTTGAGCGCCTTGAGAGGGTGCCGACCCCACCGGTAAGGGGGTGGACGAAGGGTGCGAGACTGGCCGCATGCCTGTGCTCGACCCAAACCCCCAGAACGGCCAGAAGAAGCTGCTGCTCGTGTTCGGCGCGATGCTGGCCATCACCGTGATCATCGGCGTCATCGCGGCGATCGCCTCACCGTGAGCCCGACGGGCTGATCATGGACGCGGCAGCGCCGACGGCGTTGCCCGACCGCCCCCTCGAGGCGCCTGTCCCAGCCCGATGGGGGGCTAACCCCCCATCCCCTAGGGGGCGAGTGTCAGGGTCAAGTGGGTGGATCACCGGATGGGTTGAGGGCTTCGGATTCCGTAGCTTCGAGTTGTGGCCGCGAGGAGGCGGACACGGACCACTCGAGGACCCACGGAGGCGGCATGTCGGCCCGTACGCACACCCGGCCCCACCCGGCGACCCCGGGCCGCGTCGACATCCGGCTGCCCTGGTGGGCCCTCGCCCTGCCGACGCTCGCCTTCGTCACGCTGCTGCTCCTGATACTCAACCCGGTGGACGCGCACGCCGCGGGCGGCGCCCCCGCGATCACCCACGTCTTCGAGCGCGTCCAGGACACGATGCTGCACGAGGCGCCGTGAACCGGCCCGCGGCCGACACCTTCCGCGCAGCCCAGGCACCCTCGTCACCCCTGCCGGGGCAGGACGTCAACTCCCTGCGCCCCATGGCGTGTTTCATGCGAAGCTGGGACGCATGAGCGTCGCAGAACCCCGCAGGATCGTCCTCTTCCGGCATGCGAAAGCCGACTGGCCACAGGTGTCCGACCACGAGCGGCCGCTCGCCGACCGGGGCCGCAAGGACGCCGCCGTCGCCGGGCGCAAGCTGGCCGACACCGGCATCCCCTTCGATCTGGCCCTCTGCTCCACCGCGACCCGGACCCGCGAGACCTGGAAGCTCGCCGTCCATGAGCTCCCGCACCGGCCGAAAACGGTCTATGAGGAGCGGCTCTACGAAGCCTCGCCCGGAGAGCTGATCGCCGTGCTCAACGAAACCCCCGACGACGCGCAGAACGTGGTCCTGATCGGCCACAACCCGGGCGTGCACGGCCTCGCCGAGATCCTGGCAGGCCAGGCCGAGGGCGACTCGCGCGCCCGGATGAACGGCCGCGGCTTCCCGACCGCCGCCTTCGCGGTGCTCTCCTACGACGGCTCCTGGAAGTCCCTGGAGCCCGGGACGGCCACCCTGCTCGACTACTGGGCCCCGACGGAGTAACCCACCCCGACAGGCACAGGGGCCCGGCACCACTACGGCGCCGGGCCCCGAGACGTAAAACCGTATGAGGTCAGTGATCGACGTCCTCATGCATGTCCGCCGCCTCGACCTCTTCGCGGGTGACGCCGAGCAGATACAGGACCGTGTCCAGGAAGGGGAAGTTCACCGCGGTGTGCGCGGCCTCGCGTACGACGGGCTTGGCATTGAAGGCGACGCCGAGACCGGCCGCGTTGAGCATGTCGAGGTCATTGGCGCCGTCGCCGATCGCCACGGTCTGGGCCAGCGGCACACCCGCCTCGGCGGCGAACCGGCGCAGCAGCCGCGCCTTGCCTGCGCGGTCCACGATCTCCCCGACGACCCGGCCCGTCAGCTTCCCGTCGACGATCTCCAGCGTGTTGGCCTGAGCGAAGTCGAGTCCGAGCCGTTCCTTCAGATCATCGGTGACCTGTGTGAACCCACCCGAGACGACACCGACTTGGAAGCCGAGCCGCTTCAGCGTACGGATCAGGGTGCGCGCCCCCGGTGTCAGTCGCACCTCCTCGCGCACCTTGTTCACCACCGAGGCGTCCAGCCCCTTCAGGAGCGCCACGCGCGCGTGCAGCGACTGCTCGAAGTCCAGCTCCCCGCGCATCGCGGACGCCGTCACCTCGGCGACCTCGGCCTCGCAGCCGGCGTGCGCGGCGAAGAGTTCGATCACCTCGTCCTGGATGAGAGTCGAGTCGACATCCATGACCACCAGCCGCTGGGCGCGCCGGTGCAAGCCGGCCGCAACGACCGCGACGTCGACACCCAGTGCCGCGGCCTCGGTGACCAGAGCGGTACGCAGTGTCTCCGTCTCCGTACCGGACACGGCGAACTCGACCGCTGTCACCGGGTACTTGGCGAGGCGGAAGATACGGTCGATGTTGCCGCCGGTCTTGGTGATCCGCGCGGTGATCGCGGCCGTCGACTCCGCGGTGAGCGGGTGTCCGAGCACGGTGACGAGTGAACGTCCGAGCCCGCGCGGGCGGTTGTCACCCAGGCCGGAGATGATCTCCGCCTGCATCTTCATCGACTCCGCCCAGCTGTGGACGGTGGCCCGCAGATCCCCCTCGAGCCCGCCGGCCGGCTCGGTCACGAGCGCGCAGAGCACCATCCGGCCACGGGTGACGACCTGCTCGATGTCGACCACGTCGACGGAGTAGGCAGCCAGAGTGTCGAAGAGTCCGGCGGTGATGCCGGGCCGGTCCTTGCCGAAGATCTTGACAAGGAGGGTAGGGACTTCAGAGGTCTGCGAAGCGCTCATGGTCCTCCCACCGTATCCGGCACCCAGTGCCTTCCGCCCGCCTGGTCCGCCTAGCGGACAGAGAACACTGGCCGTCACCGAAGTGGCCCACCCATGACCACCGAGCAACACCGATCCCACGGGCCTCACCACCCACACACCCGCGCCTGCCCGCTGCGGGTGGGCCTGTTTTTCGCCCCCTCCGCCCCTACCCTCCCCCACTCTCGGCTTCTCCCCCAGTGCCTTAAGGGCCTGGGAGGTACCCCCAGAGCGGGGGGACCCCCATCGTGCCTGGGGGCTGCCGCCCCCAGACCCCCGCTTCGGCCTGAACGGCCTCGTCCTCAAACGCCGGACGGGCTAAAAGGCTTCGCCGGACGGGCTGAAAGATCTGGGCGCCCGCCCCCACGCACCCGCAGTCGCCAGCGCACGGGAGGGGCCGTGCCGGTACATCACATGCCCGTCGCCCCGTTCGGATCTGGAGACGGTTCCTGTAATCCCACGTCTGATCCACCGGCCACGACGGGCGGATGTACCGGCACGGCCCCGACCCACCCACCCGCGGCAGGCGAACCGACGGCAGGCGGCGCGCCTCAGCCCCGCCCCCCGGGCTTCCGAGACGGCGGCGGCGGCCCCTCATCCGGCCCCCGCAGCAACTCATCGGGCAGCCGCAAGTACGGATTGGTATCAGGATTCGGCGGCCGGTAAGAGGCCTGGGGACTATAAGGCCCAGCCTCCCCACCGACCCCCGGGGTCGCCCCCGCGGCCCCCGCACCCCCCACAGCCAGCCCCACCGCCCGCCGCCCCGCAGCCCCACTCACATAAGCCAGCAACGCCCCCACCGCCCCCGCCCCAGCCCCCCAAACCGCCCCCAACAGCAGCGCCACCCCCACATGCCCCCGCAACACGATCCCGGCACCGAACGCGTCGAACCCCAGCACCGACAGCGACGCGTCCACAGACACCTCCGTCAGCCACGCCAGCAGCGGCAGCGCCAACGCCGTCACGACCCCGAGCCGAAGAGCGCAGCGCCCCGCGAAACCGACAGCACCCCCACCCCGTACATCCGCGCCACCCGGAGCTCCCCCGACAGCGGCACCCGCCCCCCGTACGAATGGCGTACGCGCGGCCGTCAGCACCCCCGCGAACAGCATCATGACCGCGGTCGCGACCCCCAACAGCCACACACGTCCGTCGAGTTCGGCGAGCCGCCCCAGCGTGACGGGCTGGTCGGAGTCGACGCTCAGCAGCTTGTCCAGGGGGTCGGGGAGCAGCTTGGCGAGCTCACCCGTGGCCCTGCCGTCCCAGGGCACGAAGAGCCCGATGGGGACGCCCAGCCACACCCCGTTGGGCGCGCCGAGCAGCGCCGCGCCCGCGATCCGCTTGGGGTGGGCGTCGCCGATCGCCGCGTACGCCGCCGCCGCGAGCCCGGCCGCGACCGCCACCAGCAACACCGTGACCAGCGCGGAGGCGGCCGGCCGTACCACCCGGTGGACGGCGTCCCAGCCCTGCGGCAGGGGCGTACGCCGGGAGGCCACCAGAGAGATCACCAGGATTCCGGCCACCCAGGCGGCGCCGCCGAGCAGCGTGGGCACGGTGTCGACGGTGAAGCCCACGGCGGCCTCGGCGTCCACGAGATCGCCGATCTTGTCGGGCAACAGCCCGCCGAGATCTCCCAGCCCACCGGGAAGCTGGTCCGTGATGTCGCCGAGCCCGCCACCGCCCGTGACGCCGTCCGTGACGCCGTCGAGCCCGAGTTCGCTCCCGTCGATCGTGATGACGTCGTGACCGGCCCAGGCGAGCCCGCCGAGCGTCGCCACGAACAGCACGACCACCGCGCCCGCGCGCGCGACGAGTTCGGAGGCCGCGATCACAACTCCCGCCCCACGCAAGGACCGTAGGAAGAACCACGACAACAGCAGCGCGCCGACCAGCCCCACACCCAAGGGCGTGATCTGAAGGGAAGTGGTCGCCTCCGCTCCTTTCAGGCCGAAGGCCGACACATCGCCGGACGGCTTCACCGCACCGTTCGCCCCAAGTGCCACTACCGCAGCGGTCATCGGCCCGAGCGAGCCGGCCGTATCCGCCTCCAGCAGATGCAGGCCGAGCGCGGCCGTGCCCGCCATCCCGATCAACGCCCAGCTCACAGCGGCGATCGCGGACAGGAGTACGTCCCCCCAGGGCACCCTCCTGACACTCCCGCCGTGGTCCACGGTTTCGATGCTCATCGCCAGACCCCCCGATCCGCGCCGCGGCGGTCCACCGCGGATGTCCCCCTCGCGTGGGATTACCACTCTCCGGTCCGGTATCAACCCCGTCAACGAAATCGGGCAACCCGCCCGTACGCATCCTTCACAAGGCCCGACTTTCGGTCAGGGGGCTCCAACTGAAATAGTTCCCCACGATGTTCGACATCCCTAGACTCCCTGTGACGGGGGTAACTCGGGGGACAACTCAGTGGGGCTGGAGTGCCGGAACTCGTACTGGAATTGAATGGACGGACCTGGACGCTCGACACGTCCAGGCCCTACACCCTCGGACGTGATCCGCAGGGAGACATCGTGCTCGACGACGCCAGAGTGTCCTGGCGTCACGCCACGATCAGCTGGGGCGGCCGGAGTTGGGTCATCGAGGACCACGGCAGCACCAACGGCACATTCGTGCAGGGGCAGCGGATCCATCAGATGGAGATCGGCCCCGGCTCGGCCGTGCACCTCGGCAACGCGACCGACGGACCGCGCCTGAACCTGTCCGGCACCGCGGCCGCCGTCGCCTCGCCGCAGCAGGCGCAGCCCCAGCAGCAGACGTACGCCGCCCAGGGGGCGAACCCCGGCTGGGCCCAGCAGGCGCCGCAGCAGCAGGCGCCCGAACAGGGCCGGCAGCAGCCGCAGCAGGCGGGGAAGATCCCGCCGCAGCAGGGACCCGGTGGTGGCGCGGGGGCGCCGCCGGTCTACGGCGACCGCAGCCCGACGACCTTCCACCAGCTGGCCCTCGGCCGCGTGATGCGCATCGGTCGTGCGCTGGAGAACGATCTGGTCGTCTCCGACCTCCAGGTCTCGCGCCACCACGCCGAGTTCCACGCGACGCCCGACGGCCGCTTCGAGATCCGCGACCTCGGCTCGCACAACGGCACGTATGTCAACGGTATGCCGATCGCCAAGGGCGGCTCGGCGCTGCTCGGCCCGAACGACATCGTCGGCGTCGGCCACTCGACGTTCCGTCTCGTCGGCGACCGCCTCGAGGAGTTCGTCGACACCGGTGAGGTCTCCTTCTCGGCCCGCCATCTGACTGTCACGGTCGACGGCGGCAAGCAGATTCTCAAGGACGTCTCCTTCGGCGTCCCCGAGAAGTCGCTCATCGCGGTCATCGGCCCCTCCGGTTCCGGCAAGTCGACGCTCCTGAAGGCGCTCACGGGCTACCGCCCCGCCAACCAGGGTGACGTCCTCTACGACAACCGGAACCTGTACAAGCAGTTCGCCGAACTGCGCCAGCGCATAGGCCTGGTCCCGCAGGACGACATCCTGCACAAGGAACTGTCGGTCAAGAAGGCCCTCACCTACGCGGCCAAGCTGCGCTTCCCCGCCGACACCACGGCCCAGGAGCGCGATGCCCGCATCGACGAGGTGCTGCGCGAGCTGAAGCTGGACATCCACAAGGAGAAGAAGGTCACCTCCCTCTCCGGTGGCCAGCGCAAGCGCGTCTCCGTGGCCCTGGAGCTGCTCACCAAGCCGTCGCTGATCTTCCTGGACGAGCCGACCTCGGGCCTCGACCCGGGCATGGACCGCGATGTCATGCAGCTGCTGCGCGGCCTCGCCGACGACGGCCGTACGGTTCTCGTCGTCACGCACTCGGTGGCCGAGCTGGCCATCTGCGACAAGCTCCTGGTGATGGCGCCCGGCGGCGCGGTGGCGTATTTCGGCCCGCCCGAGGAGGCCCTCAACTTCTTCGGCTACGAGACCTGGGCCGACGTCTTCTCCTCCTTCGAGAACTACCGCGACTACGACTGGGCGGGCCGCTGGAAGGGCTCGCAGCACTACCAGATGTATGCCGCGGACATCGACGCCGTCGCCCCGCAGTCGGTGCACATGCCGCCGCCGCAGGCGATGCGGCCGCCCAAGCCGCAGGGCTGGTTCTCCCAGCTGGGCACGCTGATCAGGCGGTACGTCTCGGTCATCGTGTCCGACAAGGGCTTCCTGGCGCTGACGGTGATCCTTCCGGCGGTGCTCGGCGCGGTGAGCCTGCTCATCGAGCCGGACAAGACCCTGAAGGTGAACACGGCGGTGGGCCCGAACGGTCTGCCCATCCCGAACAGCACGGCCGCCACGGTGCTGCTGATCCTCGCAGTCGGTGCCTGCTTCGCGGGTGCCGCCAACTCCGTCCGTGAGCTGATCAAGGAACGGGTCATCTACGAGCGGGAACGCGCGACCGGGCTGTCGCGCTCCGCGTACCTGATGTCCAAGGTGATCGTCCTGGGCGTGATCACCATGCTGCAGGGCGCCCTGGTCGGCGCGATCGGTTTCCTGAGCCGCGAGAAGCCCGACGAGGGTCTCGTCCTGGGCAAGCTGATCGTGCCGGAACTCTCCCTGCCGATCATGGCGCTGGGCTTCACCTCGATGATGTTCGGGCTGGTCATCTCCTCGCTGGTGAAGACCGCCGAGAAGACCATGCCGCTGCTGGTCATGTTCGCGATCATCCAGGTCGTCTTCACCGGCTGTCTGTTCCCGCTGAACGGCAACCCGGGCGTCAACGAGCTCTCGTACCTGATGCCGGCACGCTGGGCGGTCGCCGCCGCCGGCACGACGCTGGACTTCAACCGGATCAACCCGCACAACACGGCCGACACGGACCCGCTCTGGGACCACGAGGCCGCGGCCTGGGCCCTGGACATGGCGGCCCTGTTCGCCCTCGCCGCCGTCTGCGCCTTCTTCGTGGCCCGCTTCCTGCGCCGTCACGAGCCCGAGGTCATGCGCAAGTAGTCCCGCGGACCCGGTGGACATGACGGAAGGGCGGCACCCCGGCCGGGGTGCCGCCCTTCGGCGTCAGCTGTGACGGAGCTCCGCGCTAGGCCGTCAGTACGCGCTGTTCACGTTGTCGATCGAGCCGTACCGGTCGGCCGCGTAGTTCGCGGCGGCCGTGATGTTGGCGACCGGGTCGTAGATGTTCCAGGACGTGCCCGGGACGTGGTAGGCCTTGAACGTCGGCGGGATGACCTGGAGCAGGCCCTTCGACGGGACACCGTTGATGGCGTTGATGTCCCAGTCGTTGATGGCGTTCGGGTTGCCCGAGGACTCGCGCATGATGTTCTTGTGCAGCCCGTTGTACGAACCCGGGATGCCCTTCTCCTTCATGATGGAGAGCGCCTCGCGGATCCAGCCGTCGAGGTTGTTGGAGTACGTCGTCGCCGCGACGGTCTGGAACTCGATGCGCTGCGTGGAGCGGCTCGCGGCCAGCACCGCGGAGCGCTCCTCGGCGGCCTTCTTCTTCGCGGCGGCCTCGGCAGCCGCCTTCTTGTCGGCAGCCGCGTCGGCGGCCTGCTTCGCGGCGATGGCCTGGGTCTTGAGCTCGGCACCGGCCAGCTGGTCGGTGATGCTGGCCTTCACGTTCTTGATCGGCTGGTCGCTGTAGACGACCGGGGCCGTGGAGACGGCCGCGTCGGTCGAGGTGTTCTGCGCGTTGCCGGAGACCATCGGCAGCGCGAGCACAGCGGCACCGAGGGTGCCGACACCGGCGATGGTGAGCTTGCGGACCTTGGTCAGCTTCGGACTACGACCAGGAGTGGTGTTCATGTTCTTGGGCATCACTGATGGACCTCGTTCGAATAGCGCGGAGGTCGCTCCCGGTCCGGTGGGGACGGTCTGTGTGTCCGGAACTGACGCCGCGGGGGAACCCGCAGCGCTGAGCGACGGGAGCCATTGTTAGCGGCCGCAAAAACCTGTGGCAAAGGTGTGACGTACGAAGCTGGGTAGTGGACCTGGAAAGGGCAAAACGGGGCAGACTGTCACGTCTGCCCCGCTCATGCGGGTCCTATTTATCTCCTATGTTCCTTCGTACGTGATGTGCGCCCTATGTGCGGGGTCACATCGGCTCTGCGCCATTCTCACCAACAGTTGCTGTCGCAATGCTCAGAGTGAGTGCTTTCGTCGGGGACGATGAGGTGCACATCCCCGAACTCGTGCCAGAGGTAGTGCCCACGCAGCGCCTCCTCGTAGCTGCGGTCGATCGCCGCGCCTCCCGCGATCGCCTCCAGCATCAGCAGATGCGAGGCCTCCGGCTCGTGCAGCCCGGTCAGTAGCCCGTCGATCACCCGCACTCCGCGCTCCGGGGTCACCACGAGGTCGGTCCAGCCCTTCGCCGCCCGGACCAGCCCGTCGGGGCCCGTCGCGGACTCCACGGCACGCACGGCCGTCGTACCGACCGCGACGATCCGTCCGTCCGCCCGACTCCCGTCACCACTCTTCCAAGCAAGCGCTGCGCGTCTTTGTTCCCCCTTCGCCGCGTTGATCAGTCGCGCCGACGCCCACGGCACCTCGTACTTCTCCGGATACGGCGGCTCATGGGCCTCCGCCGACGCGACCCCGGTGTGCAGCGTCACCGGCGCGAACTGCACGCCCCGGCTCACCAGCTCCGCCACCAGACGCGAGGTGAAGGGGCGCGCCGCGCTCGGCATCTCCGCGCTGCCCGCGCCGTCGGCGGACGGCAGCGCGAACACCGTCTGATACGCGGACAGCGGCTGGTCCCTCTCTGTATAGGAGTAGCGAATGGGCCGCCCGTGCCGCCGCAGCAGCCCCAGGACGTCGGCGCCCGGCACCCGCCCCCACCACAGCCGAGGGCTCCGCGACGTCAGCGGTTCCTCCAGGACGAGCCCTACGTCCCCGGGCAGGCACACCTCTGTTCCCGCGGGCCCTCCCGCACGCGCGCGCGTGGTCCCCGTTCCGTCGGGATCCCGCAGCTCGACCGCCCACCGCCCGTCATCGCCCCGCGTGGAGAAATGCACCACCACGCGCGCGTGCCCGACGCGCCCGTCCACGGCGGCCGCCAGGGTGGGGGAGGTGTTGACGACGAGCACATCCCCGGCCCTCAGCTGCCGGGGCAGCTCCACGAACGCGTGATGCGACACCTCGGTGCCGCGCGAGACCAGCAGCCGTACGGAGTCCCGGTCGAGCCCGGGCCCCCGCTGCTCGGCCGGCACCCGCGCCGACAACTCCTCCGGAACCCTCCCCCATGCTCGACTGCGCTCGAACGGGGGGACCCCCATGGCGGTCGTCATCGCTCATCCAGGAGGGCCGGAGCGGCGTAGCGCCCACTGGCCGGACGGTTGTCGATCAGGCGCAGAAAGGCCGGAACCACACGATCCGGCGCCGGCCGTTGATCGTCGTCGTCCGGTACGGCCGCCGCATACAGGTCCGTGCCCATGTCCCCGGGGTCGACGGCCCACACCCGCAGGCCGGGCTCCTCCTCGCCGAGGACCGCCGAGAGATGGTCGAGCGCCGCCTTCGACGCGCCATAGCCGCCCCACGTCTCGTACGCCTCGGCGCCGGCGTCCGAACTGATGTCGATGACCGTGCCCGCCCGTGCGGCCCGCAGCAGCGGCAGCGCCTCCTGGATCAGGCCCAGCGCGGCGACCACGTTGACCTCCAGGGCCTGCCGCAGCCCGTCCAGGGTCAGGTCCTCCAGGCGCACCAGCGGCTCGGCGCCCAGCGCGCTCGCGTTGTTCACCAGGAGGTCCACGCCGCCGAGCTTGCGGGCCGCCGCCACCAGCTGGGCGCGGTGACCGGCGTCCGTGACGTCCCCGGGCAGCGCCTCCACGCGCGTCCCGTACGCGGACAGTGCCACCGCCGTCTCCTCCAGAACCCCGGCTGTCCTGGCGTCCAGCACCAGATCCCAGCCGCGCTCCGCCAGGGCCGCACCGAGAGCCCGCCCCAGCCCCTTCGAAGCCCCCGTGATGATCGCTACCGGCATGACATCCGTCCCCTCGTCCCTCGACCGCCGTTCCCGGCGGGTGTCTTCAAGCTAGGAACCGGGCGCCCGCGCCGCCTCGTGCGCGGGCCCCAATGACGCGGGGCCCTTCGTCCTAGTCCCACGGGTCGTCCTAGTCCCACGGACCTAGGCACGGGCCATCACAGGTCTGATACGCGTTGTCACACCCCGCCGGTACTTTGGGGTCATGAGTCAAGGACCCCGGTCGGGCCTGTACGCGGTGAGTTCCGCGCTGCTGGCCATGAGCAGGCACCTCGAGGTGCGCGACGTCCTCAAGACGATCGTCGCCTCGGCCCGCGAGCTGCTCGACGCGCAGTACGCGGCGCTCGGCGTGCCCGACGACCACGGAGGCTTCGCCCAGTTCGTCGTCGACGGGGTCAGCGACGCGCAGTGGAAGGCCATCGGCCCGCTCCCGCGCCAGCACGGCATCCTCGCCGCGATGCTGCACGAGGCCCGGCCCGAGCGCCTCGCCGACGTGCGCAAGGACCCCCGCTTCGAGGGCTGGCCCTCCGCCCACCCGGAGATGTCCGACTTCCTGGGCCTGCCGATCCGCGACGGCGACGAGGTCATCGGCGCGCTGTTCCTCGCCAACAAGAATTGTCCTAAAGAGGACGGAAGGTGCGGCTTCACGGAGGACGACGACGAACTGCTCACGATCCTCGCCCAGCACGCCGCGATCGCCCTCACCAACGCCCGCCTGTACGAGCGCAGCCGCGAACTCACCATCGCCGAGGAGCGCTCCCGGCTCGCCCATGAACTCCACGACGCGGTCAGCCAGAAGCTGTTCTCCCTGCGTCTGACCGCGCAGGCGGCCGCCGCCCTCGTCGACCGCGACCCGCCACGTGCCAAGGGCGAACTCCAGCAGGTGGCCACGCTCGCCGCCGAAGCCGTGGACGAACTGCGCGCCGCCGTCGTCGAGTTGCGCCCCGCCGCCCTCGACGAGGACGGCCTGGTCGCCACCCTGCGCACCCAGATCCAGGTCCTCGACCGCGCCCACTCCGCGCGCGTCACCTTCTCCAGCTGCGGGGTACGGGCGCTGCCCGCCGCCCAGGAGGAGGCCATGCTGCGCGTCGCCCAGGAGGCCCTGCACAACGCGCTGCGGCACTCCGGAGCCGCCGGCGTCGACGTCATCCTGGAGAAGCACGGACCGGGCGCCGTCCTGCGCGTCATCGACGACGGCAGCGGCTTCGAACCCACCGCGATACGCAGCGCGGGCCGCCACCTCGGCCTGGTGTCGATGCGCGACCGGGCGAGCGGAGTCGGCGGCACACTCACCGTGGAATCGGCGCCCGGAAAGGGCACCACGATCGAGATGGAGGTCCCTGGTGGCTGACGCAATCAAGGTGCTGCTCGTCGACGACCACCAAGTCGTCCGCCGGGGCCTGCGTACCTTCCTCGAAGTACAGGACGACATCGAGGTCGTGGGAGAGGCGTCCGACGGCGCCGAAGGAGTCGCCCGCGCCGAGGAGTTGAAGCCCGACGTCGTCCTCATGGACGTCAAGATGCCGGGCATGGACGGCATCGACGCGCTGCGCAGACTCCGCGAACTGGCCAACCCCGCGCGCGTGCTGATCGTCACCAGCTTCACCGAGCAGCGTACGGTCGTCCCGGCCCTGCGCGCGGGCGCCGCCGGTTATGTGTACAAGGACGTGGACCCCGACGCGCTGGCCGGCGCCATCCGTTCCGTGCACGCCGGGCACATCCTGCTGCAGCCCGAGGTCGCGGGCGCCCTGCTGTCGCAGGAGGAGGCCAACTCGGGCCAGGGGAGAGGCGGTTCACTCACCGACCGGGAGCGCGAGGTGCTCGGCCTGATCGCGGACGGCCGCTCCAACCGCGAGATCGCCCGTGCCCTCGTCCTCTCCGAGAAGACCGTCAAGACGCATGTCTCTAACATCCTGATGAAGCTCGACCTCGCGGACCGGACCCAGGCCGCGCTCTGGGCCGTACGCCATGGGGTGACAGGCTGATCCAGGACGGCAAATCGGAGGTTCCGCTCCGGGGTGAGATTCATACCGTCGGGTGTATGTCACCCGGTTGGCGCATCCTCCGCGGAGCTCGGCCGTTCTCCAAGGCGTGCTGCGGCGACTTGCCGCAGCGATCGCTAGGAGGGGTTGAGAAGTGAAGAACCTGAAGAAGGCCACTGCTGTCGCGATGGTGACCGGTGGCCTGGTAGCCGCCGGTGCCGGTATGGCCTCCGCCACCGACGGTGCGTGGGCGGGCGGCAAGGCCGAGGGCTCCCCGGGCGTCGTCTCGGGCAACCTCGTCCAGGCTCCGGTTCACGTCCCGGTGAACGCGGTCGGTAACAGCGTGAACGTCATCGGCGTTCTGAACCCGGCCTTCGGCAACCTCGGCCTCAACCGCTGAGTTTCCGTACCGGAGAACCATCATGACCACCGGCCTTCCAGGAACTCCCTGGGAGGCCGGTCAGGTTGTCGGTTCGTCGGCCGACTGAACTGAACGGGCCTATCGGCGTGGTCTTCCGTGCCGTCACCGATCCTCGTGGCGTTGCTCAGCGTACGACCCCCGGCCGGGTCGGATTCGCACACACTGGAGGAACGCTTCTCATGAACATCGCCAAAAAGGCCGCCCTGGCCGTCACCATTGCCGGTATCGCCGCGGGCGCTTCCGCCGGTGCCGCTGTTGCCGACTCGGGTGCCGGCGCCGCGGCCGCGGGGTCGCCGGGCGTCGGCTCGGGCAACGTCGTCCAGATCCCGGTTCACGTCCCGGTGAACGCGGTCGGTAACAGCGTGAACGTCATCGGCCTTCTGAACCCGGCCTTCGGCAACGAGGCTGTGAACGACTGACACGGACCAGCTTCAAGCGGCCCCGCGAACGAAAAACGGTTCGCGGGGCCGGTTGCTGTCAGCGAGCCCCCCGCTCCCGCTCCTCCACGAACGCGTTGTACGCGGCCACCTGGGCCCGCCGCGCTGTCCGCTCCACCGGCCGCAGGGCCTGGGCCCGAGCCGCCATCTCCGAGGCGCTCACGGCCCCGCCGTGCCCGTTCTCGTACGCCACGGAGATCAGCAGCCCCACACGCTGCGCAAGCTCCAACACCCGCACGGCACGTGGCGGATAGCCGGGGGCGAGCACCTCGCGCCCCCGCTCGACTCGCGCCCGGTACGCGTCGATCGCGGCCTCCGCGACCTGCCCCGACCCGGCCACGTCGAGCCGCGACAACACCTCGGTGGCCTCGCGCAGCGCCTCCGCCAGCTCCCGCTCGGCCTCGCCGAGCGACGGCACATCGGCGGGCGGCGCCTCCCGCACGGCGAGGCAGTGCCAGACGACCTCGACATGCACATCGCCCTCCGGCCCGGCCTCGTACACCTCGGGAACGAGCCCGAGCGCCGCCCCATGGCAGACGACGGCCTCCTCGGCGTCCAGGGCGCGCGCATTGAAGTCGGGCGGTCCGCTCAGCCCGAGCGGATGCCCCGGCGCGGGCAGCGCGACCCGCAGCCCAGTCACCCCGAGCGCGCGCAGCCGGCCGAGGGCGAGCGTGAGCCCGACGGGCCACGACTCGCCGGGCAGCCCCTCGACCCGGTGCACCGCGTCCTCGCCGACGATGGCGAGTACCGCGTCATCCGGCGAGATAAATCCGGCCAAAAGGGCATTTCCCCATGCAGCCAGTCGTCCTGAGCGTGGTTCCGAGAGCATGCTCCCACCCTAAGGACCGACCGATGGATGGGAGCGACTGACCGGTGGCGTAGGTTTTGCCTGGGGGCTGCGTCTATCGACGTAAGCGACGGCCGAGACTGCAATGGGAGACAACGCGCTCATGAGCGATGTACTGGAGCTGGAGGACGTGTCCGTGGTCCGCGAGGGCCGGGCTCTGGTGGACCAGGTCTCCTGGTCGGTCAAGGAGGGACAGCGCTGGGTCATCCTCGGCCCCAACGGCGCCGGGAAGACGACCCTTCTCAACGTGGCCTCGAGCTACCTCTTCCCCAGCAAGGGCACCGCCACCATCCTCGGGGAGACCCTCGGCAAGGTCGACGTCTTCGAGCTGCGCCCGCGCATCGGCGTGGCGGGCATCGCCATGGCGGAGAAGCTTCCCAAGCGCCAGACCGTCCTCGAGACCGTGCTGACCGCCGCGTACGGCATGACCGCCCACTGGCACGAGGACTACGAGGAGATCGACGAGCAGCGCGCCCGCGCCTTCCTCGACCGCCTCGGCATGAGCGACTACCTGGACCGCAAGTTCGGCACGCTCTCCGAGGGCGAGCGCAAGCGCACCCTGATCGCCCGCGCCCTGATGACCGATCCCGAGCTCCTCTTGCTCGACGAGCCCGCCGCGGGCCTCGACCTCGGCGGCCGCGAGGACCTCGTACGCCGCCTCGGCCGCCTCGCCCGCGACCCGATCGCCCCCTCCATGATCATGGTCACGCACCACGTCGAGGAGATCGCCCCCGGCTTCACCCACGTCCTGATGATCCGTCAGGGCAAGGTCCTCGCCGCCGGCCCCCTGGAGCTAGAACTCACTTCGCGCAACCTCTCCCTCTGCTTCGGCCTCCCGCTCGTCGTCGAGCAGGTCGGCGAGCGCTGGACCGCGCAGGGCCTCCCGATGGCCTGAATTCCGGGGCGTCCGGGCCCGCGCCGCGGACCGGGCACGTCCCCACGTGATCGCGCGCCCTGTCCGCCGACGGAGCGCGGATCTACCATGACCCTGTGGACGACATCAACGCATGGGTCTGGTGGTTGGTCGGCGCTGGCGCGCTAGGTATCCCGCTGGTCGTGACCGCGATGCCGGAGTTCGGCATGCTCGCCGTGGGCGCCGTCGCCGCCGCGGCCGTCGCGGGACTCGGCGGCGATGTCGTACTCCAAGTCGTCGTCTTCGCCGCCGTCTCGGTCGCGCTCATCGCCGTCGTACGCCCCATCGCGGCCCGGCACGGCGCTCAGCGGCCCCAACTCGCCACGGGCGTGGACGCGTTGAAGGGCAAGCAGGCCATCGTCCTTGAGCGGGTGGACGGTTCGGGCGGTGGCCGCATCAAGCTCGGCGGGGAGATCTGGTCGGCGCGCGCCCTCGACGCCGGGCAGGCCTACGAGGTAGGTCAGGAAGTGGACGTCGTGGACATCGACGGAGCCACGGCGATCGTCATGTGACCTCGTACGACGCAAGTGAACCGAACGCCCCACACAGCAGACGAGGGTCTGCCAGACTCGTCCAGCAAGATCTTCAACAGCCGTAAGATCTTCCGGAATTACCGAGGCGGAGAAGGGTACGGGGAGCAACGATGGAACCGATCATCATCGTCCTGATCATTCTGGTGGTGTTGGTCTTCATCGCCCTGATCAAGACCATCCAGGTGATCCCACAGGCCAGCGCCGCCATCGTCGAGCGCTTCGGCCGCTACACGCGCACCCTGAACGCGGGCCTGAACATCGTCGTCCCGTTCATCGACTCGATCCGCAACCGCATCGACCTGCGCGAACAGGTCGTCCCGTTCCCGCCGCAGCCGGTGATCACCCAGGACAACCTGGTCGTCAACATCGACACCGTCATCTACTACCAGGTGACCGACGCGCGCGCGGCCACGTACGAGGTCGCCAGCTACATCCAGGCGATCGAGCAGCTCACCGTCACCACACTGCGCAACATCATCGGCGGCATGGACCTGGAGCGCACCCTGACCTCCCGCGAGGAGATCAACGCGGCCCTGCGCGGCGTCCTCGACGAAGCCACCGGCAAGTGGGGCATCCGCGTCAACCGCGTCGAGCTCAAGGCGATCGAGCCGCCCACCTCCATCCAGGACTCGATGGAGAAGCAGATGCGCGCCGACCGCGACAAGCGCGCCGCGATCCTCACCGCCGAAGGTATCCGCCAGTCGCAGATCCTCACCGCCGAGGGCGAGAAGCAGTCCGCGATCCTGCGCGCCGAAGGTGAGGCCAAGGCCGCCGCCCTGCGCGCCGAGGGCGAGGCCCAGGCCATTCGTACGGTCTTCGAGTCCATCCACGCCGGAGACCCCGACCAGAAGCTCCTCTCGTACCAGTACCTCCAGATGCTGCCGAAGATCGCCGAGGGCGACGCCAACAAGCTCTGGATCGTGCCCAGCGAGATCGGCGACGCCCTCAAGGGCCTGTCCGGCGCCTTCGGCAACTTCGGCCCGATGGGCGGCTCCTCGGGCGGCGGCGGGACCTCCGGAGGCTCGTCCGGCGGCACGGAGCGCCGCGAGAAGCCGTCGATCACCGACTGACCGCGTACGACGATGGGGCCCACCTCCGCCGGGAGGTGGGCCCCAACGTCGTACGCCCTACGCGGCGGGCTGAGCCAGCCACTCCGGCAGCGCGTCGAAGTCGTCCCGGCCCAGGGCCAGCAGCATCGCGTCCGCGGGCGTCGGCTCGAACGGCTGCCGCAGCAGCGGCATACCCGCCTGCTCCGGCGTACGGTCTGCCTTGCGGTGATTGTCCTCCGCGCACGAGGCGACCGTATTCAGCCAGGAGTCCTGACCGCCCTGGGCCCGCGGCACCACGTGATCCACGGTCGTGGCGCGCCGGCCGCAGTACGCGCACCTGTGCCGGTCGCGTACCAGCACACCGCGCCGCGACCACGGCGCTTGTCTTCGGAACGGCACCCGGACATAGCGGCAGAGCCTGATCACCCGGGGCACGGGTATGTCGAGTGCGGCTCCGCGCATACGGAGTTCGGGGTGGGCCTGCTCCACGACGGCCTTGTCCTGCAACACCAGAACGACGGCTCGATTCAGCGTCACCGTCGACAGCGGCTCGAAGCTCGCGTTCAGAACCAGCGTGTCCCGCATCCTGGCCACCTCCCGTGTGCACCGGCCCACCCCCTGGCGGGCTTGGATCAACTCTGGCCGGGCGCGCCGAGATGGACAACGCAATAAAAAATGCCCGCCTCCGATCACTTCCATGACCGGAGGCGCGCAAACGTTCGGTGAACGTCAGTCTTCAGTGCTTCACGCGGGAGCCCCGCGCAGGATCTCTTACGCGGGAGCGGCATACTCACCGATCAGCTGGGCGCGCGCCAGCGTGTGGAACCGCAGATTGAAACCCACGACGGCGGGCGACACATCCGCGTCCGGACCGAGCTTCTCCTGATCCACGGCGTACACCGTGAAGACGTACCGGTGCGCCGGATCCCCGGCCGGCGGCGCGGCGCCACCGAAGTCCTTCGAGCCGTAGTCGTTGCGCACCTGGACCGCGACCTCGGGCAGCCCCTCAAACTTGCCGCTGCCCGCTCCCGTCGGCAATTTCGTCACCGACACCGGAATGTCGAACACGACCCAGTGCCAGAATCCACTCCCCGTCGGTGCGTCCGGATCGAAGCACGTCACGGCGAAGCTCTTGGTCTCCGGCGGAAAGCCCTCCCAGCTCAGCTGGGGCGAGGTGTTCCCGGCCGCGTAGACCTGGGCGTCCTTCAGCGTCGCGCCCGGCTCGACGTCCTCGCTCGTGACCGTGAACGACGGCACGGGCGGATGGAAGTCATGCGGGAGCGGCGGCCTCTTGAGCTCGGTCACGTCAGCACCTCCTGAACGGCGGAATCTCTCGTGCCGAGCCTAGGGCCTGTCCGGCGGAGCAGGTCGCAGAGAAGCAACGGCACCTCATAGACGCTGGTGAGCGGGGCTTGGTGGTGCAGCTGCTAGGCGGAGGAGGGAGTCGACGCGATGGGGGTCCCCCCGCGCGAGCGCATTCGAGCGTGGGGAGTCGGCGAGTGACGACAAAGCCGCAGATGGGCGTGCCAAGCCCCGCGTCTGCGGCATGATCCGCCGGACAGGCCCTAGAACCAGCTGCGCTTGCTGCCGACCTCGGACAGCCACTGGTTCAGGTACGCCGTCCAGTCCGTGCTCTGGTAGTCGTGCAGCCCCACCTGGAAGCACCGGTACGAGTCGCTGCCCTCACTGAAGAGGCCCGGCTTCTTGTCCATCTCCAGGACGACGTCCATCGCCTGGTCGCCCGCGACGAAGCTCAACTCCACCTGGTTCAGTCCGCGGTACTGCGACGGCGGGAAGAACTCGATCTCCTGGTAGAACGGCAGCTTCTGACGCGTATCCCGAATGCGGCCGCGCTCCATGTCCGCGTTCTTGAAGCGGAAGCCCAGCTGGATGAAGGCGTTCAGAATCGCCTGCTGCGCCGGCAGCGGGTGCACATTGATCGGGTCCAGGTCACCCGAGTCGACGGCGCGCGCGATCTCCAGCTCCGTCGTCACGCCGATGTGCATCCCGCGCAGGGCCTGCCCGTCGATCGTGGTGATCGGCGTCTCCCACGGGATCTCCAGCCCGAACGGCACCGCGTGCACCGCACCGGCCTGCAGCTCGAAGGCGCCACCGAGCCGCAGCTTCGTGAACTCGATGTCCTGCCTGAGCTCCTGGCCGTCCTGTCCCTCGACCTCGACCTTGGCCTGCAGACCGACCGACAGACCCTCGATGGCCTGGTCCACCGACCCGCCCTGGATCCGCACCTCACCCTGGACGACACCGCCCGGAACGGTGTTGACCTCGGTCAGCACCGTCTCGACCGAAGCCCCACCGGCTCCCAGGCTCGCGAGCAGCCGCTTGAACCCCATGTCACTTCCTCCCCAGGCAACGCCTGTTTCCATCTGCCGTGTCCGACTGGATCCCTTGATCCTTAGAAACGCGATCCGACCCCGGCCGGTTCCGCGTCCTCACCTTTCCAAGGGAGAGGACCCCTGACCACCCCACCGACACGTATCCGTCCAGAGCACTCCGGACTACTGGACTAGGCTCGTACGCCATGATCGCGGCCCCTGACCGTACGCCACTGGCGCGAGAGTTCTGCGACCGCCCCGTATTGGAGGTCGCCCCCGACCTCCTGGGGCGCCTCCTCGTGCGCACCACCCCTGAGAGGCCGATCGAACTCCGCATCACGGAGGTCGAGGCGTACGACGGCCCTAACGACCCCGGCTCGCACGCCTATCGCGGCCGCACGACCCGCAACGAGGTGATGTTCGGTCCGCCCGGCCATGTGTACGTCTACTTCACCTACGGCATGTCAAGGCGGTCAGCATGAACATTGTGGATCTTGCTCACCCCGCTGAAGAAGTCGCCCCCAAGCTGCTCGGTGCCATCCTCACCCACGAGACCCCCGAGGGAACCGTGAGCATCACCATCACGGAGACCGAGGCGTACTCCGGTACGGCCGACCCCGCCTCCCACGCCTACCGAGGCAGGACACCCCGAAACGCCGTCATGTTCGGACCCGCAGGACACCTGTACGTCTACCGGTCTCACGGTCTCCACTGGTGCGCCAACATCGTCACCGGGGCAGACGGTATCGCTACAGCTGTCCTCATCCGGGCAGGCAGGGTCATCGAAGGGGAAGACCTGGCACGCAAGCGGCGGGGGGGCAAGGTCGAGAGTCCACGTCTCGCGCGGGGTCCGGGGAACTTCTGCCAAGCGCTCGGCATCACGGCAGAGCACAACGGCATAGACCTACTGACAGGCGCCTCGGTCACGCTGTCCGAGGGTGAGCCAGTACCCGCCGCACTCATCCGTGTTGGTCCTCGGGTAGGCGTGAGCAAAGCCCACGACTGGCAGCACCGCTTCTACCTCGCCGGTGATCCAACGGTCTCGGCGTACCGACTGAGCCCAAGAGTCAAGCCGTCCGCCGGAGCCTGAGCCGCTGTGCGCCTCGCTCGCGGCTCGCCGGTGAGCCAGCGTGGAAAGTTAAGGTCCGCAGCTGCCTAATCGCTCGCGAGCGTGGCGCGTGACGCGTTCCTGGCCGCTATTTAGCCTCCAGTGCAGTGCGGCCCCGAAGGGGCCGACTGAGGAAAGCAGTTTGGATCTCCGCCAGGGCGGTACGCCTCTCGGATGTGGCCACCTCCTCGGCCAGTAGCTCGGCCTCGCGCTCCTCGTCTGCGGCATACGGGGCCGGAGCCTGGTTCCACTCCTCGGCCCTGTCGATGACCTTCCGGACCACGAAGGAGTCAAGGGGGTCTGCCGGGCATGTGATGCACCGGCCACCTGAGCAGGTGTAGATCCTGTATCGCTCGCCGGCCTTGGATTCCTCGCTCCTCGGGGTCGGGCTGAGCCTGGCGTAGATGATCGCTCGCACTGCCTGTCTCTCCTGCTCGTCGTCGCCTCGCCGATGATGCGACGACGTACATGCTCAGTACGTTACCTACGGCATGTGGCACTGCATGAACCTGGTGTGGAGGGCAGCGCCAGCGCGGTGCTGCTGCTGGCTGGCGAGGTCACCAAGGGCGCCGAACTGGCTCGCAAACGTCGACTTTCGGCCCGAAGTGACAAGGAACTGGCCAAAGGGCCCGCGCGCCTCGCCATGGCCCTCGGGGTGGACCGGTCGCTCGACGGCACGGACGCCTGCGCCCCCGAAGGCTCCCCACTGACCCTCCTGACGGGCACCCCCGTCCACTCCGACCAGGTACGCAGCGGTCCCCGCACCGGAGTGTCCGGCGACGGAGGCATCCATCCATGGCGCTTCTGGATCGCCAACGACCCCACGGTGAGCCCTTATCGGGCCCATACTCCACGCCGTCGCTCAACTTGACGCGTCCCTGGGGTGTCCGTAATGTAGCCCGAGCCGCTTGAACCGGGTACGGCGTTCAGCCAGCAGCCGGAAGTGGCCAACCCACTACCTACGACTCCCTCTCGGCGGGGGCGAATTCGGCGTGTCTCCATGCCTTAATTCGAACTCGCGGAACTCGATTATGAGTTGCGGAGGGAATCGGCTAACGTAGTGAATGTCGAAAGGTCGCGAGACGAAAGCACTCAAAGCCTCAGACAAATCCCGCCCGACAGGGAATCGGACACGAAAGAGTCTGATAGAGTCGGAAACGCAAGACCGAAGGGAAGCGCCCGGAGGAAAGCCTGAGAGAGTCTGCTCGGGTGAGTACAAAGGAAGCGTCCGTTCCTTGAGAACTCAACAGCGTGCCAAAAATCAACGCCAGATATGTTGATACCCCGTCTCCGGCCGATCGGCTGGGGCGAGGTTCCTTTGAAAAAGTCCTGCCCTTCGGGGTGGGCGCACAGCGAGGACGCTGTGAACGATCGGTCTTATTCCGGCTGATCGTTCCGCTCTCGTGGTGTCGTCCCGATTACGGGAAAACATTCACGGAGAGTTTGATCCTGGCTCAGGACGAACGCTGGCGGCGTGCTTAACACATGCAAGTCGAACGATGAAGCCCTTCGGGGTGGATTAGTGGCGAACGGGTGAGTAACACGTGGGCAATCTGCCCTTCACTCTGGGACAAGCCCTGGAAACGGGGTCTAATACCGGATACGACCCGGGAGCGCATGCTCCTGGGTGGAAAGCTCCGGCGGTGAAGGATGAGCCCGCGGCCTATCAGCTTGTTGGTGAGGTAGTGGCTCACCAAGGCGACGACGGGTAGCCGGCCTGAGAGGGCGACCGGCCACACTGGGACTGAGACACGGCCCAGACTCCTACGGGAGGCAGCAGTGGGGAATATTGCACAATGGGCGAAAGCCTGATGCAGCGACGCCGCGTGAGGGATGACGGCCTTCGGGTTGTAAACCTCTTTCAGCAGGGAAGAAGCGAAAGTGACGGTACCTGCAGAAGAAGCGCCGGCTAACTACGTGCCAGCAGCCGCGGTAATACGTAGGGCGCAAGCGTTGTCCGGAATTATTGGGCGTAAAGAGCTCGTAGGCGGCTTGTCGCGTCGGTTGTGAAAGCCCGGGGCTTAACCCCGGGTCTGCAGTCGATACGGGCAGGCTAGAGTGTGGTAGGGGAGATCGGAATTCCTGGTGTAGCGGTGAAATGCGCAGATATCAGGAGGAACACCGGTGGCGAAGGCGGATCTCTGGGCCATTACTGACGCTGAGGAGCGAAAGCGTGGGGAGCGAACAGGATTAGATACCCTGGTAGTCCACGCCGTAAACGGTGGGCACTAGGTGTTGGCGACATTCCACGTCGTCGGTGCCGCAGCTAACGCATTAAGTGCCCCGCCTGGGGAGTACGGCCGCAAGGCTAAAACTCAAAGGAATTGACGGGGGCCCGCACAAGCAGCGGAGCATGTGGCTTAATTCGACGCAACGCGAAGAACCTTACCAAGGCTTGACATACACCGGAAACATCCAGAGATGGGTGCCCCCTTGTGGTCGGTGTACAGGTGGTGCATGGCTGTCGTCAGCTCGTGTCGTGAGATGTTGGGTTAAGTCCCGCAACGAGCGCAACCCTTGTTCTGTGTTGCCAGCATGCCCTTCGGGGTGATGGGGACTCACAGGAGACTGCCGGGGTCAACTCGGAGGAAGGTGGGGACGACGTCAAGTCATCATGCCCCTTATGTCTTGGGCTGCACACGTGCTACAATGGCAGGTACAATGAGCTGCGAAGCCGCGAGGCGGAGCGAATCTCAAAAAGCCTGTCTCAGTTCGGATTGGGGTCTGCAACTCGACCCCATGAAGTCGGAGTTGCTAGTAATCGCAGATCAGCATTGCTGCGGTGAATACGTTCCCGGGCCTTGTACACACCGCCCGTCACGTCACGAAAGTCGGTAACACCCGAAGCCGGTGGCCCAACCCCTTGTGGGAGGGAGCTGTCGAAGGTGGGACTGGCGATTGGGACGAAGTCGTAACAAGGTAGCCGTACCGGAAGGTGCGGCTGGATCACCTCCTTTCTAAGGAGCACTTCTCACCAACGACCTTCGGGGACTTGGTCAGAGGCCAGTACATCGGCGAACGTCCGATGCTGGTTGCTCATGGGTGGAACGTTGATTATTCGGCACGATCCAGGATGGATCAGGCGCTAGTACTGCCCCTCGGGGCGTGGAACGCTGATCTGGTCAGCTGATCGTGTCGGGCACGCTGTTGGGTGTCTGAGGGTACGGCCGAATGTGGCTGCCTTCAGTGCCGGCCCCAGTGCACTCGGACTACTGGTTCGGGGTGATGGGTGGTTGGTCGTTGTTTGAGAACTGCACAGTGGACGCGAGCATCTGTGGCCAAGTTTTTAAGGGCGCACGGTGGATGCCTTGGCACCAGGAACCGATGAAGGACGTGGGAGGCCACGATAGTCCCCGGGGAGTCGTCAACCAGGCTTTGATCCGGGGGTTTCCGAATGGGGAAACCCGGCAGTCGTCATGGGCTGTCACCCGCTGCTGAACACATAGGCAGTGTGGAGGGAACGCGGGGAAGTGAAACATCTCAGTACCCGCAGGAAGAGAAAACAACCGTGATTCCGGGAGTAGTGGCGAGCGAAACTGGATGAGGCCAAACCTCAAGTGTGTGAGACCCGGCAGGGGTTGCGCTTGGGGGGTTGTGGGATCTCTCTTCTGTTGTCTGCCGGCGACAGGACGAGTCAGAAACCGTTGATGTAGGCGAAGGACATGCGAAAGGTCCGGCGTAGAGGGTAAGACCCCCGTAGTCGAAACGTCAGCGGCTCGTTTGAGAGACACCCAAGTAGCACGGGGCCCGAGAAATCCCGTGTGAATCTGGCGGGACCACCCGCTAAGCCTAAATATTCCCTGGTGACCGATAGCGGATAGTACCGTGAGGGAATGGTGAAAAGTACCGCGGGAGCGGAGTGAAATAGTACCTGAAACCGTGTGCCTACAAGCCGTGGGAGCGTCGGAACGTGCTTGCACGTTCTCGTGACTGCGTGCCTTTTGAAGAATGAGCCTGCGAGTTTGCGGTGTGTTGCGAGGTTAACCCGTGTGGGGAAGCCGTAGCGAAAGCGAGTCCGAATAGGGCGGTTTAGTAGCGCGCTCAAGACCCGAAGCGGAGTGATCTAGCCATGGGCAGGTTGAAGCGGCTGTAAGAGGTCGTGGAGGACCGAACCCACCAGGGTTGAAAACCTGGGGGATGACCTGTGGTTAGGGGTGAAAGGCCAATCAAACTCCGTGATAGCTGGTTCTCCCCGAAATGCATTTAGGTGCAGCGTCGTGTGTTTCTTGCCGGAGGTAGAGCACTGGATAGGCGATGGGCCCTACCGGGTTACTGACCTTAACCAAACTCCGAATGCCGGTAAGTGAGAGCGCGGCAGTGAGACTGTGGGGGATAAGCTCCATGGTCGAGAGGGAAACAGCCCAGAGCATCGACTAAGGCCCCTAAGCGTACGCTAAGTGGGAAAGGATGTGGAGTCGCAGAGACAACCAGGAGGTTGGCTTAGAAGCAGCCACCCTTGAAAGAGTGCGTAATAGCTCACTGGTCTAGTGATTCCGCGCCGACAATGTAGCGGGGCTCAAGCGTACCGCCGAAGTCGTGTCATTGCAGCAATACTCCCAACGGAGGCTGTGATGGGTAGGGGAGCGTCGTGTGCCGGGTGAAGCCGCGCCGGAAGGCAGTGGTGGACGGTTCACGAGTGAGAATGCAGGCATGAGTAGCGATACACACGTGAGAAACGTGTGCGCCGATTGACTAAGGGTTCCTGGGTCAAGCTGATCTGCCCAGGGTAAGTCGGGACCTAAGGCGAGGCCGACAGGCGTAGTCGATGGATAACCGGTTGATATTCCGGTACCCGCTGTGAAGCGTCAAACATCGAATCCAGTGATGCTAAGCCCGTGAAGCCGTTCCGGACCCTTCGGGGAAAGGAAAGTGGTGGAGCCGGTGACCCGAGCTGGTAGTAGGTGAGTGATGGGGTGACGCAGGAAGGTAGTCCATCCCGGGCGGTGGTTGTCCCGGGGTAAGGGTGTAGGACGTCAGGTAGGTAAATCCGCCTGGCAATTGTCTGAGACCTGATGCCGAGCCGATTGTGGTGAAGTGGATGATCCTATGCTGTCGAGAAAAGCCTCTAGCGAGTTTCATGGCGGCCCGTACCCTAAACCGACTCAGGTGGTCAGGTAGAGAATACCGAGGCGTTCGGGTGAACTATGGTTAAGGAACTCGGCAAAATGCCCCCGTAACTTCGGGAGAAGGGGGGCCATCACTGGTGAGGGGACGTGCTCCTCGAGCTGGGGGTGGCCGCAGAGACCAGCGAGAAGCGACTGTTTACTAAAAACACAGGTCCGTGCGAAGCCGTAAGGCGATGTATACGGACTGACGCCTGCCCGGTGCTGGAACGTTAAGGGGACCGGTTAGTCAGGATTCGTCTTGGCGAAGCTGAGAACTTAAGCGCCAGTAAACGGCGGTGGTAACTATAACCATCCTAAGGTAGCGAAATTCCTTGTCGGGTAAGTTCCGACCTGCACGAATGGCGTAACGACTTCTCGACTGTCTCAACCATAGGCCCGGTGAAATTGCACTACGAGTAAAGATGCTCGTTTCGCGCAGCAGGACGGAAAGACCCCGGGACCTTTACTACAGTTTGATATTGGTGTTCGGTTCGGCTTGTGTAGGATAGCTGGGAGACTGTGAAGCAGGCACGCCAGTGTTTGTGGAGTCGTCGTTGAAATACCAGTCTGGTCGTGCTGGATGTCTAACCTGGGTCCGTGATCCGGATCAGGGACAGTGTCTGATGGGTAGTTTAACTGGGGCGGTTGCCTCCCAAAGGGTAACGGAGGCGCCCAAAGGTTCCCTCAGCCTGGTTGGCAATCAGGTGTTGAGTGTAAGTGCACAAGGGAGCTTGACTGTGAGACCGACGGGTCGAGCAGGGACGAAAGTCGGGACTAGTGATCCGGCGGTGGCTTGTGGAAGCGCCGTCGCTCAACGGATAAAAGGTACCCCGGGGATAACAGGCTGATCTTCCCCAAGAGTCCATATCGACGGGATGGTTTGGCACCTCGATGTCGGCTCGTCGCATCCTGGGGCTGGAGTCGGTCCCAAGGGTTGGGCTGTTCGCCCATTAAAGCGGTACGCGAGCTGGGTTTAGAACGTCGTGAGACAGTTCGGTCCCTATCCGCTGTGCGCGTAGGAGTCTTGAGAAGGGCTGTCCCTAGTACGAGAGGACCGGGACGGACGAACCTCTGGTGTGCCAGTTGTCCTGCCAAGGGCATGGCTGGTTGGCTACGTTCGGGAGGGATAACCGCTGAAAGCATCTAAGCGGGAAGCCTGCTTCGAGATGAGGACTCCCACCCCCTTGAGGGGTTAAGGCTCCCAGTAGACGACTGGGTTGATAGGCCAGATCTGGAAGCGCCGTAAGGTGTGGAGGTGACTGGTACTAATAGGCCGAGGGCTTGTCCTCAGTTGCTCGCGTCCACTGTGTTGTTCCCAGATAACGAACGGTTGTGCTGGCTGAACAGTTCCACTTACTTAATTGAAGAGTGTGCTTGTTCGCTGCCCGTTCAAGACCCCGCTTTATAGCGGGGTGTCTGAAAGGGTTTCGGTGGTCATAGCGTGAGGGAAACGCCCGGTTACATTTCGAACCCGGAAGCTAAGCCTTACAGCGCCGATGGTACTGCAGGGGGGACCCTGTGGGAGAGTAGGACGCCGCCGAACAATCTTTGGAGGACCCCTGGTCCCAGCGACTCGCTGGGACCAGGGGTCCTTTTTTGTTTTGCCGATGCGCGCCGGGTACTCGGCTGCGCGAGAATGACTTGCGGTACCGAAGACAGGAGTCACCATGTCCACCAACTCTCCCGACGAGCGACCGGAGCGCGATCAGCGCCGCCGGGACAGTGGTGACCGCGGCGGCTACCGCGGGGGCCCGCGTCGCGACGGCGACCGTGGCGGCTACGGCCGGCGCGACGACCGCCGTGATGACCGGCGCGACGACCGGCGCGACGCTGATCGAGGCGGTGACCGCGGTGGTTTCCGTCGCGACGACAGCCGCCGTGATGACAGCCGTGGTGGCGGCTTCCGCGGCCGTGATGACCGGCGTGAGGGCGATCGCGGCGGTCGCCCGGCGTTCCGTCGCGACGACCGGCCCAGCGGTCCGCGTCGTGATGACCGTGACCGTGGCTTCCGACGCGACGGAGGCGACCGTCCGGCCTTCCGCCGTGACGACCGCGGTGAGCGTCGCGATGACGACCCTGGCGGTTTCCGTCGTGACGACCACCGTGGTGGTGGCGGGTTCCGCCGTGAGGACCGGCGTGACGATCGCCGGGGCGATGACCGTGGTGGTTTCCGTCGGGACGACCGTCGTGACAGTGGCGATCGCGGCGGCTTCCGCCGCGACGACCGTAGCTTCCGTCGTGACGACCGCCCCAGCGGCCCGCGTCGTGATGACGACCGTGGTGGTTTCCGTCGGGATGACCACCGTGGTGGTGGCGGGTTCCGCCGTGACGACAGGCGTGATGACCGGCGTGATGACCGGCGTGACGATCGTCGGGGCGATGACCGTGGCGGGTTCCGCCGTGACGACAGGCGTGACGACCGGCGTGACGATCGCCGGGGCGATGACCGTGGTGGTTTCCGTCGGGACGACCGTCGTGACAGCGGTGACCGTGGCGGCTTCCGCCGCGACGACCGCGGCGGCGACTTCCGCCGCGACGACCGCCGCGAAGGCGACCGCCCGTCCTACCGTCGCGACGACAGGCGTGACGATCGGCGCGATGACCGCCGGGACGACAGCCGGGGCGGCGGTTTCCGTGGCCGCGAAGACCGTGGACGCGGTGGTCCGCGGCGTGACGACAGGGGCGGGCGCCCCGGTGGCTTCCGCGGCCGCGACGACCGTAGGGGCGACGACCGGCGCGGTGGCGGCCGTTTCCGGGACGAGCGGGACCGTGACCGTGAGCCGATCAAGCGGCTGCCGATCCCGGATGACGTCACGGGCGAGGAGATCGACAAGGACGTACGGCAGGAGCTCCAGAGCCTGCCCAAGGGGCTTGCCGAGGATGTCTCGCGGAACCTGGTGATGGTCGCCCGGCTCATCGACGAGGACCCCGAGGGCGCGTACGCGTACTCGAAGATCGCCCTGCGTCTGGCGTCGCGCGTCGCCGCCGTACGCGAGGCGGCCGGTTTCGCCGCGTACGCGAACCAGAAGTACAGCGAGGCGCTCGCCGAGTTCCGGGCCGCGCGCCGCATGACCGGCAGCGTCGAGCTGTGGCCCGTCATGGCGGACTGCGAGCGCGGTCTGGGCCGACCCGAGAAGGCGCTGGACATGGCCGGTGCGCCCGAGGTGCAGAAGCTGGACAAGGCCAGTCAGGTCGAGATGCGGCTCGTTGCCGCCGGTGCGCGGCGGGACATGGGGCAGCTGGAGGCCGCCATCGTGACGCTCCAGAGCCCGGAGCTAGCCTCGAACTCCGTACAGCCTTGGACCGCGCGCCTGCGGTACGCGTACGCCGACGCCCTCCTCGCCGCCGGCCGGGAGGACGAGGCACGTGAGTGGTTCGCGAAGGCCGTCGAGTCCGACAAGGAGGGCAGCACGGACGCCTCCGACCGGCTCGCCGAGCTGGACGGCGTCGAGTTCGTCGACGCGCTGGTCGAGGACGGGGCCGAAACGGAGACCGAGCCCGAGACCAAGGTCGCGGACGAGGACGAACACGTGGACGTGGTCGAAGACGCAGACGTGGTCGAGGAGCCGAAGTCCGCGCAGGCCCCGGTCGACGGGGAGGACGGCTCTGAGGACGACGCTCCGCGGAGCTGACGCCAGGCGTACCGAGAAACGCACGGGCGGCGGGATTCCGGAAGGAGTCCCGCCGCCCGTGGGCGTTTCAGAGGGCGCGCAGTACCAGCCCCGTCGCCGGCTTCGGGCCGAACGACGTCGACTTGCGGGGCATCGTGACCCCCTGGCGGGCGAGGTCGCGTACGACCTCCTCGCGGACCGGGTGCATCAGGACCGCCGTACCGCCGTCGCGCTCCGCCTTCTCGACCGTTGCGTGCGTGTCGTGGATGTACGCGATGTGCGCGGGCGAGTCGTCCGGGATGCCCCAGACGTGGTCGAGGAGGGTGGCGTGCAGGACCGTCGCGTCCAGGGTTCGCCACGCCTGGGGGCGGTCGGCCGGGATCGTACGGGCGAGGAGGTCCGGGGATGGGCGGTCGACCAGGTGGAAGGCGCCGTCGCCGGCAAGGAGGAAGGCGTTGCCGTCGGCGGCCGCTACGGAGAGGGCCTCCAGGGCCTTTGCCAGGGGGACGTCGAGGTGGCGTACGCGGAAGGAGTCCCCGAGGGCGGCCAGCGCTTCGGTGACCGGCAGGCCGTGCAGCAGGCGGTGGATCGCGCGGACGCGGAGCGGATAGCGCACGGTGTCCACCAGGAGGACCAGGCCGTAGTCCCAGGGGCTGGGGGAGGGGTGCTCCGCGCGTAGACGCAGATACGTCGCCCAGCGGTGGTGGCCGTCGGCGATGAGGGCTTGGCGGTGGCGGAGATCTGTCTGGATCTCCGCCAGCTCGGCCGGATCGGTGATGGCCCACAGGCGGTGGTTGAAGCCGTCCTCCGTGGTGGTCGACAGCAGCGGAGGGCGCTGGGCGGCGCGTTCGACGACGGCGGCCGTGCCGTACCGGGAACCGTTGCCGCGGTAGGTCAGCAGCAGGGGTTCGAGGTTGGCGGACGTGGCGCGCATCAGGCCCGCCCGGTCCGCGATGATGTGCGGCATCACGTCCTCGTGCGGGAGGACGACGCAGTCCGACGGCTCCGACAGGCGCAGGGCGCCGATGACGCCGCGCTGCAGCATGCCGCCGCCGTCGCGCTGTTCGTACACGTACAGGCCCGGCTCGGGGTCGGTCGTCAGGACGCCCTCGGACAGCCAGCGGTGCAGGGTCTCGGCCGCCTGTTGGTTGCGGGCGGTGGGCGTGCCGTCCTGGGGGAGGATCAGCCGGACGATGTTGTGCGGGTCGGCGGACTCGAGCTCGAGCAAGCCGTCGGGCCGTACGACTACGTCGTACGGCGGGGATGTCACGGCGGCCAGGCTGCCGACCCGGTCGGGGTCGTAGCGCAGGCCCCGGAACGGGGTCAGCTCGAGGCCGCTGCGCGCCGGGTTCTCCTCCGCGGGACCTGCATAGTTCATTGAGGCATCGTATGTGTGTCAGTGGCATGGATGCGTGTCAGTGGCATGCGCGATGATCGGGTGAAACAGATCGAACGAGGAGCGATGTGCAATGAGCCGGACCGTCAGGACGCGGCCCGCGGGCAGTGGCCAGGCCCTGAGCGAGGCGTACGACACGGCGCTGCTCGATCTGGACGGGGTGGTGTACGCGGGGGGCATTGCGATCGCGTACGCCGTGGAGTCCCTCGGCGTCGCCCGCTCGGGTGGGATGCATCTCGCCTACGTCACGAACAACGCGCTGCGCACGCCGGACACCGTGGCCGAGCACCTCACGGAGCTGGGGATACCGACGGGGGCCTCGGACGTCATCACCTCGGCGCAGGCCGCGGCACGGCTCATCAGTGAGCAGGTGCCCGCCGGCGCGCGCGTGCTGGTCATCGGCGGCGACGGGCTGCGTGTCGCGCTGCGAGAGCGCGGGCTCGAACCGGTCGAGTCGGCGGACGACGATCCGGCGGCGGTCGTCCAGGGGTTCGGCGGTGCCGACCTGACCTGGGGGCGCTTCGCGGAGGCGTGCTACGCCATCGCGCGCGGGGTGCCGTGGTTCGCGTCCAACACCGACCTGACGATCCCGAGCGCGCGCGGAATCGCGCCGGGGAACGGCGCGGCGGTGGAGGTCGTACGGATCGCCACGGGCGCCGAGCCGCAGGTGGCGGGCAAGCCGCTGCCCCCGATGCACCGCGAGACGATCCTGCGGACCGGGGCCGAGCGCCCGCTGGCGGTCGGTGACCGGCTGGACACGGACATCGAGGGCGCGTTCAACGGCGAGGTGGACTCGCTGCTCGTGCTCACCGGGGTGACCGATGGAGCGCAGCTGCTCGCCGCGCCGCCCCAGCACCGGCCGACGTACGTCGATGCCGATCTGCGCGGTCTGCTGACCGGGCAGCCGGAGGTCGCCGAGGCGGGCGACGGGTTCTGGTGCGGCGGCTGGACGGCGACGGCAGGCCCTGAGCGGCTGGAGCTGGAGGGCGACGGCGAGGCCCTCGACGGGCTGCGGGCGCTCTGCGCTGCGGCGTGGACGGCGGCCGGGGACGGGGTGTGCCAGCTGGACGGGGAGAAGGCACTGGCACGGCTGGGGCTTTGAGCCCCCTGGGCGTTGGCGGGGGGACCGGGCAGCCGGGCACGCGGAGATCCGGGCTCCCAGACGTCAGCAGGACACCGGGGTAAGCGGGGCCTCGGGGCGTGGTGGGGTGACCACCGGGCAGACGGGGACCGGGGCGCCCGGATGTCTGCTGGAGGCCGGGCAATTGGGGCCCGGGTTGTGGTGGGGTGACCACCGGGGTATCCGGGGACCGGGGCGCCCGGATGTCTGCTGGAGGCCGGGCAATTGGGGCCCGGGTTGTGGTGGGGTGACCACCGGGGTATCCGGGGACCGGGGCCCCCGGATGTCCGCTGGAGGCCGGGGGATCGGGCCTCGGGTTGTGGTGGGGTGACCACCGGGGTATCCGGGGCCCGGGGCGCCCGGATGTCCGCAGGAGGCCGGGCAATTGGGTCGTGGTGGAGTGACCAGCGGGGCAGACGGGCGGTCTGTTCGTGGGCATGCGGGACCGAGGGGACGTGCGAGGGTAGGCTAACCTAACCTCGTGTTGGTCGACAGTCCTCCCGAACAGCGCGCGGAGACCGCCCCCGCGCCCCCAACCCGCCGGGCGATACGTGCCTTTGGGCTCCTCGCGTCCCTGGGTGTCCTGGTCCTCGTCGCGCTGGCGAGCATCGCGATCGGCGCGAAATCGCTGCCGCTGGACCAGGTCTGGCACGGCCTGTTCCACGACTCGGGGACGTACGCCGACGTCGTGGTCGCCGACCGGCTCTCCCGCACCGTTCTCGGGCTGCTGGTCGGCACCGCGCTCGGGTTGTCCGGGGCCGTCCTCCAGGCGCTCACCCGCAACCCGCTGGCCGATCCGGGACTGCTCGGCATCAACGCGGGCGCGTCCGCCGCGGTCGTCACCGCCATCACGTACTTCGGCGTCACGAGTCTGAGCGGCTACGTCTGGTTCGCCTTCTTCGGCGCGGCCGCGGTCGGCGCGCTGGTCTGGTTCCTGGGCGGCAGCCGGGGCGCGACACCGGTGCGGCTCGCGCTCGCGGGCACCGCGATCTCAGCGGCCCTCTACGGCTATCTGCAGGCCGTGATGATCATGGACAACGCCGCACTCGGCAAGATGCGCTTCTGGACGGTCGGTTCGCTGGCCTCGGCCACCGACACGACCATCAAGCAGGTACTGCCGTTCCTGGCGGTCGGCACGATCGTCGCGCTGGCCCTCGCCCGGCCGCTGAACGCGGTGGCCATGGGCGACGACACCGCCCGCGCGCTCGGCGCCAACCTGAACCGCACCCGCGCGCTGTCCATGGCGGCCGCCACCGTGCTGTGCGGCGCCGCGACCGCCGCGTGCGGGCCGTTCGTGTTCGTCGGGCTGATGGTCCCGCACGTCGTGCGCTCCTTCACCGGGCCCGACCTGCGCTGGATCCTGCCGTACGCCGCCGTTCTGTCGCCCGTGCTGTTGCTCGGCGCCGATGTCGTCGGGCGGATGGTCGCCCGGCCCGCGGAGCTGCAGGTCGGCATCGTCACCGCGGTCCTGGGCGGCCCGGTCTTCATCTATCTCGTACGACGGCGGAGGACGGCGCAGCTGTGACGACCACACGGACGACCACAGACAAGACGCCCACGGACAAGACGCCCTCAGGCAAGACGCCCACAGACAGGCCGACTCCCGCCGTCCGGGCGGTCCGTACGCCTGGCGGGCTGTCGGTCCGGCTCGACGTCCGGGCCCTCATCGTCGTCCTGCTGCTGCTGGTGGCCGTGCTCGCCGCGAGCGTGGTGCTGATCGGCACCGGCGACTTCCCGATCTCCGCCGTCGACGTCCTCAAGATGCTGGTCGGCAACGGCAGCGAGGGCGAGGAGTTCATCGTCCACGACCTGCGGCTGCCGCGGGTCCTCGTCGGTCTGCTGGTGGGAGCCTCGCTGGGGCTCGGCGGGGCGCTCTTCCAGTCCATCTCCCGCAATCCCCTGGGCAGCCCGGACGTCCTCGGGCTCGGGCAGGGCTCGACGGCCGGCGCGCTCATCATGATCGTACTGTTCTCCGGGAGCGCAAACCAGGTTGCCCTCGGGGCGCTCGTCGGCGGTCTCGTGACCGGGCTCGCCATCTATCTGCTCGCGTGGAAGCGGGGAGTGCACGGTTATCGACTGGTCCTGGTCGGTATCGGTGTCGCCGCGATCGCCACGGCGATCAATGGCTATCTGCTCACCAAGGCCGACATCGTCGACGCGGCCCGCGCCGTCGTCTGGATGACCGGTTCCCTCAACGGCCGTGACTGGCACCAGGTCTGGCCCCTGCTCATCATGTGCGCCGTGCTCGTACCGCTCGTCCTGGCCAACGCGCGGGGGCTGCGCATGATGGAGATGGGCGACGACGTGTCGTACGCCCTCGGTGTGCGTGTCGAGCGGACGCGGCTGCTGCTGATGCTGTGCGCCGTGCTGCTCACCGCGGGCGCCACGGCCGCCGCGGGCCCGGTCGGCTTCGTGGCGCTCACCGCGCCGCAGCTCGCGCGGCGGCTGACCCGGTCGCCCGGACCGAACCTGGTGCCGTCGATGTGCATGGGCGCGACCCTGCTGATCGTCGCGGACTGGGCCTCACAGCGGGCCTTCGGCGCCGACCAGTTGCCCGTCGGCGTCGTGACCGGCGTCCTGGGCGGGGTCTATTTGCTGTGGCTCCTTGTCACCGAGCGCAAGGCAGGCCGGATTTGAACACCAAGAGGAGCGCAACGACTGTGAACCGCCTGTCCGCCGACAACGTCACCCTCGGCTACGACCAGCGCGTCATCGCGGAGAAGCTGTCGGTGGAGATACCCGACAACTCCTTCACCGTGATCGTCGGCCCGAACGCCTGCGGAAAGTCCACGCTGCTGCGCGCCCTTTCGCGGATGCTGAAGCCTTCCGAGGGCCGGGTGCTCCTGGACGGACAGGTCATCCAGTCGATGCCCGCGAAGAAGGTGGCCCGCACGCTCGGGCTGCTGCCGCAGTCGTCGATCGCGCCGGACGGGATCACCGTCGGCGACCTGGTCGGCCGGGGCCGCTATCCGCACCAGGGGCTGCTGCGCCAGTGGTCGACGGAGGACGAGCGGGTCGTTCAGGAGTCGATGGCCTCGACCGGGGTCGCCGAGCTCGCCGATCGCCATGTCGACGAACTCTCCGGCGGCCAGCGTCAGCGCGTCTGGATCGCCATGGCGCTCGCCCAGCAGACCCCGCTGCTGCTCCTCGACGAGCCGACCACCTACCTCGACATCCAGCACCAGATCGACGTACTCGACCTGTGCGCCGAGCTCCACGAGGAGCAGGGCCGCACCCTGGTCGCCGTACTCCACGACCTCAACCACGCGGCCCGGTACGCCACCCACCTCATCGCCCTGCGCGACGGCGAGGTCATCGCCGAGGGCGCGCCGAACGACATCGTCACGGCCGAACTGGTCGAGCGGGTATTCGGGCTGCGCTGCCAGGTCATCGACGACCCGGAGACGGGGACGCCGCTGGTGGTGCCGGCGGCGCGCAGGGCCCGGGTGACCGCTACGGCGGCGGCTACAGAAGGGTTCTGAGCCGGAACAGGTCGCGCAGACCCGCCTCCAGCTTCACCCGGCCCGAGCCCCAGGCCTTCGCGAAGTTCAGCTCGCCGTTCACCATGGAAACCAGGTCGTCGCCGTTCATGGTGAGACGGATCGCGGCCTTCTCACGGGGCGGGCCCTGGAGCGTGTCGAGCACCTCGATCCGGCCGTCCTTGAGGCGGCCCACGAAGGTGATGTCGAGGTCGGTTATACGGCAGCTCAGCGAGCGGTCCAGGGCCGCCGCGCTGCGTACGTCCCCCTCGGCGCCCGCCAGGTTGTCCGAAAGCTTGTCGAGTGCGGTGCGGCACTCCTCAATCGTCGCCATCGTGATCGACGGTACCCCAGCGCTTCGCGGTAGCGTCGGGGCATGAGCGACTCATTGCCGGACCTGGACACGGAGCCGGACAGCGGGCTCCCGGCCGGACGTGGGCCGGACGGTGAGCCGGATGCCGGACTCGCGACCGGACCTGGGCCGGATGGCAAGCCGGATGCCGGTCCCGCGATCGGATCTGGGCCGGACGGCGAGCCGGCCGACGGGCTCGCGGGCGAACCCGCGTACGACCCCGCCGCCCCGGCCCCGCTGAACGTGCCCCGCACCCCCACCGGCAACGCCGACGTCGACGCCCAGCTCGACCGGCTGGCCGACGCCGACCACCTCGCCACGGACGGACACGTCGAGGTGTACGAGGATGTACATCAGGGGCTGCGTGACGCGCTCACCGCGCTCGACGCCCGCCCGGGACCTCCGGCGCCCCCGCCCGTCCGTCACCCGACCACCACCCCTCACCAAGGCCCTTCGGGCCACCAGTCCCATTCGATGTACGACCGCAGGAGCTGAACCGAACGTGGCAGGAGTGGCACGACGCCGCCTCGACGCCGAGCTGGTCCGCCGGAAGCTCGCCCGCTCGCGAGAGCACGCCAGCCAGCTGATCGCCGCGGGACGGGTCACCGTCGGCAAGACCCTCGCGACGAAGCCCGCCACGCAGGTGGAGACCGCGGCCGCGATCGTGGTCACCCAGGACGAGAGCGACCCCGACTACGTCTCGCGCGGCGGACACAAGCTCGCGGGCGCCCTGAAGGCCTTCGTGCCGCAGGGACTGAAGGTCGAGGGCCGGCGCGCGCTGGACGCCGGAGCGTCCACCGGCGGCTTCACGGACGTACTGCTGCGCGCGGGCGCCGCCCATGTCGTCGCCGTGGACGTCGGCTACGGACAACTCGCCTGGTCCCTGCAGAGCGATGAACGCGTCACCGTCAAGGACCGTACGAACGTACGCGAGTTGACGTTGGAGGCGATCGATGGGGAGCCCGTGGATCTTGTCGTCGGGGACCTGTCCTTCATCCCGCTCGGACTGGTGCTGCCCGCCCTGGTGCGGTGCGCGGCGCCGGACGCCGATCTGGTGATGATGGTGAAGCCGCAGTTCGAGGTGGGCAAGGAACGACTGGGGAGCGGCGGAGTCGTCCGCAGCCCCGAACTGCGCGCGGAGGCCGTGCGCGGGGTGGCAGGGCGAGCCCGGGAGCTGGGGCTCGGAGTGCAGGGTGTGACCGCGAGCCCGTTGCCCGGACCCTCGGGCAATGTCGAGTACTTTCTGTGGCTGCGTGCCGGGGCACCCGAACTCGACCCGGCCGACGTTGACCGTGCAGTGGCGGAGGGGCCGCGTTGACACAGACCAGAGCTCGTACTGTTTTCCTGCTGGCCCACACCGGACGGCCTGCAGCCATCCGCAGCGCCGAGCTGGTCGTCCAGGGGCTGCTGCGCTCCGGAATCGGCGTACGGGTCCTGGAGGCGGAGGCCGCCGATCTGCCGCTGCCGGACGAGGTGAAGCTGGTCAAGGAGGCGACTCCGCAGTGCCTCGACGGATGCGAACTGCTGATCGTGCTCGGCGGTGACGGCACGCTGCTGCGCGGCGCCGAGTTCGCCCGGGCCTCCGGGGTGCCGATGCTCGGCGTCAACCTCGGCAGCGTCGGCTTCCTCGCGGAGGCCGAGCGCGACGACCTCGACAAGGTTGTCGACCGGGTGGTGACGAAGGCGTACGAGGTCGAGGAGCGCATGACCGTCGACGTCGTCGTGCACCAGAACGGCACCATCGTGCACACGGACTGGGCGCTGAACGAGGCCGCCGTGCAGAAGGTGTCCGCCGAGAAGCTGCTCGAGGTGGTGCTGGAGATCGACGGGCGGCCCGTGACCGCCTTCGGCTGCGACGGCATCTGTCTGTCGACCCCGACTGGCTCCACGGCGTACGCCTTCTCCGCGGGCGGGCCCGTGGTGTGGCCGGAGGTCGAGGCGCTGCTCATGGTGCCGATCAGCGCGCACGCGCTGTTCGCCAAGCCGCTGGTGACCTCGCCGGACTCCGTGCTCGCCGTGGAGGTGCTGCCGCACGTTCCGCCGGGTGTGCTGTGGTGCGACGGGCGACGGACCCTGGAGCTGCCGCCGGGGGCGCGGGTCGAGGTGCGGCGCGGGGCCGTGCCGGTGCGGCTGGCCCGGCTGCACCACGCGTCGTTCACCGACCGGCTGGTGGCGAAGTTCGCGCTGCCGGTTTCGGGGTGGCGCGGGGCGCCGCACTAGGGTCTGTCCGGCGGATCGCCCTGGCACGACGCCGGACGCGGTACCTCCCGTGGGTGATATGCGGCGTCGGTGTGCTTCCGTCTACCTGCGTCTTCGTACGGCGGGGGTGGGGGCCGTCGCACAGACGGGCCCCGACCTCGTAAGGTCGTGTCCGTGTTGGAGGAGATGCGGATACGGTCGCTCGGAGTCATCGACGACGCGGTCGTCGAGCTGTCGCCCGGCTTCACCGCCGTGACCGGTGAGACCGGTGCGGGCAAGACAATGGTGGTCACCAGCCTCGGGCTGCTGCTGGGCGGTCGCGCCGACCCGGCCCTCGTACGGATCGGCGCGAAGAACGCCGTCGTGGAGGGGCGGATCGCCATGCCCTCGGGCGGGACGGCCGTCCTACGGGCCGAGGAGGCGGGAGCCGAACTCGACGACGGTGCGTTGCTGATCAGCCGTACCGTTTCGGCCGAAGGGCGCTCGCGGGCCCACCTGGGCGGGCGTTCCGTACCCGTCGGCGTGCTCGCCGAACTCGCCGACGAGCTCGTCGCCGTGCACGGCCAGACCGACCAGCAGGGGCTGCTCAAGCTGTCCCGGCAGCGCCAGGCTCTCGACCGGTACGCGGGCGACGCGGTCGCCGGGCCGCTCGCCAAGTACGCGGGCGCGTACCGGCGGCTGCGGGCGATCTCGGCCGAGCTGGACGAGATCACCACGCGCGCGCGTGAGCGGGCCCAGGAAGCCGACATGCTGCGCTTCGGGCTCGACGAGATCGCGGCGGTCGAGCCCCGGGCGGGCGAGGACGTGGAGCTGGCCGCCGAGGCCGAGCGGCTCGGTCACGCGGAGGCGCTCGCGTCGGCCGCCACGGCCGCGCACGCCGCGCTCGCGGGCAATCCCGAGGACCCCGAGGGCATCGACGCGGCGACTCTCGTCGCGGGCGCACACCGGGCCCTTGAGGCCGTACGTTCGCACGACTCCTCGCTCGCCGCGCTGTCCGGGCGGATCGGGGAGATCGGGATTCTGCTGGGCGACGTGGCCGGGGAACTGGCGGGGTACGCCGACGACCTCGACGCCGATCCGTTGCGGCTCGCGGCGGTCGAGGAGCGCCGGGCCGCGCTCACCCAGCTGACCCGGAAGTACGGCGAGGACATCAACGCCGTGCTGGCGTGGGCCGAGCAGGGCGCCGCGCGGCTCACCGAACTCGACGGCGACGACGAGCGGATCGACGAGCTGACCGCCGAGCGGGACGCGCTGCGCGCCGAACTGGGCGGGCTCGCCCAGGCGTTGAGCGACGCCCGCACGGAGGCCGCCGAGCGGTTCGCCGCCGCCGTGACCGCCGAGCTGGCCTCGCTCGCCATGCCGCACGCGCGCGTGTCCTTCGAGATCCGGCAGACCGACGACCCGGAGGGTGTGGCGGTCGGCGGGCGCACGGTCGCGTACGGGCCCGCGGGTGTCGACGAGGTCGAGCTGCTGCTCGCCCCGCATCCCGGTGCGCCGCCGCGGCCCATCGCCAAGGGGGCGTCGGGCGGTGAGCTCTCGCGTGTGATGCTCGCGGTGGAGGTCGTCTTCGCGGGTACGGATCCGGTGCCGACGTATCTGTTCGACGAGGTCGACGCGGGTGTCGGCGGCAAGGCCGCGGTCGAGATCGGGCGGCGGCTGGCCCGGCTCGCCAAGAGCGCGCAGGTCGTGGTCGTGACGCATCTGCCGCAGGTGGCGGCGTTCGCCGACCGGCAGCTGCTGGTCGAGAAGACGAACGACGGGTCGGTGACCCGGTCCGGGGTCAAGGTCCTGGAGGGTGAGGACCGTATCCGTGAGCTGTCCCGGATGCTCGCGGGGCAGGAGGACTCGGAGACGGCTCGGGCCCATGCGGAGGAGCTGCTCGCGACGGCCCGGGCCGACGGCTAGCCCCCGGGGGGCCGCGGGTTGCTTCGCCGCTCCGCAGCCGGGCTTTGACCGCTCCGCGGCCGGGCCTTTACCGCTCCGCGGTCCTATCTTCGCCGCTCCGCGGCGGGTTCCCACCCGCCCGCCCGTTTTGACCGCTCCGCGGTCCCTGTATCCCGCCCGCTCCGCGGGCGTGGTGCGCGCCGCCTGGGCTCGGCCTCGGACGTCGGACGGGCTGAAAGCCTCCCTCGCACCTCTCACTCATGTGGGTGACCGCCCCCGTCGAGTTGGCCGTGGCGGCGCGTCCGTCGTCCGGCTGCGGTCCCGGAACACCCGTGCGGCCTGGCATCCTTGGCGGAGTACGCGGAGTACGACGTGCGGTCCACCCCCGCCGCGCGATCCTTCTGTATTTTCTTCGTGACCGTCCGACGCCGAAACCAGGAGCCCCGGCCACGTGAGCCACGTGAGCAGCCACTCACCGCACGGCCCGTCGCCGTTGCGCACCGTGCAGGTCCTCGGCGGCGGGAGCGCGGGCAGCAGTGCGCATGTGCGGTCGTTGGCATCGGGGCTTGCCGCCCGGGGCGTGCGGGTCACCGTGTGCGCCCCCGCCGAGGCGGATCGAGCGTACGGGTTCAGCGGGGTGGGCGCACAGCACGTTCCCGTACCGCGCAGCAGCGACCCCGCCTCTGTCGGCGTGCTGCGAGCGGCCTGTGCGGACGCCGACCTCGTGCACGCGCATGGGCTGCACGCCGCGCTGAGGGCGGTGCTCGCGCTCAGCGGGCGGCGCGTGCCGCTCGTCGTGACCTGGCACACGAGCGCGCACGCCGAAGGGGCGCGGGCCCATCTGCTGCGCCTGCTCGAGCGGCGGGTCGCCAAGGCCGCCGCCGTCGTTCTCGGTACGTCCTCCGACCTCGTGGACCGGGCGCGCCGCAGGGGAGCGCGGGACGCGCGGCTCGCCGCCGTGGCCTTCCCGGCGCCGCGCACGCCGCCCGTCGAGCACGGTGACCCCGACCGGCTGGGCCACAAGGCGCGGGCCGAACTCGGCGCCACCGACCGCCCGTTGCTGATGGCCGTCGGCTCCCTCGACCCGCACCGTGGTTACGACACCCTGCTGGACGCCGCGCGCGTGTGGCGGCACCTCGATCCGGTTCCGCTGCTCGTGATCGCGGGGGAGGGGCCGCTCCGGACGGTTCTGCAGCACCGTATTGAGGACGAAGGGCTGCCCGTCCGGCTGATCGGGCGGCGCGACGACATCACGGAACTCCTCGCGGCCGCCGATCTCGCGCTGCTGCCCAGCAGGTGGGAATCGCGCTCCGTCCTCGCGCAGGAGGCCCTCCACGCGCGTGTGCCGCTCGTCGCGACGGCGGTCGGCGGCACTCCCGAACTGGTCGGCGACGCGGCCGAACTCGTGCCGTACGGGGATGCGGAGGCCCTCGCCGGCGTCGTCGAGCGGCTCCTCGCCGACCCCGAGCGCCGGGAGCTCCTCAAGGAAAAGGGTGCCCGGCAGGCGGCCAGCTGGCCGACGGAGGACGAGAACGTCGCCCAAATCCTGAGTGTCTACGACGAGTTGACGCAACATCGGCCGCTCGCCAAGGCCGGCCGGACCTAAGGCACATGCCTGCGGGCCCGCAGCGCCAGGCTCAACGCCAGGACCGTCTGCGGGTCGTCCAGGTCCGTGCCCAGCAACTCCCCGATCCGGGCCAGGCGGTTGTAGAGGGTCTGCCGGTTGAGGTGCAGTTCGCGGGCCGTCTCCGCCTTGCGGCCCGCGTGGGCCAAGTACGTCTCCAGGGTGGGCAGCAGCGGCGGCTTGGAGCGGCTGTCGTGATCGCGGAGGGGGCCGATCGCGCGGTCCACAAAGGCCGCCAGGTCCGGGTGGTCGCGCAGCCGCCACAGGAGCAGGTCGATGTCCAGGCGGCGGGCGTCGTACCAAGGGCGGTCCGACAGGCCCTGCGCCGCCGTCGCCGTCTCCGCCGCGTGCCGCAGGCCCGCCGACGCTGCCGCCCAGCCGCCGGCGACCCCGACGACCACCACCGGCGGCTGCGTACCTGGCCGCTGCATGCCCGCGCGCTCCACGCCCGCCCGCAGCGCCGCCGCGACCCGGTCCGCCACGGCCGAGCGTTCGGACTCCGAGCGGAGGCCCAGCAAGAGGGGAACGCGGCCCTCGACCGGACGTACGCCCAGCAGGACCGGGACGCCCACCGATGCCAGCTCCTCGGCGACCGCACGGGCCAGGACCGCCCATCCGCCGCCGGGGGACAAGCCCTCGGAGAGGCGCATCACGACCGGCAGGAGCGGGCTGTTGCCCGGCTTGAAGCCGAGCACGCGGGCCTGCGCGGGCGCGTCCTCGGCCTCGATGCGCCCCTCGGCGAGGTCGGTGAGGAAGTCGCCGCGACCGCGCGCGGCGAGCTCCTCCTCCTGACGGGCCTGCATCAGGACGACGGCCAGGATGCCCGCGGCCCGCTCGGCGGCGATCCGGTGCACCGGGGCGACGGGGGAGCTGACGGGCAGCAGGACGAGGCGGGCCCGTACCGAGCCCGTGCCGGGGCCGCCGCCGGGCACGTCCACCAGGGTCGTCCCGGCGGGCGGCTCCTCCTTGTGCTGGCCGCGCAGACCCTCCCACACCTGGAGCGGATCGGCGCCCGCGGATCCGGCCGCCCCGGCGGCGTACAGGAGCTGCCCGTCCGCCGTTTCCAGGAAGACCGGATTGCCGCTGAAGTCCGCGAGGATGCCGAGGACTTGAGGCACTCCGCCGCCGCCGAGGAGCGCCTCGGTGCAGCGCCGGTGCACCTCCTCGGCCCGCTGGAGCAGCGCGTAGTGGCCGTTGACGATCTCGGTGTGGATCTCCTCGGTGACCGACACGAAGGGGACCTCGCGGTGCAGCTGGACCAAGGGGAGGCCCGTCGTCCGCGCCGTCTCGACGAGGGCGGCGGGCAGCCGGGTGAAGCGCGGCCCGAGCTCCACGACGAGCGCCGCGATCCCACGCTCGGCCAGGGCGCGGACGAAGGCGCGCTGGTCGGCGGGGCGGGTGCCGAGGCCGTACCCCGTGGTCAGCAGCAGTTCGCCGCCCTTGAGCAGCGAGGCGATGTTCGGGACCTCGCCCGCGTGCACCCAGCGCACGGTGCGGTGCAGCCGGTCGGCGCCCGCGAGGATCTCCGGCAGCCCGCTGCGCAGCCCGGGAAGCTCCAGCGCCCGCTGCACGGTGATCCCGGCGCCTTCGGTGTCGAAACGGTTGCCCGCGCGGCTGTCCATGAGCCGGACGCTACCTGCGCACGCGTTCCGCGAACATCTTCGGCCGGCTGCAGCGTCGCCTGGAGTGCGGTTCTTACGTCAGGCCATGGTCGCGGTCAGCACGAACGTCGGGCTCATCATCTAGGCAAGAAGGAACCGTTCCTTGGCCACGGCAACCGCCCCGGCGCGGGTATCGACCCCGAGTTCGCCGCCCGCCGACGGGGCGGTGCCGTGCCCGCGAGGTGCAAGCGCGCCTTCGCTGCCGGGCCGCACCGAGTCCACGGTGCGTCGTCAGTCGAGGCCGCGCAGGCTCCCCGGGGTCGAGCCGTGGCAGATCTCGGCGTTGAAACGCCCGCACCGAGATTCTCGCCCGCAGCCGCGCCGTCCCGCCCAGGGAATGCTCGACCATCGTCCGCCGACTCCGGGCAGCCGACGGGGGCAGCACCCACGTCGGTGTGCAGACATGGGACTGGCACGTTGAACTCAGCCCGTACCGGCACACTGTCCACTCAGCCGGCGGCAACCACTGCTACGTCGGCATCACCGAACACGGCATCCTCGCCAAGATCGGTGTGAACAGCGCCGGACTCGCCCTGCACTTCAACATCCTCGGACACCGGGACGACCGCGTCGGCGGCATACCGATACACGTCCTCGCCGCGCTCGTCCTCGAAGAGGCCGACCACGTCGCCCACGCACGGCAGATCCTTCACGGCACCCCCATCACCTCGTCCGGATCCTTCCTGCTCTTCGACACCGAACACGCCGTGCTGCTCGACATCAGCCCGGCAGGCATCTTCGAGGCACCCCAAGCCGCCGAAGGAACGTACCTGCGCACCAACCACTTCCTCATCGCCACCCGCCCCTGACGCTCACTCCAAGCGTGATCCATACCCCTGGAGCGTCTAGACCGGCTTGATGTTGTGGTTGAAGCGGAAGACGTTGTCCGGGTCGTACGCGGTCTTCACGAGGGCCAGGCGCCGGACGTTCTCCGCGCCGAGGCCGGCCACCACGCGGTCGTTGCCCTCGTCGCCGATGAAGTTGAGGTAGATCGCGCCGGTGCTCCACGGCTGGAAGGCGGCGCGGACGTCCCTGACCCACTGGACGCAGCGCTCGTCGTCGGCGGGGTCCTCCCAGGCCCCGAAGGGGTGCACGCCCCACGGGGCGTCCCGGTAGGGGACCGGGAACCGGGCCGGTCCCGTGGAGATCGCGCCGCCCTGCGGGAACAGCACATGCTGGGTTCCCGTGGGCACGGGCACGGAGTCGCCGAGGGCGCAGAAGACGTCCACGCAGTCGTCGGGCAGGCCTGCCAGACAGTCCGCCGACCAGTAGTTCCGCAGGCCGGGCGGGCTGTCGAGCATGCACTGGAGGTCGGCGTAGGGCAAGGCGGTGAGCTTCTCCGACTCGTGCGGCGGCGCCAGCAGCGGCTGGGCGAGTTTACGCAGGTCCTCCTCGCTGCCCGCGTACGTGAGGAGGGCGAGGCACAGCCGCTTGCCGACCATGTGCCCGGGGACGAACTCCTCGGGCGGGCCGGTCGTATACATGACGACGCCTCCCGCTTCGGGCGGGCCGTTCGCGATGATCTCGCGGTAGAGGCGGACCACGTCCGGGCCCGAGTCCGGCCGGTACAGCAGCAGGGCGATCGAGAACTCGGGCAGCGGATGCAGCTTCAGCGTCAGCGCGGTGGCGACGCCGAAGTTCCCGCCGCCGCCGTGCAGGGCCCAGAACAGCTCCGGGTTCTCCTGGCTGGTGGCCAGGACCGGCGTGCCGTCGGCCGTGACCAGCTCGACCCCGAGCAGATTGTCGACGGCGAGCCCGAACGTCCGGTCGAGCCAGCCGTTCCCGCCGCCGAGGACGAAGCCGCCGACACCGGTGGTCGAGACCCGCCCGCCGGTTGTCGCCAGGCCGTACGGCTGTGTGGCGCGGTCCAGATCGCTCATGACGGCGCCGCCCTGGACGCGTACCGTCTCGGAACCCGGATGGACCGTCACCGCGTGCATCCGGCGCAGGTCGACGACCAGGCCGCCGTAGTTGAGCGCCATGCCCGACACGCTGTGGCCGCCGCCTCGCACCGCGATGTGGAGGTCCAGATCCCGTGCGAAGCGCACCGAACGGATCACGTCGGCCTCGTTCGCACACTGCGCGATCACGGCGGGCCGCTTGTCGATCATCGCGTTGAAGATCGTCCGGGCCTCGTCGTACCCCGGGTCCTCCGGGGCGCACACATCGCCGGCCAGATCCGCGCGGAGCGCGGCGAGCGCCGCACCCGCCTTCGAAAGGGGAGCCATGGCAGCCGCCCCCTTCCAGCAGGGGACAGGACTGCTTTCAGGCTAGAGGGTGTCTCTTCGACCGCGCCGTCATCCTCACACACAGGCAGGGAGGAGACTCCGGCCGAAGGCTGCGTCAGCTGAAGTGGATGTCGCTGAGGTCCATGGAGACCATGACGTGGTCCGTGAGCGGGCGACCGTCGGGGGCGCGGCGGTAGGCCCGGCGTTTGGTGGGCAGCACGATGCCGTCCGCTTCTGTGTGCTCGTAGACGTATTGTGCGGCGGCGAATCCGCCGGCCACATCGACGTGGTAGTCGTGGCGCCGCAGGAGCCGGTCGGGACCGAAATAGAAGTCCTGGTGGGTGCTGTGGCTCGCGATGTCGAGCGGGAAGGTGGCGCGCAGACCCGGCCAGACCTCGTCTCCTTCCCGCCACGGCTCGATGTCGGCGACCGTGAAGCCGGGCATGGCGAGCAGGAAGGGCGTGGTGAGATAGGTCCACAGCGCATAACCGTTGAAGTAGGCGCGGTCCAGCGGGTCCCAGGGTGTCTCCAGTGTGTGTCCGGAGAACGACGTCCTAGGGTCCGTGCGTTCGGCCACCACGTGCCCGTCGAGTTTTTCGATGCTCACTCGTCCGGGCGTGAAGTCGGTCTTCTGGTCGGGAGCGCCGAAGGGCTGTACCGAGGCATGCTCCTCGTGCAGTCTGACGGTCATCACGCGCGGCGTGGCATCCTGCGGCAGGCCCTTGATGGCGAACAGGTCGCCACCACTGACAAGGGTGGCTTGCGCCTGGACCAGTTCCTGCCAGCGTTCGCTGCCGCCATGGGCCTCGATCGCCTTGGTGAGTAGATCGTTCATGTTGGTTTCCTACCGTGCTTTCGTTCCGGCGGTGCGCCCCCTGTGGGCGTGTTCGCCTGTCATGTGAGGTGCTCACGGAACCAGGCGAGGGCGGCGGCGCTCGACTGGTCTAACTGGGCGGTGTACGGGTCGAAGTGGCCGCCCGGGAGCAGCTGGAGCCGCTTCGGTTCGAACGCACGCTCGTAGGCGGCGAGCGCCAGGTCAGTCAAGGTGACCGTGTCATGGAGAGCGACCACCATGAGCAAGGGTGTGGGAGAGACCCGCGTGATCCATACCCCGGGCTCGTACATGCGAGCCGCGCGGCTCGAACGGACCGTGACCTTGTTCTCCCACACACCGTCGGGCTTCGGCTGCAGGTAGAAGTCGATGGCCTCCTGCGACCGGTACGACGCGGGCACCGCGGGATCACCGCTGACGATGGCCAGGGTGCGCGGAGCTTCACCGCGGAACCGTGCCCGCTCGTCCTCGTCAAAGGATTCCTCGAGGCCGACTCGGGCGTCGGGATCGACGCGGCGCAGTCCCTGCTCGTATCCGCTGATGGTCGGGACCTGGGAGACCACCGCCCGCAGCCGACGGTCGGTCGCGCCAAGGACGATCGCGTGGCCGCCGGCAGGGGTGATCACGAGGCAGGCGTGATCACGAGCGCCTGCCTTCGTCATGCGCAACTCCGCGTCATGGACGGGACGGCCGGTCAGGGCCGCCCTCGCCTCGCGTCAGGGGGACACCCGTCCGGCGCCCGGGCCCGGGGTCGGCTCCACTTCGGCGCCGGCAACCTCGTGCCCGCGTGAACAGCGCAGCTCGACCTGGACATGGCCGCCGCACCCGGCGTGCTGCAGCACCACCGGTACGTCCGTCCCGTCGCCGATATGGGTGTCGCCGTACTGAAGGAGCGCGGCCAGAACCCACTGCAGGTCATGTGCGCTTGGTGTCAGGTGGTACTCCTGGCGGGTGCGCTGCCCGGCTTCCTGATAGGTCCGGCGCTCCAGCAGGCCGGCGTCCATGAGTTGCCGAAGCCGTTCTGTCAGGACCCGACGGGAGATCCCGAGATGGTCGACGATCTCGTCGAAGCGGTGCAGGCCCGCGAAGACCTCGCGCAGGATGAGCAGGCTCCATCGCTCGCCGACCAGTTCCAGGGTCGCTGCGACGCTGCAGTTGCCCAGATCAAGTTCTCGCCACTCCATGACCTCAGGGTACTGCAAGGTTCCTATCCGGAACCCAGCCTTGACGCGCCTGGGTTCCGGATAGAGACTTAGGCCCTTCGGTCACCGGGCAGCAGTTTCCTGTCCGTAACCGCTTCAGCTTCGACCATGGAGGAAGCGTGTCGCACAACAAGGCGATCGTGGAGGCCTGTCGGCGGGCCTACACCGGATTCGAGAAGAACGATTCATCCGACCTGGTGGCGCTGATGTCGCCTGACGTGGTTTTCGATTTCCCTACGTCCCTGCCTTACGGGGGGACATTCCATGGCAGGGAAGGGTTCGCCGCTTTCTATCAGGATCTTTTCGATCATTACTACGAATACTTCGACTACGACGCCCACGCGGTCCTCGATGCCGGGACGCACGTAGTGGTTCCCGTCCGGGCCAGGGCGAAGGCAAAGAACGGTCGCACCATGGAGAACGAACACTGCCTGCTGTTCACCGTGGCCGACGGGCTGATCAGCGAGGCGCGGCTGTACGCGGACACCGCCAAGGGGCGTGACGTCATCGACGGCCTCGAAGTCTTCCCCTCTGCGGCCTCCTGAGTCCCCCGAACGCGCAGAGAGCGTCGCGCCGTTCTCCGTCCAGCGAGGTCCAGGGGAGCACTTCCTGTCGGGGCCAAGGAACCGAGCAGCTGAGCAGCACCCCCTTCTCCCGACGTAGACCGCGCCGCGGAACGCGCCCCGACCGACAACGCAATCGCCCCACCCCTGATGGAGGAGCATTCCCGTGCCTGTTTTCAACGCCCACGTACCGGCCAACCGTTTCTCGCCCGAACAGAAGCGCGCACTCGCCGATGCCCTCAACCAGTCACTGGTACAGGCACTCGGCATTCCCGAGGGTGACCGCTTCATCATGATCAGCGAACACGGCGAGAGCGAACTGTTCCTGGATCCGACGTTCATGGGCATGCGGCGCAGCAGCGACGCCATGATCATCACGGTGCTCCTCGGGGCTCACCGGCCCCTGGAGGACAAGCGGGCAGTGACCGCGGCCCTCAACAAGCTGGTCGTCGAGGCGCTCGGTATCTCCCCCGACGACATATTCGTCGCATTGATTCCGGTACCGAACGAGAACTTCTCCTTCGGCAGGGGCGATCTTCAGCTTGCCGAAGGTGCCCCTCGCTGGTGAACCCCCGCTGAGCCAGGTCGTGGGTCAGGATGTTGGTGGCGAGGCCGATGCTCTTGCTGAAGTCCCTGAAACGGGTGACGCCGTGCATGGCGTCATCTCGCTTGCTTTTTACAAGTGCGACAGTCAAGCTGGTCGAACCACTTGCAAAAAGCAAGCGAGATGGGTCAGTGATCGGCTCTCGCGCCGGAACGGCGCACCGGGGGAGACTGCTCATCTGATGCCGTACTTGAAGGAGTTGTGATGCAGGTAGCCGTAGTCACCTTCGACGGGTTCAACGAGCTCGACAGTTTCATCGCTTCCGCGCTGATCAACCGATGCCGTAAGGACGGCTTGGAAGCCTTCATTACGACACCGACGCCGGTGGTCACGTCGATGAACGGCGTCGAGGTGACAGGACAGCGCCCGATGGAGTTCGTGACCGAAGCCGAGGTCGTGCTGATCGGTAGCGGCGTGAAGGCGCGAGACGTGGTCGCCGACGACCGGCTGATCTCCCGGCTGCGGCTCGACCCTTCGCGGCAGCTGATCGGTGCGCAGTGCTCCGGCGCGCTGGTGCTCGCCCGGCTCGGGCTGCTGGATGGCATGCCGGCCTGCACGGACAGGAAGAGCCGGCCCTTTGTCGAAGCCCGCAACGTCACCGTGCTGGACGCGCCGTTCCACGCCGAGGGGAACATCGCCACAGCGGGCGGTTGCCTGGCGTCCCAGTATCTCGCCACATGGGTGATCACCCGAACGCTCGGGGAGGACGCCGCGCGCGACGTCATCGATTACGTGGCTCCGGTCGGCGAAAACCAGGAGACTGTCGAGCGCGCCATGCGTGCTGTCCACTCGGGCGAGCTTGCCCCGCGCTGACGCGCCGCCATCAGCCTTCCGGGACCGCCCGCAGTCACTCCTGAGCGCAGTGAGGTGTATGGCGCTGCGGGCCGGCGCCCATGGGACTTCTTGGCGCCATATCGTTCACGCGGGCGCGAGCGCGACGCGGTGTGCGTCACGCTCGAGCAGCCGGTGATCGAGCTCCCGCTCCAGGTCCGTCATCCGCTGCCTCAGCGGCGAAGCGGCCGCAGAGACCATGTTCCCGTTCAGCCGCCGTACGCGCCCGAAGCCGTCAGGCGCAGGGCCGTGTCGATCAGCGGGACGTGGCTGAACGCCTGCGGGAAGTTCCCGACCTGTCGCTGCAGGCGCGGGTCCCACTCCTCGGCGAGCAGACCGAGGTCGTTCCTGAGCGCCAGGAGCTTCTCGAAGAGCTTGCGGGCCTCGTCCACGCGGCCGATCATCGCGAGGTCGTCCGCCATCCAGAACGAGCAGGCGAGGAAGGCGCCCTCGTCGCCCTCCAGGCCGTCCACGCCCGCGTCCGCACCGGTGGTCGGGTAGCGCAGGATGAAGCCGTCCGGGGTGGACAGCTCGCGCTGGATCGCCTCGATCGTGCCGATCACGCGCTTGTCGTCCGGCGGCAGGAAGCCCACCTGCGGGATCAGGAGCAGCGAGGCGTCCAGCTCCTTGGAGCCGTAGTACTGCGTGAACGTGTTGCGCTCCTTGTCGTAGCCCTTCTCGCACACGTCCCGGTGGATCTCGTCGCGCAGTTCGCGCCACTTCTCCAGCGGACCGTCCGCGTCACCGGACTCGATCAGCTTGATGGTGCGGTCGACGGCGACCCAGGCCATCACCTTGGAGTGCACGAAGTGCCGACGCGGACCTCGCACTTCCCAGATGCCCTCGTCCGGCTGGTCCCAGTGGTCCGCCAGATAGCGGATCAGCTTCAGCTGGAGGAGCGAGGCGTAGTCATTGCGGGACAGACCCGTCATATGTGCCAGGTGCAGGGCCTCGGTGACCTCGCCGTACACGTCCAGCTGGAGCTGGTGCGCCGCGCCGTTCCCGACCCGTACGGGACTCGAATGCTCGTATCCGGGGAGCCAGTCGAGCTCCGCCTCGCCCAACTCCCGTTCACCCGCGATGCCGTACATGATCTGCAGGTTCTCCGGGTCCCCCGCGACCGCGCGCAGCAGCCACTCGCGCCAGGCGCGCGCCTCCTCGCGGTAGCCGGTGCGCAGGAGCGAGGAGAGGGTGATCGCCGCGTCGCGCAGCCAGGTGTAGCGGTAGTCCCAGTTGCGTACGCCGCCGATCTCCTCCGGGAGCGAGGTGGTGGGCGCCGCGACGATGCCGCCCGTGGGCGCGTACGTCAGGGCCTTCAGCGTGATCAGCGAGCGGACGACGGCCTCGCGGTAGGGCCCGTGGTACGTGCAGTGCTCGACCCAGTCGCGCCAGAACTCCTCGGTGGCCTCCAGGGACTGCTCCGGCTCGGGCAGCCCGGGCGGCTCCTTGTGCGAGGGCTCCCACGAGACGGTGAACGCGATCCGGTCACCGGGCGCCACCGTGAAGTCGGCGTACGTGGTCAGATGCTCGCCGTACGTCTCGCAGGCGGTGTCGAACCACACCGAGTCGGGCCCGGCGACGGCGACCGTCCGGCCCTCGTGCTTGTGCACCCAGGGCACCACGCGCCCGTACGAGAAACGCATCCGCAGCGCGGAGCGCATCGGCACCCGGCCCGTGATGCCCTCGACGATCCGGATCAGCTGAGGCGCGCCGTCGCGCGGGGGCATGAAGTCGATCACGCGGACCGTGCCGCGCGGGGTGTCCCACTCGGATTCGAGGATCAGAGAGTCACCGCGGTACCGGCGACGTGCCGCCGTCGGGGGTTCGGCGTCGGCCGCGTACGCGGGGCCGAGCCGCCAGAATCCGTGTTCTTCCGTGCCGAGCAGCCCCGCGAAGATGGCATGTGAGTCGAAGCGGGGCAGGCACAGCCAGTCGACTGTGCCGTCCCTGCAGACCAGCGCAGCTGTCTGCATGTCTCCGATGAGTGCGTAGTCCTCGATGCGCCCGGCCACGTGCATCTCCAGTCGAACGGCCACGTCGCCCCCGAGGGGCGGTTGCTCTTGCGGTCAGGGGAACGTTGATAGTGGGGAAGGGTTGTGTTGCGGAAGGTGTGGTGTTGCGAAACGGTGGTGGTGCGCCGCTGCGACACATTGATGGTGGTGCGATTGTCGTTGCGAAACGAACTGACGAGCTCTGTTGGTTCCGGGGTACGGGCGGGGATGGTGCCGTGTGCCGGCCGCGCTCGGCAGCGAGTGTCCGAGCAGGATACGACGCACCTGGAAGATACGCGTGCCGCTCCCGCCAACCCGGCTGCGCCGATCGAGTGAGCGGATGATCACGGGATGGCCGCCGTACCCCCCGGCTGTGCTGGGACTGTGCCGACGTGTGTGCGGAGCGTGGCCGGAAGCGGCCTCGTCCGGGCGCTGATACCCTGGTAGCCCGTGGACCGGTGGGCAAGAAACCCCCGAACCGCAGCGACGGCACCTCCGGAATCTCCGGACACCATGCCGGCACGCACCCAGACCGCGACCACGGGAGCCCCCTCTTGGCCATGCCGCCCGCTGTTTTTCGAAATAGCACAGCCACGACGACCAAGCACATCTTCGTCACCGGGGGTGTCGCCTCCTCACTCGGCAAGGGCCTGACGGCCTCCAGCCTGGGCATGCTGCTCAAGGCACGGGGTCTGCGCGTCGTGATGCAGAAGCTCGACCCGTACCTGAACGTCGACCCGGGCACCATGAACCCGTTCCAGCACGGTGAGGTGTTCGTCACCAACGACGGCGCCGAGACCGACCTGGACATCGGCCACTACGAGCGCTTCCTCGACCGTGACCTGGACGGCTCCGCCAACGTCACCACAGGTCAGGTCTACTCGACGGTCATCGCCAAGGAGCGACGCGGCGAGTACCTGGGCGACACCGTTCAGGTCATCCCGCACATCACCAATGAAATCAAGCATCGCATCCGCCGCATGGCGACGGACGAGGTCGACGTCGTGATCACCGAGGTCGGCGGCACCGTCGGTGACATCGAGTCGCTGCCGTTCCTGGAGACCGTCCGCCAGGTCCGGCACGAGGTCGGCCGTGACAACGTCTTCGTCGTTCACATCTCGCTCCTGCCGTACATCGGCCCCTCGGGAGAGCTGAAGACGAAGCCGACCCAGCACTCGGTCGCGGCCCTTCGCAACATCGGTATTCAGCCAGATGCGATCGTGCTGCGCTGCGACCGCGAGGTCCCGACCGCGATCAAGCGCAAGATCTCGCTGATGTGCGACGTCGACGAGGCCGCCGTGGTCGCCTGCCCCGACGCCCGCTCGATCTACGACATCCCGAAGGTCGTGCACACCGAGGGCCTCGACGCGTACGTCGTGCGCAAGCTCGACCTGCCCTTCCGCGACGTGGACTGGACGACCTGGGACGACCTGCTCGACCGCGTCCACAACCCGGACCACGAGATCACCATGGCGCTCGTCGGCAAGTACATCGACCTGCCCGACGCCTACCTCTCGGTCACCGAGGCGCTGCGCGCCGGCGGCTTCGCCAACAAGGCCCGCGTGAAGATCAAGTGGGTCACCTCGGACGACTGCAAGACCCCGGCGGGCGCCGCCAAGCAGCTCGGCGACGTCGACGCGATCTGCATCCCCGGCGGCTTCGGCGACCGCGGTGTCTCCGGCAAGGTCGGCGCCATCCAGTACGCCCGCGAGAACAAGATCCCGCTGCTCGGCCTCTGCCTCGGCCTGCAGTGCATCGTGATCGAGGCCGCCCGCAACTTGGCCGACATCCCGGACGCCAACTCCACCGAGTTCGACTCCGCCACCGCGCACCCGGTCATCTCCACCATGGCCGAGCAGCTCGACATCGTGGCGGGCGAAGGTGACATGGGCGGCACCATGCGCCTTGGTATGTATCCGGCCAAGCTCGCCGACGGCTCGATCGTGCGCGAGGTGTACGACGGCAAGGAGTACGTCGAGGAGCGTCACCGCCACCGCTACGAGGTGAACAACGCCTACCGCGCCGAGCTGGAGAAGAAGGCCGGTCTGCAGTTCTCCGGTACCTCCCCGGACGGCAAGCTCGTCGAGTACGTCGAGTACCCGCGCGACGTCCACCCCTACCTGGTCGCGACCCAGGCGCACCCCGAGCTGCGCTCGCGTCCGACCCGCCCGCACCCGCTGTTCGCGGGTCTGGTCAAGGCTGCCGTGGAGCGCAAGACAGGCAAGTGACGCACGGGTTGTACGGTGGCCGGGGTGCGCGTCTTACGAGGTGGGCGCCCCGGTTCCGTCACCGGACCGGTTTCTTTTGCACGTGTGGGAGGACAGGCCATGACGATCAAGGACACCGCCGAGGAGTGGGAGGTCCGGGCGACCGAGATCCCCTTCAAGGGCAACAAGACCTCGGTGCGCACCGACGACGTGGTCATGCCCGACGGACGGGTCGTCCGCCGCGACTACCAGGTCCACCCCGGCTCCGTGGCCGTCCTCGCCCTCGACGACGAGGGCCGCGTGCTGGTGATCCGCCAGTACCGTCACCCCGTACGCCACAAGCTCTGGGAAATCCCCGCGGGCCTGCTCGACATCCCGGGTGAGAACCCGCTGCACGCCGCCCAGCGCGAGCTCTACGAGGAGGCGCACGTCAAAGCCGAGAACTGGCGCGTACTGACCGATGTCTTCCCGACGCCCGGCGGCTGCGACGAGGCTGTGCGGATTTTCCTGGCCCGCGATCTCTCCGAAGCCGAGGGGCAGCGCTTCGAGGTCGAAGACGAAGAGGCCGACATGGAGGTGGCCAGGGTCCCCGTCGACGACCTCGTGAGCGGTGTTCTCGCCGGTGACCTGCACAACAACTGCCTGGCTGTCGGCGTCCTCTCGCTGCTGGCGGCGCGGCAGGGCGACGGCCTCGACGCGCTGCGCCCGGCAGAGGCGCCGTGGCCCGCGCGGCCCTTCGAGGTCTGACGCGGCACACGCTTCCGGTCCGATGCGCCTTTCGTCCGGCGCACCTCTGGTCTGACGCACCTCTGACAGGCCACTGACGTCGTTCCGACACCGCCGGTCCTACGATCGCCTGATCCGATCGGGGGACGTGTCCGCCGCGCTCCGCCCGGATCGTCGCAGAGCGTGAACTAGGCTCTGGAAACGCCCGAACCGGAGTCCCGGCGGGCTTGCGCGTGCGGTGGGACGGGAGCGTGGCCCGTGACGGATCAGGCGGTGGACAGCGGCGGCACCAAGGTGTCGGGAAACGGGCGTCCCCTCGCTCCCACGGACAGTCAGTTCCTCGGCCGTACACGAGAGTTGAAGGAACTCCGGGCCGACATCGAGCGAGCGGGCCTGGACACCCTCTCCGGGCGAAAGGCGCCACGCGCGCGCGTGCTGCTCATCGCGGGCAAGCCCGGCTCGGGCCGCACCGCGCTCGCCGAAGAGCTCGTACGGCAGGTTGCCGAGCGTTACCCCGACGGTGTGCTGCGCGCCCGGCTCACCGAGTCCGACGGCACTCGGGTGCCCACCGAACGCACCGCACGGGAACTGCTCACCGCCCTGGGGCGGCCCACACCGCCCGGGGCCGCGGACGACGATCTGAGCGAGGCGGTGCGCGAGGCCCTCGCCACCCGCCGCGCGCTGCTCCTGCTCGACGACGCGGCCGACGCCGAGCAGGTCGACGCCCTGCTGCCCGACACACCGGAGTGCCTGGTCGTCGCCGTCTCCGGCGGGCCGCTCACCGGGATCGCGGACGTGCGCCCGTGCACCCTGGGCGGCTTGGACACCAAGTCCGCCCTGGAACTCCTCGACCGCTTCACCGGCTCGGTGCGCATCACCGTCGACCCGCGTGCCGCCGAAGGCCTGGTCGAACTGTGCGCGGGGCAGCCCGCCGCCCTCATCCTGGCCGGCGGCTGGCTCGCGGCCCGCCCGCAGTCGGCCGTCGCCGACCTCGCCAAGCAGCTGCGCACCGACGCCGCGGAGGGCACGCCACTGGTCCGCGCCTTCCGGCTCGCCTACGCCGCGCTCCCCAGCGCCCCCGCGCGGATACTGCGCCTGCTCTCCCTGGCCCCCGCCGGTCTCGTCGACCCGCACACCGCGTCGGCGCTGGCCGGCTGCTCCGTGGGTGCGGCGCGCACCACCCTGGACGACCTCACCGGGCTCGGCTTCGTACGGGCCGTCGCCTCCCCGCTGCCGCAGTACGAGGTGCCCGGCTGTCTGCTGCCGCTGCTGCGCGAGCTCGCCGAGAACCACGACCGCCCGGCCGAGCTGCAACTGGCCCGCGCCCGGATGCTGGAGCGGACCGTACGGCTGCTGGTGTCCTGCCGCGCCATCACCGAGACCGACAGCTCGCCCGCCCGCGAGAAGCTCGCCGGGATGCCCCGCGCCCTGCGCTTCCCCACCCCGCGGGCGGCCGCCGACTGGCTGCGCATCCGGCAGCCCGCGCTGCTGGCCGCCGCCCGGCTCGCGGTCGCCGACGGCGAGCTGGACACCCTGGCCCGGCGCCTGATGGCCGCGCTGGTGAGGGCGATGGTCGCGCACGTGGGTACGCAGGCCGCGGCGCCCGAGCTGTACGGCATCCACCGGCTCGTCCTGGACGTCGCCGAGCGCCGGAACCTGCCCCGCGAGAAGGCCGCGGCCCTGCTGAACCTCGCCGACCTGGACGCGCAGACCGGCCGTACGACGGAAGCGCTGGCCCGCTACCGGGCCGCTCTGGACGCCGGACGCGAGGCGGACGATTCGTATGCGACCGGCCGCGCGATGGAATCCGTGGGCGGCGCCCACCAGGAGCTGGGGGACTACGACCGGGCCGCCGACTGGTACGGCAGGGCGCTCGCCCAGCGGCTCGCCCGCGACGAGCGCGTGGACGCCGCCCGGCTGTACGGCCGTATCGCCACCGCGCACACCTACGCCGGCCGCTACGGCGAGGCGCTGCGCAACTGGCGCGCCGCCGTCACCGGGCACCGCAGGAACGGCGATGTGGCCGCCCAGGCGCGGGCTTTGAGCGAGCTGGCGCGCGTCCAGGAGTACGCCGGGCGCCCCGAGGAGTCGCTGGCCACCTGCCAGGAGGCGGTCGAGTGGGCGCGCCGCGCCGAGGACGTACGGCTGCAGGCCGCGCTGCAGCTCAGGCTGGCCGACACCCTGGAGCGGCTCGGCGACCCGGCCACCGCCCGGCTGCATCGCGGGGCGGCGGAGCGCATGCTGGGAGATGAGCTCCCGGAGGGCGCAGCAGCCATGGAACAAGGCGCTAACGCCTGCGAAATCCGCAGTGCATCTGCTGAAGATTGATGCATTGAAAGGCTGGACAGAGAGAATCCCTTCATTAGACTGGCTCCGCCGCGTTCTTTCGTGGTGTCTCCCGCTGTGCTCCCGTGCGTCGGGTATGACATGCATTGCCCTGGCTCGCATCGCCCCGGCACGCATAGCCCCAGAACCCTCTGAGTCAAGGACCGTGATCGACGTGAAGGTCGGTATCCCCCGCGAGGTCAAGAACAACGAGTTCCGGGTGGCCATCACCCCCGCCGGCGTGAACGAGCTGGTGCGCAACGGTCACCAGGTCGTCATCGAGCGCGGCGCCGGCCTCGGCTCGTCGATCCCCGACGGCGAGTACGTCGCCGCCGGCGCCCAGATCCTGGACACCGCCGACGAGGTGTGGGCCACCGCCGACCTGCTGCTGAAGGTCAAGGAGCCCATCGCGGAGGAGTACCACCGGCTCCGCAAGGACCAGACGCTCTTCACCTACCTGCACCTGGCCGCCTCCAAGGAGTGCACGGACGCCCTCCTGGAGTCCGGCACCACGGCGATCGCGTACGAGACGGTCGAGCTGCCCAGCCGCGCGCTGCCGCTGCTCGCCCCGATGTCCGAGGTCGCGGGCCGGCTCGCCCCGCAGGTCGGCGCCTACCACCTGATGGCCCCGGCCGGCGGCCGCGGCGTCCTGCCGGGCGGTGTCCCGGGCGTGCTGCCCGCCAAGGCCGTCGTCATCGGCGCCGGCGTCTCCGGCTGGAACGCCGCGCAGATCGCCATCGGCATGGGCTTCCAGGTGACCCTGCTCGACAAGGACATCAACAAGTTGAAGGAGGCGGACAAAACCTTCGGTTCGAAGATCCAGACCGTCGTCTCCAACGCCTTCGAGCTGGAGAAGGCCTGCCTCGAGGCCGACCTCGTCATCGGTGCCGTGCTCATCCCGGGCGCCAAGGCCCCGATGCTGGTCACCAACGAGCTCGTCTCGCGGATGAAGCCGGGAAGTGTCCTTGTCGACATCGCGATCGACCAGGGTGGCTGCTTCGAGGACTCGCGTCCGACCACCCACGCCGAGCCGACCTTCCGGGTCCACAACTCGGTCTTCTACTGCGTCGCCAACATGCCCGGCGCGGTGCCCAACACCTCGACGTACGCGCTGACGAACGCCACGCTGCCGTACATCGTGTCGCTGGCCAACAACGGCTGGGCCGAGGCGCTGCGCCGTGACGCCGCGCTGGCCAAGGGCCTCAACACCCATGACGGCAAGGTCGTTTACAAGGAAGTCGCCGAGGCGCACGGGCTGGAGAGCGTGGAGCTCGAGACCCTGCTCGGCTGAGCCTCCGGCGACGTCCGGAGTCGACTTTCCGGTCGATTCCGTGATGACAAAAGGCGATACTCCCCCCAATCTCGGCTTCGCTCGATCGGGGGGACCCCCATTACGGATCGTCAACACCGCGCACCCGGCCGGATCTTGCCCGACAAGGTCCGGCCGGATGTGTGTCGGGTCACTTTGCGACGCTCGTTCAACTCGCCGCGAACGTAACTCTTCAACCGATTCGTACACCAGTGAAACCTGCTGTGCGACGGTCTTACGCCCTTGACAGGGGGATGTTCGGTTGCCGACACATCGGGTCGGGTCCGGCGGATTGTGTTGCTGCGGACCGGTGACACGCCATAGAGTCGCCAACCGTCGGCATGGTGCCACGCTGACCTATCTAGAAGTTTCCTGGTCACCAAGGAGGTAAGACGACTTGTGAATGAGTCGACATTTACTCCCGGGGGTGGTCAACCAGGAATGCCGGCGCGGGGCCAGGGCCCCACGGGGCTCCAGGCTGTCGGCTCCGTCGCTGTCCGAACCTTCGCAGCCCACCAGAGTCCCCGGATGACTCAGACAGCACACCAGAGCATGGATGGCCATCACGTGAACGCCATGGCCGGCAACGGAAGTGGCGAGAACCACACCCACTTCGCCGACTACGACGAACTGCCCGAGGGGCACTTCTACGACCCCGACGCCGAGTACGAGCCCGATCCGGAGTACGCGGCCACGCTCGCGCCCGACGCGGCCCGCCAGCGCCGTGAGCGCATCGGCCCGACGGGCCGCCCGCTGCCGTACTTCCCGATCCCGGGCCCGCTGACCGACCACGGCCCCGCGAAGATCATCGCGATGTGCAACCAGAAGGGCGGCGTCGGCAAGACCACGTCGACCATCAATCTGGGCGCCGCGCTCGCGGAGTACGGACGCCGGGTCCTGCTCGTCGACTTCGACCCGCAGGGCGCGCTCTCGGTCGGCCTCGGCGTCAACCCCATGGAGCTCGACCTCACCGTCTACAACCTGCTCATGGAGCGGGGCATGGCGGCCGACGAGGTGCTCCTGAAAACGGCGGTTCCGAACATGGACCTGCTGCCCAGCAACATCGACCTGTCCGCCGCCGAAGTGCAGTTGGTCAGCGAGGTCGCCCGCGAGTCCACGCTGCAGCGCGCCCTGAAGCCGCTGATGGCCGACTACGACTTCATCGTGATCGACTGTCAGCCCTCGCTCGGCCTGCTCACCGTCAACGCCCTGACGGCGGCTCACAAGGTGATCGTGCCGCTCGAGTGCGAGTTCTTCGCCCTCCGCGGCGTCGCGTTGCTCACCGAGACCATCGAGAAGGTCCAGGAGCGGCTCAACCCGGAGCTGGAGCTCGACGGCATCCTCGCCACGATGTACGACTCCCGCACCGTGCACAGCCGTGAGGTGCTCGCGCGCGTGGTCGAGGCATTCGACGATCACGTCTACCACACGGTGATCGGCCGGACCGTCCGCTTCCCGGAGACCACCGTCGCCGGTGAGCCGATCACCACGTACGCCTCCAACTCCGTCGGTGCCGCCGCCTATCGCCAGCTCGCCAGGGAGGTGCTCGCCCGGTGTCACGCCGAGTGAGTCTGCCGGGGGCCGACGAACTGTTCCGTACCACCGGGGGAATGGCGCTCCAGGCGTCCACGCCCTCACGCCGGACCAACGGTGAGGCCCGGGTGCCGGCTCCGGCGGGCGAGAGCGACGCGGCGGCCGCCGGGGAGGACGCACCCCAGTCGGTGCCCGTCCAGGGCGGCGACGGCGAGGGCGACGAACACGTCGCGGCCGACGCCGAGTCGTCCGACGCGGGGGAGTCCCGCAGCCGGGGGGCGGCTCCGGAGCGTTCCGGGCGACGCCAGGCGACGCAGGAAGGTTCTGCCGCCGGGCAGCCCTCCCGGGCCAAGCGCGGCCGTGCCGCCAACCGTCGGCCCAGCGGGCGGGAGCGGCACGACGAGAAGATCACGGTGTACGTGTCCGCCGAGGAGCTCATGGACCTCGAGCACGCCCGGCTGGTGCTCCGCGGTGAGCACGGGCTCGCCGTCGACCGGGGGCGGATCGTCCGCGAGGCGGTCGCCGTGGTGCTTGCCGATCTTGAATCCCGCGGGGACGCGAGCATCCTCGTACGCCGGCTCCGCGGGCGGTAGCGGTAGCCTGCGACGGCTATGACCTCGAACAACGTCCCTGTCTCCGCCGGTGGCTCCGCCGGTGCGTCCGCCGGTCGACGGCGTGCGCTGGGCCGGGGGCCGGGGGCGGGGCCGGTGCCTGTTGAGCCGCCGGTCGCAGCTCCGGCCGTACCTCCGGCTGAGCCGCCGGCCGAGGTCCTGCCGCCTGTGGCGGAGCCTGAGCCGCCTGTGGCGGAGCCTGAGCCGCCTGCGGCGGAGCCCGAGCCGCCTGCGGCGGAGAGCGAGTCTTCGGCCGAGGCCGGTTCTTCGTCTGCGGACCGTGGGCACGATGCCGGCGGAGCTGCCGAGGAGCCCCCCGCCGCGGAGCCTGAAGCACCTGCGGAGCCTGAAGCGCCTGCGGAGCCCGCTCCTGCCGGTCCCGAAGCGCCTGCCGAATCCCGTGACGGTGTCTTCAAGGTGCGGCTCTCGAACTTCGAAGGGCCCTTCGACCTGCTGCTTCAGCTGATCTCCAAGCACAAGCTGGACGTCACGGAAGTGGCCCTGTCCAAGGTCACCGACGAGTTCATGGCGCACATCAGGGCGATGGGGCCGGACTGGGACCTCGATCAGACGACGGAGTTCCTCGTCGTCGCGGCCACGCTGCTGGACCTCAAGGCCGCGCGGCTGCTGCCCGCCGCCGAGGTCGAGGACGAGGCCGACCTGGCCCTGCTGGAGGCGCGGGACCTGCTGTTCGCGCGGCTGCTCCAGTACCGGGCGTACAAGCAGATCGCGGACATCTTCAACGCGCGGCTCGACGAGGAGGCCCGCCGCTACCCCCGTACCGTCGGGCTCGAAGCCCATCACGCCGAGCTGCTGCCCGAGGTGGTCATCAGCATCGGGGCGCAGGGGTTCGCGAAGCTCGCCGTGAAGGCGATGCAGCCCAAGCCGAAGCCGCAGGTGTACGTCGACCACATTCACGCCCCGCTGGTCAGCGTGCAGGAGCAGGCCCAGATCGTGGTCGCGCGGCTGCGGGAGCTCGGGGAGGCCAGCTTCCGCACGCTCGTCGAGGACACCGACGACACCCTCACCGTCGTAGCGCGGTTCCTGGCCCTCCTGGAGCTCTACCGGGAGAAGGCCGTGGCCCTCGGCCAGGAGACCGCGCTCGGTGACCTGATCGTGCGCTGGACCGGCGGGGAGGGGGAGACCCAGCCCGTGGTCACCGACGAGTTCGACCGGCCGCCCGAGCAACCCGAGGAGCCCAAGAAGGAGGAGAAGGCATGAGCGAGGAGACCACCGAGATCGCGGCAGGGCCGCGCACCGTCGCCGACCTCGATCTCAAGCCCGCCCTGGAGGCCGTCCTGATGGTCGTGGACGAACCCGCGACCGAGGAGCACCTCGCGAAGATCCTGGAGCGGCCCAGGCGGCAGATCGCGGACGCCCTGCGCGAGCTGGCCGACGAATACACCGTCCAGGGCCGTGGCTTCGAACTGCGGCTCATCGCGGGCGGCTGGCGCTTCTACACCCGCCCCGAGTACGCGGCGGCCGTCGAACGCTTTGTCCTGGACGGGCAGCAGGCCCGGCTCACCCAGGCCGCTCTGGAGACCCTGGCCGTCGTCGCGTACCGCCAGCCGGTCAGCCGTTCCCGGGTCTCGGCGGTCCGCGGAGTGAACTGTGACGGTGTGATGCGCACCCTGTTGCAGCGGGGTCTGGTCGAGGAGGCGGGCGCGGAACCCGAAACAGGTGCGATCCTGTACAGGACGACGAACTACTTTCTGGAGCGAATGGGCCTGCGCGGCCTGGACGAGCTCCCGGAGCTCGCGCCCTTCCTCCCCGAGGCGGACGCGATCGAGGCCGAGACGCAGGAAGGGGTTCCGTCGTTCGATCCGGACGCACCTGACGCTCCGGGGACAGACGACGCAGACGACTAGACGGAACTTTGATGCGAAGCAGCGGCAGCGGTAGCGGTAGCGGCAAGAGCGGTGGGCGCGGTAACTACCGCGGTGCCGGCAACAGCAGGGACCAGAAGCAAGGGCAGGGACGTCCCAGCAAGCCCCGTCCCGAGGAGCGCCGCTACGACGTGGGCCCCGGGGCCTCGCCGGACGGCCCGAAGTCCGGGCGCGGCGGCGCCGCGCGGGGCGGCGCCAAGGGCGGCCCCAAGCAGGGCCAGCAGCGCGGCGGCCGTACGGCTCCGGCGAGCTCCCGTGAGTACGACACGCGCGCCGAGGAGCGGAACCGGGAGCGGTACGCGGACAAGAAGGACGTCAAGTTGCCCAAGACCTTCCCGGGCGCCGAGCAGGAGGGCGAGCGCCTGCAGAAGGTGCTCGCGCGCGCGGGCTACGGTTCGCGGCGTTCCTGCGAGGAGCTGGTCGAGCAGGCGCGTGTCGAGGTGAACGGCGAGATCGTCCTGGAGCAGGGTCTGCGCGTCGACCCGGAGAAGGACGAGATCAAGGTCGACGGGCTGACGGTCGCGACGCAGTCGTACCAGTTCTTCTCGCTGAACAAGCCCGCCGGTGTCGTCTCGACGATGGAGGACCCCGACGGCCGCCAGTGCCTCGGCGACTACGTCACCAACCGCGAGACGCGGCTCTTCCACGTCGGCCGGCTCGACACCGAGACCGAGGGTGTCATCCTGCTCACCAACCACGGTGAGCTGGCCCACCGGCTGACCCACCCCAAGTACGGCGTGAAGAAGACCTACCTCGCGCACATCGTGGGCCCCATCCCGCGTGACCTGGGCAAGCAGCTAAAGGACGGCATCCAGCTGGAGGACGGCTACGCGCGCGCGGACCACTTCCGCGTCGTCGAGCAGACCGGCAAGAACTACCTCGTCGAGGTGACCCTGCACGAGGGCCGCAAGCACATCGTGCGCCGCATGCTCGCCGAGGCCGGCTTCCCGGTCGAGAAGCTCGTGCGCGTCGCCTTCGGCCCGATCACCCTCGGCGACCAGAAGTCGGGCTGGCTGCGCCGCCTGTCGAACACCGAGGTCGGGATGCTGATGACCGAGGTCGGTCTCTAGGCCTCCGGGCTTTCGTACGACGGCCGGTTCTGGGAAGTCATCCGGGACCGGCCGATTCGTTTTATGGCGGCCCCTCCGAAGGGCTTGTTGACGCCCGCTCACGCCTTTATAGTCGAACTGACTACTGTGGTCAGGTTGACTATAAAGGTGACGGTGAATGCGTCTCACGAAGAGGGGGTGGGTGAGCGTGCTCGCACGGGACGGCCGCGCGCCGGGCGGCAGGGTACCTGAGGGCTACGACAAGTACGCGTTCGAGCCTTTCGCCGTCACCGTCGACCTCGCCGTCCTGACGGTCCGCGCGGGTGTGCTCCAGGTACTGCTCGTCGAGCGCGGACAGGAGCCGTACGCGGGCCGCTGGGCACTGCCGGGCGGCTTCGTGCTGCCGCACGAGTCCGCGGAGACGGCGGCCCGGCGCGAACTCGCCGAGGAGACCGGCCTGTCGGACGTCTCCGGACTCCACCTCGAGCAGCTGCGCACGTACAGCGAACCCGAGCGCGACCCCAGGATGCGGGTCGTCTCCGTCGCGTACGCCGCACTGCTCCCGGACGCTCCCGAGCCGCGTGGCGGCGGTGACGCGGCGCAGGCCCAGTGGCTGCGGTACAACGCGCTCGGTCCGCTCGCCTTCGACCACGACCGGATCCTCGCCGACGCGCACGAACGCGTCGGCGCCAAGCTCGAATACACCTGTCTCGCCACGTCCTTCTGCCCGCCCGAGTTCACTCTCGGAGAGCTGCAGCAGGTCTACGAGACCGTGTGGGGCACCGCCCTCGACCGGCCCAACTTCCGGCGCAAGGTCCTCGCCACGCCGGGCTTCGTCGAACGGATCCCCGGTGCCGCGCGCCTGACCGGAGGCCGCGGCAAACCCGCCGCGCTCTACCGGGCGGGCGGTGCCAAAGCCCTGCACCCACCCCTGCTGCGTCCCACTTCGGAAGGACGGCCCTGATGATGACCACCACGACCCTCGCGAAGCGCGCCGCCACCGGATCCCTCCTCGGCCTGGCCATCGGCGACGCGCTCGGGTACCCGACCGAGTTCAACTCCGTACCGGCGATCCTCGACAAGTGCGGCCCCTGGCGGCAGATGGCCCTGCCCAGGCCCGCGAAAGTCACCGACGACACGCAGATGACGCTGGCGCTGGCGCGGGGGCTGCGCACAGCCATGGACCGCGGACTGCTCGGCCCGCTGCGGATGGAGCGGCCGGTGCGCGAGGAGTTCGTGAACTGGTACCAGTCGCCCGACAACAACCGCGCGCCCGGCCGCACCTGCCTCGTCGCCTGCAACCTCCTGAAGAACGAGAAGCGCCGCTGGCAGGAGGCCAGCCAGATCGGTTCCAAGGGCTGCGGCGCCAACATGCGCGTGGCGCCCGTGGGGCTCGTACGGGGGCTGAGCGACGAACAGCGCTCGGGCGCCGCGCAGTTCCAGGCCGCGCTCACCCACGGACACCCCACGGCACTCGCCGCGGCCGACCTCACCGCGCACGCGATCTGGCTGCTCACCCAGGGCGTCGAGCCGATGGGGCTCGTCGGCCGGCTGCGGTCGTACGCCTACGAGAACCGGCATCGCTACCACTCCCGCTGGCTCGGCGACCTGTGGACCTTCAGCGAGGACCCCACGCCGGAGGCCTTCATCGCCCGCGGCTGGGACGAGTGCCTGGACGCCCTGGACCACCTCCGGCACGCCGTGCGCACCGTCTCGCCGGAGACCGACCCCTGCCTCGCCACCGGCGGGGGCTGGATCGCGGAGGAGGCCCTCGCCACCGGCCTCCTCTGCTTCCTGCTCTTCGTCGACGAACCCCTCACCGCCGTACGCCGCGCCGCCTGCACCTCCGGCGACTCCGACTCCATAGCCTGCCTCACCGGCGCCTTCGCGGGCGCCCACCACGGCTCGGACGCCTGGCCGACCTCCTGGGCCGACCGCATCGAGTACCAGGGCGACCTGATGTCACTGGGGGCGCTCTGGGACGCTTGAGGGATGTACGACGTCCTCGACATCGACCTCGAAGCCGTGGTCGCGGAACAACCCGACCCCGTGCTGTTCGCCACCGTGTCCGGAGCGCACCTGTACGGCTTCCCCTCGCGTGACTCGGACGTGGACCTGCGGGGCGTCCAGCGGACGTCGGCTTCCAGCTTCTTGCGCTGGCCCAACGCGTAGCGGGCGAAGGTGGTGTGCGCCTGGCGGGAGAGTAACGCCTCGCGGAGGGCGAGGAGTTCGCGGCCCGTGTCGTCGGTGTACTCGACGAGGGGGGAGTGCAGGCACTCCAGGATGTTCGGGTTGGCGCGCAGCGCGAGGGTGCAGAAGCGCTCCAGCTCCCAGCTGAACTGCTCCTCCGCCGGGCCCTCCACATGCGTCGGCGGCTTCTCGAAACGCCAGAACAGCGGGGTGGGGGCGAGGAACACGCCCCGGCGGTCCGTGTCACTGGCATCCGTGGCCAGCCCGAAGGCGCGCGAGCCCATGACGCAGGAGTAGATCGTGTGGTCGCGCACCAGGGACTCGGGCGACCCGTACACGGGCGCGACGGACTCGGGTACGACCGACTCAGGTATGACGGACTCGGCGTGCATGTGCCGGAGCGTACGGGGCGCCTCACCTCAGGCGGATCGAATTTCCCTCCACCGTGATCTTCTCGGCGGGCAGCGGACGCGTGGCCGGACCGTCGGCCACCGCGCCGTCCTCGACCGTGAACTTGCTGCCGTGGCAGGGGCAGTTGATGGTGCCGTCCGACACCGCGCTCACCGTGCAGCCCTGATGGGTGCAGACCGCCGAGAAGGCCTTGAACTCGTCCTTCTTCGGCTGGGTGACCACGACCTTCTGGTCCTTGAAGACCGTGCCGCCGCCGACCGGGATGTCGGTCGTCTTCGCCAGCTCCTGACCGCCGGACGCGTTCGCGGGCGGGGCGGACTCCGCCGGGCCGTTGTTGTCGTCGTACTCGCTGCAGCCCGCCAGGAACGCCGTCGCGCCCGTCGCGCCTGTCGCGAGAAGAAGCGTGCGCCGCGTCGAGCGGTGGGTCATGTCGTCACTCCGAGGGTCATGTCGTCACTCCGAAGGTGCGGAAGAACCAGAGGGCGGACGTCAGCCAGACGACCGTCAGGACGGCGAAGACGAGGCCGCCGACGATCGGCAGCAACCAGCCGGGGAGCCGCTCCGAGCGGAGCAGCAGCATCTTGGCGCTGAACGCGCCGAAGAAGAAGCACCCCAGGAGCGAGTGCCACACGACGCGCGTCTCGTACGTCTGATAGCCCAGCGCGTACAGACAGTGCACCGCGACCGGCACCGCCACCAGGAAGGCGATCCGCCCCGACCAGCGGTGCAGCACCGGCGCCCAACTCGGCCCCGGGAGCTTCCCGTACACCATGAACGCCGAGACGACCTGGACGAGCGCGAAGGCGAACGCCGCCGTCGCCAGCCATGACTTCACGGCGCTCGTGCTGCTGAAGCCGGCGAGGTTGAAGGCGGTCCCCGCCGGGTCGTGCACCTTGCCGTAGGCGCCGAGGGCGACCGCGACCGCCGCGGCGACCAGTGCCGGGACGAGATAGCGGGCCGGGTGGGGGCGGCGATGGGCGGGCTGGGGGGAGGGGAAGCCCTGGATGGCGGCGTTCGGGTCCACGGTCATATCGGCTCCCTGGTCATGTCGGCGGCTCCCTGGTCATGTCGGCTCCCTGGTCATGTCGGCTCCCCGGTCATGTCGGCTCTCCGGTCAGGAAGGAGGCCACGAACGGGTCACGGAGTGACGGGCCAGGCGGTGAGCGTCTGTCCGTCGATCGTCACGGCGCCCGTCTCCGGGTCGATCCGGGGCGCCGCCGAGGGCTTTCCGTCGCGGTCGAGGATGCCGACCTGCTCGCCGCCGGGCAGCACGATCCAGCCGCCGTCGAGCATGGCGCCCCGCACGGTGGCCGTCGCCCGGTACAGTCCCGACGGCTTGACCGTCTTGTCGGCGGTGAAGCCATAGCGCTGCCCGCCCAGGTCGACGGTGCCGCCGATGCGCCTGCCCTCCTCGAGCGTGCCGTTCAGTTTCGCGCCGTGCTTGCCGGTGAGCTTCATGGTGCCGTCGTCCTTGACGCCGCCCTTGAGCCACGACTCCTGGTCACGCCCGTCGCAGAAGTACGCGATCGCCTTGCCGTCGCGCACGGAGACGGCGACCGCCGCGGAGTCGTCGTCGGTACGGCCCGCGTAGTCGGCGTCGGCCGGCGCGCTGGTCGACGGGGCCGGTGGCGTCGTCGCCTTCGTGGGCGTCGGGCTCGGTGCCGCAGTGGTGGGGCCGGGCGACTCCTCCTGGGACGAGGCCGCGCTCTTCGTCCCCGTCGTCGCGTTGAGCGACAGCATGAACAGGCCGAGCAACAGTCCCGCGAGAAGCGTGAGAAGGGGTCCTGGACGCTTCGTGCGGGCCATACGGGCCTCCCCCCGAGGCGAGTCTCCTGCCATGAGAGCGGACCCGTGCCCGCGCGTCCAGAGGCGCACAGCGGGTCCGCTCACCACAAGTGGCGGAACCGGCGAGAACAAGCCGGTGAGCGGCGACCAGATCTCCCAGGCCCTGCCCGACGAGACCCTCCAGCAGGTCGCGGCGCAGACCGGGGTCAGCCCGCGGGAAGCCTCGGACCGGATCGCGCGGTCCCTGCCCCAGGTGGTCGACATACTCACCCCGAGCGGAGAGCTGCCGCCGGGCGCCTCACTGGAAGACCTCATCAGGGCACAGAACCTCTGAGCCGTGCCCGGTGCGCGGCGGCCGTCTCGTCAGGCGGGCGCCGCGCACCCGCGCGTTGCCGGCTGACTACGCTGGTGTGACAAGTCGAGTACGCAGATCAGCTCAGCGAGGAGTATCACCGTGGCGGTACGAGCGGTCCGGGGCGCCGTCCAACTGGAACGGGACGAGGCCGGGCACATGGACGAGCAGGTCAGCGAGCTGCTCACCGCCATCCTGGAGCGGAACGGGCTCACCACGGACGACCTGATCAGCATCTGGTTCACGGCGACGCCCGATCTGCACAGCGACTTCCCTGCGGCCGCCGCGCGCAAGCTCGGCATCGTCGACGTACCGCTGATCTGCGCGCAGGAACTGGACATCGAGGGCGCGATGCCCCGTGTCGTACGCGTCCTCGCGCACATCGAGTCCGACCGGCCGCGCACCGACATCGTGCACGTCTACCTGGGCGCCGCCGCCGCACTCCGCAAGGACATCGCCCAGTGAGAACCGCCCTCGTCATCGGAACCGGGCTGATCGGTACGTCGGCTGCCCTCGCGCTCGCCGCGCGCGGCGTCGTCGTCCATCTCGCCGACCACGACCCGGAGCAGGCCCGTACGGCGGCCGCGCTCGGCGCCGGCACGGACGAGGCGCCCGAGGGGCCCGTCGACCTCGCGATCGTGGCGGCCCCGCCCGCGCACGTGGCCGTGACCCTCGCGGACGCCATGCGCCGCGGGGTCGCACGCGGGTACCTCGACGTCGCCAGCGTCAAGGGCGGCCCGCGCCGCGAGCTGGAGGCGCTCGGCCTCGACCTCTCCTCGTACATCGGTACGCACCCCATGTCCGGCCGCGAGAAGTCGGGCCCCCTGGCCGCCTCCGGCGATCTCTTCGAGGGCCGCCCCTGGGTCCTGACGCCCACCCGGGACACGGACACCGAGGTCCTCAACCTCGCCCTGGAGCTGGTGTCGCACTGCCGTGCCGTGCCCGTCGTGATGGACGCGGACGCCCACGACCGGGCCGTCGCGCTCGTCTCGCACATGCCGCATCTGGTGTCCAGCATGGTCGCCGCGCGTCTGGAGCACGCGGAGGAGGCGGCGGTACGGCTCTGCGGTCAGGGCATCCGTGACGTGACCCGCATCGCGGCCTCCGACCCCAGGATGTGGATCGACATCCTCTCCGCGAACCCGGGTCCGGTCGCCGACCTCCTCGCGGACGTCTCCGCCGACCTCGACGAGACCGTGCGGGCCCTGCGCTCCCTGCAGTCCTCCGACGACGTCAAGCGGCGCGAGGGTGCCACCGGCATCGAGGACGTCCTGCGGCGTGGCAACGCGGGGCAGGTGCGCGTTCCCGGCAAGCACGGTTCCGCTCCGCGTACGTACGAGGTCGTGGCCGTTCTCATCGACGACCAGCCGGGGCAGCTGGCCCGTATCTTCGCGGACGCGGGGATGGTCGGGGTCAACATCGAGGACGTACGCATCGAGCACGCGACCGGGCAGCAGGCGGGTCTGGTGCAGCTGATGGTGGAGCCGAAGGCCGCGACGGTGCTGAGTGCGGCCTTGCGGGACCGGGGGTGGGCGTTGCGGCAGTAGGCACCGCCCCTGCCCGTCCCGTACCGGGGGGCTCTGCCCCCTGGACGCCCGCTCCTCAAACGCCGGAGGGGCTGGATCTCGAACGCCAGAGGGGCTGGATTTCCGCGCCTGGCGCACCCAGTAACCTTGTGCAGGGCTCGATCGTGTCCCGCATCAACCTCCACCCCGCACCAGGAAGGTGTTCCCACCGTGGAAAACGGCCCCGCCCGGACCGCCCCGGCTGTGATTGTCGCCATCGACGGCCCCTCCGGCACGGGCAAGTCGAGCACCTCGAAGGCCGTGGCAGCGCAGCTCGGGCTGAGCTACCTGGACACGGGCGCCCAGTACCGGGCGATCACGTGGTGGATGGTGAGCAACGGGATCGACATCACGGACCCGAGCGCCATCGCCGCCGCGGCCGGGAAGCCCGAGATCGTCTCCGGGACCGACCCGTCCGCGCCGACCATCATCGTCGACGGAACCGACGTCGCGGGCCCGATCCGTACGCAGGAGGTCACCTCCAAGGTGAGCGCGGTCAGCGCGGTGCCCGAGGTGCGTGCCCGGATCACGGAGCTGCAGCGCTCGCTCGCCACGTCGTCGGAGAAGGGGATGGTCGTCGAGGGCCGGGACATCGGCACCACCGTGCTGCCCGACGCCGACCTGAAGATCTTCCTCACCGCCTCCCCGGAGGCGCGTGCCGCCCGCCGCAGCGGTGAGCTGAAGGGCGCGGACATACACACCACGCGCGAGGCCCTGCTGAAGCGCGACGCGGCCGACTCCAACCGTAAGACCTCGCCGCTCGCCAAGGCGGACGACGCGGTCGAGGTGGACACCTCCGACCTGACGCTCCAGCAGGTCATCGAATGCGTCGTCACCCTCGTCGAGGAGAAGCGGGCCGCGAAGTGACCGCACTGTCGGCTCCGTCGGAGAGGGGCGCCGAGGTCGGGCGGCGCATCGGCGTCGGCCTGATGTACGGGCTGTGGAAGCCGCGCGTGCTCGGCGCCTGGAAGGTGCCCGCGACCGGCCCGGCGATCCTGGCCGTGAACCACTCGCACAACATCGACGGGCCGATGGTCATGGGCGTGGCGCCCCGGCCGACGCACTTCCTGATCAAGAAGGAAGCGTTCATCGGCCCGCTCGACCCGTTCCTGCTGGCCATCGGCCAGCTGAAGGTGGACCGCGCGACCACCGACCGTACGGCCATCACCCAGGCGCTGGGTGTCCTCGACGACGGCGGCGTTCTGGGCATCTTCCCCGAGGGCACGCGCGGCGAGGGCGACTTCGCCTCGCTGCGCGCCGGGCTCGCGTACTTCGCCGTACGCAGCGGGGCGCCGATCGTCCCGGTGGCGGTGCTGGGAAGTTCCGGGAAGAGCGGCCGGCTGATCAAGGGGCTGCCCCCGCTGCGCAGCCGGGTCGACGTCGTCTTCGGCGACCCCTTCGAGGCGGGCGACGGCACGGGGCGCCGTACGCGCAAGGCGCTGGACGAGGCGACCGTGCGCATCCAGAAACAGCTGAGCGCCCACCTGGACCACGCCAGGCGTCTGACCGGGCGCTGAGGCGTCCGGCCGGGCGCCGCGAAAACGCCGGGCGCCCCACCGGGCTCTAGGCGACACTTGAGTAGTGGATGACCCGATATGCGGGCGGTCCACCGATCACCACGAATGAACGACGAGGTACGGACTTCATGAACGACGACATCCAGCCCGAGGGTTCGGCAGAGCACGACCACGGGGCGCTTGGCGATGCCGAGTACGCGGAGTTCATGGAGCTCGCCGCCGAAGAGGGCTTCGACATCGAGGATGTCGAGGGTGCCATCGAAGCGGCCGGCCATGGTCCGATCCCCGTGCTCGCCGTCGTCGGCCGCCCCAATGTCGGCAAGTCGACCCTGGTGAACCGGATCATCGGCCGTCGCGAGGCGGTCGTCGAGGACAAGCCGGGCGTCACCCGCGACCGCGTGACCTATGAGGCCGAGTGGGCGGGCCGCCGCTTCAAGGTCGTCGACACCGGCGGCTGGGAGCAGGACGTCCTCGGCATCGACGCGTCCGTGGCGGCGCAGGCCGAGTACGCGATCGACGCGGCCGACGCGGTCGTCTTCGTCGTCGACGCCAAGGTCGGCGCAACGGACACCGACGAGGCGGTCGTACGCCTGCTGCGCAAGGCCGGCAAGCCCGTGGTGCTGTGCGCCAACAAGGTCGACGGCCCGAGCGGCGAGGCCGACGCCGCGTACCTCTGGTCCCTGGGCCTCGGCGAGCCGCACCCCGTCTCCGCGCTGCACGGCCGCGGCACGGGCGACATGCTGGACGCCGTCCTGGAGGCGCTGCCCGAGGCGCCGGCGCAGACCTTCGGCGCGGCGGTCGGCGGTCCGCGCCGTATCGCCCTGATCGGCCGCCCGAACGTCGGCAAGTCGTCGCTGCTGAACAAGGTGGCGAACGAGGAGCGCGTGGTCGTCAACGAGCTCGCGGGCACCACCCGCGACCCGGTCGACGAGCTCATCGAACTCGGCGGTATCACCTGGAAGTTCGTGGACACCGCGGGCATCCGCAAGCGCGTCCACCTCCAGCAGGGCGCCGACTACTACGCCTCGCTGCGCACGGCCGCCGCCGTTGAGAAGGCCGAGGTCGCGGTCATCCTGATCGACGCGTCCGAGAGCATCTCCGTGCAGGACCAGCGCATCGTCACGATGGCCGTCGAGGCGGGCCGCGCGATCGTCCTCGCCGTCAACAAGTGGGACACCCTCGACGAGGAGCGCCGCTACTACCTGGAGCGCGAGATCGAGACCGAGCTCGGCCAGGTGGCATGGGCGCCGCGCGTCAACGTCTCGGCGCGCACGGGCCGGCACATGGAGAAGCTCGTCCCGGCGATCGAGACGGCCATCGAGGGCTGGGAGACCCGTGTTCCGACCGGCCGTCTGAACGCCTTCCTCGGCGAACTGGTCGCCGCCCACCCGCACCCGATCCGCGGCGGCAAGCAGCCCCGCATCCTCTTCGGTACGCAGGCGGGCACCAAGCCCCCGCGGTTCGTGCTCTTCGCCTCCGGCTTCATCGAGCACGGCTACCGGCGCTTCATCGAGCGCCGGCTGCGCGAGGAGTTCGGCTTCGAGGGCACGCCGATCCATATCTCGGTGCGGGTGCGCGAGAAGCGCGGCGCGAAGAAGAAGTAGCGAGGAAGAAGCAGCGAGGAAGAAGCAGCGGCAACGGGTAAGGGGCGGCTCCCATGGGGAGTCGCCCCTTACCCGTTGCCTTCCGCCCTTGTCTTCAGAGCCCCCTGCGGGGCGCGGGCGGCAGCGCGGCCGGGATGTGGTGCATCCCGGTGCTGTGCTGCCGCCCGCTCATCTGCCAGATGGCGGTCGCCGTCGTGGTGTGCCCCTGCTGCGCCCCACTCTGGCGCGCGGAGTGCGCACCCGCGCTGTACGAGGTGTACGAGCTCAGCGAGTTGAGCGAGCTGTACGAGCTCGAACCGTGCGGGAGGCTCCCGAACGCCGTGAAGCCCAGATCCTCTTCGCCGTGCCGGTCGCCGGGCAGGGCCTTGAAGGATCTGAGCCACTCGGCGTAGAGCGCGTCGTAGATCGGCGTGGCCGAGGGGCCGTCCAGGGGTTCCTGAGCCGATCGCGAGGGGGGCACCTCCCTGCTTGAGCGGAGTCGCGGGCTGGGGGGAGGGATCGGCTGGATGAGCCGACGGCGGGGGGCGTCGTAGGTGTGCACGTATGTGCCAACGACCCCGCCTCCCAACGGATGCGGCCACCACCACGGCTTTCCCAACCGAGCAGGAGCGCGCGGTGCACTTCGCCCGGGCTGGGGTGCGCCCCGGTCAGTGCGCGAGGCTGTGACATGTGCGGCTCCGCCGCGTGGGCGGCGCGACCAGTCACGGAGCATCCGCGGTCAAGGACGTACTTGTAGCCGACAACGGCCCCATAGTCCCCCGGCAGCACCCAGCGGAGCGTTCACGTGCCGGCGAGCGGCATTGCGCTGGCCACCAGCTTCCCGTTGGCCGCCGCCTTGTCCAGGGCGTCGCGCAGCAGATCCTCACGCGGCTGGCGCCCGATCGAGCCGACCGGCGCCGCGAACAGCAGCACCTGTTGGTGCTTGTTGGCCGCCGCCCGCCAGCTCTCGGCGACCTGGAGGGCCTGGTGTGCCTGCCACCAGGCGACGGGCTGGCCCCCGCCGGTGCCCGGCTGCAGCACGGCGTGCAGCTGGCCCATGGCGAGCAGCACCGACCACCCGTGCAGCACCGGCGGCACCGAGTTGAGCTCGGTCACCGGCATGAAGCCCTGCTCGATGAGAAGGGGCAGGAAGTCGTCGCCGACGTCGGTCGAGCCGGGCCGCACGATCGGCCCGGTCGGCTCGACGACGAGCGCCGGGTGCAACTCGCCGTTGATCAGCACGAGTCCGCTGGTGACACCGAGCACGGCCTGCTCGGGGGTGGCCTGGGCGGGCGCGCCGTCGGGGCTGATCGAGCGGACGGCGCCCTGCAGTTGCTCCTCGGTGACCTGCACGACCTGGGAGGGCAGACAGGTGGCGTGGGCGAAGGCGAGGACAGCGGTCTCGTCGCCGATGAACAGGACGGTGCTGGTGCGCTCCTGTTCCGAGTCGCCCGGGGTGCGGCAGGACGTGCAGTCGTAACTGCCCGGGGCGTTCTCTCCGGCGAGCAGCCGGTCGGCTTCTTCGTCGCCGATCTCGGCGCGTACGTCGTCGCTGACGTCGAGCATGCGCGGCACGGTGGCTCCTCGGGATGCGGTGCGTGGTGTGCCGGGTGGCTCCCGGCCCATGAACCGGGGGTCCCCGGCTCATGAAGATGACAACGGGCGATCTGTGGCCGGAGTCACGCTCGGGAGCGAACGGAATCGAACCATCCGACGCGCAGGGTGAGATGACCGGCGGAATCGCTTACTCAACGTCAACTAATCGGTAATCCAAGGAAGTTGACCCGGTGAAGTGAGTCACAGATCACCAGAGCGACAGGTCGACAAATCCGGAAATCACCCGATGAATGGGCTGGCCGAAAATCGACGATACTCGCGGTAACGGTGAACTGGCCTCGAATGACAAGGAGTTGGTTGATATCGGGGCGACAAGCTCCCTAGATTTCTCCGCCGTGTGCAACGAGCACCGCTCGGGTACGTCCGCCGGCCGAACCAGCCGACTCACAGCACAGCCTCCGGCGGACGGGGCGAGCGCGACGACCGCGTCCTACGCGCGGGCAGTCGCGCCAGGCCTTGGGGGACCCCGGGTGTTCAGAGAGGGATCTACATGTCCGCATGTGCCGAGAACACTCACGACAACGGCCATAAGGCGCGTACGACGACCGAGGCCGGAACGGCGACCCGATCCGGTACGACGACCAAGTCCGGTACGACGACCAGGGCTCGTACGACGGCGGTCCTCGCCGGGGCGGCTCTGCTCGCCCCGCTCGGACTGCTCACCGCGACCGGCAACGCCGCAGCGGCCGACAGTGGAGTGTGGGACCGCATCGCACAGTGCGAGAGCGGCGGGAACTGGCACATCAACACCGGCAATGGCTACTACGGAGGACTCCAGTTCTCCGCCGGCACCTGGCGCGCGTACGGCGGCACCGCCTACGCGGCGACCGCCGACAAGGCCTCCAAGGCCGCGCAGATCGCCGTCGCCACCAAGGTCCAGCGCGCACAGGGATGGGGCGCGTGGCCCACCTGTTCGGCGCGCGCGGGAGCGTACGGAAACGCGCCCGCGTCCTCGGGCGCCGGGTCCGGCGCGGGATCGGCCGCCACGAAGTCAACACCCAAGTCGGCCTCGTCGAAGCCGTCGGAGTCCAAGCCGTCGAAGGCGCCGGCTCGCTCGTCGGGCCACGCCGACCGCGGCGCGTCCCGCGGCGACTACACCGTGCGCGAGGGAGACACCCTGAGCGGCATCGCCGCCCGGCACGGGACCACCTGGAAGAAGATCTACGCCGCCAACCAGGCCGTGATCGGCGGTGACCCCGACCTGATCGTGCCGGGGCAGCGGCTCGACCTCTGAGCCTCCCGCCTCCATGGGCCCCGCCCGGTCCTCCGACCGGGTGGGGCCCGGCGCGCTCCAGGCGCGGCTCAACGGGCGGCTCTGGCGTGTTGCTTAGCGTGATCCGATGCATCCCACGTCGCACGGGCGCGTTCGGTACGCGGTCGTGGCCGCCGCCGCGCTGGCCGTCCTCGTACCTCCGAGGGCGGCCGCCGCGCTAGAGCCCCCGCTTCCCAGCCCCCAGTCGGTCCGGGTGTCGTACGACTGTGCGAAGGACCACTGGCCCTGGGGCTGCATCGCCGAGTGCGAGAGCGGCGGTCGCTGGGACGCGAACACCGGGAACGGCTTCTACGGAGGGCTGCAGTTCTGGCAGCCCACCTGGGAGGCGTTCGGCGGGTTCACGTTCGCTCCGCGGGCCGACCTCGCCACGCGCGAGGAGCAGATCAAGGTCGCCGAGGCGGTCGTGGCCGCCCAGGGGTGGGTGGCCTGGCCCGTCTGTTCCAAGAGGTGCAAGCTCGAGGGCCGTATACACGTGGTGAAGGCCGGAGACACGCTCTCGTCCGTCGCCCGCAAGTATCAGGTCAAGGGTGGCTGGAAGGCGCTGTACGAGGCCAACAAGCAGACCGTCGGGAGCCATCCGGACCAGCTGAAGGCGGGCACGCTGCTCGTCATCCCGGAGGGTTCGGGCGCCCGAAACCTGGCTCTCGCCCTGTTCGGCCCGCCCCTGGTCCCCTCGGCCCCGTCATCCCTGGCGTCGTCCCTTGCCTCCCTGCCGTCCTCCGTGCCGCCTCGGCAGCCTCCCCGCTGAACACGACTGAGCCGCGGCGCAGTTCATGGACGTACGTCGTCCGGCCCGCCGGCACGCGCAGTCCGGGCGGCAGCCGCTGTTCCGCGACTACCACGCACGCGTCGAGACCGCTCAGCAGCTCGTACGTCCGTGCCGCGACCGTCGGCGACATGCCCTGCGCGGGCTCATCGACGAGCAGCACGCGCGCGCGTGCCAGCAGGGCGCGGGAGAGCGCGAGCATGCGCTGCTCGCCGCCGGAGAGGGTGCCGGCGCGGCGGGGGAGGAGGGGTTCCAGCCGCGGGTAGGCGTCGAGGGCGGTGGCAATGTCGGGCGCGGCCAGCTCCAGGTTCTCGCGGACCGTGAGCGAACCGAAGACGGCCCGGCGCTCCGGGACGAGGCACAGGCCGCGCCGGGCCCGCTCGTACGCGGGCAGGCGCGTCACGTCGGCGCCGTCCCAGACGACGGCGCCGCCGGACAGCGGCACCGTTCCCGCGAGGGCGCGCAGCGCGGTCGTACGACCGGAGCCGTTGCGGCCCAGCAGGACGGTGAGACCGGGGTCAGGGGCGACGAGGGTCACGCCGTGCAGGGCCTCCAGAGGGCCGTAGCGCACGCGCGCGTGGCGCAGGGCGATGCTCATCCGGCGGACCCCGTCTCCAGGACGCGGTCGGCGGGGCCGGAGGTGACGATCCGGCCCGCCGCCATGACATGGACCGTGTGCGCCAGGCCGGCGACCAGGTCGAGGTCGTGCTCGACGACGAGCAGGGCCATGCCGTCCGCGGCCAGGGCCCGCAACACGCGGGCCAGCGCGGTCACTTCACCGGTGTCGAGTCCGGCCGCGGGTTCGTCGAGCAGCAGCACGCGCGGGCTTCCGGCCAGCGCCCGCGCGAGTTCGACGCGCCTCAGTGTCCCGGTCGGCAGCCCGGCCGCGGGCAGCGCCCGTACCGGCCCGTCGAGCCCGAGCAGCCGCAACGCCCGCTCCACGGCGCCCGGATCGGCGATCCGTCCCTGCTCGGCGCCGACCTGGACGTTCTCGGCCACGGTCAACGACGGGAAGACCGCCAGCTGCTGAAAGGTCCGCGCGACCCCCAGCCGGGTCCGTGCGTGCGCGGCCGCCCGGGTGATGTCCCGCCCCCCGAGCAGCACGCTCCCGCCCGCAGGGCGCAGCGTCCCGGCGAGACAGTGGAAGAGGGTGCTCTTTCCGGCGCCGTTGGGACCCACGACCGCGGTGACGCGACCGGGCCGGACGTCGAGCGAGACTCCGTCGAGGGCCGTGAAGCCGCTGAATTTGACGTGGAGTTGGCGCGCGCTGAGGGATTGGTGGTTGGTGGGCTCTGTCGAAGGGCGCGAACGGTGGAGCACGGATCGGCGTCGGGGCCCGGCGGCGGACCGCGAGGCCGGCCCCGGCGCGGTCCTTCCCGCGTCCGCCGCTGCCGTTGCCGGTATGAGGCCCGTGGTTCTTTCCGGCTCCACCGGGCGCAGTCGCCGTCGTACGCGTGCCCCCAGGGGTGTCAGTGCCGCCCGGCGGTGCAGGCGCGGGCGCAGGCGGGAGGACGCCGTGCGGAGGGCCTCGTACGGGCCTGCGGGGAAGCGGCCGACGAGGACGGCCAGGATGCCGATCAGAGCCGCCGCCACGCCACCCCGCGCCCCAGCGTCGAGTCCCACGAGCAGGGCGGCGGCGGCCAGGGCGCCGAGGACGCTGTCGGCTCCGAGGACGACGACCGCCGCGAACCAGAGCAGCCCGCGGACGGGGTCATACGCCGTGGCGTCGAAGGCGCGCAGGCCCATGCCGAGCATGCCGCCGCCGAGTGCGGCCAGGGCGGCGCCCGCGACGAACGCGGTGAGTTTCAGGGCCGGGACGCGGACGCCGGCGGCGGAAGCGCCCGGCTCGTGGTCGCGCAGGGCGGCCAGGGCCCGGCCCGTACGGCCCCGGCGCAGGGCGCTCGCGGCCAGTAACGCGGCGGCGAGGAGGGCGAGTTCGAGTACGTAGTACGCGCGGTCTCCGTCGAAGCCCGTCGGGCGGCCGAGAGACAGCCCCGACGTGGCGTACGGCTGGGCGAAGACGAAGCGGCTGACGCCGACGCCCACCGCGAAGGTGGCCAGCGCGAGGGCCAGACCGTGGCGGCTGATGGCCGGCCAGCCGGTCAGGAGGCCGAGCGGGGCGACCAGGAGTACGGCCACCGCGAGCGCGGCCAGCTCGGGCAGGCGCGGCAGCCCGGGGAAGCGGCCCGCCGCCAGCAGAGCGGTGAACAGGGCGCCCAGACCCGCGTACGCGGCCTGTCCGAGCGAGATCTGGCCGCCCCGGCCGGTCACGACGACCAGCGACAGCAGCACCACGCCCAGCGCCGGGACCTGTACGGACGTATGCAGGTCCGAGCCGGCGAAGCCCAGGGGCAGCGAGAACAGGACGACCGCCACGATCCAGGCGCCCGGCGGCGTCGCCACGCGGGCCGTCGCCGTGCGCGGGAGCGCGTCGCGGGTGCCGACGCCGGGCAGAACGAGCGCCGCCATCAGCAGCGCGACCACGAACAGGTTCGCGCCGACCGCCTGGAGCAACGGTTCGGCCCAGCCCGAGGGGTGCAGCCGCGTCAGCTGGCTCTGGGCGACCCCGACGCCGAGGGCCACCACGACGGCCACCGGGAGGCTGCGCATCCGCGCGGCCACCGCCACCGCCATCACCTCCATGACGAGCAGCGGCAAGCCGTACGGGTCGAGGCGCACGTACGGGGCGAGCAGGACCCCCGTCAGACCCGCCGTGAACGAGCCGAACGCCCAGCCCGCCGCGGCCACCCGGTCCGCGTCGATGCCGCCGAGCACGGCGAGCGAGCGGTCGTCGACGACGGCGCGCAGCTCCGTGCCGAAGCGGGTCCGGTGCGCCACCGCCCCCACGCCCAGGGCCAGCGCGACGGCCACCGCCAACTGCCCCCACGGATCCGCCGACACCAGCGTCGGCGCGTCCGCGCGCGCCCCGGTGCCCCACACCAGGGCGGCCCCGCCGACCAGCAGGACGAAGACGCCGACGGACGCGACAAGGGTCTGCGCCGGGTCGCCGCCCAGCACGGACAGCGGGCGGAAGACGAAGCGTTCCAGGGCCATGCCGATGGCCGGTGCCACGACAAGGAGGGTCACCGAGGCGCCGAGGGCGAGCGGCCAGCCCCACTCGACCGTGAACTGGCGCAGCAGATACGCGCACACCATCGCGATCGCGCCGTGCGCGAAGTTGAGCACGCCGGTCGCCCGGTGGGTGACGATCAGTCCGATCCCGGTCAGCGCGGCGGCACCGCCGACCGAGAGACCGGCGAGCGTGAGGTCGTACGTCAGCGACGCCATCAGTGACCCGGACGGGCCACGGAGTCACCCGGACCGGCGCCGGAGCCATCAGGACCGGTGGCGGAATCACCCGGACCGGTGGTGGAGTCATCCGGATCGGTGGCCGACGGTTCGCAGATCGGGCACGGTCCCAGCTCCCCGCTCGCCAGCACCCGGGAGTCCACCGGCACGGCCTTCGGCTTCCCGGCGACCAGCGGGCAGTCCGCCCGGTGCCACAGTGTGCCGCCGGGCACCATGAGCAACTCACCGCTGATGGCGAGGGGCGCGGCCGCCGCCTGCGCGGACTCCTCCGCCTCGGCGGGCTCGGCCACCACGAGCAGCCCGTACAACTCCTCGACGCGCGCCGCCGCCTGCGCGTTCCTGCCGTGCGTGAGGAGCACCGCGCCGGAGATGATCAGTGCGGCGCCGGGCACGGTGCACGACGCCAGAAACGGCAACTGCCGCTCCGCGTACCGCTCGCCGGAGATCCCGTACCAGCCGATGACGCACAACACCGCGCCGGCGGCGAGCGCGGCCCATCCGGCCCACAGGACGGGGTGCACAGTCCGCAGTCGAGCTGTCCGCATCCGGGCTCCCAGACGTCGCGTGTCTGTCTGTCTTCCAAGTCCGCCAATGGACTTGCACTATGCCTTCTGGAAGCTGACCCTGAAAGCTCCGGGCGGACTTGACCCGGACCGACACCGGTGGTGAGCCAAGATGGTTCTCGGGAGCGAGCTCAGGCGGGGCAACGGCCGGGGAGCGGCAGCGGTGGCGGTGTTCGTCCTCGCCGTGGCCCTCACGGCGTGCAGCGACGACAGCGGCGGCGCGGACAGCGCCCCGCCCGCCCCCTCCGTGCGGCAGTCCACCAGCGAACGGCCTCCCAGCCCCACGGCGCCGGCGGATCCGGCGGCGGCCGAGCAGGAGATCGAGCGGAACTGGGAGAAGTTCTTCGACCCCGCCGTCTCCCAGAAGGACAAGCAGCAAGTCCTGGAGAACGGCGGCCGGATGGCCGAGGTCCTGGAGAGCTTCAACGGCGACCAGCGCGGCCGACAGGTGCAGGCGAACGTCGAGAAGGTCGAGTTCACCTCGCCGGCCGGCGCCGACGTGACGTACTCGCTGACCCTGAAGGGCGCGACCGCCCTGCCGGGCGCCTCCGGGACGGCCGTCGAGCAGGACGGCACCTGGAAGGTCTCCGTCAAGACCCTCTGCGCGCTGGTCCAGTTGAGCGGCAATGCGTCGCCTGGTCCCGGCTGCTGAGTCGGCCGCCCTGGCCGTGCTGCTCCTGCTGGGCACGGCCTGCGGCAGCCGGCTTCCCGAGAGCGACTTCGAGAACCGGTCCACGCCCACGCGGCAAGGCAGCGCCGCCCCGATCCGCGTCGGCATCATCACCAGTGCGACCAGCCCTGTCGGCGGGTCCGCGTTCACCGGTCCGCGCGACGGGGCGAAGGCCTACTTCGACCGTCTCAACGCGCGCGGCGGCATCGACGGGCGCCGGGTCGAGGTGCGGCTGTGCGACGACGGTGGCAGCGGGGTCGGCAACAACGAGTGTGTGCACCAGCTCGTCGACGAGGACAAGGTCGTCGCGCTCGTCGCCACCACCGCCCTCGACTACGCGGGCGCCTCCCGCGTGTCCCACGCGCGCGTGCCCGACATCGGCGGCCAGCCCATCGGCCCGGCGTACGACACGTATCCGCACCTCTACGGGATCTACGGGAGCCTCTCGCCGCGGGCCGGTACGCCCGGCTGGGACGGGAAGCTGTACGGCGGCACCGAGGTCTACCGCTACTTCAAGCGCGTACGGGGCGCCCGCACGGCCGCCGTCGTCTCCTACAACCAGTCCGCGTCCGCCGCCTACGCGCGGCTCGTCACCCAGGGGCTGGAGGCCGAGGGCTACAAGGTGGTCACCGAGCAGGTCGACTTCGCGCTGCCCAACTTCCGTGCCGCCGCCGCCGATCTGAAGGAGCAGGGTGCCGATCTCGTCTTCGACGCCATCGACACGCACGGCAACGCCCGGCTGTGCGAGGCGATGGACGACGTGGGTGCCGAGGTCATCGCCAAGGTCACCAATGTGCAGAACTGGACGTCCACCGTGCCCGAGGACTACGCGGGCGCGCCGCACTGCCGCAACGCGCTGTGGGCGACCGGGGCCAGTCGCAACTACGAGGACACGTCGGACGCCGCCGTCCGCGCGTTCCGCGACGCGACCAAAGGGCTGAAGACCCACTCCCAGTGGCAGTTGGAGGGGTGGGCGGCCGCGCGGTGGTTCTCCGACGCGGCGAAGTCCTGTGCTCGTACGGGGGTCACGCGGGCGTGTGTCGACGACTTCATGAACCGGGGCGAGCCGTATACGGCTGGGGGGCTGCTGCTTCCCGTCACGTACCAGCGGCTCGCGGAGCCGCCGAAGACCCGGCGGGCATGTCTCTCGGTCGCCCGCTGGGAGGACGACCGGGGGTGGGTCTCCCAGGGCGACATGAACTCCAGGTGCTTCGAGGTGCCACAGCTGTCGTACCGGCCCTAGGGTTTTCGCCCCCGCCGCCCCTACCCGTCCCTGGGGGCTGCCGCCCCCAGACCCCCGCTTGTCGCGCTGACGCGCTCGTCCTCAAACGCCGGACAGGCTGAAAAAAGACCCGTCACGACGTCCCGGGACCGGCTGTCCCGGGCGCTGGAGCGCGCTTCGACTCGATCTCCGCGTACTCCGGATGGTGCAGGTCGAACGCGGGGGACTCGGAGCGGACCCGGGGAAGCGTGACGAAGTTGTGCCGGGGCGGCGGACAGGAGGTCGCCCACTCCAGGGAGCGGCCGAAGCCCCAGGGGTCGTCGACCTCGACCTTCGGGGCGTACTTGGCGGTCTTCCAGACGTTGTAGAGGAACGGCAGCGTCGACAGGCCCAGCAGGAAGGCGCCGATCGTCGAGACGGTGTTGAGCGCCGTGAAGCCGTCGGCGGCCAGATAGTCCGCGTACCGGCGTGGCATGCCCTCGGCGCCCAGCCAGTGCTGCACCAGGAACGTGGTGTGGAAGCCGACGAACAGCGTCCAGAACTGGATCTTCCCGAGCCGTTCGTCGAGCATCTTGCCGGTGAGCTTGGGCCACCAGAAGAAGAAGCCGCCGAAGGTCGCGAAGACGACCGTGCCGAAGACGACATAGTGGAAGTGGGCGACCACGAAGTACGAGTCGGTGACGTGGAAGTCGAGCGGCGGCGAGGCCAGGATCACCCCGGTGAGGCCGCCGAACAGGAACGACACCAGGAAGCCCGTCGCCCACAGCATGGGTGTCTCGAAGGACAGTGACCCCTTGAGCATCGTTCCGGTCCAGTTGAAGAACTTCACACCCGTCGGCACGGCGATCAGGAACGACATGAAGGAGAAGAACGGCAACAGCACCGCGCCGGTCGCGAACATGTGGTGCGCCCAGACGACGATCGACAGACCGGTGATGGCCATCGTCGCGGCGACCAGCGTCAGATAGCCGAAGAGCGGCTTGCGGCTGAAGACAGGCAGGATCTCCGTGACGATCCCGAAGAACGGCAGCGCGATGATGTAGACCTCGGGATGCCCGAAGAACCAGAACAGGTGCTGCCACAGCAGCGCGCCGCCGTTGGCCGCGTCGAAGATCACCGAGCCGAACCGCCGGTCCGCCTCCAGGCAGAGCAGCGCCGCCGCGAGGACCGGGAACGCGAAGAGGATGAGGATCGAGGTGAAGAGGGTGTTCCAGGTGAAGATCGGGAGCCGGAACATCGTCATGCCGGGGGCGCGCATCCCGACGATGGTCGTGATGAAGTTCACCGCGCCGAGGATCGTGCCGAAGCCGGCGAGCGCCAGGCCCATGATCCACATGTCGGCGCCGATGCCCGGCGAGCGCTCCAGACTGTTGAGCGGGGCGTAGGCGAACCAGCCGAAGTTGGCCGGGCCCGAGGGCACCACGAGCGAGCCGAGCACGATGAGGCCGCCGAAGAGGAAGAACCAGTACGACAGCATGTTCAGCCGCGGGAACGCGACGTCCGGGGAGCCGATCTGCAGCGGCATGATCTCGTTGGCGAACCCGGCGAAGGTCGGGGTGGCGAAGAGCAGCAGCATGATCGTGCCGTGCATGGTGAACAGCTGGTTGAACTGGTTGTTGTCCACGATCTGCAGGCCGGGGCGGCCGAGTTCCGCGCGCATGACCAGCGCCATCACACCGCCGATCAGGAAGAAGACGAACGACGTGATCAGATAGAGGTGGCCGATCTTCTTGTGATCGGTGGTCGTCAGCCAGTCGACGACCAGCTGCCCCGGCTTCCTGGTCCGTACGGGTCGCGCCATCCCCTGCGCGGTGTCCGTCCCCATCGCTCGCCCCTTCGCCGTCGCGCGTCCGTGGGCCTGCTGAAGCTCACGCCATGATGCTCGCGTCGCCCCGTGTTCCGACAGGGGGCGTGCGGGGGTTCTGTGCTGGAACCGTGAATTTCCTATGCGGCGTCAGCTTCCGTGGCACGCCCCGGAATCGGAATGGAAAAGCCTTGCCGCTCGGGCGCCGATCCGGCGGATCCGCGCATTCCATTGGGCTATTCGGGACTGCGCCACGGTAGCTCCGAATTACGTTCGAAGGCGTGCGGAACACGTCGGGTACCCCTCGTACGTGTGACGGAGTTCGGCCGAAACGCCTGTCGTGATTCTGTGACAGAAGCGTGACCGGAGAGGGATGAGTGACGTTTGGTGCAAGGCTCGGACTTCCCCGGCCGGAGCGGGCCGCCTAACGTGGCGGTCATGGCACCCTTTCCCTCTCAAGCAGAGCCCCAGGACAGTCCGGAGAGCTATGTCGGGCTGGAGGCGAGGAACGCCGAGAGCCGTGCCCGGGAGCGTGGTTGGTCCCCGGTGCGCTCGCTGCCGCCCGGCGCGATCATCACCATGGAATACATGAGCGGTCGCCTGAACTTCGAGGTCACCGACGGCCGGGTGACGCGCTGCTGGAAGGGCTGAACAGGACCCCTGGACGGTGCGAAGGCCCCCGGCTCGTCAGGAGTCGGGGGCCTTCGCGGTGCGGGGAGGCTGTGCGTACCGGCCCCGCGGTCCCGTTGTCCTCAGCCGCCCGTCAGGGGGCGGGCCGAGGGTGTCGTCGTGCGGACTGCCACGCGGTCCGGGTGCGGCGGACGGCGACTGCCGGCCGGTGTCACCGGGGTGCGCTCCGAGCGGGTCGTATGCGGCCCGGGGGCCAGGTGGATGGGCGGCCGGGGCGAGCGCGCGGCGGTGACCGCCTCGCGGGCCGGAGCCTCTTCCTCCGGGCTGCCGGCCTGCGGGAGCATGACGGGCGCGCCGACCGGCGAGGCCGCCGACGGGGGTCCCCCCGCGTGAGCGGGTTCGAGCGTGGGGGAGGGGACGGTACGGCCGCCGCGGGCGCGCCAGGAGTCGCGCACCGAGAAGATCCAGATCTCGGCGCGGGCGATCAGCGGCTCGAGCCAGGGCAGCGCCAGCAGGATCAGCAGACCCGCCGCCCAGCCCAGGAGCACATCGCTCAGCCAGTGCGTACCGAGGTACACGGTGGTGAGGCCGACGCCGAGCGCGGTCACGGCGGACAGGGCGGACAGCCAGCGCCTGGCCCTCGGGGTGGAGGCCAGATAGGCCAGGATTCCCCAGGTCACGACGGCATTCGCGGTGTGGCCCGAAGGAAATATATCGCCGCCGAGCCCCATCTCGTTCGAGCCGATCGTGATGGCGTAGTGCGGACCGAGGCGGCCCATGCCGAGCTTGGCGGCACCGACCGTGATGTTGAGCAGCAGCAGCGTGGCGCCCAGCGTGAGCAGCGGGCGCAGGGTGTGCTGCCGCCAGGAGCGCCAGCCCAGCCAGGCGGCGACCATCACGGCGGTCGGGCCGCGCTGGCCGAGCACCACGTAATAGTCGAGGAACGCGTGGATCTCCGGCCATTGCTGATAGGGCCGGAAGAACATGATCTGCCAGTCGAACCGGACCAGCCACGATGTGATCGCCACGGCCCACACGATGGCCAGGTAGAAGGCCAGGGTTGCCGCGAAGAGCACAACCCTGTGCCGACTCATCTTCGGCACATCGATGTGGGCCGGCCGTTCCGGCTCACGGTCCAGCCGGGCGAAGACCCGTTCCAGGCGGGTGAGGTTTCGTTCGGTACGCACTCAATGGACGTTACAGCGAGTGAGCTCACTTCCAGGCCGATTCACTCGCTTTGTGATGACGATGTGATGTGGGATTCCTCTCAGATCCATGTTTATTTCCAATGAATCCCTAATCATTGGGGAGCGGATTCTTCAATTCCATTGCTCTCGTTGGGTTAGTTTCGCGGTGCTTAAATATTCGTTTACTCATTCCTGGGGTGGAATTTCCTGGCCGCTCACTCTGCGTGAAGGGGGCGATCATGGAGGACCGGAGCCATTCAGCCAGAACGCCCCGTAGACCGCCGAGGCCACGGCCGTGGCGCCGAGAACCAGTGCTGATCTGGACGTACGCAGGCGGGACAGGGCCAGGGCGAGGGGCAGCAGCAGGGGGAAGGCGGGCATCAGGAGGCGTGGTTTTGAGCCGAAGTAGCTCGACGCGCACAGGGCGAGCGCCGTGACGATCCCCGCGTACACCAGAAGCGGCAGCGGCTGTCCCTGCCGTACGCACGTCACGTACAGCCACACGATCAGCGCGACCCCGACGATCAGCCCGACGCCCGCCAGGGCCGACGGGAACGACGTGAACTTGTCGCCGACGAAGCGGGCGAAGGCGTAACCGCCGTCGAATCCGTTGCGCCAGCCCGCCTGGACGTCGAGATAGCCGAGCGGGCCCTTGCCCGTGCGGTGGCCGACCCACAGCACGTAGCCGGCGGCGCCCAGTGGCGCGAGGAGCATGCCGAGGGCGCGTGGCCACACGGGAGCGCCGTCCGGTTGCGGCACGCTCCGCTTTCCTTCACATGGGGTATCCGCGCCCCGGTCCGGCACGGCTCTCGTACGCGTCCCCCGTACGAGAGAGGCGCTCGCCGCCGCCCAGACGGCCGCGACCACGGCGATCCCCACCGGGCGGGTCAGCCCGGCGAGCGAGGCGAGGAGGCCCGCCGTGAGCCAGCGGCCGGTCAGCACCGCGTAGAGCGACCAGGCGGCGAGCGCCGTGAAGAGGGACTCGCTGTACGCCATCGACTGCACGATCCCGACGGGCAGCACCGCCCAGACGAGCACCGCGCAGACGCCGGCCCGGCGTCCGTACACATGGTCCGCGACGGCGAAGATCCCCCAGGCCGCCGCGAGTGAGGCCAGCGTGCTGACCCGCAGGCCTGCGTCCGCGGACGACAGCGGTGTGACCGCCGAGCCGAGCCGCTCCAGCCAGGGCAGCAGCGGGAAGAACGCCAGGTTCGAGTGCACGTCGCCGTTCGGCAGCCGCACCTCCCAGCCGTAGCCGAGGTCGGCGACGCGGGTGTACCAGAGCGAGTCCCAGCGGGCCGTCAGGAGCGTGTACGCGCTCTTGTCGTGCGCCGCGCTCCCCAGGGCGAGGGCGACAAGGCCCAGGACACGGACGCCCGCGTACCCCAGGAGGGCGGGTACGGCCCGGCGCAGGGCGCCCATGCGGGGCGGCGTCAGGACAGGCGCCTCAAGATCGGTCACGGGCTCGATTATCGGTGGCCGCCGGAACCGGCCGGGCCCACGAGACGTGGTGCATCAAGGGGAACGTGGCGTATGCCACACGCTCGACGGGAGTACGTGAGAGGTCCGCCGCGCAACCGTGGCAGGGACTCGCGTACTCTGACGGACCACTCGCCTTTGTGCTGGGCCCTGTCGTCCATGTGCCGCCGCGAGGCAGGCGGCACATGGACGACAGGGCCCAGGGCCCCCGGGATTCCGCTCTCCCCGGGCCGCAGCCCCAGGGAGTCCCCACCCTGTGGCACCGCCGAACGCGAGGGAACATCGGGAGGTACGTACATGTCCGGGACGCCCACGGCCGCTGCGCGATGCCGTCGGGAGGCCGGGGCCGGTGCCAACCGCTGGGTCGTCCTTGTGGTGCTGTGTGTCAGCCTCCTGCTGGTCGCCGTCGACGCCACCGTGCTGCATGTCGCGGTGCCCGCCGTCACCGAGGACCTCAAGCCCGACGCGATAGAACTGCTCTGGATCGTCGACGTCTACCCGCTCGTCTGCGCCTCGCTGCTCATCCTCTTCGGCACGCTGGGCGACCGCGTCGGCCGCAGAAGGGTCCTGCTTCTGGGGTACGGACTCTTCGGCGTCGCTTCCGGGATCGCCGCCCTGGCCGACAACGCGCAGGTCCTCATAGGTGCACGCGCCCTGCTCGGCGTCGGCGGCGCGATGATCATGCCCGCGACGCTGTCGATCCTGCGCCAGGTCTTTCCCGACCGGCGGGAGCGGGCGCTCGCGATCGGAATCTGGAGCGCGGTGGCCGCGGTGGGAGCGGCGATCGGCCCGCTGCTCGGCGGCTTTCTGCTCGAACACTTCTGGTGGGGATCCGTCTTCCTCATCAACATCCCGCTGATGCTCGTCAGCCTGCCGGTCGGACGGCTGCTGCTGCCCGAGTCGCGGGGCGACCGCAACGGTCCCTGGGACGTGGTCGGGGCGCTGATGGCCGCCGCCGGGCTCTTCGGGATCGTGCTCGGCGTGAAGCGGCTCGGTGGCGGTGAGGCGCCGTTCAGCCCGTTCACGCTGGTGCCGCTGCTCGTGGGCGGTGCGCTGATGGCCGGGTTCGTACGGCGACAGCGGCGTCGGGCGTCTCCGCTGGTCGATCTGCGGATGTTCGCGCGGTCCGCGTTCAGTACGTCGGTGGGGTGCATCGTCCTCGCGATGCTCGCGCTGGTCGGGCTCGAGCTGATAGCCGCGCAGTACCTGCAGCTCGTGCTCGGGCTCTCGCCGCTGGAGACCGGGCTGCGGCTGCTGCCGCTCACCGTCGCGGCGATGGCCTCGGGGCTTGCCGGGGCGAAGATGCTGCGAAGGCTCGGGCCGCGCGCGATGGTCTGCTTCGGTTTCTGTCTCACCGCGGCCGCGGTCGTCACGCTCACCGCGATGGGCCGGGAGGACAACGCGGGGCTGCTGCTCTTCGGGTTTGTGCTGCTGGGCTTCGGCCTGGAGACCACGCTCTTCGGGGCGTACGAGTCGATGCTGAGCGAGGCGCCGCCCGCGCAGGCGGGTGGGGCCGCCGCGATCGGGGAGACCTCGTACCAGCTGGGGGCCGGGATCGGCATAGCGCTCCTGGGGAGCGTGATGAACGCGGCGTACGCGCCGGGGCTGTCGTCGGTGCCGGGAGTTCCGGCGGCGGATTCCGCCGCCGCGGGGCACTCCCTGGGCGAGGCGTACGAGGTCGCCGCGCGGCTGGGCGGCGCTCCGGGGGCGGCCTTGCGGCATACCGCGCGGGACTCCTTCGTGCACGGGCTGCATGTGACGTTGCTGGTGAGTGCGGGGCTTCTGCTGCTGGGGGCGGTGATGGCGCTGCGGTTGCCGCGGGTGATGGAGTGCCCTCCGCCGGCGGGCTCGGCCGAGATTCCCGCGCCTCGGAAGGTCGCGGACTCCCGCGTGTCCGCGTAGCCTGCCCGGGCCTTCGGCCCGGCAGGTGTCTCCCACCCGCGCACAGCCCGTTCAACTCCGTCGACAGGTCCAGGTCCCTCGTGGGGGTGGCCCGCCGTTGGCGCTGCCGGTTCCTGCGCCGTCGGAGATGCACTGGACGTGCGGGACACTGCGTCGTAACGTCGGCTCTCGCATCGTGACTAGCGGTGCTAGTTTTTAGTTTCCGGAGGCTGCTCTGATGTCCGCGTCCTCGAAGCTCCCGCCCTTTGACCCCGCTGATCCGCTCGGGATCGACGACCTGCTGGACCTGGAGGACCTGGTCATCCGCGACACCGTGCGGGCGTGGGCCGCGGACCGGGTGCTGCCCTACGTCGCCGAGTGGTACGAGAAGGGCGAACTGCCCGGGATCCGGGAGCTGGCGCGGGAGCTCGGCGGGATCGGGGCGCTCGGGATGTCGCTCCAGGGGTACGGGTGCGCCGGGGCCAGTGCCGTTCAGTACGGGCTCGCCTGTCTCGAACTCGAGGCCGCCGACTCCGGGATCCGGTCCCTCGTGTCCGTGCAGGGATCCCTCGCCATGTACGCCCTTCACCGGTTCGGAAGTGAGGAGCAGAAGCATGAGTGGCTGCCCCGCATGGCCGCCGGTGAGGTCATCGGGTGCTTCGGGCTCACCGAACCCGACCACGGGTCCGACCCCGGCTCCATGCGGACCTACGCCAAGCGCGACGGCGGGGACTGGGTGCTCAACGGGCGGAAGATGTGGATCACCAATGGGTCGGTGGCCGGGGTCGCCGTCGTCTGGGCCCAGACCGACGACGGGATCCGCGGGTTCGTCGTGCCCACCGACGCGACGGGGTTCTCCGCCCCCGAGATCAAGCACAAGTGGTCACTGCGGGCCAGCGTCACCAGTGAGCTGATTCTTGATGATGTGCGCTTGCCCGCCGATGCCGTACTGCCGGACGTGACCGGGCTGAAGGGGCCGCTCAGCTGTCTGTCCCACGCGCGGTACGGCATCGTGTGGGGGTCGATGGGCGCCGCGCGGGCCAGCTTCGAGGCGGCCGTCGAGTACGCGAAGACGCGGGAGCAGTTCGGGCGGCCCATCGGAGGTTTCCAGCTCACCCAGGCCAAGCTCGCCGACATGGCGGTCGAGCTGCACAAGGGGATTCTGCTCGCCCATCACCTGGGGCGCCGCATGGACGCGGGACGGCTCCGTCCCGAACAGGTCAGCTTCGGCAAGCTCAACAACGTACGAGAGGCCATCGAGATCTGCCGTACCGCCCGTACCATCCTCGGTGCCAACGGGATCTCGCTCGAATATCCGGTGATGCGGCACGCCACGAACCTGGAGTCGGTGCTCACGTACGAAGGCACCGTCGAGATGCATCAACTCGTGCTGGGCAAGGCGCTCACCGGACTCGATGCCTTCCGGTGAGCCGAGCACCGGAGTGCGGGGCCGGTGAGCGGCCCTGCCTCAGCTCTGGTTGAAGAAACCGTCCGTCTGACGGCCCGCGGCCTCGCCGTTGACGATCTCCGTGTTGGCCGGGGTCAGCAGGAAGACACGGGTGGCGACCCGTTCGATCGTGCCGCGCAGCCCGAAGGTCAGGCCGGCCGCGAAGTCCACCACGCGCTTGGCGTCGGCGGGCTCCATGGACGTGAGGTTGATGATGACCGGGACGCCGTCCCGGAAGAGCTCGCCGATGCCGCGTGCGTCCCGGAAGCTGTCCGGGGTGACCGTGCCGATCCGGCGGCCCTTCTCCTCCGCGGTCTCGGACGCGACCTTCACGCGCGGGTCGGTGACCCAGGCATCGCCGGATTCCTGACCCTCGGCGTAGTCGTCGTCGTAGTAACGCTCGTCATCGTTGTCGTCGACGAGGCCAAGCCAGGCACTCGCCTTGCGCACCGATCCCATGGACGCCTCCTCTCACAGCGGTCCTTCTTGCTTTCCGCATCCCCATGGTCGTCCATGATGCGGATGTCGCGCTAAGGGGATAGACGCCGCGCGGGGGTTTCGTGACGGTACTGGTGCACAGCAAATACGTCGAGAGCCCGCGCGCCCCAAGGGTCCTGCGGGGTACGGCTGCTGACTGAGAGTGAAATATGATTTGCGACGGCGTTCGAGTGACGGACGGTGCGTACGGGTGAACGGGGTGGTCGATACTGTGCTGTCCGGTGCCTCCGGAACGCACGAGCCGGCGTCCAGAACATGACCGTGCTCGGCCTTCCTTCGGCGGTGCCGCGGCTCAAGGTCGTCCGTGCCACGGGGGAGTTTCGTGTTCGGAATCGTCAGGCCCTGCAGTCACCGCCTCGGTGGAGGGCTCAGCACGCAGTGGATGGCGCATTTGTGCGGGCTGTGCCTCGCGCTGCGCCGCGACCACGTCCAGTTCGCCCGGATCGTCACGAACTATGACGGGCTGCTGATATCAGTTTTGACGGAGGCTCAGGCCGAGCGGGCGACGGCGACGGGCTGGCGGCGCACCGCCGGGCCCTGCCCGTTGCGCGGTATGCGGACCGCGTCCGTCGCGCAGGGCGAGGGCGCGCGGCTCGCCGCGGCCGTCTCGCTGGTGCTCGCCTCGGCGAAGGTGCGTGACCATGTGGCCGACGGGGACGGCCTTTTGGCCCGCAGGCCCGTGGCGCTCGCCGCGCGCCGGGTCGCCGCGAGCTGGGGCAGGGCCGGTGCGCGTACCGGCTCCGACGTCGGCTTCGACACCGCCGTACTCGTCGACGCCGTGGACCGGCAGATCGGTATCGAGACGCTGGCCGGCATCGGAACGCCGCTGCTGACCGTCACCGAGCCGACCGAGACCGCCACCACCGCGGCCTTCGCGCACACCGCCGTCCTCGCCGGGCGCCCCGGCAACGCCGAGCCGCTTGCCGAGGCCGGACGGCTCTTCGGACGGCTCGCTCATCTCCTGGACGCCGTGGAGGACCGGGAAACTGACGCTGCGTCGGGGGCGTGGAACCCTCCCCCACTCTCGGCTTCGCTCGAGCGGGGGACCCCCATCCGCCACGGGAACGTCCTTGGCCGAGGCCCGGCGGCTCGCCGACGACGCCCTGCACGGGATACGGCTCGCGCTGCGCGAGGTCGAGTTCATTGACGGCAAGCTGGCGCACCGGCTGCTCGTGCACGAGCAGCGCGCGTCTGTCGACCGGGCCTTCGGCACGGCCTCCTGCGCTCACCGCACCGAGCTGGCCGGCGAGGTACGCACCGCCCGGCGGCCCGGGAGCCCCGCCGCTGCCCCCGGAGCCGCCGCGCCGCGACCGGCGCGGGCTGCTCGCGGGTGTGCCATCTGGATGGGGCTGGCCTGTACGTGCCAGATGTGCTGCGGCACGTACGAGGATCCCTGGTCCCGGGAGCGCCGGGAGGGGCTGTGCAGCAACTGCGACTGCTCGAACTGCTGCGACTGCTGTGACTGCTGTGACTGCTGCGGGAACTGCTGTGACGGCTGTGGCTGCGACGGCTGCGACTGCGGGTGTAACTGCTGACCGCCACGGTGTGACGGCGGCTCAGTCCTTGAGCTCCGGCGGCGAGATCCGCGTGGCGGACTCGACGAGTTCGTGGACCGGGTGATGCCGCTGTTCCAGGAGCGTGGCGCGTTCCGCACGGAATACACGGGCACGACGCTGCGCTCACACCTCGGGTTGACCGAGCCGGTATGGAAGGGTTGATCACATGACGACGGACGCATCCGAGGACTGGAAGCAGTGGCACGAGCACCGCATCGAGACGGTCTCCGCGCCCTACGGACCGCTCGCGCTCACGGGCACGCACTGGATCGAGGACTTTCCGGAGGGTCGACTTCGGGACATCCCCGGTCATTGGGCCGCGAAGGACGACGGGGTCGTCCTGACGGCGGTGGCCGAGGACGGACTGTCCGTCGACGGGGAGCCCTTCACCGGCGAGGTCGTGCTCGACGCCGACCTCGGACCGGCGGCCGGAGCCCGCGTCGGGCGCGGTGAGCGGCGGTTTGTCGTCCTCGTGCGCGAAGAGGTCTGGGGCGTACGCGACTACGACCCCGCCGCACCCACGCGGAAGGCGTTCCAGGGCATCGAGGCCGCGCCGTACGATCCGCGCTGGTCGGTGCCGGGGCACTTCACGCCGTACGGGGAGGACCGCACCGTACGCGTCGAGAACGCGGACGGCGTCACCCGCGGCCTCGGGCTCGGCGGTGTCCTCGCTTTCACCCTGGACGGACAGGACCTCACGCTCCAGGTGTCGGTCGAGAGCGACGGCACGCTGTGGACCGTCTTCGCCGATGCCACCAGCGGGGAGAGCAGTTACCGCTTCCGGTTCCTACGCCCCGCCGCGCCCGACGCCGAGGGGCGTACGACGGTGGACTTCAACCGGGCCGTGCTCCCGCCGTGCGCGTTCGCCGCCCACTTCATCTGCCCCTTCCCGCCGCCGGGCAACGCGCTCGGCGTCGGGATCGAGGCGGGGGAGCGCAACCTGCTCTGAACCAGCCTCTCGTGGCAGCACGCGCCGGCGGTCCGACCGCCGGCGCGTGCTGCGTTTTCGATGGCCCCACCGTGGGCGCGTGTTGTGTTTTCGGCGGTTCGACCCGCGGCGCGTGTTGCGTTCTGATGGCCGGTCGGTTTCCTGTGTTAGTTGTTCCATCCGCCGGGAAAGATCAACGCCCGTAGGACGTACGTAAGTTGAACGCTGCACGGCCGAAAGGCGCCCTTGCGCCGGTCGGCTGTGCGGCCGAATACTCCCCACAGCGCTTGTCAGGGGCACGGCTTGTCCGGAATCCGGACGGGTGGGTCCCCGGCTGCGCCTCACGGGCCCCAACCCCACTTGAGGGCCCCCGACTTCCCTTCGGAGGAACGAACGTGAGGATCAAGCGCACTACCCCCCGCAGCGGCATAGCGAGACGTACCCGGCTGATCGCCGTGGGCACCGGACTCGTGGCCGCGGCCGCCGTCACCATCCCCACCGCCAACGCGAGCGACGCGCAGACCTTCAGCACGTCCCAGCTGAAGAGCGCCAGCTCTTCGGTGCTCAAGGCGGATGTGCCGGGCACCGCCTGGGCGACCGACACGAAGACCAACAAGGTCGTCGTCACGGTCGACAGCACCGTCTCCAAGGCCGAGATCGCGAAGATCAAGCAGGCCGCGGGCGCCAATGCCGGCGCCCTTCAGATCAAGCACACGCCGGGCAAGTTCAGCAAGCTGATCTCCGGCGGCGACGCCATCTATGCGAGTAGCTGGCGCTGCTCCCTCGGCTTCAACGTGCGCAGTGGCAGCACCTACTACTTCCTGACCGCCGGTCACTGCACCGACGGCGCGGGCACCTGGTGGTCGAACTCCTCCCACACCACGGTGCTCGGCAGCACCGCGGGCTCCAGCTTCCCGGTCAACGACTACGGTCTGGTGCGCTACACCAACACCTCGATCACCAAGTCGGGCACCGTCGGCAGCGTGGACATCACCAGCGCCGCCACTCCGTCCGTGGGCACCACGGTCTACCGCCGCGGCTCCACCACCGGCACGCACAGCGGCCGGGTCACCGCCCTCAACGCGACCGTCAACTACGGCGGCGGTGACATCGTCTACGGCATGATCCAGACCACGGTCTGCGCCGAGCCCGGCGACTCCGGCGGCCCGCTCTACTCCAACAGCGGCATCGCCTACGGTCTGACCTCCGGCGGCAGCGGCAACTGCTCCTCCGGCGGCACGACGTTCTTCCAGCCGGTCACCGAGGCCCTCAGCGCCTACGGGGTCAGCGTCTACTGACGGACGCACCCGGCGTTCTACGACACCCGCACGACCGAATTCTGCAGCCAGCAGCAGGCGAGCCCTCGCACACAACTGACGTGCGGGGGCTCGCCCTTGCTCAGGTGACGGAGTTACCGTCGAAGTACACGCTGTACGCGGTGTATGCGCCTGATGCAGGCCTGATGCACGCTTGATGCGCCCACTTCGGACCCTGGGGGGCCGTGATGGTCGAGGAGCTGGTGGCGGCGGGAGTCTCCGTCGCGTCCGTGGGGCTGGTCTATGTGATGACCGGGGCCCGTGTCGTCAAACAGTACGAACGGGGCGTGGTGCTGCGGCTCGGCAGGCTGCGCTCGGAAGCGCGCGGTCCCGGGTTCACGATGATCGTGCCCTTCGTCGACCAGCTGCGTAAGGTCAACATGCAGATCGTGACGATGCCGGTGCCCGCGCAGGAGGGCATCACCCGGGACAACGTCACGGTCCGGGTCGACGCGGTCGTCTACTTCAAGGTGGTCGACGCGGCCGACGCGGTCATTCAGGTCGAGGACTACCGTTTCGCGGTCTCGCAGATGGCGCAGACGTCCTTGCGCTCGATCATCGGCAAGAGCGATCTCGACGATCTCCTGTCCAACCGCGAGAAGCTCAACCAGGGCCTGGAGCTGATGATCGACAGCCCGGCGATCGGCTGGGGTGTGCAGATCGACCGCGTCGAGATCAAGGATGTGTCGCTGCCGGAGACGATGAAGCGGTCGATGGCCCGGCAGGCCGAGGCCGACCGGGAGCGGCGGGCCCGGGTCATCAACGCGGACGCGGAACTGCAGGCGTCGAAGAAGCTCGCGCAAGCCGCCGGAGTGATGTCGGACCAGCCCGCCGCGCTGCAACTGCGCCTGCTGCAGACGGTGGTGGCGGTCGCGGCCGAGAAGAACTCGACGCTCGTCCTGCCCTTCCCGGTGGAGCTGCTGCGGTTCCTGGAGAGGGCGCAGCAGCCGACCGGTCCGGCGCCCAGCGCGGCTCAGCAACCGGTGCACGAGCAACTGCCGCTTCCGGAAACCCCCTTGGAACCGGACTCCGAGGGGTCGAAAACCGGACAGGACTAGACCTCACGCGCTGCACAGCGGCCACATGCGCACAGTGTTTGCAGTGGGAACCCACGTGGTGTGACCACGGCCGGTCAAGTCGTAGGCGGCGTACACCTGTTGGCGCACGCGCGTCCTGAAGTCGACCTTGTGTGCCCCCTGTACGCCTCGGAATAGTGGTCGGCGACCAACTGACATGGACGCGGCTTTTTCCTGTCCGCCGGGTTCATGTACGTACGCCTTCCGGTCCCGGTGGCCTCCATGGCCTCCCGGACCAACCCCCCACAGGAGGACGTGAGTTGAACCACCGACGCATACCCAAGCGCCGTGCCGTCATGGCGGGTGCGGGCATCATCGCACTCGTCGGCGCGGGAGTTACCTTCCAGACTGCGAACGCGAGCGAGACCCCGAAGACCGCCACGCCCGAGACCCTGTCGGTCACGGCGGCCGGAAAGCTCGCCTCGACGCTCGGCAAGGACCTCGGCGCCGACGCGGCGGGAACGTACTACGACGCGAAGACCAAGAACCTCGTGGTCAACGTGCTCGACGAGACCGCCGCCGAGACCGTCCAGGCGGCCGGCGCCAAGGCCCGGATCGTCGAGAACTCCCTCGCCGAGCTGAAGAGCGCCCGTACGACGCTCAAGGAGGACGCGACCATCCCCGGTACGTCCTGGGCGACCGACCCGACGACCAACAAGGTCGTCGTCACCGCCGACCGTACGGTCTCCGAGGCCGAGCTGGCCCAGCTGACCAAGGTCGTCGACGCCCTCGGCGCCAGAGCTGAACTCCAGCGCACGAAAGGGGAGTTCAAGCCCTTCATCGCGGGCGGCGACGCCATCACCGGCGGTGGCGGGCGCTGCTCGCTCGGCTTCAACGTGGTCAAGGACGGCGCGCCGTCCTTCCTCACGGCCGGGCACTGCACCGAGTCCATCTCGAGCTGGTCGGACTCCAGCGGCAACGTCATCGGCCAGAACGAGGGGTCCAGCTTCCCGGACAACGACTACGGCCTGGTCAAGTACACGGCCGACGTCGCCCACCCGAGCGAGGTCAACCTCTACAACGGCTCCTCGCAGGCCATCAGCGGGGCCGCCGAGGCGACCGTCGGCATGCAGGTCACCCGCAGCGGCTCGACGACCCAGGTGCACTCCGGCACGGTCACCGGCCTGGACGCCACCGTGAACTACGGCAACGGCGACATCGTCAACGGCCTCATCCAGACCGACGTCTGCGCCGAGCCCGGTGACAGCGGCGGCTCCCTCTTCTCCGGCGACAAGGCGATCGGCCTCACGTCCGGCGGCAGCGGCGACTGCACCTCCGGCGGGGAGACCTTCTTCCAGCCGGTCACCGAGGCGCTCTCGGCCTTCGGCGCCCAGATCGGCTGACGCTCACCGACCTGACCAGGGCCCCGTCCCCGCGCACATCGCGGGGGCGGGGCCTTCGCGCTGTCGAAGGCGCGGGTCCAGTCCACGGGATTCCGTCGGCCTGGCACGGCCGGGCCGACGGCGCTGAACCGCTCAGCTCGGCGACGCGGCGACTCGTACGCGGTCGCTTTCGTTGTCGGAGAGGAACGACGCCAGGTGCCGCCCCTGCTCGGCGACGGCGGTGCGGTCGGCTCGGGCCAAGGGATCGAACGCGCGCAGCCGCGACCAGAGCCCGACGAACGGCTCCCGCGGTTCCTGCGCCTGCAGGCCGCAGAGGTGGGCGACCGCGTCGAGGACCGGTACGTCGGCGCGATCGAGCGTCTCGCGCAGGATGTCCGCGCTCCTCGGTCCGGGCGGCGACTTCGGGGGCGGCGACCCCCTGGGTGTCCTTCACCCGGAGGTGAGCGCCGATCGCACCGACGAAGAAGAGCACGACGCCGATCGCGGCGGCAATGCCGCTCGACGCCTGAGACTGAGGACCGCTGCCCACTTCGGTCCGGCACGCAGGCTGATCCTCGCCGCGTGATCGCCAAATCCCATGGGTCACTCGGCCAGTGCACCGGTCCACGTTCAGGTGTGAGACGCCTGCGACGCCGCGCAGGCCATCACCGGTCCGTAACTGGACGCGCCCCCGCTTCTCGGTGAGAGAGCAGCGGGGGATTGTTGGTGACGAGCTGGACGAGGTGTTCGGCGAGGTCGGTGTCGAGGGGGGAGCCGGTCATGAGTCGTCGGTAGAGGATGGTGCCGGCCCATATGTCCTGGACGAGGTCGGTGTCGAGGTCGTCGGGCAGGTCGCCGCGCTGGATTCCGCGGCGCATCGCAGCGTTCCGCTGTCGAAGCCGGCCAGGTCCTGCCCGACCCGGGTCAGGAGAAGGAATGGCTGAGGCAGCACGAGGCGTAAAGCGCTGCCGATCGCCGGTCCCGCGACACCGGCTCTGCCGCACCGCGCTGACACTGGGTGTCAGGTGAGGTGGCGGAGGGCGTCGGGGGTGAGGTCGGCGAGGGTGGGGTAGCCGTCGACGGCCATGATCAGGTCGGCTTCTGCGAGCAGGGCCCGCAGAACGTGGACGATGCCGGCTTCGCCGCCGTGGGCGAGGCCGTATGCGTAGGGGCGGCCGACGCCGACGGCGGTGGCGCCCAGGGCGACGGCCTTGATGATGTCGGCTCCCGTGCGGACACCCGAGTCGAACAGGACGGGCGTGCCGTCGGCGGCCTCGACCACGTCGGGCAGGGCGTCGAGGGCGGGCAGGCCGCCGTTGGCCTGGCGTTCGCCGTGGTTGGAGCAGTAGATGCCGTCCACACCGGCGTCCTTGGCACGGCGGACGTCGTCGGGGTGGCAGATGCCCTTGAGGATCAGCGGCAGGTCGGTGATCGAGCGCAGCCAGGGCAGGTCCTCCCAGGTGAGCGGGTTGCCGAAGATCTTCACCCACTCGGTGACCGCGGCCTTCGGGTCGTCCTCCGGGCTCTGGGCGAGGCGGGAGCGGAAGACGGGGTCGCTGGTGTAGTTGGCCAGGCAGTTCCCGCGTAGCTGGGGGAAGTTGCTGGTGCCGAGGTCGCGGGGGCGCCAGCCGGTGATCCAGGTGTCCAGGGTGACCACAATGCCCTTGAACCCGGCCTTCTCAGCTCACCCGCCGCGGCCTCCTGCGATTCCGCTGCGACTTCGCCCGCCCCCTCGGCGGCTGGCCCGTCTCGGTCACCCTCTGGGCCAAAGTCCCACCCGCCGACCTCCCCGAGATCGGCCACGCCCTCATCCGCCTGCCCGAAACCCGCAACTGCGCCGCCATCAGCGGACCCCACAACCTCATTCTCCAGGCCAGCCTGCACTCCGTCAGCGACGTCCTGCGCCTGGAAACCCAGCTCGCCACCGCTCACCCAAGCCTCGACATCGTCGACCGCGTCATCACCCTGCGCCAGGACAAGCTGCTCGGGCGTCTCCTGGACCCCCATGGCCGCTCCGTCGGCGTCATCCCGCCCGACCTCTGGGCGGAGCCGGCGATGTGACGCACACGGCAACCCGAGCCTGCCAGCGGGATCGACAAGTGCAGAGGGATCAGCACGGTGTGCCCAGGGAGGCGTCACAGTCATACGGGCGGACGAAGAATCTCCTGGCGAGATCAGCTCTTCGCCTGGTTCAGGTTCTGAGTGCGGTTGCAGCAGCCATGGTTGCGGGACGTACGGCCTCCACCCCGAATCGCCGGCGGGCCCGGTCCGCGGCGGCTTCGGCGGCGCGGGCGCGGTCGTCGCCGGGGTCTATGGAGAGCTGACGATGGGCGGTGTCGGCCGGCCGCAGATCGTCGGCACGGATCGCGTAGGCGCGGACGCGTGCCCGCTGCAGCCCCAGGGCGGTCAGCATTCCCAAGGCGGTCGCTGCGAGGACCGGTGAGTGGTTGGTGGGTTCCGGCAGCGTTCGTGTGCGCGTGGTGGAACTGCGGTCGGCGTACCGCACGGTGAGGGTGAGCCGGCCGGCGATCTGGCTCTCGCCGCGCAGGCGTACGCCGATCTGTTCGGCCAGGCCGAGGACCGCCCGGTGATGGTGTGCCGGGTCGAGGCAGTCCCGGTCGAGCACGAGATCGGCGGTCAGATGGGTCGCCGGTTCCGCGGGGACGACCGGGCGGGGGTCGTGGCCGCGGGCGCGTTCGGCCAGCAGCCGCGCCTGGCCGACGCCGAGGAGCCGTTGCAGAGTCGCCGGGGGCAGGTCGGCGATCTGACCGATGGTGTGCAGGCCGTACCGGGTGAGGGTGGTCGCCGTGGCGCGGCCGATCCCGGGCAGCGCGGTGAGCGGGCGGGGGTACAGCCATTCGGCGGCCCGCTCGGCGGGGACCCAGGTGGTGTCTCCTGGCGCGGAGGCGTCGGCCGCCATGGCCGCCAGCATGCGGTTGCCCGCGAGCCCGGCGCTGCTGTCGATGCCGTACAGACCCTTCAGTCTCATCATCGTCATCTGGACCATGTCGTAGGGAGACAGGTCGAAGTACCTGAGCGCCGAGGTCAGGTCGAGCTGGACGGCGTTGGGCGGCACGGCCTGTACGTGCGGCGTGATACCGGACATCAGTTCGATTATGTCGGCGTACTGATCCTCGGTCAGTGCGGAGTGCAGATGGAGGTGGGCGATGTGCCGCTGTCTGGTGATCATCCGGCACTCCCCGGGCTGGTGTAGCCGAACTTCTTCAGGTCGGCCGAGCGGCTGCCGGCCGGTCGCAGGTCGGCGTACGGGTGCAGCCGGGCGCCCGTGGTGCTGTTGGCCAGGGTGCGCCGCGGCTGGGCGGGGGTCGGCTGCGGGTGGTCGGCGCCGAGCAGGGCGAGCGCGGCCTCGGGGCCGTTGTCGCGGCGGGCGGCGGCGATCTCGTCCAGGTCCCAGGCCATGGTGCCGACCACGGTACGGCGGGTGCCGCGCACCTGGACCGTGCCGCGGACCAGCAGCAGTCCGCTGTGGAAGACGGTGTGCGCGCACGCCGGGTGGGAGTCCTCGAAGAACGCCAGGTCGACCAGGCCGGAGCCGTCCTCCAGGGTGACGAAGATGATCCGCTTGCCGCTGGCGATCGGCGGGGTCTGGGTGGAGGCCCGTACGCCGGCGACGAGGACCTGCTGACCGGCGCGCAGTCCGGCCAGATGGGCCGCGTCGGTCGCGCCGATCTCCCGCAGCAGCCGGTGGTGGTGCTCCATCAGGTGCCGGGAGACGTCGATGCCCAGCGTGTTCAGCTCGGCGCTCAGGGCTTCGCGTCCGGTCAGCTCCGGCAGGCCGCTCGGCTCCGCTCCACCGATGGCACCCGCGTCCAGGGGCAGCTGGCCCTTGGCGGCGGACCGGGTGCGGGACTGCCGGTGGAGTTCGGCGATCTGCAGCAGCAGATCGCGCCGGGTGAGACGTCCGTCGTGGAGGGGGGTGAGAGCGCCGATCTCGGCGAGGTGTTCGGCGACCGGTCTGCTGGGGCGCGCCCGCTGCCAGAAGTCCGACAGCGATCCGTACGGCTGTCCCTCCTCGATCCGCGCGCACTCCTCCCCGCTGATGCCGCGCACCCCGGACAGCGCGAGCCGCACACCCCACCGCTCCCCGTCGGTTCGCTCCACGGTGTGCTTCGTCCTGGAGCGGTTGACGTCGACGGGCAGGACGGGGACACCGCGGCGGCGGGCGTCGGAGACCAGGACACGCTTGGGCCACATACCGGGGTCGTGTTCGAGGAGGCCGGCCAGCAGGAACGCCGGGTAGTGCGCCTTGAGCCAGGCGCTCTGCAGGGCCGGTACGGCGAACGCGACCGCGTGCGCCCGGCAGAAGCCGTACGCCCCGAAGGCCTCGATGGTCTTCCAGACCTCGTCCCGGACCTCCGCGCCGTAACCGCGGGCACGTGCCTGACGGTCGAACCAGTCCCTGATCCTGGGCAGCCGGTTCTTGTCGCCGAGTGCCCGCCGGGCGATCTCGCCCATCGCCCGGTCGCACCCGGTCATCACATGCAGCGTCTCGATGATCTGCTCGTGCCAGATGGTCACGCCGTAGGTGTCGGCGAGCACCGGCTCCAGGTCCGGGTGGGCGTAGTGCGGTGTGCCGCCGTGGCGGGCGGCGATGTACCGCTCGGGCATGCCGCCGGCGACCGGTCCGGGCCGGAAGAGGCTGATGTCGGCGATGACGTCCTGCGGATCGCGGGGCTGCAGCCGGGACAGCAGGTCCTGCTGGCCGGGCGACTCCAGCTGGAACAGACCCAGGGTCTGGCTCTCCTGGATGAGCTTGAACGCGAAGACGTCGTCGAGCGGTACCTGCCGCTGGTCGTCCAGGTCGATGTGGTTGCCGGTGGTCCGTTCGATCTCGGCGACGGCGTGGGCCATCGCGGACTGCATCCGTACGCCCAGGACGTCCAGCTTGATGTTGCCCAGCGCTTCGATCTCCTCCTTCGCGGCCATGGCCATGGGGTAGTCGCCCTGCGGGGTCGGCTGCACCGGCAGCCGGTCCAGGAGCGTCGCGTCGCTGATGACCACGCCGCAGGGGTGCATGGCCATGCCGTGGACCAGGGAATCGAGGCCCTCGGCGAGTTCCCACAGGGGCCCGTACCGGCCCGCCTCGGCCGCCAGCTGCCGCAGCTCGGGCAGCTCGGCGAGCGCGCTGGTGATGTCACAGGCCCGCAGATGCGGGAAGCTCTTGGCGATCCGGTCGATGTCCGCGGGGGCGATGCCGAGGGCGAGGCCGGTGTCGCGCAGGGCGCGGCGGGCACGGTAGGTCTCGGGCATCGCGGTGACCGCCACCCGTTCCTTGCCGAACCGTTCGAAGATCGCGTCGTAGCACTCGAGCCGTCGGGCGGACTCCACGTCGATGTCGATGTCGGGCAGGCCCTTGCGCCGCTCGCTGAGGAAGCGTTCGAACAGCAGGCGGTGGTCGAGCGGGTTGGCGGTGGCGATGCCCAGCGCGTGGCAGACCATCGACCCCGCGCCCGAGCCGCGGGCCGCGACCCGGATGCCCAGCTCCCGGATGTCGGCCACGACCTGGCCGACGGCGAGGAAGTACGAGTCGTAGTCCAGCTTGGAGATCACGGAGAGCTCATCGTCCAGCCGGTCACGTGCGGTCCGGTGGCGGTCCAGGCCGCGCCGGGACAGACCGGCCTCGCACCGCTCGCGCAGCAGCCGTGCCGCGCCGCCCGTCCCGGGCTCGGCGCCGAGCACGTCCGGCTCCGGAAGGTGCGGTGTGCCGAGCCCCAGGTCCGCCGCGGGGTCGACCGTGCACATCGCCGCCGTGGCGGCCGTGTCCGCCATCAGGCGACGCGCCCGCAGGACGTCCGCTCCGGCACATTCGGCGACCAGCCGCGCGATGCCCGCCATCCTTCCTTCGTCCTTGAGCCAGCGCTGCCCGCTGTCCAGACGGCGCCGGTCGATGGGCCGCAGCAGCCGCGCGGCGTCCAGGACGTCGGCGAGGCGGTGCTGGTCGGGGTCGGCGTAGCGGACGGCGTTGGAGAGCACGGCGGTGGTGCGGGTGCGGTCGGCCAGTGCCAGGGTGCGGGCGGCCAGGCGCAGTGAACCCGGACCGGTGCCGAAACGATTGTGCACAACGGCCTCCAGCCGGACTCCGCTTCCGAAGATCTCCGTCCACGGCGCCAGCAGCCGCGCCGCGACGTCCTCCCGGCCCGCCGCCAGCGCCCGCACCGGCTCGGAGAGCGGTCCGAGCAGCACGGTCAGGCCGGGGCCGCCGTGCTCGCGCAACGCCTCCCACGGCACCACGACCGGCGCCGCGCCGGCCGCCGTACCGGCGTGGGCGGCCGACGTGATGCGGCACAGCCGCGCCCACCCGCTGCGGTTCTGCGCCAGCAGCACGAACCGCAGCGGCGGCTCGACCACGTGGGCGCCGCCGCGTGCCGGGGTACGGCGCCGCTGCGCCGGAGGCGGCGGCGCGAGGGCCTCCACCGCCAGATCGACACCGAAAACCGGCCGGACCCCGTTCTTGGCGCAGGCCTGCGCGAACCGTACTGCGCCGGTGACCGTGTCCCGGTCGGTGAGCGCGAGCGCCGTCATGCCGCGCTCGGCCGCCCGCTGGACCAGGTGCTCGGGATGGGCCGCGCCGTAGCGGGCGGAGTAACCGGACGCGACGTGCAGATGGGCGAAGCCCGCCATGCCGCACCTCCATCACTCCACCCCATTTCAGCCATGTGTCCGAAACGCTCCTCGTACGCTCGTTCGATTACTGTAACTCCATCGCCCCCGGTCAGCGACCTCATTCGAACGTGAGATCGGTTCTGGAGGGTCTGGAGTGGTGGCTGAAACGAGCGTCGCCCCGTCATCTCCGCGGCCGATTCGCGGAGTTGGGGGCGACCGCTCTGGGTGACTCGGTGCGGCGGCGGGTGTCAGTTCGCCCACGGCGGAGTGAGGACCGAGCCGTCGGCCAGCTCCGCCTGGAGGCCGATGGACGTGGTGACCCAGGAGACCGCGGTCTCCTGGGCCGGGTTCTCGACGCCCAGGGTCGCCCCCGGATTGATGATCACCGTGTCGCCCGCGGTGATCCGCTCGGTGCGGCCGTCGAGGGTGATCAGCAGCTCGCCGGAGAGGAGATGGAAGATCTCCTCGCGGTTGACGGTGTGCACAGGGGCCCGGTGCCCCGCGGGAATCTCGCCCCGCCAGGCGCACAGCTCCTTGCTGCCGCTGCGGGGAGTGGCGTACGAGACGAAACGGGCGCCGTGGATCTCGTGGACGACGGCTTCGGATGAACGGATGACGGGCAAGGGTGCCTCCGGCGATAGATGGTCAAGTTGCTTGACTATGCGCTACGGGCTCATGGTCAAGTCGCTTGACCAAATCGTCAAGGGTGTTTCAATGCATGCGTGCAGAACTCCGAAGCCATGGCTCTGGCCGCCGCCCTGCTCGCCACCGCGGGCGAGCTGACGCAGCGCATCAACGACGGCGTCGTAGCCCGTGGGTTCGAGGGGCGGCCCGCGTACGGCTTCGCTTTCGTCCGCCTTACCCCGGACGGCGCGACGGTCACCGATCTCGCCACCCACCTCGGGGTCACCAAGCAGGCCGCCAGCCAGCTCGTCGACGAGCTCGTCCGCAAGGGGTACGCCGAGCGGCGCCCGCACCCCGACGACGCGCGCGCCCGGCTGATCGTGCTGACCGAGCGCGGCCGGGCCTGCATGCGCGCGGCGGAGGAGGCGGCCGCCGAAGCCGTGGGGGAGTGGGTCGAACGCCTTGGTGAGGGTGAAGTGCGCGCCCTGCGCGACCGTTTGGCGCGTATCGCGCCCTATGGGCCTCTCAGGCCTGTCTGGTGACGGCTCGTCAGATAGGTGCCCGGCGGCGGATGCTCTGACGGACGGGCCGTCAGTCCTCGACTCGCTGACGGGGCATCAGGCGGGACCGCCGCAAGTGCTTGTCGGCTTCCGTTGGTTATCGCTGAAAGTTTTTACTGACGCGTAACTTCACACTTGTACTACTCATCCGTAACTTGACAAGTGAACAGCATCCTCGTGATCCGGATCACAGGGCGTACGCCGTCGTAACTCCCTTGAGCCGCAAGGAGATCACCCGATGCTGCCCTGGAAGCAAGTGCTCAGACCCCTGGCCGCGCTGCTCCTGACCGTCGCGGTCGCCGTCGTCCCCGCCGCCACCGCTCAAGCCGACTTTGCCCCCAGCCGTGGCTGGAACGACTACTCCTGCAAGCCGTCCGCCGCCCACCCCCGCCCCGTCGTCCTCGTCCACGGCACCTTCGGGAACTCCGTCGACAACTGGCTGTCCCTAGCGCCCTACCTGGTGAACCGCGGTTACTGCGTCTACTCCCTCGACTACGGGCAACTGCCCGGCGTCCCCTTCTTCTACGGCCTCGGCCCCATCGACAAGTCGGCAGAGCAACTACAGTCCTTCGTCGACAAAGTGCTCACCGCGACCGGCGCCGCCAAGACCGACCTCGTCGGCCACTCGCAGGGCGGTGTGATGCCCCGCTACTACCTCAAGTTCCTCGGCGGAGCCGCCAAGGTGAACGCCCTCGTCGGCCTCGCACCCAGCAATCACGGCACCACCCTGGGCGGCCTCACCAACCTGCTGCCCTACTTCCCCGGCGTCGAGGACCTGCTGAAGGCGTCCACTCCGGGACTCGCGGACCAGATCGCCGGATCCGCGTTCCTGACCAAGCTCAACGCCGGCGGCGACACCGTCGCGGGCGTCCACTACACCGTCATCGCCACCAAGTACGACCAGGTGGTCACCCCGTACACCTCGCAGTTCCTCACCGGCTCCGACGTGCGCAACGTCGTGGTGCAGGACCTGTGTGCGGTCGACTTCTCCGAGCACGTGGCGATCGGCGTGATCGACCGCATCGCCCACCACGAGGTGGCGAACGCCCTCGATCCGGCGCACGCCACCCCGACCACCTGCGCGTCCGTCTTCAGCTGAGCCCTCTGTCACCCGACCCCTCCAGTCACCCGACCCCTCCAGGAGAGGGCTCGCCGGGGTCTGTCCGGCCTGAGCCGCCGGACAGACCCCGGAGTTCCCGTCCTAGCGGCCGTTGCGGCGGCCGCCCGGCACCCCTCCCCGCCGCACCGAGGCGAACAGCGCCGCGGCACCGAGCGCCAGGGCGGTCGCCCCGCCGATCGCGATGTACGAGGTGGTGGAGTCGCCACCGGTCTCGGCGAGGTTCCCCGAGGAACCGGCCGCCTTGGGCTGGTTCGAGGCGTCCGTGACGGCCTCCGCGGCGCTCGCGGTCGGCTCCGCCGACGTACGGGCGTCGTGGTCACCCTGACCGTGGTGCTCGACGGTCGACTTGTCGGCACCGCCCTCGATCTGCTCCTCGGAGGGCGCGGAGGCGCTCGGCGCCGGTGCGGACGAACTCGTCGTACCACCGCTGCCGGCGCTGCCGGTGCCTCCGAAGGCCACGTCCGAGCACGAGTAGAACGCCTCCGGGCTGTCCGAGCGCTGCCAGATCGCGTACAGGAGCTGCTTGCCGGAACGCTCCGCAAGAGTGCCGGAGAACGTGTAGAAGCCGCCCGAGGCGACCGGGTCGGTGGCCGTCGCAACCGGGTGCTCCAGGTCCAGGTCGTCCCAGGCGAGCGGCTGCGACGGGTCGTAACCCGCCTTCGTGATGTACACCGTGAAGGTGCCCTTGTGCGGGGCGGTCACCCGGTACTTGAAGGTGTACGCGCCGCTGCTCACGCCGGTCGCGGGCCAGTCGGCGCGCGCCAGGTCGAGCCCCTTGAACTCCTCGCTGTTCGCGCTGCACAGCTTGCCGTCCGGTATCAGCGCCTGGTGCCGCCCGTTCGCGTCGCCGATCCGGATGCCGTTCCAGTCGTACAGCGCCTGCGTACCACCCGCCGCGACGGCCGCCTTGCAGGCGTCCGACCGGGGGCTTTCGGGGCCCTCCGCGTAGCACTGGGACACCCGGCTGACCGGATCGCCCATCGAGCCGTGCGCGGACGCGGGCGCGGCGGCCAGCGCGGTCAGGGCGAGCGGGGCGATGCCGACGGCTGTGACGACGGCGGCCTTGCGGCGTGCGGGCATGGGGGAACTCCTCGGAACGGTCACTCGACGCAGGGGCTGAATCCCGTGGGGGGATCAGCAAGCTAGCCGTGAAATCGCCTGCTGGAGGCGGGTGATGGAGATCCTTATGGCCGCTTTAAGGGAGTGCTGAGCCTGAGATCAGGTAGGTAGCGTTCGCGGCATGACAGACGAAGAGATCCGGTCGGCCGTCGCCGCCGACGTGCCGGTCGTGAAGGCTGTGATCGACGCGGCGTTCCATCCCTACATCGAGCGCATCGGGCTGGTTCCGGCGCCCATGGAGGCGGATCATGCGGCGAACGTGGCCGCGGGGCGGGTGTTCGTGACGGGGGAGCCGATGACCGGGCTCGTGGTCGTCGAGGAGCGCGAGGATCATCTGTACCTCGACATCATCGCCGTCCACCCCGACGCCCACGGCAAGGGCATCGGGCGACGGCTGCTGCACTTCGTGGACGCACGCGCGCGTGAACTCGGACTGCTCGAGATCAGGCTTCTGACAAACGCGCTGATGTGGGAGAACCAGAAGATCTACCCGAGGTACGGGTACGAGGTGGCCGAGCGGCGCGTCGAGGGGCCGTACGACCGGATCCACTATCGCAAGCGGCTGGTCTGACGGTCCTGGTGGTGGCTGTGCCGGCTCAGCCGTCCGGCCACCAGGTTCGTGCGATGTCCTTTCGGACCTCTTGGCGCTCGGTCGGGCGCTCGTCGGGCTCGTCCCGCAGGTGGCGGGAGGCCGACTTCCTCAGGGGCTTCTGCACGGTCATACGGCGCATGGCTGCCTCCTTGTGCCTACCGGGATCCGCGGTCGCGCGGAGGTAGACCTTTCCGGGAGAGTTCCTCATCGGTCGGGATCTGTCTGTGGCGGCCGTCACGAATCGACTGTCAGTGGTGGGTGTCACCCTGGGGCGCATGGCGAGTAACAGGGACGTGAATCCGCTGACGGACATCGACTGGGACGCCGAGTCCGTCACCTTCGACGACGAGCCCGACCACGGTCTGCGCGACCCCGTCGTCAGGGAGGCCTGGGCGGCCCGGCTGCGGGCCTGGCTGCCGGAGCGCCCGGCCGACGTCCTCGATCTGGGCTGCGGCACGGGCAGCCTGTCCGTGCTCGCGTCCGAGCAGGGGCACCGGGTCACCGGGACAGACCTCTCCCCGCGCATGGTCCAGCTCGCCCGCGCCAAGTCGGCCGGCCGTGACGCGGTGTTCCTCGTCGGTGACGCGGCGGCACCGCCGGTCGGTGAGCAGCGGTTCGACGTGCTGCTGTGCCGCCATGTCCTGTGGGCGCTGCCCGGCCCCGAGCGTGTCCTGCGGCACTGGCGCGGGCTGCTCCGCCCGGGCGGGCGGCTCGTCCTCGTCGAGGGCGTGTGGGGGACCGTGAGCCCGGTCGGCATGTCCGCCGTCCGGCTGACCGCCTTCCTCGACCCCCTCGTGGCCGGCATCCGAGTGGAGCCGCTGTCGGGCGACGCGCGGTTGTGGGGCCGGGAGGTCGAGGACGAGCGGTACGCGGTCGTGGCCACCTTCTAGACCGGCGGGGTCGCTTCAGGCGAGCAGCGCCTCGAAGCCGCCCTCGCGGGCCAGTCGTTCGAGTTCGTCCAGAGCGTTCTCGGCGGCTGTCGCGGCTGCCGGATCGGTGGTCGCCAGGCCGCTCGCCGCGAACTCGTCCTCGTCCAGGCGCAGTACGGTCGCGCCGTCGGCCGAGCGCCACAGGTCCAGATCGAGATCCTCGACGATGAGCTCGCCGCCGGAGACGGTGGCCGGGCGGGTGATGTCGCAGTACCAGCCCTTCAGTACGCCCTCGGCGTCACGGACCTCCTTCACCGCGTACCAGCGGTCGCGCCAGTAGTACTCGGTGAAGACGTCGCCCTGTTCGAAGCGTACGAAGCCGAAGTCGCGGACCGCGTCGCCCGCCCACGGCGCGCGTACGGTGACACGGGTGCCGTCGTCGGCGAGCAGCTCGGCGGGGTAACTGATCTTCGTGCGGCCGTACTTGACGAGCACGATCTCCAACGAGCCCGAGACCTCCGGCGGTTCCGGGATCTCCCGCGGTCCCGGGGTGTCCGGCGATCCCGGGGTCTCAGACGAGTTCGCGGACATACTTCACCTCCGTCGCGCAGATCTCGTACCCGAACCACTTGTTGATCGCCAGCATCGGCCCGTTGCCGGAGTTGTTGCCCGTGAACGCCTCCGTGAATCCGGCGGCGCGGGCGCGGTGCAGGGAGTCGCTCTTGGCGAGCTTGGCGAGGCCGCGGCTCCGGAAGGCGCGGGCCGTGCCCGTCATCACGGTGCCGTACCAGGTGCCGCCGTCGGTGCGGGCGGCGCTGAACGCTGCCGGGCGGCCGTCGACGACCGCGACCGAGGTCAGTTCGTGGCTGAGGAGGGGGTGGCGCCAGGTCTCCTCCAGCCAGGCCTCGTAGTCCGTGAACTCGCGGTCCACATCGCTCGGTTCGTCCAGCAGCGTCTCCGCGTCCAGCGTGAACAGGGGCCGGGGGTCGTCCGCGAAGTCCGCGGCGGTCCGCAGCTCCACACCGGGCGGCGGGGACGGAAGCGGCGGCAGGTCGCCGTTCGCCAGGTCGAGGCGGAGGAAGTGCGCGGAGCGGGCCGCGCGGTAGCCGTGCCGCTCCGCGAAGGCGCGGTTCGCGGGCTCGTCCAGGACCCAGGCGTGCAGCCGGGTCGCGCCCAGGGCGCCGAGCCGCTCCTCGGCGGTGCGCAGCAGCGACCCGCCCGCGCCGCGTCCCGTCCGCTCGGGGTGCACATAGACGTTGACGTACGCCTCGCCGGGATCCGGGCTGTCATAGATGACGCCCACCTGCGCGGTGCCGATGAACTCGCCGTCCTCCTCGGCCAGCAGAGGCTGGTAGTGGGAGTCGGGGTGCGCGTGCTCGAGGTCGTAGGCGATGGACTCGGGGGTGAAGAGGACGAACGGGAGGGCCAGGTGACGGATGCGGGCGAAGCCCTCGGCGTCCGCCGGGTCTCCGCGGCGCAGTGCGCGAACGGTCACGGTCATGGCGTCGCACGTTACGCGGGGGCTGGGTGCGGATGCCTGTCATTTTCGGGTGGGTACGGGACAATCGCTGCGTGACTCTGAAGATCCACATCGCTGAGGGGGCCGCGCCGTACGAGCAGGTGCGCGCCCAGATTTCCGAGCAGGCCAGGTCCGGTGCGCTGCCGGTCGGCTACAAGCTGCCCACGGTGCGAGGGCTCGCCGAGTCGCTCGGCCTCGCGGCCAATACCGTTGCCAAGGCGTACCGGGCCCTTGAGGCGGACGGGGTGGTCGAGACGCGGGGGCGCAACGGAACGTTTGTGGCTGCCGCCGGTGACGCCGCGTCGCGTGAAGCCGCCGCCGCGGCCCAGGCGTACGCCGAGCGCGCACACCGCCTCGGACTCACCGAGGCCGACGCGCTGGACGCCGTACGGGATGCCCTGCGGGCGGCTTACGGGGAGTAGGGGTTGGCCGTCGGGGGCCTGGTCCGGGTTCGGCACCGCCGGGATGCGCCGTCGTGGCGGAGCGCCGGTGCGACCGGGGAAAGCAGAGCGCCGGTGCGGCGGGAAGAAGAGTGGCGCCGCCTCAGCGTACGGGCAGGTGGTCCGGCGTGCGGGTCACCGTCAGGCCCACTGCCCCCGCCGCTCGGGCGAACACCACCGCGTCCTCCACCGCCGCCGCGTTCACGTCGTTGTTGAAGTACGCGTACACGTCGTGGTCGTCGGCCCAGGTGTCCGTGATGCGGCGTATCCAGGTCGTCAGGGACTGCCGGCCATAGCGTGGCCGCTGCTGTGCGCGGCCCTCGTGGAAGCGGAGGTAGCCCCAGTCGGCGGTCCGCCAGAGCGGGGTCACCGGGCGGGCGAGCACGTCGGCCCAGCACAGGGCGGCCCCGTGTGACTCCAGGACCTTGCGGACCTCCGGCGTCCACCAGGACTCGTGGCGTGGTTCGACCGCGATCCGCGTGCCGGACGGGAAGCGGGTGAGGCAGGCGTCGAGGAGGCCGGGGTCGGCGTGCAGCGTGGGCGGGAGCTGGAGCAGCACCGGTCCGAGGCGGCCGCCGAGGCCGGCGGCGTGGGTCATCAGACGGTGCACCGGCTCCGCCGGGTCCCGCAGCCGCTTGATGTGGGTCAGATAGCGGCTCGCTTTGACGGCGATGACGAAGTCCGGCGGAGTGCGCTCCCGCCAGGCCGCGAAGTTCTCCCGCGACGGCAGCCGGTAGAAGGCGTTGTTGATCTCGACCGTGGCGAACCGCGCCGCGTACTCCTCCAGCCAGAGCCTCAGCGGCAGCCCGTCCGGGTAGAGGACGCCGCGCCAGTCCTTGTACTGCCACCCCGACGTCCCGACGTACAGGGTCATACCTCCATCAAAGCACCGTACGAAGCGCCCGGCCGCCGCACGCAGGGCACGCGGCTGGAGCTACGGCGCGCGGCTACAGCTACGGAGCGCGGCTGAAGCTACGGCGCGCGGCTAGAGATACAGCCCCGCGTCCGCCCCCTCCCGGGGATCCGGTACGGACGTCGGAGTCGTCCCCCGGCGCAGCGCGTACAGCTCCGCCAAGGTCGCGCCCTCGCGCGAGACGCCCTCCTCCGAGCCGAGCCAGCTGACCGCCTCGGAGCGGGTCAGCGCGCCGACCTCGATGCGGGCGAGGCAGCGGCCGGGGCGGACGACGGCGGGGTGGAGGCGCTCCAGGTCCTCGTTGGTCGTGACGCCCACGAGGACGTTGCGGCCCTGGCCCAGCAGTCCGTCCGTGAGGTTGAGCAGCCGCGAGAGCGCCTGACCCGCCGTGTGCTTGGCCTCGCCGCGGATCAGCTCGTCGCAGTCCTCCAGGAGGAGCAGCCGCCAACGCCCCTTCCCCGAGCCGTCCTCCTCGCCGATCGCGATGTCCATCAGATAGCCGACGTCCGAGAAGAGCCGCTCGGGGTCCAGGACGCAGTCGACCTGGCACCAGTCGCGCCAGGACCGGGCGAGCGTGCGCAGGGCCGATGTCTTGCCCGTGCCGGGCGGACCGTGCAACAGCAGCAGCCGGCCTGCGATGTCCTCCGGCGTCGTCTTCATCAGGCGGTCCATCGCGTCCGCCACCGGTGCCGTGTAGTTGGGGCGGACCTCCTCCCACGTACCCGCCGAGATCTGGCGTGTCGTGCGGTGCGGGCCCCGGCGCGGCGACACGTACCAGAACCCCATCGTTACGTTCTCCGGCTGTGGTTCGGGCTCGTCGGCCGCGCCGTCCGTCGCCTGCTTCAGCACCTTCTCGGCCAGCTCCGCGCTGGTCGCGGTCACCGTGACGTCGGCGCCGCGGTTCCAGCGGGACACCAGGAGGGTCCAGCCGTCGCCCTCGGCGAGCGTCGCGTTGCGGTCGTCGTCGCGCGCGGAGCGCAGCACGCGGGCGCCCGGCGGGAGCAGCGTCGCCCCGGACCGTACGCGGTCGATGTTCGCCGCGTGCGCGTATGGCTGCTCGCCCGTCGCGAAGCGGCCGAGGAACAGCGCGTCGACGACATCCGACGGTGAGTCGCTGTCGTCGACGTTGAGCCGGATCGGCAGAGCGTCGTGTGGGTTCGGGGACATGCCGCCATGATCGGTCAATCACGGGCCACGTGCACCCGGTTTCCGCGGTGCGCGGCGAGTGTCGTCTGTCGACCGGTGCTTCCGGTGTTTTCCGGAGCTTCCGGTGTATCCCTTCCGTCCTGTTACTGGGCTGTGCACCGACGAGGCCTGTCCGACGGGCGATCCCCGCCGTTACTGTTGCCCATGATGGGACGTCATGGGTGGAATTCGGGGGCACGGCGGTGGCGGCTCACCGCGCTGCTCGGCGTGGGTGTGGCCGCTCTGGCCCTGTTGGTGACCTTGCTCCACACCCTGCCGGGAGACGGCGGGAGCACCGCCGGTACGACCCGCGACGGCGACAAGGTGCACGGCACACCGGTCACCCCGCCCGGAACGCCGCGGCCGGAGGCCGGCTGGGGCTTCACCCACACCCAGTTCAGCGCCGACGAGGGCGCGGAGCCCGCCACCGAGCGCGTCGAGGGGCTGCTGCAGAAGCGGTCGCTGCCGCAGATCCAGCACATCATGGGCTGGGGAGCGGGCAACCCCGAGCCGTCCAAGGGGCGTTACGACTTCTCTGACATGGACCGCCGTATCGACTTCGTCCGCACCTCCGGCGGCACCCCGGTCGTCACGCTGTGCTGCTCCCCGGACTGGATGAAGGGCGGCAGGTCGGGCGTGGACAACACCGACTGGAGCCAGGCCGCCCTGGAGACCGCCCCGGACCGCGCCCACTACAAGGACTTCGCCGCGCTCGCCGCGACCGTCGCCAAGCGCTATCCGGACGTACGGCACTTCGTCGTCTGGAACGAGTTCAAGGGCTTCTGGAACGACAGCGAGGGCCGCTGGGACTACGAGGGCTACACCGAGCTGTACAACCTGGTCTACAAGGCGCTGAAGAAGGTGAACAAGGACATCATGGTGGGCGGCCCCTACCTGGTGATGGACAGCCTCGACCCGCGCCAGAAGGAGAACGCGTCCACCACGGTGAAGGGCGACTGGGGCGTCATGGACCAGCGCGTCCTCGACGCCTTCGCGTACTGGAACGAGCACAAGGCGGGCGCCGACTTCGTCGTCGTGGACGGCTCCAGCTACACCAAGGACGACGACATGCTGCCCGATGAGTTCGCGGCCACCGACAAGTTCACGGCCGTCGGCGAGTGGGTGCGCGCACGGACGCACGACCTGCCGCTGTGGTGGGCCGAGTACTACGTCGAACCGGCCGACGCCGCCGACGAGCGCAAGGGCTGGTCCGAGACCCACCGTGTCGCCGTCCAGGCGGCCGGAATGATCGCGATGGCCAAGGGCGGCGCCTCCTCAGGCTTCTACTGGAACCCGCAGGACGAGAAGGGCTCCGACTGCGACGGCTGCCTGTGGACACCGACCGACGTCGCCGACGGGGGGAAGAAACTCCCCATGTTCGACCTGGTCTCCCGCTTCGGCCAGGAGTTCCCGCCAGGCACGACGTACAAGACCGTGGCGGTCGCCGCCGACGACGTGCCCGACGTCCGCGTCCTCGCCACCGACAAGACCGTCCTCGTGGTGAACACCCTGGACCGCTCCATCAGCGCCAGCGTGGACGGCAAACGGTTCGAGATGGGGGCGTACGAGGTGAAGTGGCTCACCCGGTAAGCCAGGTGAGCCACTTCAGCACCCGCGCTCGTCCTACTTCATGGTCAGGAACCGCTGCACCAGCGAAGCCAGCAGCACCGCCAGCAGCGGCAGTGAGAACCAGAAAGTGCTCTGCAGCCACCGCAGCTGCCGCACGCTGGGCCGCACCGCGACCCGTACGACCTCCCGTGCCGTCAGCAGCGCGATGAGCGCGAGCGCCGCCAGGGCGCCGACGACCGACCATGGTGTCCACGTCACCCGGGGCCCGATCGGCCCCGGATCGGCTTTCGGGACCTCGCCCGCGGGCTGCTTGCGCAGCGTGTACATCGTCACGTCGTCGTTGACGAGGACCTTCTTCAGTTCCCGCCGCTCGTCGAGGTTGGTGATCAGCCGCGATACCCAGGTCCCCGAATAGCCCACGTCCAGCTGGAGATAGACCACCTGACTGCGGTTGATCATCAGATACGAGTTCGGGCCCGCGTCCCTGAGCGCCTTGACGAGCCCGGACACCAGGACCGGGTCGGCGGGCGCCAGCGTGGGCACGTACTCCACCTTCTCCATGTCCCGCGCACCCCACGGCATCGCGGGCGTGACGTTGTCGAGCGTGTCGTTGCTCAGCCACAGCAGCCGTACGGTCGGATCATCGTGCTCATACACGTAGTTCATGGCCGCGACCTCGCCCGGCCTGATCCGCTCGAAGGGCTCGTTGCCCCAACGGGCCACCAGGAAACCGCCCATGAGGATCAGCCCCGCCATGAGGGCCGCGAGCGGGGCGAGGCTCACCCGGTCCTTCTCGCGCTCCTTCGCGGTGACGCCGGTGCGCGGGAAGAGGGCGAGTCCGGCGAGCAGGGCCGCGCCCGGGACGGCGAACATGAAGACACGCAGGGCGATTTCGCCGCCGTACGACTGCATGCCGAAGCCGAGGAACGGTACGAAGGCGAGGACGAGCAGCGACCGCTCGCGGTACTTGTGGTCGCGCCGCCGCCACCAGCCCCAGCAGGCCAGGACCATCACACCGCCGGCGAGCAGCACGCGCGCGTAGAGCACGAGCTTGTGCGCGGAACTGCCGCCCTGGATACGGCCGGAGACGGACGACGACACATTGCCGCCGACGCCGCCGACCCCGCCGAAGAGTTCACTGAAGTGGCCCGACCAGTACGGCTCGGCCATGAAACCGACCCAGACCGCGACCAGGACCGCGAACAGGATGGGCAGGCCGCGCAGTTCGGACCGGCCGACCAGGACGAGGACCGTGAGGACGCCGAGCATCACGAACGGCGTGAGCTGGTGGGAGGGGACGGTGGCCGCGAACAGCCCGATCAGGATCATCAACAGCACGGCCCGCTGGCGGCGGTTCGTCGGCTCGACCTCCGCCTCGCCCGGCCGCCTCTTCGCCCACAGCACGCGCGGCGCCCGGAACCATACGAGCAGGATCGCCACGAAGACGAGGTAGAGCAGATAGGTGAAGCCCTGGGGCGAGAAGTAGTCCTGACCGACCCAGCCGCACAGCGTGAAGATCCAGATGCCGGTCCACTTGGCGCGCCAGCTCGCCCGCATCGAGCGTACGAGCAGGAACATCGGTGCCAGGTAGAGGAGTTGGACGGTCAGCGGCCACCAGCGGATGACCTCGGTGAGGTCGGTCACCCCGCAGGCCTTCGCGACGAACGCGGCCACGGCGAAGAAGCCCGGCCAGCTCCAGCGGGCGTCCAGGTCCGGCACGGCGGACCCGGTCCTGTCGATGTAGTCCAGGAATCCGAGGTGCTGCCAGGCCGTCGCGAACCGCGGCTCGGACTCGATCACCGCGGGGAGCGCGTGCATTGACACCACCGTGGCGAGCAGGGTGACGAGCAGCAGACCCCGGTGCTCGCCGGCCGTCCACAGCAGCGAGGCGAAGACCGTGATCAGCAGGCCGGCTCCGGCCAGGGTCGGCAGCGGCAGCACGGAGATCAGGCCGAGGCCGCCCATGCCGTCGAGTGAGCTGTCGTCGAGGCCGAGTGCGGGGATCCAGTACAGGACCAGCGCGGAGATCAGCAGGCAGCCGAGGATGACACCCGGTTTGGACGGGTGGCGCAGGCGCTCGCGCAGGCTGACGGCCGGTGGCGGGGCATCCGGGGCCGGTCGCGCCGCCGCGGCGGAGCCGCTCGATGTCACGCCCCGCGCCCCTGTGCTGTCCCGCCCCTCCGTTTCGAAGGGAGCGTCGACCTCCGGGGCCTCGGACGGGCCAAGCGACGCCTCCGAGCCCGGCTCGCGCGCCTCGACCGGCAGCCCCACCGACGGCTTGAGCGCCCATGTCGGGCGGTGGTCCGGTCGCGCCGCGGGTGTTCCGGTGGGTGGGGTCCCAGGGCCAGGGCGTACGTCCGGCCTGCGTTCCTGGTGGTCGAAGTCGACGTGGACACCCAGCGCGAGGGTGTCCGAGTCGAGCGCCCACGCGGGGCCGCGCCGCGACTCGCGGGGCTTCTGCGCGGGCACCTCGCGCGCCCCCAGGTCGGCGAGGTCGCCGTCCGGCGCCGCCTCCGCGGGGACCTCCACGGGCGGCGCGGTGCGCACGATCTTGTACAGCTTGGGCGCGGCGATCACCACGATCACCGCGAGGCTGGAGATCTCCGCGACACCCGCGCCGGTCAGGCCCATGCGCGGCAGAAGGATCACCGTCAGGCCGAGCACCAGGAAGCACAACAGCCCTTGCAGATAGGCGAGTCCGGAGGTACGGCTCTGGGCGCGCAGCACCGCGAAGTACGTCTCCATGACGACCCGCAGCAGCGCGCCGACGGCGAACCAGCGCAGCAGCGGCGTCGCGGCGTCCGCGTATCCGTCGCCGAAGACCCGCAGGATGTACGGCGCGCCGAGGAACAGCAGCGCGCCCACCGGCAGCATGATCCGTGCCATCCGCTTGAGCGCGGCCCGGGTGTTGGCGGCGAGCCGCGCCGGGTCGTGCGAGCCCTCGACGGTCAGCGAGGCGCCCATGTTGATGGCGAGCAGATTGACCGTGCCGCCGATCGTGGTGGTGATGTAGAAGTACGCGTTGTCGGCGGAGCTGACCTGCGAGGCGACGATCACGGGGACGAGATAGACCACGGCGAGCGAGAACAGCGAGCCCGTGTAGTCGCCCGCGAGGAAGCGTCCGATCTCCTTGAGCGAGGGCGGCCTCGCGTGCTCCTCGGTCGCCTTCACATGCCGGGGGACCAGGCGCCGGAAGACCAGCAGCCCGAGCGGCACGACCGACAGGGCGATGGCGGCGACCCAGGAGACGAAGACGCCCGTCGTGGGGATCGCGGCGGCGAGGCCGACGAGCAGCACCAGCTTCACCGCGGAGAACACGGTGTTGCCCACCGGGACCCACAGCGCGCTGCGCAGCCCGGTCAGCACACCGTCCTGGAGCGTCAGCAGCGACCAGGCGACGACCGCGAGGATGAAGCCGAGGCCGTTCAGCGGTCCGTGCAGGAAGCGGTACGAGGGTCCCCACACGTTCAGGGTGAGCAGGAAGAGCACGGCGGCCAGTGCCACGACCACCGAACTGCCCGCGTACGTACGGAAGATGAGGCGTCCGGTGCCGCGTCCCGCGACGGGGATGAAGCGGGCCAGGGCGCCCGTCAGCGTCACCGCCGTGAGGCCCGCGAGGAGCTTCATCGCGGCGATGGCGGCGGAGCCCTGGCCGACCGCGGACTCGGAGTAGTAGCGGGCGGCGATCAGCCAGTAGCCGAGCCCGAGCACCGCCGAGATCCCGGTGTTGAGCATCAGGGCGTAGGCGTTGCGGAACAGCTGGTTGCCCCCTCCGGCACCCTTGCCCTTCCTGCCGGGCAGGCGGAGGCGGCGCCCCGGCCGCTGCTCGGGTGCCTCGGTCGTCGGCGTGGAAGCCTGGGCTGTGGTCGTCGTGTCAGACACGGGAACGGATGGCCTTCCGGCGGAGCTGTCGTGCTCTTCGGACCATGGCGTACCCCTTGGTGAGGGCGCGGTCCCTGGCGAAGTTGAGGGCGATCGCGCGGCCTTCGACAAGGCGCGAGAACTCCTCGATACCGGTCGTACGGCGCACGGTGACGCGCCGCAGGGCGTACGGGCCCTGGCGGCGGCGCGCGAGAGCGTTGCCGACGGCGAGCGACTGGGCGAACCCCGCCTCGCGCACCATGCGGCGCACCCGGCTACTGGAGTAGCCGTACGGGTACGCGAACGAGACCGGGCGAGCGCCCAGTTCACCGGCGATGATCTCCTTGCAGTGCAGCACCTCGAACCGGAGCGCGTCGTCCGGGATCTGGTCCATCTGCGGGTGCGTGTGGCTGTGCCCGCCGATCTCCACCTGCTCCTCGGCGAGCCGGCGCACCTGGTCCCAGTCCAGCATGGTGTCGAGGCCGCCCCCCGTGTCGTACGCGCCCTTGATCCACCCCGTCGAGACGAACAGCGTGGAGGCGAATCCGTACTTGGCGAGCACGGGCAGTCCATGCCGGTGCACGCCCTCGTAGCCGTCGTCGAAGGTGATGAGGACGGGCCGGGCGGGAAGCGCGCTCCCGTTCCGCCAACTCGCCGCCAGCTGGGCCGTGTTCACCGGAGTGAACCCCTGGTCGTCCAGCAGCGCCATCTGCTCGGAGAACGCCTCCGGCGTGACGGACAGGGCCCGGGTCGCGTCGTTCGGCGCGTGCGCGATCGCGTGGTACATCAGTATCGGCACAGGTTCGCTCATGCTTTTGCCCCCTCGCGCCCGGGATCCCCCTCGATCTCCACCACGGAAAACGTGTCGCCACCCCTGCGTGCCCGGACGCTCCCGAGTAGGTACCCGCCCGCCGCCGTCAGAACCCCGGCGACGATGGCGCCCGCGCGGCCCGCGCCGCCGGGGCGGGCAAGCAGTGCGTCGCGCAGACCTCGGGCCACTCCGGCCGGCAGGACGCGGGTCGCGTAACGGCGTTCCGACTCAAGTCCCTTCTCGGGGCCGACACTTCGGGCGACGAGCGCCTTGGAGAGGCCCTCGGCGTACGCGCGCGTGCGGAAGTACCCGAAGTGCTCGCGCGCCTCGGGCACCCGGTGGTGGATGACCGCCCGGTCGTCGATCAGCAGGATGGCGTCCGGCCGGGCGCGGGTGAGTCGGATGCACAGCTCCGTCTCCTCGCAGCCCAGCGGGCGCTTGTCGCCGTCGCGGCCGATGCCGGTCGCGAAGCCGCCCGCCGCGTCGAACGCCGTACGCCGGAACGAGGCGTTGCCGCCGAGCACGTTGCGGACCCGGACGCGGCCCGGTGGCAGCCCCTTGTACGTGCAGCCCACCACCCAGTCGAACTCCTCGGGGAACCAGGCCGGGCGGCGGCCCGACGCCCAGATCGGCATCGTACGGCCGCCGACGGCCATGACCCGCGGGTCCGCGTACCCCTCGGCGAAGTGCCGCAGCCAGTCGCGTTCGGCGACCGCGTCGTCGTCGAGGAAGGCGATGATCTCGCCGCGCGAGGCCGCGATCCCGGTGTTGCGGCCCGCGGACAGACCGCGGGGGCCCGCGTTGGCGAGCACCCGTACCGCCTCGGTCTCCTTGTACTCCCTGGTCAGCCGCTCCAGGAGCGTGGCGTTGTGGTCCACGACCAGGAGTGTCTCCAGGGCGGGCAGTGACTGCGCCCGCACCGAGGAGACCGCCGCGAGGATGTCCTCCCAGCGGTCCTCGGTGTAGACGCAGACGACCACAGAGATGCGCGCGATGTCCGGCTTGCTCAAGACACCTCTCCCTGGCCCGAGTTGAGCTGGGCGGCGTGCGGCCTGCGGCGCAGCGCGCGCCGGTTGGAGCGCTCCTTGAGGATCACCTTGAGCACCCGGAACCCGTCCCGCACGGCCCGCAGATTGCTCGTGCCGTGGATGCGGAGGTACTCGTGGCTGGGTATCTCCTGGACTTTGAGGCCCGCCTTGACCACCCGGATGTTCATCAGGGTCTCCACCTCGAAGCCGGTGCAGTCGAGGTCGATCTTGTCGAGGCAGTGCCGCCAGAACGCGTTGTATCCATAGCAGAGGTCGGTGTAACGGGCGCCGAACTTGGCGTTGACGACCGCGCACAGCACCCGGTTGCCGAGCTTGCGGATCGGCGTCATGTCGGACGTGCCGCCGCCGTTGGCGAACCGCGAGCCCTTGGCGAAGTCCGCCCCGGACACCAGCGCGGAGACGTACGACACGATCTCGTGGCCGTCGGCCGAGCCGTCCGCGTCGACCATCACGATGATGTCGCCGGTGCACGCCTCGAAACCGGTGATCAGGGCATCCCCCTTGCCCTTGCCGCGCTGCTCGACGACCTTGACGTCCTCCCACAGTTCGCGGGCCACTTCGACGGTGTTGTCCGTGGAATTGCCGTCCACAAGAACCACTTCGTGTATCCAGTCGGGAAGTGTCTTGAAGACGTACGGGAGATTCTCGGCCTCATTCATGGCGGGAATCACGACACTCACCGGAGGCGCAATGGCCAGGTGAGAAGAGATCGGCCGGTACTTGTTGGCCAGTAACGGATCTTGGCCCGGAATGGCCGGGCGCAGAACTGAGCTCATGAGTCTGGTCCCTCTCGTCCGGTGGACCGCCCGCCCCTGGGCGGTCCGGCTCTTTGTCCGGTTCGAAAGGGGGGTTCCCACTTACGGCATGCCGAAAGAGATCTCCGTACATGCCGGGTGAGCTGGCAAAGCTGACCGGCTCCGGAAATGGGAACCGATCGCGCGGCACGACTCGGCACAGGTCTGGTCACCGAGCACGGCACCCCCCTACCGCGCCCCGCGCCGGGCCGTCTTCGCGATCTCGAGCCCTCCCCTTGATCGCATGAGCGTGATGGTCCGATGCGGGTGAGATGTATGACGGTATTGACGATTGCGTCGCTATGGCAAGACCTGGAACGAGGCCTCACGTTTTTGTTGGTATGGCCGTTACCTAACTCCGCGAACGGATTTTACCCATCCGTTTGAGGATCCTGTCGGCCGGTTCGAACAACTCCGGCCGGGACAGCACCGCATTGCGCAGTGCCCGGACCGGGGCGCGGCGCGCCCGGTGCCCGAATGCGATGGGATGACGTCGAGTCACCCATCCCTCGGACACGGAAAGTTCCCGTGTCTTGAGGGAGTCCTTGTATTCCTTCTGGCCCCGCCCAAGATCCAGATAAGCGATTCCGTCGGCGGCGGCCGCCTCGGCCATGCGCAGATGCAGGATCAGGCCCGGGGAGTATTTCGAGAACGCCGGGTCGTACGCCGGGAACCAGCACGCCAGGACCCGCTCGGAGCGCAGCCCGAAGTGGGCGGCGACCGGCTTGCCGCCCGCGTACAGCACCGACATGATTCCGGCGAACGTTTCGGAGCGGGTGTGGAAGAGGTGGTGGACCAGGTGGCTGATCCAGGCGTGCGCGAAGCGGTCGCTGCGCCCGGTCCTGCGGTACTGCGCGGACTTCCAGTCCATCAGCGTGCGCAGCGCCGCCGGGTCGCGCTCGTCGTGCACGTAGCGCAGGGCGCCGGCGTCCCGGCCGAGCTTGCGCTCCTTGGCGAGCGTGGTCCGGGTGAACTTCGGCGACCGGGCGCGCAGGTCGCCCAGATAGGTTTCGTAGCCCTGGTCGACGTCCATGACCGGGGACGCGAAGGTGCCGGAGGCCCCCGCCTCGAACGGCGCCTGGCCCTCCACCAGGTGGTCGAACTCCCACACGGCGAGCCCGCAGGCCCGCAGCAGGTCCTGGGCGTCCCAGTGGAAGCCGGGGCGGTGCACGAGCCCCTGGGCGTCGGAGACCCCGAGGCCGACGGCCCGGCCGACGCCGGTGGCCGTTCTCTGGTATGGAAAGAACGCCGCGGGCTCGCCGTCCTCGCGGACGACCGCGATCCGTACGCCGCGGCGGCAGCGGCCCATTGCGAGCGTGAACTCGGGGGACAGGAACGGGTTCGCCAGCTCGGGCGAGCCGTTCAGATGGGCCTTCGACTGCAGAGCCGTCCACGCCGCCCGGTCGGCGGCGCTCAGCTCGCCGGGACGGTACACGCCGATGTCCACGTCAGGCGCCCTGTCCTCTCACCGTACGGCCGCGTAATCGCCGTACCAGGACCAGCAGGAGAATGAGGGAACTGATCGCGGTCACGGCCACGATCCCGCCGCCGACCGACCACTGGTGCATGGCCAGCATGCCCTGGGCCACCAGCATGTTGACGGCGACCGCGCCCGCGACCGACGCCAGCACACGGCCGAAGGGTTCCAGCCCGCGCAGCGCGGTGGCGATGGCCGCCGACGGTGCCGCGAGCAGGAAGAACAACGTGAACGGGCCGCGCAGCGGTGAGTCCACGCCCGCGAGCGCGAGGATCGCGCCAAGCCCCCCGACCACGGTCGCGGCGCCCGCGAGCAGCGGCAGCAGGTCTCTCCCCGGCCCCTGCCGCGCGCGTTGCGCGCTGTCTGATGAAGGTGTCTTGAGACCTATGGTCTGCATAGGCGACTTTGCCCCCCGAAGCGCCGGATGCCGGGCTTCAATGTGGCGCAGCGGGCACGGCGTCGTCAAGATGCAAAAGGCTTTCATGGCGGTTCTCGGCCGCCGGGCCCGTCACACCGGCCGCCCTGCGAACAGGCGCCCCCGGAGGCGCCGAATGCCTCGGAGTAACTCCCTTGCAGATCCGGCTGGTTGAGCGATGGGACCGACCCCGTGGTCGGTTCGCGGGACTTACGGGACGACCTTCAGGAAGGGGCTGTCATGAGCACGCAATGAAATATGCGGTGAACACATGGCGGTGCCATCGGTACGTCCTGAAAGTTTTGGCATGGACACTTCCTGTCAACACGCGTAGCTGGTACGAAAGTTACGGCAGAGATCCTGCTAAAGGGAGGTTCCATGAGACGTTCCCGAATTACGGCATACGTGACCTCGCTCCTCCTCGCCGTCGGCCTCGCCCTTACCGGGGCAGCGACGGCGCAGGCGTCCCAAGCCGCCGCGGCCACCGGGTATGTGGCCCTCGGCGACTCCTACTCGTCCGGTGTCGGCGCCGGCAGCTACATCAGCTCCAGCGGCGACTGCAAGCGCAGCACGAAGGCGTACCCCTACCTCTGGGCGGCCGCCCATTCACCCTCGTCGTTCGACTTCACCGCCTGCTCGGGCGCCCGTACGAGTGATGTCACGGCGAACCAGCTCGGCCCGCTCAGCTCCGCCACGGGCCTGGTCTCCATCAGCATCGGCGGCAACGACGCCGGCTTCGCCGACGTCATGACGACGTGTGTCCTCCAGTCCGAGAGCTCCTGCCTCGCCCGGATCGCCACGGCGAGGGCCTACGTCGACTCGACGCTCCCCGGCAGGCTCGACAGCACCTACTCGGCGATCCGCTCGCGGGCCCCGGCCGCCCATGTGGTCGTCCTCGGCTACCCCCGCTTCTACAAGCTCAACGGCAGCTGTCTGGCGGGCCTTTCGGAAACCGAACGGGCCGCGATCAATGACGCCTCCGACTATCTGAACAGCGCGATCTCCAAGCGTGCCGCCAACCACGGCTTCACGTTCGGCGACGTACGCGGCACCTTCACCGGCCACGAGATCTGCTCGGGCAACTCCTGGCTGCACAGCGTCAACTGGCTGAACATCGGCGAGTCGTACCACCCGACCGCGGCCGGTCAGTCCGGCGGCTATCTGCCGGTCTTCAACGGAGCGGCCTGACGTTTCACGGGGTTACAGAGGCGGAGGCCCCGTCCGTCGGGGTCTCCGTCGCGCATGTGATCGAGAACGGCACGGAGTTGGACGTCACATGGACGGGATCGCGGACCTCCACACTGATCTCGTTCGCGAAGGTCCCGCTCTCGTCGTACGTCGTCGCCACGACCGTCTTCTGCTGCGTCTTGCCGCCGCCGGCGGGGAACGAGAGGGTCTTCCAGTCGGGGTCGGTCACATCCCCGTTCTCCGTCACCCAGCGGTACTCGACCTCCGCGGGAACGCGGCCCACCGTGAACGTCGCCGTGAAGGAGGGCGCCTCGGTGCCGGGTGGCGGGCAGGCGCCGTTGTAGTCGGTGCGCCGGCCCGTGACGGTCACCTCCACGGACTGGGCGGGCGGGTTGGTCGTCGTCTGACCACCGCCGGGCGCGGTGCTGGAAGGACCCCCGCCGCCCCCGCCGCCGGTGTTGTCGCTCCCGCCACTGTTGTCGCCGGAGCCCGAATTCCCGCCGCTGGAGGCGTTGTTGGTGCCGCCGCTGCTGGTGGTCCCCCCGCCGTTGTCGCCGCCGCCTCCGTTGTCGCGGTTCAGCAGGGCGTACGTCAGTCCGCCGAGGGCGAGCGCGAGCGCGACCAGGCCCGCGATCAGGGCGAAGGCGGCACGGCGGTTGCGGGCGGGCGGCGACCCCGCCCACGGCGCGGGCTGGACCGGCGGTCCCGGTGGTCCCAGCGGGGGCGCGCCGACCGCGGCGAGCGTCTCCGCGTCCGGGCTCGGGGGCCCCGAACCCAGGGGTGTGGTGGCCATCGTGCCGCCCGCGGCGACGATCCGCAGGTCACGCTCCGCCTGTTCGGCGGTCATCCGCTCGGCCGGGTCCTTGACCAGCAGCCCCTCGATGACGGGTCCCAGGGCGCCCGCGCGCCGGGGCGGCGGCAGCGGCTCGTCGACGATGGCCCGCAGCGTGCTCAGCGGAGTGTTCTGCCGGAAGGGCGAGTTGCCCTCGACCGCCGCGTACAGGAGCACCCCGAGCGACCACAGGTCCGACTCGGGGCCGGGCGTGCGGCCCAACGCCCGCTCCGGGGCGAGGAATTCGGGCGATCCGATGACCTCTCCGGTCATGGTCAGCGCTGAACTGCCCTCGACCATCGCGATACCGAAGTCCGTGAGGACGATCCGCCCGTCGTTCGCCATCAGGACGTTGCCCGGCTTCACATCGCGGTGCAGGACGCCCGCCTCGTGCGCGGCCCGCAGCGCGGCGAGCACCTCGGCGCCGATGTGCGCGGCACGCCGCGGGGGCAACGGGCCCTCGGCGTCCAGCAGATCGGAGAGGGCGATACCGCGGATCAGCTCCATCACGATCCAGGGCCGGCCGTCCTCGGCGGCCACGTCGTACACCGTCACCACGTTGCGGTTCGAGATGCGGGCGGCCGCCCACGCCTCGCGTTCCAGGCGCGCGTACATCCGCTCGACCTCGTGCGCGGGAAGCCCCGCCGGGGCGCGGACCTCCTTCACCGCGACCTCGCGCTGCAGCACCTCGTCGCGGGCGCGCCACACCGTACCCATGCCGCCCTCGCCCAAGGGCGACAGCAGGCGGTAGCGCCCCGCGATCACACGTTCACTGCCCGGATCTTCGGACACGTGCGTCCCCCATTCGCATCCGCGCGATTCCTCCCCAAACGTAGCTCAGCCGAGTGCGGATGCCGCCCCCCTGAACACCAATCCAGCCCCAAGAGCTACGACGACGAACGCCGATCCCAGGGGTGCGGCCCTGCGCATCAGGGCCGCGGCGCGCCCCTGCGCCCACCGTGGGCGCCCGGCCAGGGCCCGGGTCATCCCGCCGCCCAGCCTGACGACGGCGAACCCGGCCGCCGTGAGCGTCAGGGCGAGACCGATGCCGTACGCGAGGACAAGGAGGAGGCCGAACCACGCCTGTCCCAGGGCCGCGGCGCCGACGAGCACGACGACGGCGGAGGGACTCGGCACGAGCCCTCCGGCGAAGCCGAGGAGGATCGTGCCGCGGAGGGTGGGGGCGGTGGAGTGTGTGTGGGTGAAGCCGCCGTGGGTGTGCTCGAGGGTGGGGGAGTGGGGGCGGTCCGCGTGTTCGTGGTCATGGTCATGGGTGGGGCTGTGCCCATGGTCATGGCTGGGGGAGTGGCCGTGCCCGCGGCCATGGTCGTGCGCGTGCCCGTTCTCGTGGGGGTGGCTGTGCGGGTGGTCGTGCGTGTGCCCGGCGCCGTGGGGGCGTCCGTGGGGGTGTCCGTGCCCATGTGCGCGGTTTCGCCAGGCCCGTCGTACGAGGGTCGCGCCCGCGAGGGTCACCAGGACGCCGCTCGCCACGCCCAGCCAGGCGATCACGGAGGGCGCGGCGGCCGAACCGGCCGTGACCAGGAGGCCGAGGGCGACCACGCCCAGGGTGTGCGTGACCGTCACCGACGCGGCCAGCGGGAGGACATCGCGCAGGCGCGCCCGGCCGCCTCGCGCCGCCGCTGTCGCGGCCATCAGCGTCTTGCCGTGGCCCGGCGCGAGGGCGTGCATCGCGCCCAGGCCCACCGCGATGACCAGGGCCAGCGCGGCGAAGCCGACGGTGAGGTCGTGGCGGGCCACCAGGCCGTCCAGCGCACGGGTCCAGCGGTCGGCGCCGCGGGGCAGTACGGAGGCTGCCGGCGCGTCCCGCCGCTCCTGGACGAGGGCGGGGCCGCCGGGGCGGATCCGCAGGGACGCGGTCGCGGTGTCTGCCGGTGAAGAGAGCAGCGCCTTGGGGTAGTTGGCCAGCTCCTGGGACACCGACTTCTTCGGTACGTCCGACGCGGTGAGCGTCATCCGGTCGCCGCGCGCCGTGACCTCGCGCCAGCCGGGTCCGCGGTCGGCCCCGGCGCCGCGGAAGCCGAGGGACACCGTGTCCCCCTGGGGGAGCAGCGCCGTCAGCCGGCACTCCACGCGCAGGGTGTCGAGCCCCGCCTGCCCGGGCCGCACGCGCGCGTGGCTCTCGCCGACGGTGAGCGGAACCGCCCGCCCGTCGACGGAGACCTCGCTGTCGCGCGCGGCCGCCACGCACCGCTCGCGGGCCCAGTCCGTCATGCCGAGCTTCTTGATCCGCGGCTTGGCGTGCGTGGCCGGGATCTCCGCGAGGTCCTCCACGTGGTCGACGCGCAGTTGCCCGGGGGCGGCGACGAGTCCGTCGTACCGGTTGACGGTGAAGTTCCCGAGCGGATGCGCGCTCGCGTGCCCGGAGGGGACGAGCACGAGGGCGCAGACAGCGGTGAAGACGGCCGCGCAGGAGGCGAGCAGTCGACAGGGCCTATGGGTCACTGGGTGGCCTCCAGCGCCTTACGGGCCTCGCGGGCGCCCAGCGGCGAGAAGCCCGGGTTCAGGTCGAGGGCCGACGTCAGCGAGGCGCGGGCCTGCTTCTCGTGGCCGGTGGCGCGCTCGATCATGCCGCGGTGGTAGAGGAAGGACGCGTTGCGGTAGCCGGTGGCGGTGGCCTGTCGGGCGTACGGCAGCGCTTCCTTGTCACGGCCGTTGACGTGCAGGGCCCAGGCGAGGGCGTCCGCGGTGTGCACGGTGTGGCGGCGGGCCCATTCGGCGCGGGCCGCCTTCAGCGCGGCCTCGCGGTCGCCGTGGTCGGCGGCTGCGAGGGCTGTGTCGAGGTCGGCGTTGACGCCGTTGGCGCGGGCGAGCGCGACCCAGGCGTCCACCAGGGAGTACTGGTCGCGGGCCTTCTGGGCGTCGCCCTTCCTGCCGCGTGCCTCGTACAACTCGCCCAGTTCGACGAGGGATTGGGGCAGCGGGTAGCGGTCCACGATCTGCTCCATGCCGCGGATCGCCGCATCGCGGTCGCCCTGCGCCGCCTGGGCCCGTGCGCGCCCCTCGAGCGCGGGGAGACAGGTGTCGTCGGCGCCGAGGGCGCGCGCGTAATACGTGAGGGCGGTGTCGTACTCGCCCTGGTTCCACGAGAGTTGGCCGAGCGCGGTCGCCACGTATGCGACGTCGCCTCGGCTCGTCGCCGTGCTGAGCGCCTGCTGAAGGACCCGGCGGGCGGTCTTCACGTCACCGCGCAGCTCCCGCACATAGGCGTACCGCGTGAAGACGGGTACGCCTGGGCGGCGCGAGTCGGCGATGTCGGCGGCCTTCGACGCGTCGTCGTAGCGGCCGAGTTCGACGAGGGCGTCGACACGGGAGGAGAGGGCGCGCTCGCTGTAGGGGTTCCGCTTCAGGGCCTGGTCCGCGTACTTCAGGGCGCCCGTGAAGTCGTGCCGCGCCGCGGCGAGGGCAGCACGCCCCGCGAGCGCGGGATCGTTGCCGGGCCGCAGTTCGAGCGACCGGTCGAGCGCCTGCTCCGCCTGCGGATAGCGGGAAGGGTCGCCCTGCGTACGGGCCTGCTCCACATACGCGAGCCCGAGCGTCGCCCAGCCGCTGAAGTCCCTCGGCTGGGCCTTGAGATGAGCCTGCAGCGACGTGACACTCGCGTCCAGATCCCCACGGGCGAGCGACTGCGGCGCAAGGCCGCCGGACGCGGACGCGACGGTGGATGTCCCGCCGTCGCCGTCCCGGACGGCCCCGAGCACCACGGCTCCGGCGGTGAGGGCGACGGCCAACGCGGTCGCGCAGAACGCGAGGTGGGCGGCCCGCCGGCGGCGCCCGGAGGCGGACAGCCGCCGGACGGCGGCGACCCGCTCGTCGTCGGGCGCGGACGTGGAGGCTGTCCCGGACGTCGAGTCCGTCGCGCCTGCCTCGGTCGCGCCTGCCTCGGTCACGGCGGCTCCCTCGGCGGTGTCCGGCGTCGCGCTGTCGTTCCTACGCGGCGACATGCCCTCTCCTCAAAGTCCTGTATGGGAACGGTCGTTGCGGGGGTGGGGGCGGCGCGGCCCGCGCCGTGGGGGATGAGTACGTGCGGGCCGCGCCAGTCGGTGACCCGGGTCAGTAGGCCCGGTTGTGCATCCGCCGGCGCCACCACAGCAGGCCGGTGGCGATCAGCAGGAACCCGGCCGCGCCCGCCGCCGCGGACGCCGCGATCAGCGTGGCGTCGGTGCCGCCGCCGTCGGAGGACCCGGCGGGCTTCAGCGCGTCACCCAGCTGGTTGCGCACGTCGTTTCCGCCGGCCGTGCCCTTGGCGAGCGGGCCGCGCGAACCCGAGGTCGGCTCGGCGACGTACGGGAAGGCGTTCTCGAACGTCTTGTCGTTCTTGTCGACCGCGTCGCCCAAGTCATTCTTGGAGCCGACCAGTTCACCCTCGACGACCTGGAGCGAGGCGTCGATCACGTCGTCGGTGAGCCGGCGCCCGTTCGGGAAGCCCGCGTTGTCTCCGTCGAGCACACCGAGCCGCTTGGGCTGCGCGGTGGGCTTGATCGAGGTGTTGAGCCGCAGCTCCTCCGCCGGGCGGACCTTGGGCGGCTGGTTGAGGCCCTTCACGCCCTTCAGGAACACGTCGACCAGGTCGTTCCTGGGCTCCGCCGGGGCCTTGATCTTGTAGATCGCCTCGATGAGCTTCGGCAGCTCGGGGTTGGTCACGTTCTTCAGGAACTGACCGTCGTTCCACGGCGCGGACGCGTTGAACTTGTCCTTGTCCTTCTGCGGGTTGACGACCTCGTTGACCAGCGGCATCCCGAGCCGGGAGACCTGCGTCCAGTGGCCGCGCGCGTCCTTGCGCTGGGTGGTGGACCAGATGCCGACGATGGGCTGCCCGGCCGACTCACGGATCATGTCGTTCGGCACCTGCAGGGCTATCGAGTTGACGTTGTAGCCCTTGAGGGTGTCGTTCCCGACCTCGGTCAGGTTCCCGCCGTACAGCAGGTCGAAGACGCGCAAGTCCAGGAAGAACGGGTCGTCCGCCTGACCGGCGAACGTCGTCGAGCCGCCCGCGAGCTTGTGCACGGCCTGGTCGCGCAGCGCGCCGTAGTCCGGCATCGACGCTTTGCCGACGTTCGACGGCGCCACCGGAACGTCGTCGGCGACCTTGGTCCGCGACACCAGGTGCTGGTTCTTCAGCCGGAGCAGGTCGATGTCGTACGTCTGCGTGATGTTCAGGTCGGGGTCGTCGAGGCTGGTGACCGGACCCGTGTTGTAGAGGAAGGTGTCGCCGTTCTTGCGATGCGTCTTGAAGGTGTAGCGGTAGACCAGCTCGCCCTGCGCGTCACCGTTGTTGTCGATGTGGATGTCGTACTGGGCGTCGTCGGCGAACGTGTAGAAGTTCGGTCCGCCGGCGGGTTCCTCGAAGGGGATCCAGTTCGCCACGATCGTCGTCGTATCGGGCTTGTCGGGGCTGACGAACGCGTACACGTCCGTGTTGTCGTACTGGGGCTGCCCCGAGATCAGCGGGGCCTCCCGGTGGCTGGAGGCGGCGGCCGCCCCCGGTTCCAGCGCGGTCACGCCGGTGGCTGCGAGCCCCCCGGCGGCCAGCGCACCACAGACGAGGGCCGCGAGACTCCTGCGTCCCGCGCCACTCCTGGAGATAGGTGTCATGCCGTCCGTCCTCACGTCCCGATTGCCTGACGCAACGCCATTCGGAGCGCCCGCCGGGGTGGATTGGTCGAATCCCAAACGGTCTTACGGCGGCTTCCCCGGCTTGTTTCACCGGCGGACCGGATTCTTCGGTGGTGGACCCGCGTTTTCGGTTCGTTGATCCGTAACCCCATCCGTAGACACACTCGCTGCGAACACGTAGGGGAAAGGGACGGGTCGTGCGCGGTCGGAGAGGGGGACGGGTGGAGGCTGACGAACGGAGAGGGGGACGGGTGGACGCGGACGAACTTCTGGTGCTCGTGGCCGGAGGTGACCAGAAGGCATTCGAGGAGCTGTACGGACTGGTGTCCGGGCCGGTGTTCGGACTTGTGCGCCGCGTGGTCCGGGACCCTGCCCAGACGGAGGAGGTGGCCCAGGAGGTACTGCTCGAACTCTGGCGCTCCGCCGCGCGGTTCGATCCCGGGCGCGGCAGCGCCCTGTCCTGGATCCTCACGCTCGCGCACCGCCGAGCCGTCGACCGGGTCCGCAGCGCCCGCGCGGCCACCGAGCGCGAGCAGCGCGAGGGGCTGCGGGCTCACCACCCCGCCTTCGACCAGGTCGCCGAGGAGGTCGAGGCCGGACTCGAACGCGAGTGGGTGCGCCGCTGCCTCGACCGCCTCACCGCCCTGCAACGCCAGTCCGTCACCCTCGCCTACTACGACGGCTACACCTACCGCGAAGTCGCCGAACGCCTCTCCCTCCCCCTCGGCACCGTCAAGACCCGCATGCGCGACGGCCTGACGCGGCTGCGCGAGTGCCTGGGAGGTGTCGCATGAGCAGGCTCGACCGCCTGTTGCGGCGCGATCTGCACTCCCTCGCCGCACCGTACGCGCTCGACGCCCTCGAGCCCGATGAACGTCGCCGTTTCGAGGGGCATCTGCGGCACTGTGCGCGCTGCACCGCCGAGGTGCGTGCCCTCGCCGAGGACGCGGTGCGCCTCGCGTGGTCGACGGCGGCACCTGCTCCGGCCGCGCTGCGCGACCGGGTTCTGAGTGCCGTCCGTACGACTCCCCAGGAGGCGCCTTCCCGGGACTCGCGGGACTCGCGGGACTCGCGGGACTTCCGGGACTTCCGGGACTTCCGGGAATCATGGGACTCCCGGGACTCCCGGGATGCGCGCGGGGGCCAACAGCCCGCACGCGCGCGTGGAGATCGGCAGGCCCCCCGCGCGCGTGCCCCCCGTCTGCGCCCCCTCCTCGCCCCGCTCGCCACGACCACGGCCGCCGCGGCCCTCGTCGTCGCCTCGCTCTTCGCGGTGCAGGCGACGCGCACGCAGGACCAGCTCGACCAGGAACGCGCCCAGGCACGTGAGATCGCCCACGTTCTCGCGGCACCCGACGCACGGGCCACCAGTGAGCGGGACGCACAGGGCCGTGGAATCGGAGTTGTCGCCTCCGCATCGGAGCGACGCGCCGTCGTGACGGTGAGCGGGCTCGGCACTCCCTCCGGGGGGCGCGTGCACCAGTTGTGGCTCATGCGCCCCAGCGAGAATCCGCGTTCCCTCGGCCTCTTCGACGGCGACACGCCCTTGGTGGCCGACGGACTGAATTCGAACGCCACGTCACTCGCTGTGACCGTCGAGCCTCACGGAGGCTCAGCGCAGCCCACCACCGCACCGGTTGTCCAACTCGCCCTGAATTCGGTTGGATTCGGAGAGTAATCGTCAACACCCTTACAGAGAAGGTGAATCCTGCGCCCGCGATACACGAGTGCCACGAGGGAGCGATAGGGTTAGCCTGCCCGGGCCGGGTGGACTCGTACGGGTGGGGAGTGACATGGAACAGATAACAGCGCGCAGCAGGGCACGTGTCCCTGCGATCACCTGCGGGAGCAGCGCGACCAGTTCGCGCCTCGACCGCCATCTCGCGGTGCTGGGCGGCCCCGCCATCCCGCAGCGCGAAACGGTCGAGGCGACCTCGCTGATGCGTGAGCTCACCGCGCGTGACAGCGCGCACGAAAGCAGCGACAGGGGCGCGCGCGTGAGGCGTGTCTCGCTCTTCGCCCCGCTGAAGCGACTGCGCCGTTCGCTGTTCGGCGGCCGCTGAGCAGGCGTCGGCACCGGCATTCCCCGACCCGCGCTCCGGCCGCCCCACCGGCCGGGCGCAGCGCTGCACACCCGCGTCCGTCACCCCCGCGGCAGGCAGCGGCGCCCGGCGGATCACCCTGCCGGGGCGCGGGTCACCACCCTCCACCGAAGCCGCGCCCGGCAGGCACCACCACACTCCACCAAGCCCCGCTCGGCATGCCCCACCCCGAGCGGACCTCCCGAGCTGAGCGGACCACCTCACCCCCCGGCCCTTCCGCAACGTCCGCGTCAGGAGCTCACCGCTGCCCGTGCGCGTACCGGCGTACGGCCACCGCCGAGCGCACCCGCTCCCTGCCCTGGTCGGAGGACGAGGAGAACGCGATGCGGATCGCCTATCTGGGCCGTCAGGTGGCGACCGGTGCGTATCCGCGCATGGCCGCTGCTTTTATGGAGGACGCCGGACCCATCGACCTGGAGGCGGTCTTCGAGCGGGCCCTCGCGCGGGTGCTGTACGCGTTCGAACCGAAAGGTTAGATCAGCGCGAACTGCCCTTCGGGGCCCTCTTCGTGATGGTCGAGGACGGACGCGGGACGGCGTGCGGAGTCCGGTACGGGAAGGACGCCCGCCGTGCGCAGTTCCTCCGCGGTGATCGGCTTTTCCACGGTCAACCCGGCCTGCTGGGTCCGCAGTTCCGCGAGCAGCGCGAGCACCGTGATGAGTTCGAGGAGTTCGGACGTCCAGGCCTGCGGCCAGGTGGCGGGCCGGATCGCCTCAAGGGTGCCCGGCTCGGGCGGCTCGGTCCTGGACGCGAACCACTGCTCCAGTACGCGCACGCCGCCCACCTCGAAGTCCCAGGCCTCCGGCGGTACGGGTGAGATCCGGCCCTCGTCGACGTGGAGGGCCTCCTCGGCGCGGTCGTAGCGCAGGTCGAGGGGGCGCGCGGGGAGCGGGGCGCGGACGTACGGGCGGCGGCCGCCGGGGAGCTTGGGGCGCTCGCCGTCGCGGCACATCAGCCACAGCATCCGGCGGCCCAACTCGACGCCGTACGTCCATACGTCGGGGGCGGCGGTGATCGGGACGGCGCATCCGTTCCGGCCGGCCCGGGCGGCCGCGACCGTCCAGGCGAGGAGGTCGACGGGGTCAGGGGAGTGGCCGAGGCGGGTGCCGAGGTGGTCCAACAGGCCGGGCGCCAGGTTCGGTTCGAGGCCGCCGGGGCGCCGGTAGAGGGGGCGGACGCGGCCCCCGCGGCCGGCGCTCAGGGGCAGCGAGGAGGCGGCGAGCAGCACCGGCCCGGACGCGTCCGGCACCACCGACTGCTCGACCGTGAACACTTGCCGCCGATCTTTCACCCGCCACAACTCGGGACGCGCCGCGTCGATCAGCCGGTGGTCGGGAATCAGCCACTGCTCGTCGAAGGGGCCGTGCAGGACACGTACGGGCTCCGGACAGGGACCCGACTCGCGTGCCAGGCGGCCCGTCCCGGTTGACTGCCCTGGCAGCTGCGCCACCGCCGAGTGCGTCGTGCGCGAGCGCGTCGGCCCGAACAGCGCCTCGCGGTCCGGCCCTTCGGCCTTCATCAGGGCGTCCCAGCGCGCCTTCAGGGAACCGGCGTCGGGGGCCGTCGGCCACCACCGGCCCAGCCGCGGCGGGGCGACGGACCACGGCATGAGGTCCGCGAGCAGCGGAGCGTCGTCGTGCGTCACGCTGGGCATCGTACGACGTGGACGGTCGGCCTCAAGAGCCCCTCGTCGAGGCTGCCCGTGGGTCGAGGCTGCCCGTGGTTCAGCGGGCGTCGACGGCGACTGAGATCCAGTGCACGTCGAGGGCGACCGTGGTTCAGTGCGCGTCGAGGGTGACCGTGAAGGAGAAGCGGTCACCGCGGTAGTGGATGCGGGCCACGTCCAGGGCGCGGCCGTCCTCGCCGTACACGATGCCCGTGTAGTGCAGGATCGGGCTGAGCAGCGGGACGTGGAGCAGCCGCGCCGTCTCCGGGTCCGCGAGCCGTGCCTCCACGGTGTCGGTGATCCGGCTGATGCGCACGCCCACCACATCCCGCAGCACCTTGGTCATGGGCCCGCGCACCAGATCCTCGGGGTCGATCAGCGCCGCCAGTTCGGGCCGGACGTAGTTGCGCGCGTGGTTCGTCGGCTCGCCGGTCTTCTCGTCGCTGCGCAGCCGGTGGTACGTCCCCACCTCGGCCAGATCCGGGAAGGACTCGGCGAGTTCGGCGGGGACCGGCACGGTGCCGTGGTCCAGCAGCTTCGTCGTCATGCCCGACTGCTGGGCCACGATCGCGTCCACCGAGCCGAGCAGCCGCACGGGCGCACCCCGCTGCGCGCTCGGCTCGATGAACGTGCCCCGCCGGCGATGGCGGGTGATGAGCCCCTCGTCCTCCAGCTCCTTGAGCGCCTGCCGCATGGTCAGCACGCTCACCCCGTAGTGCCCCGCCAACTGCTCCTCGGTGGGCAGGCGCAGCGGGTCCTGGGGCGAGCGGCCGAGTATCGAGGCACGCAGGGACTGCGACACCTGATACCAGAGCGGCAGCTTGCGGTTCAGGACGATCGAGTCCGGAGCGAAGGAGGTCACGAGGGTATCCGTAGCGGTCGCGGGCCTTGAATGCAACGGGCGGTGAATCTCAGTCGACGGGACGGAAGTGCCGCTGGAGGCCCTGCCACACGTCGTCGTACCCCTGTTGCAGATGCTCCGCCCCTGCCGCCTGCGCCGTCGCGGTCACCGGCCAGCGCGTCTCGAACATGAAGGCCAGCCCGTCGTCGATCTTCTGCGGGCGCAGTTCGGCGGCGCTGGCCCGGTCGAAGGTCTCCCGGTCCGGCCCGTGCGCCGACATCATGTTGTGCAGCGAACCACCGCCCGGAACAAAGCCTTCCGCCTTCGCGTCGTACGCGCCCTCGATGAGCCCCATGTACTCGCTCATCACATTCCGGTGGAAGTACGGCGGCCGGAACGTGTCCTCGCCCACCAGCCAGCGCGGCGCGAAGACGACGAAGTCGACGCCGGCCAGACCGGGGGTGTCCGACGGGGACGTCAGCACCGTGAAGATCGACGGGTCCGGGTGGTCGTAGCTGATGGTGCCGATCACATTGAAACGGCGCAGGTCATAGATGTATGGCACATGGTTGCCGTGCCAGGCGACCACATCCAGCGGCGAGTGGTCGTACGTCGCCCGCCAGAGGTTGCCGCAGAACTTGTTCACCACCTCGACCGGGCCCTCGGCGTCCTCGTACGCGGCGACGGGCGCGAGGAAGTCACGGGCGTTCGCGAGGCCATTGGCGCCGATCGGGCCGAGATCGGGCAGCCGGAACGGCGCCCCGTAGTTCTCGCACACATAACCGCGAGCGCTCGGGCTCTGCCCGCGATCGGACACGGCGTCCAGCAGCTCCACACGGAAGCGCACACCACGGGGGATGAGCGCGACCTGGCCGGGCTCCACATGCAGCAGACCGAACTCGGTACGCAGCAGCAGCCCGCCGCGCTCGGGCACGATCAGCAGTTCGCCGTCGGCGTCGCTGAAGACGCGGTCCATCGAGGAGTTGGCGTGATACAGGTGCACCGCCATGCCGGTGCGCTGCGTCACGTCGCCGTTGCCGCCCAGGGTCCACAGGCCCGCGAGGAAGTCCGTCCCCGCGGGCGGCTCGGGCAGCGGGTTCCAGCGCAGCCGGTTCGGGTCGGGCACCGTCTCCGTGAAGGGAGCCGTGCGGAGCGCGCCGTTGTCCACCCGGGTGAACGCCGGGTGCGCGGCCGACGGGCGGATCCGGTACAGCCATGAACGCCGATTGTGCGCCCGCGGCTCGGTGAAGGCCGTACCGCTCAGCTGCTCCGCGTACAGCCCGAGCGGTGCGCGCTGCGGTGCGTTGCGCCCGTGCGGCAGTGCCCCCGGGACCGCCTCCGAGCTGTGCTCGTTACCGAAACCGGAGAGGTAGACCAGCCCTTCGGCCGTCTTCCTCGCGTCATCGCCGCTCGTGACCGCCGCGTGCCCGCTCATGATCGCTCCCTTGCGCCTGATTCCTATGCGTCACCGTAGGATTCAGGTTTTCCGCGCGCAAGGGGCTGGCTCCGGGTGCCGTACGCGATCAGCCATGGTCGGCGTACGGGACGGGCGGATATGACGGGCGGATATGACGGGCGGACATCTCCACCGGGCGTACCGCCCGGGGCTTCACCGGATCACTGAGACCGGAGGTTCACCGGATCACGGCGGAAAGGCATCATGAAGCCTGTGCCCCATACGACCTCGCTGCGCAGAGCGCCCATACAACGGCGCAGCGCCGAACGACTGACCAGAATCCTCGACGCCTGCGCCGATCTCCTCGACGAGGTCGGCTACGACGCCCTGAGTACCCGGGCCGTGGCCCAGCGGGCCGGGGTTCCCATCGGCTCCGTCTACCGCTTCTTCGGCAACAAGCGCGCGATGGCCGACGCGCTCGCCCAGCGCAACCTGGAGCGCTATACCGAGCGCGTCACCGAGCGCCTCCGGGAGGCGGACGGCGGAGGCTGGCGCGCGGCCATGGATGCCGTGCTCGACGAATACCTCGCCATGAAGCGCACGGCGCCCGGCTTCTCCCTCGTCGACTTCGGCAACCAGATCCCGGTCGGCAACCGTGACACCGAGCCCAACACCCGAGTCGCCGACCGCCTTACCGACCTGCTCTCCGGCTACCTCGACCGCGCCCCCGACGAGGATCTCCGCCGTACCTTCCTGATCGCGGTGGAGACCGCCGACACCCTCGTCCAGCTGGCCTTCCGGGTCGCCCCGGAGGGGGACGAGAGGATCATCGAGGAGGCGCGGGAGCTGCTGCGGGCGTATCTGGGCAAAGTGCTCGACTGACGGCGAGGGTGAACTGCCGGGGGCGGGTGCGAACCCTCGGGTGACGGCAGCCACGCGCGCCGCGTGAACCGTTCGCGAATTTCCGACCTCACCCCCAGCGGCCCCTCCCCACCGGGCATACCGCTCGGTATGCTCGGCCCCAGTCCGTGTGCCATCGTCGTCACCGCCCTCCGGGAGGACCCGTGTCCCGCACCTCCGGCACCACCCCCGACTCGCGCACCGCCCTGCGTATCTGCCCCCTGTGCGAGGCCACGTGCGGGCTGACGCTCACGATCGAGGGCACCCGCGTGACCAGCGCCCGGGGCGACCACGACGATGTGTTCAGCAAGGGGTTCATCTGCCCCAAGGGCGCCTCCTTCGGGGCGGTCGACGGGGACCCGGACCGGCTGCGCACCCCCCTCGTCCGCAAGAACGGCGAACTGCGCGAAGCCACTTGGGAGGAGGCCTTCGACGCGGTGGCCGCGGGGCTGCGGCCGGTCGTCGAGCGGGATGGGCCGCACGCAGTCGGCGTCGTCCTCGGCAACCCGAACGTGCACACCATGGCCGGTGCCCTCTACCCGCCCGTCCTGCTCACCGCGTTGCGCACCCACAGCGTTTTCACCGCCTCCACCGTCGACCAGATGCCCAAGCACGTGTCGAGCGGACTGCTGTACGGCGACGCGAACGCCATCCCGGTGCCGGACCTCGACCACACCGACCACCTGCTGCTCATCGGCGCCAACCCGCTGGAATCCAACGGGAGTCTGTGCACCGCCCCCGACTTCCCCGGCAAGCTCAAGGCGCTGCGCAAACGCGGCGGCACCCTCACCGTCATCGACCCGCGCCGCACCCGTACGGCCCAACTCGCCGACCGCCATGTGGCGATCCGCCCCGGCACCGACGCGTTGCTCCTCGCGGCGATGACGTACGTCGTCTTCGAGGAGAAGCTCGTCGACCTCGGCGACCTCGCCCCGCACGTCCAGGATGCCGACGAACTCGCCGACGCTGTACGGGACTTCACCCCCGAGGCCGTGAGCGAGGCCTGCGACGTGGACGCCGGCACCATCCGGGCCCTGGCGCGCGAGCTCGCCGCCGCGCCCACCGCCGCCGTCTACGGCCGCATCGGCAGCTGCACCGTCCCGCACGGCACCCTGGCCAGCTGGCTCGTCGACGTCCTCAACATCCTCACCGGCAACCTCGACCGGCCCGGCGGCGCCCTCTTCCCGCAGGCGGCGACCGACAAGACGCCCCGCCCCGCGGGCCCCGGACGCGGCTTCGCGCTCGGCCGCTGGCGCAGCAGGGTCAGCCGCCACCCCGAAGCCAAGGGTGAATTGCCGCTGGCCGCCCTCGCCGAGGAGATCGACACCGCGACGGACGAGGGCAGCCCGATCCGCGCGGTCATCGTCGTCGCCGCCAACCCCGTCCTGTCCGCACCCGACGGCGACCGCCTCGACAAGGCGCTCGACGCACTGGACTTCATGGTCAGCGTCGACCCGTACCTGAACGAGACCTCACGCCACGCGCATGTCGTCCTGCCGCCGCCTCCGCCCGCGCAGAGCGCGCACCACGACTTCGCCTTCAATACCCTCGCCGTGCGCAACCAGGTCCGCTACACCCGCCCCGCCGTCCCCCTGGAACCGGGCCGCCTGGCGGAGACCGAGATCCTCGCGCGGCTCGTCCTCGCCGCGACCGGCATGCACGGCGCCGACCCGTCCGCCGTCGACGCGATGGTCATCGACACCACTCTCGGCAAGTCCGTCACCGAAGCACACTCACCGGTGCACGGCCGCGACCCGAAGGAACTCGCCGGCCTGCTCACCGGCGAGAACGGCGCCGAACGACGGCTCGACATGATGCTGCGCCTCGGCCCGTACGGCGACGGATTCGGCGCCCGGCCCGACGGGCTGAGCCTCGAGAAGCTGCTCGCCCATCCGCACGGCATCGATCTCGGACCGCTCCAGCCTCGACTGCCGCAGCGGCTGAAGACGCCCAGCGGGAAGATCGAGCTGCTGCCCGGACCGATCGTCGACGATCTGCCGCGCCTGCGGGATGCGCTGCGCGAGCGCCCGGCCGGGCTTGTGCTCGTCGGCCGCCGCCATCTGCGCTCCAACAACAGCTGGATGCACAACGTGCCCGCGCTCACCGGCGGTTCCAACCGTTGCACCCTGCACATCCACCCCGACGACGCCGCACGCCTCGGCCTCGCCGACGGGGCCGCCGTACGCGTCAAGGGCGCCGGGGGAGAGGTGACGGCGCCCGCGGAGGTCACCGACGCCGTACGGCGCGGGGTGGTGAGCCTGCCGCACGGCTGGGGCCACGACCGCCCCGGCACGCGGATGAGCCACGCCGCCCTGGACCCGGGCGTCAACGTCAACCAGCTCCTCGACGGTTCGCTGCTCGACCCGCTGTCGGGCACCGCGGTGCTCAACGGCGTGCCCGTCGAGCTCACGCCCGCCACCGCGCTCACCGAGGAGTTCGCCGCGACAGGCCAATGACCTGGAGTTTTGCGCTTATTGCTCGCGTGTCAAGATCTTGTTAACGCGTTCGGAGGCGCCCTAACGTCGTCGCACCGCCGGCTCTGGTGGGAGTTCAAGGGCGAACGTTAGGTATCCACTCATGCTGACCATCCTCGGCTTCACCATGATCGCGACCTTCCTGGTCCTGATCATGCTGAAGAAGTTGTCGCCGATCGCGGCGCTCGTACTGATTCCGGCACTCTTCTGTGTCTTCGTCGGCAAGGGCGCCAAACTCGGTGACTACACCATCGACGGCGTCACCAGCCTCGCCCCGACCGCGGCGATGCTGATGTTCGCGATCGTCTACTTCGGCGTGATGATCGACGTCGGTCTCTTCGACCCGATCGTCCGGGGGATCCTCAAGTTCTGCAAGGCCGACCCGATGCGCATCGTCGTCGGCACCGCCGTACTCGCCGCCATCGTCTCGCTCGACGGCGACGGCTCGACCACCTTCATGATCACGGTCTCGGCGATGTACCCGCTGTACAAGCGCCTCAAGATGAGCCTGGTCGTCATGACCGGCGTCGCCGCGATGGCCAACGGCGTGATGAACACCCTGCCGTGGGGCGGCCCGACGGCCCGCGCCGCGACCGCCCTGAAGCTGGACGCCAGCGACATCTTCGTCCCGATGATCCCGGCCCTCGCCGTCGGCCTCCTCGGCGTCTTCCTCCTCTCGTACGTCCTCGGCCTGCGCGAGCGCAAGCGGCTCGGCACGCTCACGCTGGACAAGGTGCTCGTGGAGGAGCCGGAGACGGAGACCGTGCTGGTGGGCGCGGGCAACAAGGCTTCGGGTAGCGAGGGTGCGGGCGGCAAGGCCATGGGCAACAAGGCCGTGGCGGCGGGCGGTTCGGGCTCCGGCACGGACGCCGACGCGCCGGACGAGGGCCAGGACGACCGGATGCTTCAGGTCCTCGACCCGGCCCGGCCCACCCTGCGTCCGAAGCTCTACTGGTTCAACGCGCTGCTCACGGTCGCGCTGCTCACCGCCATGATCATGGAGTGGCTGCCGATCCCGGTGCTGTTCCTCCTCGGTGCGGCACTGGCTCTGACCGTCAACTTCCCGCACATGCCCGACCAGAAGGCCCGCCTCGGCGCCCACGCCGAGAACGTCCTCAACGTCTCCGGCATGGTCTTCGCCGCCGCCGTCTTCACCGGCGTCCTGCAGGGCACCGGCATGGTCGACGACATGGCCAAGTGGCTGGTCTCCATCGTCCCCGACGGCATGGGCCCGCACATGGCCCTGGTCACCGGAGTCCTGAGCATCCCGCTCACGTACTTCATGTCGAACGACGGCTTCTACTTCGGCGTCCTCCCGGTCCTCGCCGAGGCCGGCCAGGCCCACGGCGTCTCCCCCTTGGAGATCGCCCGCGCCTCGCTGGTCGGCCAGCCCCTGCACATGTCGAGCCCGCTCGTCCCGGCCGTATACGTCCTGGTCGGCATGGCCAAGGTGGAGTTCGGAGACCACACGCGGTTCGTGGTGAAGTGGGCCGCGCTCACGTGTCTGGTGGTGCTTGGGGCGGGGACTTTGTTCGGGATCGTCTGATCAACAGCCGGATAACAGATAGCAAATAACGGATGACAGGTAACAGATAACGGATAGCGGATAGCGGATGACGGATATCAGATGACAGATTTCAAAGTCTGGCATCTGTCATCCGTTGTCCGTCGTCTGTCATCCGTCGTCTGTCATCCGTCGTCCGTCGTCCGTCGTCCGTCGTCCGTCATCGGATGGAGGACCTCCCTCTAGTGCCAGGAGAGAACCGCGGCTGGCTACTCCGCCTCGTCATCGCCTTCAGCTTCGCGCAGGGCGCGGTGTCGATGGCCCGGCCCGCCGTCTCCTACCGTGCCCTCGCGCTGGGTGCGGACGAGCGCGCGGTCGGTGTGATCGCGGGCGTGTACGCCCTGCTTCCGCTGTTCGCCGCCGTCCCCCTCGGCCGCCGTACCGACCACGGCCGCTGCGCACCTCTGTTGCCCGTCGGCGTCGTCCTCATATCCGGCGGCTGCGTGCTGAGCGGCCTCGCCGACTCCCTGTGGGCGATGGCGATCTGGAGCGGAGTGATGGGCCTGGGCCACTTGTGCTTCGTGATCGGCGCCCAGTCGCTCGTGGCCCGCCAGTCCGCCCCGCACGAACAGGACCGCAACTTCGGCCACTTCACGATCGGCGCCTCGCTCGGCCAGCTGGTCGGCCCCATCGCGGCGGGCGCCCTGATCGGCGGCCCCGACATGGCCGGTACGAGTGCGCTCGCGCTGCTGGTCGCGGGCGTCGGCGCGGCCGTCGCGTTCACGTCGCTGTGGCGCATAGAGGACCGTCGTACGACGCCCAAGTCCCGTACCGCGCAAGGCGGACGTGTCCCCGTGCAGCGCATCCTGCGCGCCCGCGGCGTGCCCGCGGGCATCCTCATCAGCCTCTCCGTGCTGTCCGCGACCGACATACTCACCGCGTACCTGCCGGTGGTCGGCGAGCACCGGGGCATCGCGCCGTCGGTCATCGGCGTCCTGCTCAGCCTCCGCGCGGCGGCCACCATCGCCTGCCGCCTGGTCCTCACGCCCCTGCTGCGGATGCTCGGCCGGACCCTGCTGCTCACCGTGACGTGTCTGCTCGCGGCCCTGCTGTGCGCGGGCATCGCGCTGCCGGTGCCGGTGTGGATCCTTGCCCTGATCCTCGCCGCCCTCGGCTTCTGCCTCGGCGTCGGCCAGCCCCTGTCCATGACGACGGTCGTGCAGGCCGCCCCCGACGGCGCACGCTCCACCGCCCTCGCCCTGCGGCTGACCGGCAACCGCCTCGGGCAGGTCGCCGCCCCCGCCGCGGCCGGCCTGGTCGCCGGAGTCGCGGGCGTGGCCGCGCCGTTCGTGATGCTCGGCGCGCTGCTACTCCTGTCGTCGGGCATCGCCCTGCGCTCATCGGCATCGGCGAAGCCGCCCCGGAACCCCAGCGAACCTCGGCGGACGCACACGCCCGTACGCCGCAAGAGCGACCTCTAGGCTCGGCGTTGAACGCGTCCGCCCGGCACCGGCGCGGCGGCCGGACCTGGACAAGTGACTTCCGCTAGGCAGACGGGCATGACCTTCAACACCGTGGCCAGGGTGGACGACCCGACGAGGGTCGACTTCTGAGTCCCGCACCCCGACGATGCCCTGGGAGCCGGAGCCGGAGCCGGAGCCGGAGCCGGAGCCGGAGCCGGAGCCGGAGCCGGAGCCAGACCCGGTGACCTCTGGCGCCCGAAAACTATCATCGCTAGTTTAGGCTCCGGACGACGCTGCCCGCCCGGGAGGAACACGATGAAGGCACACGACGGCATGTACATCGACGGGGCCTGGCGCCCCGCCGTCGGCACGGACACGATCGAGGTCGTGAACCCGGTCGACGAGCAGGTGATCGCCCACGTCCCGGCGGGCACCGCCGAGGACGTCGACGCCGCCGTACGGGCCGCACGTACCGCCCTCCCGGGCTGGGCCGCGACCCCGCCCGTCGAACGGGCCTCCCGTCTGGCGGCCCTGCGTGACGTCCTCCTCGCGCGCAAGGACGAGATCGCCGAGACCGTCACGGCCGAGCTCGGCTCACCGCTGCCGTTCTCGCAGGCGGTGCACGCCGGTGTGCCGATCCTCGTCGCGGGCTCGTACGCCGAACTGACGGCGACGTACGCCTTCGAGGAGAAGGTCGGGAACTCGACCGTCTACCAGGAGCCCGTCGGTGTCGTCGGCGCGATCACGCCATGGAACTACCCGCTGCACCAGATCGTCGCCAAGGTCGCTCCGGCGCTCGCGGCGGGCTGCACCGTCGTGCTGAAGCCCGCCGAAGACACCCCGCTCACCGCCCAGCTCTTCGCCGAGGCCGTGGCCGAGGCGGGCGTCCCGGCCGGTGTCTTCAACCTCGTCACCGGCCTCGGCCCGGTCGCGGGCCAGGCGCTGGCCGAGCACCCGGACGTCGACGTGGTTTCCTTCACCGGTTCCACGGCGGTCGGCAAGCGGATCGGCGCCACGGCCGGTGCCGCGGTCAAGCGGGTCGCCCTCGAACTCGGCGGCAAGTCCGCCAACGTCATCCTGCCGAGCGCCGACCTCGCCAAGGCGGTGGGCGTCGGCGTCGCCAACGTGATGTCCAACTCCGGCCAGACGTGCAGCGCCTGGACCCGCATGCTGGTGCACACCTCGCAGTACGAGGAGGCGGTCGAGCTGGCGGCGGCCGCCGCGGCGAAGTACGTCGACCGCATCGGCCCGGTCGTCAACGCCAAACAGCGGGACAGGGTGCGCGGTTACATCGAGAGGGGTGTCGCCGAGGGCGCGCGGCTCGTCGCGGGCGGCCCCGAATCACCGCGCCGGCAGGGTTACTTCGTCAGCCCGACCGTCTTCGCCGAGGTGACACCGGAGATGACGATCGCTCAGGAGGAGATCTTCGGGCCGGTGCTGTCGATCATCCGGTACGAGGACGAGGCGGACGCCGTCCGGATCGCGAACGGCACGGTGTACGGGCTCGCGGGCGCGGTGTGGGCGGGTGACGAGTCCGAGGCGGTCGCCTTCGCGCGCCGGCTCGACACCGGGCAGGTCGACATCAACGGCGGGCGGTTCAACCCCCTTGCCCCGTTCGGTGGTTACAAGCAGTCGGGCGTCGGTCGTGAACTCGGTTCACACGGGCTGTCCGAATACATCCAGACCAAGTCCCTCCAGTTCTGAGGAGCCCGCACGTGGTACGCGCCGCTGTCCTTCCCGCCGTGGGCGCTCCATTGGAGATCGCCGAGATCGACCTGCCGGACCCCGGTCCCGGCCAGGTCCGTGTCCGGCTCGCCGCGGCCGGGGTCTGCCACTCCGACCTCTCCCTGTCCAACGGCACCATGCGGGTGCCCGCCCCCGCCGTCCTCGGCCACGAGGGCGCCGGCACCGTCGTCTCCGTCGGCGAGGGCGTCACACACATCGCGCCCGGCGACGGAGTGGTCCTCAACTGGGCGCCGTCCTGCGGCGGTTGTCATGCCTGCTCGCTCGGCGAGGTGTGGCTGTGCGCCAACGCGCTGACGGGCGCCGCGGACGTGTACGCGCGACGTGCCTCCGACGGGAGCGACCTCCACCCCGGCCTGAACGTCGCCGCGTTCGCCGAGGAGACCGTCGTGGCCGCCGGGTGCGTCCTGCCCGTACCGGACGGCGTACCGCTCACCGACGCCGCCCTCCTCGGCTGCGCCGTCCTCACCGGATACGGCGCGGTCCACCACTCCGCCAAGGTCCGGCCCGGCGAGACCGTCGCGGTGTTCGGCGTCGGCGGGGTCGGGCTCGCGGCCCTCCAGGCGGCCCGGATCGCGGGCGCGTCGAAGATCGTCGCCATCGACGTCTCGCCCGAGAAGGAGCCGCTCGCACGCGAGGCCGGCGCGACCGACTACGTCGTCGCCTCGGACACCACCGCGCGCGAGATCCGCGGCCTCACCGGCAAGCAGGGCGTCGACGTCGCCATCGAGTGTGTGGGCCGCGCCGTGACCATCCGCACCGCCTGGGACTCCACCCGGCGCGGCGGCCGCACCACGGTTGTCGGCATCGGCGGCAAGGACCAGCAGGTCACCTTCCACGCGCTGGAGATCTTCCACTGGGGGCGGACGCTCTCCGGCTGCGTGTACGGCAACTCCGACCCGGCGCGCGATCTGCCGGTGCTGGCGGAACACATCCGGGCGGGCTGCCTCGACCTCGGCGGCCTGGTCACCGACCGGATCGCCCTGGACGGCATCCCGGCGGCGTTCGACAACATGATCGCGGGCAAGGGCGGGCGCGCGCTGATCGTGTTCTAGCCGGGCTTTATCCCGCGCATCCCGGCCGCCGAGGCGCGGCCGGGATCCTCGGCCTGCGCACGCTCCGCATACGGCGCTCGGGCGGTCACGTCCTGGCGCGGGCCCAGTCCGCGTCCTTGGTGCGCGCAGAGTCCCCACCTGGTTGCCATGTGCAGTCAAACCGCTGCCGCACAAACCGTTGACCGCCGTACCGTCCGGTCAGTATGTTCCCGGGAATCGCGGCCACCCCCCTCGTCCCGTCCCCCCCGTTCCGTTCCCGCACCCACCGGAGTGTGCACGCATGGACACGGCACCATCCGCACCATCCGCTCGCCCTCGGTCCGCCACTCCTCCCGCTGCACGCAACCGACGCAAGGTGGCCACCGCGGCCGCGCTCGCCTCGGCCGTCGAGTGGTACGACTACTTCGTCTTCGGCATCGCCGCCGCCCTGGTGCTCGGCGATCTCTACTTCCCGGCGGGCAGTTCGTCCGCCGGGGTCCTCGCCGCCTTCGCGACCTTCGCCGTGGGCTTCCTGGCCCGCCCGCTCGGCGGAGTCGTTGCGGGGCACCTCGGCGACAAGCGCGGCCGCAAGCCCATGCTGGTACTCGCCCTGACCCTGATGGGCGTGGCCACCACGGGCATCGGCCTGCTCCCCACCTACGACACCATCGGCGTCGCCGCCCCGATCCTGCTCGTCGCCCTGCGCGTCGTCCAGGGCATCGCCGTCGGCGCGCAGTGGGGCGGCGCCATGCTGCTCGCCACCGAGTACGCCCCCGAGGGCAAGCGCGGGGTGTACGGCAGCTTCGTCCAACTCGGCGTCCCCATCGGGGTGGTGACCGCCAACAGCGTCTTCCTCATCGCCGGGGCGACCACCAGTGAGAGCGCGTTCGCCGCCTGGGGCTGGCGCGTGCCCTTCCTGGTCGGCCTGTTCGTGCTCGGGCTCGCCTGGTACATCCACACCCGCGTCGAGGAGACCCCCGAATTCCGGGCGGCGGAAGCGGCGTTGGCGGAGGAGGAGAAGGGAACCAAGAGCTCCCCGCTGCGCACGATCCTGCGCGGGCACCTCGGCACGGTGTTCCTCGCGGGCGGTTCCTTCGCCGTGAACACCGCGACCTTCTACATCCTCATCACGGGCATCCTCGACTACACCACCCGTGAACTCGACATGAAGCGCAGCGCGGTGCTCACCATCTCGCTCTGTGTCAGCCTCACCCAGCTGATCCTGATACCGGCGTCGGCCGCGCTCTCCGACCGCGTCGGGCGCATCAGGATCTACGCGTTCGGCGCAGCCGGCATCGCGTTGTGGGCCGTACCGATGTTCCTGCTGATCGACACCGGCTCGCTGCTGTGGCTGGCCGTCGGCACGTTCGTCGCGAGCTGCTTCCTCAGCATCATGTACGGGCCCCAAGCCGCCCTGTTCGCGGAGCTGTTCACGCCCGAGATGCGGTACACGGGCGCCTCGCTGGGCTACCAGATCGCGGCCGTGTTCGGCGGCGGGCTCGCCCCCTTCCTGATGGTGCTGCTCCTCGAGGCGACGGGCACGTCGATGGCCGTGTCCGCGTACATCATCGGGCTCGCGGTGATCGCGCTCGTGTCGATCAAGATCCTGGCGGACAGGGCGACGCACGAGAACTGACGCCTTCGGGCCGCGGTTCCGGAGCGCACCCCGGAACCGCGGCGCGCTCCGTCCGGTCAGCTGAGCGCCGTCGCCTCGATGCCGAGGAGTTCGGCGAAGGCGTGGGTGCCCTCGGGGGTGACCTTGACCGCCCGTTCCGAGCCGATGCGTACGCACCAGCGCGCGTCCAGGGCGTGTCGGCACAGTGCCGCGCCGGCGGTGCCCGCGAGGTGGGGACGCCGTTCGGTCCAGTCGAGGCAGGCGCGGGCCAAAGGGCGGCGGCCGGTGCGCTCGAGGCTGATGCCCGCGGCGTCGAACCATCGCAGTCCGGCGTCCGTGAGCGCGAACCCGGTGAGCCCTTTTCCTTCACGGGTTCGCCTCCGGGCCGCTCCGGTCTCCGGCTCACCCGCTGTGCGGAGCAGCCCGCGGCCGGTCAGGGCGTCGGTGAGGGCGATGCCGAGCCGTCCGGCGAGGTGGTCGTAACAGGTACGGCCGCGTGCCATGGCCGATCCCGCGCTGGACTCCCGGAGGGAGCGCGGGCGCCCGGCGACGGCCGGCCGGACGTGCGCGGCGAGGTCCTCGACGAGCTGGGCCACGCGGGCGTCGGCGAGCCGCACGTACCGGTGCCGGCCCTGGCGCTCCTCGGCGAGCAGGCCGCCCGACACGAGTTTCCCGAGGTGCTCGCTGGCGGTCGACGGCGCGACTCCGGCGTGCCGGGCCAGCTCCCCGGCGGTCCACGCCCGCCCGTCGAGCAACGCCACCAGAAAACCGGCCCGCGTCTCGTCCGCCATCAGCCCGGCCAACGCCGCGAGCCCCGGTCCCACCGGATCCTTCGCCCTGGTCATGCCCGCAAGCATGCGACACGAACGCTTCGGCGTTCACCGAAACGTGCCAGGCATCAGCCCCTCGGGCGTCCCTCAACCCCCTGAACCAGCCGCTCATACTGCAGCGCCAGCCCATCCAGCAACGCGGCGAGCCCCGTCTCAAAGGCCCGCTCATCGACTTTCTCCTGGCGCTCCGCAAGCAGATGCGCCTGTCCGAGATGGGGATAGTCGGCAGGATCGTAGGTGGTGGCGTCATCGACGAACCCCCCGGCGAAGGAGCCGAGCGCGGACCCCATGACGAAGTACCGCATCAGCGCCCCGATCGACGTGGCCTGAGCCGCCGGCCACCCCGCGTCGACCATCGCACCGAACACCGCGTCGGCGAGCCGGAGCCCGGCGGGCCTGCGTCCGGGCCCGCGCGCGAGGACCGGAACGATGTTCGGGTGGTCCCGCAGGGCCGCGCGGTACGAGACGGCCCAGTCGTGCAGCGCGGTACGCCAATCACGACCGTCCTCGAACATCGACAGATCGACCTGCGCGCTCACCGAGTCCGCGACCGCCTCCAGGATCTGGTCCTTGGTGCGGAAGTGGTTGTAGAGCGACGGCCCGCTCACCCCCAGTTCGGCCGCGAGCCGGCGCGTCGAGACGGCCGCCAGGCCCTCGGCGTCCACCAGGGCCCGTGCCGTCTCGACGATGCGGTCGGTGCTGAGGAGGGGCTTGCGCGGTCGGGCCATGGCGCACATAGTAGGGCTGCGACCAGAAACTAGCAGTGCTAATTTAAATGTGCGGCTTCTGTGACTTTCCCTGCCCGTTCGGTGTCCGCCATCTGTCCGCTATCTGTGGGGTGACTCGGTATGAACCTGGAGCTCAGCGAGGAGCAGACCGCCGCCCGCCGGCTCGCCAAGGACTTCGTGGACCGCGAGGTCGCCCCGCATGTCATCGAGTGGGACCGTGCCGAGGAAGTGGACCGGTCCATCGTGAAGAAGCTCGGTGAGGTCGGCTTCCTCGGGCTCACCCTCGACGAGGAGTACGGCGGAAGCGGCGGCGACCACCTCGCGTACTGCCTCGTCACGGAGGAACTCGGGCGCGGTGACTCCTCCGTACGCGGGATCGTCTCCGTCTCGCTGGGCCTGGTCGCCAAGTCGATCGCGTCCTGGGGGAGCGAGGAGCAGCAGCGCCAGTGGCTGCCGGGGCTGACCTCCGGCGCGTACGTCGGCTGCTTCGGACTCACCGAGCCCGGCGCCGGCTCGGACGCGGGCCATCTGTCGACGAAGGCCGTACGCGACGGCGACGACTACGTCATCAACGGCACCAAGATGTTCATCACGAACGGCACTTGGGCCGATGTCGTTCTCCTCTTCGCCCGGTCGACCGACGCCCCGGGGCACAGAGGCATCTCCGCCTTCCTCGTGCCGACGGACACCCCCGGCCTGTCCCGCCGCACCATCCACGGCAAGCTCGGGCTGCGCGGACAGGCCACTGCCGAGCTGGTCTTCGAGGATGTGCGCGTGCCCGCGACCGTCATGATGGCGCCCGAGGGCAAGGGGTTCGCCGTCGCCATGTCCGCGCTCGCCAAGGGGCGGATGTCCGTGGCGGCGGGCTGCGTCGGCATCGCCCAGGCGGCGCTGGACGCGGCCGTGACGTACGCGACCGAGCGCGAGCAGTTCGGCAGGACCATCGCCCACCACCAGCTCGTACAGGAGCTGATCAGCGACATGGCCGTCGACGTGGACGCGGCCCGGCTGCTGACCTGGCGGGTCGCCGATCTCATCGACCGCGGGCTGCCGTTCGCCACCGAGTCCTCGAAAGCCAAGCTCTTCGCCTCCGAGGCCGCCGTGCGCGCCGCGAACAACGCGCTCCAGGTCTTCGGCGGCTACGGCTACATCGACGAATACCCGGCGGGGAAGCTGCTGCGCGACGCCCGCGTGATGACCCTCTACGAGGGCACGAGCCAGATCCAGAAGCTGGTCATCGGCCGTGCTCTGACCGGGGTTTCGGCCTTCTGAGTACGGACCGGTGCGGTTTCGGTTCTCAGAGTGCCGGCCGGGGTTTCGGCTGTCTGAGTACCGGACTGAGTACGTCGGCGGATGTGGCCGGCCCCTCTACCGCCGACGCTTGTCCCCATGAGTGACTCACCGGGCAAGCAGCAGAACACGGCCGCCTTCCACGGCCAGGCCGTCGCCTCCTTCGCCGTCGCCATGGCCGCCACGGCGATCGGTATCTTCAAACTGAACGCCGACGCCTGGGTGCGGGGCTTCCTGGGCATCGCCGTCCTGTACCTGGTCACCTCCGCCTTCACCCTGGCCAAAGTGATCCGCGACAGGCAGGAGGCGCAGGCCCGCACGTACCACCCCTTCGAAAAGCTCTGAGCGGCCACGCTAAGCGCCCGCTCACCGTCAGCGGTATGGTGGTGGTTTCTGGTGGCGAGAGGGGCGAACGAGCGATGAGTACGGCGGAGGATACGGCCGGCGCGGACATGCAGCCGTGGGCCGAGGTCACCCCTGACGCTGCCCGGAGGCTGCTCATCGCCGCCGTGGAGGCTTTCGCCGAGCGTGGGTACCACGCGACGACGACCCGGGACATCGCGGGCCGCGCGGGCATGAGCCCGGCCGCGCTGTACATCCACTACAAGACCAAGGAAGAGCTGCTTCACCGGATCAGCCGGATCGGCCACGAAAAGGCTCTCGACATCCTGCGGACGGCGGCCCAGGGCGAAGGCAGCGCGACCGAGCGGCTCGCCGACGCCGTGAGCTCCTTCGTCGGCTGGCACGCCGGGGGGCGCACCACCGCGCGGGTCGTCCAGTACGAACTGGACTCGCTCGGCCCGGACGCCCGCGCCGAGATCGTCGCCCTGCGCCACCAGTGCGATGCCGAGGTGCGCGGCATCATCGAGGACGGCGTGGCGGCGGGCGACTTCGACGTGCCCGACGTACCTGGCACCACCATCGCGGTGCTGTCGCTGTGCGTCGACGTGGCGCGCTGGTTCAACGTCAACGGCCCGCGGACACCGGACGAGGTCGGCGCGCTCTACGCCGACCTCGTGCTGCGGATGGTGGGGGCCAAGAAGTAGCCCGCTCCGGGGCGCCGGGCGCCGGATCATGGGCCCGGGATCGTCGGGGCGCCGGATGTGCGGGCGGTCTTAGAAGTAGTAGCGAGACACCGACTCGGCCACGCACACCGGCTTGTCCCCGCCCTCGCGTTCCACGGACACCGCGGCCGTGACCTGGACTCCGCCCCCGGCCTCGGCGACCTCCTTGAGGACCGCGGTGGCGCGCACCCGGGAACCCACCGGCACCGGGGCGGGGAAGCGCACCTTGTTCGAGCCGTAGTTGACGCCCATCTTCATGCCCTCGACACGCATCACCTGCGGCACCAGGGCGGGCAGCAGCGACAGGGTGAGATAGCCGTGCGCGATCGTCGTGCCGAAGGGGCCCGCTGCCGCCTTCTCCGGGTCCACGTGGATCCACTGGTGGTCGCCCGTGGCGTCCGCGAACAGGTCGATCCGCTTCTGGTCGATCTCCAGCCAGTCACTGTGACCCAACTGTTCGCCCACCGCAGCCTTCAGCTCGTCGGCGGACGTGAAGATCCTCGGCTCTGCCATGTCCCTGGCCTCCCGCGTCGCTATGTCTAAGCAACTGCTTAGCATGGTCGGGCCGAGGGCTCCTGTCAACGCTCCGCAGGTGTGACGGGGTAGGTAAAGTTCGAGGAGTGCCCCAGATTCCCGAGAAGATCCACGAACTCACGGTCGGCCAGCTGTCGGCCCGCAGCGGCGCCGCCGTCTCCGCCCTGCACTTCTACGAGTCCAAGGGTCTGATCAGCAGCCGCCGCACCACGGGAAACCAGCGCCGCTACCAGCGCGACGCGCTGCGCCGCGTCGCCTTCGTACGGGCTGCGCAACGCGTCGGCATCCCGCTCGCCACCATCCGCGAGGCCCTCGCCGAACTCCCCGAGGAGCGCACCCCGACGAGGGAGGACTGGGCCCGGCTCTCGGAGGCCTGGCGCTCCGAACTCGATGAGCGCATCAAGCAGCTGAGCCGGCTGCGAGACCACCTCACGGACTGCATCGGCTGCGGCTGTCTGTCCCTGGAGAACTGCGTGCTCTCCAACCCGGACGACGTCTTCGGCGAGCGCGGGACCGGCTCCAGCCTCATGATGGATCCCGCCGCCCGGCCGCGGGAACGCCGTGAGCAGGAGCGGCAGCGGCAGCCCGAGGACTGCCGCTGAACAGGCCTCGGGCTCCATTCGGTGAGCCGAGCACGAGTTCACGGCCCGCGTCGAAGTTCTCGGCCTCCCCTCTCCTACGACAGGCGCTGCGCCGCCGCCCTGTACTGAGCCAACCCCTCCGCCGCCAACTGGCCGTTGGATATCGCCCGTTCCCCGTCGGGCAGGGCCAGCGTGTCCTCCAGGCCGATCCGGGTCATGAGCCCCAGCCGACCGGCGAGGCGCAGCACGGGCCAGGCGCCGCCCTCCATGCCGTGCAGCAGGACGGGGCGACCGTGCGCGGTGCCGAGGTCGGCGAGGAGTGCTCGGCTCGACTCCTCCGCCGTGTCGGGGGAGGTGTCCATGACCTCGGCCAGGACCCGCAGCACCCGCGGCGCGAGTGGCGACGCGGCGAACCGGGTGGCGCCGTCCGTCCCCGACCAGATGCCCGCCTCCACACCGATTCCGCGGTCGAGGAGCGCCGCCGCCACCTCCTCGGCGCCCGGCTCATGCCAGTTGACCGAGGCGTGGTCGGGCAGGACGGTCCAGGAGCGGACGTACTCCACACGGGCCGCGGAGTCCGGCTCGGCCCACGCGCCGGTGGTCACTCCGACCGGGACGGCCACCCGTGCCCGTATCGCTTCGAGCGTCGCCGCGACCGCCTTCGGTGACAAAGTGTCCTGTCCGCAGGGGGTCTTGGGATGGACATGAATGTCCGAGGCGCCGGCCGCGACGGCCTCGGCCGCGGACTGGGCCATCGCGCCGGGCGACATGGGCACGACGGCGCCGTCCGCCGCCCCGCGCGCTCCGTTCAGACAGATCTGCACCATGCCCTCGATGGTGCCAGGCGCCACTGACACCGACCGCTCAACCCGGCGGAGCGCTCAAGCTGACACCAGCAGCCGTCCGCGCCTGGCCTCCGCCAGGGCTTCGGGCGTGAGAACGGGCCGCGGCACCACGATTCCGCAGTCCGTGCAGACCGGACCCGACGACGGTTCGTGCGCCAGGTCGTACTTCCACGTGAGGCGCTCCCCGGCGCATACCGGGCAGACCGCGCCCGGCTCGCGCTCCAGCGCGGCGATCAGCCGGCGCAGCACCTCGGCCAGTGGTTCATGGGGGTGGATCCGCGGGTCGTCGCACCATGCGACCCCGAAGCCGCCCCAGGTCAGCCGGTGCCAGTCGTCGACACTGCCCGGCCTGCGCAGCCCGTCGTGCTTCTCCTTCTTGCGACGCTGCGCGAACCCGACCTCGTAGGCGAGCCAGACGGAGCGGGCCTCCTCCAACTCGTCCAGTGCGGCCACGAGCCGCGCTGGATCGGGGGAACGGTCCTCGGGACCGAACCCGGCCCGGGAGCACAGATGGTCCCAGGTCGCCCGATGCCCATAAGGGGCGAACCTCTCAAGGCACTTGCGCAGTGAATAGCGTCGCAGCGCCAGGTCGCACATCGGATCTCGCACCTGTCTCGCCAGACTCCGGAAACCGGCCATCGCCCTGCACCTCCGTCACACCTGTATCTGAACTTCGGTCACTTCGGCGTCGTCGTAGGGACGTTGCCGAATAGACGTATCGACAAGCGATTCGGCTCCATCCATTTTTCGATGACCGCCATAAGCCACCCGCCGAGCCGCTCCCGGCCTGCCTCCCGCTGCTGTCAGCCGCCTTGGGCGGCGCCGCCCGACTCCGGTTAATCTCCCAAAAACTGACGCATGTTCATCTTCAATCTCGGGGATACCGGCGGTAACGTCCGGCACACCCCCGTCGGTAGGAGCTGCCATGCCTCGGCGTACCCCACGCACCACGCTTGACAGACTGAGAACTCCCCGCAGATTCCCCAAGTTCCTCACGGCCGCATCCCTATGCGCGCTCATTGCCGGTCTTTTGTCGCCGCTTTCCCAGGCGGCCGCGGCCGGCACCTCGGCCGAGGCCGGCACAGCCGCCGCCGGCACCTCGGCGAGCGCGGCGGCGAACGACCACTGCGGCGGCCAGTGTTCGGACATCCTGCCGCCCGGCCAGAACGGCAACGCGACCCTCGTCGAGATCCTCCTCAACCAGGCCTTCGGTACGCAGCCGGCCCACGCCGAGGACCAACTCGCCCCCTACGCCAACCTCGCCACCGGCCATCCCACGCTCACCGAAGCCAAGATCAACGACTTCTTCAACGACGCCTCCTTCGGGGTTCCTTCGGACCAGGTCGCCTCGACCACGAAGCCCGGCGGCCGCAACGATGTGACGATCGTCCGCGACAAGAAGACCGGCGTACCGCACATCACCGGCACCACCCGCTACGGCACCGAGTACGGGGCCGGGTACGCCGCCGCCCAGGACCGGCTGTGGCTGATGGACGTCTTCCGGCACGTCGGACGCGGCCGGCTGACCCCCTTCGCGGGCGGCGCCCCCTCCAACCAGGGCCTGGAGCAGGAGTTCTGGCGCAACGCGCCCTATACCGAGGCCGACCTGCAGGCCCAGATCGACAGCGCCGTGGCGAAGGGCGGCGCCCGCGGGCAGCAGGCCCTCGCCGACGTCAACGCCTACATCGACGGCATCAACGCCTACATCGACGCCTCCGACAGCGGCCGCTACTTCCCCGGCGAGTACGTCCTGACCGGCCACAAGGACTCGATCACCAACGCCGGCACCATCGAGCACTTCAAGGTTACCGACCTGGTGGCGCTGGCCTCCGTCATCGGCGCGCTCTTCGGCTCCGGAGGCGGCGGCGAGGTCAGCAACGCCATCTCGCTCCTCGCCGCCCAGTCCAAGTACGGCGTGACCGAGGGCACCGAGGTCTGGGAGTCCTTCCGCGAGCGCAACGACCCGGAAGCGGTGCTCACCGCCCACAACGGCGAGAGCTTCCCGTACGCGACCAAGCCGGACAGCCCGCAGGGCGCGGCGCTGCCCGACGCCGGTTCGGTGACCCAGGAGCAGCTCGTCTACGACCGCACCGGCAGCGCGGCCACCTCCACCGCCACCAAGGCCTCGACCTCGGCGGCCAAGGCTTCCCTCACTTCGGCCAAACGCGGCATGTCCAACGCCCTCGTGGTGAGCGGCAAGCACACCGCAAGCGGCCACCCGATCGCCGTCTTCGGCCCGCAAACCGGCTATTTCGCGCCACAGCTGCTCATGCTCCAGGAGATCCAGGGCCCGGGCCTGAGCGCCCGCGGCGCCTCCTTCGCGGGTCTGAGCATGTACGTCGAACTCGGCCGGGGCCAGGACTACTCCTGGAGCGCGACGACCTCCGGCCAGGACGTCATCGACACGTACGCCGTCGAGCTGTGCCGGGACGACTACCACTACCTGTACCACGGCACCTGCACGGCCATGGAGAAGGTCGAGCAGACCAACTCCTGGAAGCCGACGGTCGCCGACGGCACCGCGGCGGGCTCGTACCGGATGCAGGTCTACCGCACCAAGTACGGCCCCGTGGCGTACCGCGCGACGGTCGACGGCAAGAAGGTCGCGTACACCACACTGCGCTCCTCCTTCATGCACGAGACCGACTCGATCATCGGCTTCCAGATGCTCAACGACCCGGACTACGTGAAGAGCCCGGAGACCTTCCAGAAGGCGGTGCAGCACATCAACTACACCTTCAACTGGTTCTATGCCGACTCGACGCACACCGCGTACTACAACAGCGGCGACAACCCGGTGCGCGCCACCGGCGTCGACGCCGACTTCCCGGTGCGGGCGCAGGCCGCGTACGAGTGGAAGAACTATGACCCGGCGACCAACACGGCCGACTACACCCCCGCGTCCGAGCACCCCAACTCCATCGATCAGGACTACTACATCTCCTGGAACAACAAGCAGGCCAAGGACTACGCGGCGGCCTCCTGGGGCGTCGGCTCGGTACACCGTGGCAACCTGCTGGAGGACCGGGTGAAGAAGCTGGTCGCGGCGGGCGGTGTGACACGGTCCGCGCTGGTGAAGGCCATGGCCGACGCGGGGCTCGCCGACCTGCGGGCCGAGGACGTGCTGCCGGACCTGCTGAAGGTGATCAACAGCTCGACGGTCACGGACCCCACGGCCGCGGCGGCCGTCAGCAAGCTGTCCGCGTGGGTGACGGCGGGCGCCAGGCGCACGGAGACGTCGGCCGGCTCGAAGACGTACGCCAATGCCGACGCCATCCGCATCCTGGACGCCTGGTGGTCGCTTCTGGTGAAGGCGGAGTTCGAGCCGGGTCTCGGCAGCGACCTGTACACCGCGATCACCAGCAACCTCCCCGTCGACGAGTCGCCGTCGGCCGCACACGGCCCGACCGGCTCGCACGCCGGAAGCTCCTTCCAGTACGGCTGGTGGAGCTATGTCGACAAGGACATCCGGGCGGTGCTGGGGGAGTCGGTGCCGGGCGGTCTGCCGCAGAAGTACTGCGGCGGCGGCAGCCTCGGCGCCTGCCGGGAGATCCTGATCAGCACGCTCAAGGAGGCGGCCGGCAAGACGGCGTCCCAGGTCTACCCCGGCGATGACGTGTGCTCGGCAGGCGACCAGTGGTGCGCCGACTCGATCAGCCACCGCGCGCTCGGCGGCATCAAGCACTACAACATCAGCTGGCAGAACCGGCCGACGTATCAGCAGGTGGTGGAGTTCACGTCACATCGGTGACCGGTGACTACGGCTGGTGGCCTGCGCCCGTTGGCCAACGGTGGTTGGCCTGTGCCTGTTGGCCAACGCTGGTGGCGTCCGGCTGTTGGTCAACGTTGGTTGGTCAACGTTGGTTGGTCAACGGTGGTTGGCCTACGTCCGTTGGCCCGCTCCTGTTGGCCAACGCCGGTAGGCCACCCCCCGTTGGCCAACGCCCGTTGGCCGCAGCGTCAGCGAACCCGCCCCGCGGCCAGCACCACCTCTGCCAGCTCGTGGTGGCAGATGTCGCTGTGGGCCCCGGACGGGGGACCGCCGCGCTTGACCACCGCGGCGGAGTCGATGTTCACGCAGCCCGAGGTGGGCAGCCGCGTGCGCAGGGCATCGGCGAGTGTGAACCGCTTCGTGCCCGCCACCGCCTGCACCCCGTCGTGGCCCATCGCACCCCACTTGGCGCCCAGGGCGCGGCCGATGCCGAAGTCCGCCGTGGCCGTCCGGGAGTCGCCCGCGATCCGCGAGGCCAGCGGATAGATCGTGCCGAGCGCCGAGTCGAAGTGGGAGTAGCAGCAGACCAGGGGACCGTCGATGCGGTTCTGCTGGCCGTCGAGTACGCCGCTCGCCCGCGGGTCGTGCGGCAGGCGCGCCGCGAACGCGTAGTGCGAGAAGGCCCCTTGGAGCAGGGTCACCGACTTCACCGAGCGCACGCCCTCGGGCAGTCCGCGCAGCGCGAAGGAGACCAGGCGCCCGCCGAAGCTGTGCCCGACGAGGTGCACGCGTACATCCGGTGCCGCCTTGGCGAGTTGCCCGATCGCGCGCCCGAGCCCGCGCTCGCCGACCGTGCCCGCGCGCCGTTTCATGGCGTAGTACGTGGCCTGACGCAGCAGTTCCTGCGCGCCGTCCCACAGCCGTGGCAGCGCGAACGAAGTGTGCGGCACCTCCTGGTCCGCTGCGGCACCGGGCGTCCCGGCCTCGGCCAGCGCCTGGGCGAACTCGCCGCAGACCGTCGCCATGTCCCCGAACAGCATCTCGGGGTCGCTCTCCGGCACCCCCTCCGCCAGCGTGTCCGCGGCGAAGGAGGCCTGCGGTCCTTGCGGCCGGATCTCGACGAGCAGCCGTACGAGACGTCCGAACTCCTCCAACGAGGCGCCCTCGTCCGGTTGTTGCTCCAGCAGTCGGGCGATCTGCTCGACCACCGTCGCGCGGCCCGGGAACACCTCCAGGAGCGCGTGCCGGGTGTTCTCGTCGAGCACTGGCTGCCCGGCCCCGCCCCCGGAGACGTCGGCGGCCACCGACGCGGGAAGGTCGGGGATCGGCTCGTCCGAGAACCGCATCGAGGGCCACACCACTCCCACGTATCCGAGGCGCGCGCTCGGCGCGAGCCCCGGGAATGGTTCGAAGAAGCGGCTGTACAGCCGGGTGGCGACCGAGCGGTCGTTGTTCCAGCCGTGCGCGAAGACGACCAGGTCACGGACCTTGCGCTGCGCCACCTCCTTGAGCAGCCGGTCCCGCTGGCGGCCGTCCACGTCCCCCTCCGCGTCGAAGGTGAGCTCCCAGTAGGGAGAGACACTCACTTCCGGATCCGCCATGACAAGCCCCCTCGTCCCCCGTGGGCGGTGCGATCTACGCGCATCGTCCTACTGGCGGCCAGGGTTGGCCATAGGCCACGACCCATCCGTACCTAGCCCGTGAACGAAACTCATCCGAGGGTGTGACGCGTCTGAGGGGTCTGGCGCATCAGACGGATCAGCCGCGTCGGTACGCGTCAGACGCATCAGATGCGTCAGTAGAGGAGGTATTCCTTCCGCACCTGCCGGAACGCGCTCAGTTCGTCCTGCCAAGCCGCCACGACCTCGTCGGTCGTCGCTCCCGCGTCGATCATCGAGCGTACGCGCGTGGAGCCCGTCAGCTTGTCGATCCAGTTGTCGGAGCGCCAAGTGAAGCCGCTCCAGACCTTCTTGGCGGTCACCAGGAGGCCGATTCCGGTGCGTACGGGGTCGTACGCCGCCCGGTCGTGCACATGGATCTGTACGCCCCCGATGGTCTTGCCCTGGAACTTGGAGAAGGTGGGAGCGAAGTACGCCTCTCTGAAGTGCACGCCGGGAAGCCCCAGTCGGCCGGCCTCGCGAGCCCACCGGCCGTCGACGCCCTCCGCGCCCAGCAGCTCGAACGGGCGGGTCGTGCCCCGCCCCTCCGACAGGTTCGTCGCTTCGAAGAGACACGTCCCCGAGTACACCAGGGCGGTGTCGGGAGTCGGCATGTTCGGGCTCGGCGGCACCCAGGGGAGGCCGGAGGCGTCGTAGAACTCCGAACGCTTCCAGCCGGACATCAATACGGTCTCCAGCTCCACCGGCTTCGCGAGGAACTCCCCGTTGAACAGCCGCGCCAGCTCCGTCACGGTCATCCCGTGCGCCTGCGCGATGGGCTGCCGTCCGACGAACGTCGCGAACTCCTTGTGCAGGACGGGTCCTTGGGCCGCGCGCCCGGTCACCGGGTTCGGCCGGTCGAGCACCACGAAGCGCTTTCCGGCGAGCTGTGCGGCCTCCATGCAGTCGTAGAGCGTCCAGATGTACGTGTAGAAGCGCGCGCCCACGTCCTGGATGTCGAAGACGACGGTGTCCACGCCGGAGGCGGTGAAGATGTCGGCGAGTGGCTGACCGCTCTTCAAGTACGTGTCGTAGACAGGCAGTCCGGTCGCCGGGTCGTCGTAGCGGCCCTCGGAGCCGCCCGCCTGCGCGGTGCCGCGGAAGCCGTGTTCGGGGCCGAAGACGGCGATCAGGTCCACGTGGTCGTCGGCGTGCATGACATCGACGATGTGGCGTACGTCGCGGGTGACGCCGGTGGGGTTCGTGACGATGCCGGTCCGCTGGCCGCGGAGCTGGGCGTAGCCGCCCTCGGCCAGTCGCTCGAAGCCGGTACGCAGCCTGCGGCCGCCGGCTTCTCCCGCCATGGCCGGCACCGGCGTCAGCGCCGCCGCGGCGGTGCCGGCGGCGAGCAGGGCCCGTCTGGACATGGGGGTCCCCGCGCTTCGAGCGGAGCCGAGAATGTGGGGGAGCATAGTGACCTCCGTGATCGCGGAAGGTTGCCATGGGCACGGTAAGCGCTCCTGCAGGAAGTTTGTACCTGCCAGACGTCCGTGGCTTGTCGGGCCCAGCGGCGGAGCCGCGGAATGTCACACCCCCGCGCCCCTGCGGGGCGCTCCGGTACGGGACGAAATCGCCCTTCCCTAGCTACATACCGACTGGTTAGTGTAACGCTGCAGCAAAGCCGATTCGCGTCGCGCCGAAGGAGACCGATGGTGGGAGCCGTGCAGGATGCCGGAGTGGTCGTCACCGGAGCAGGAGGCGGGATCGGGGCCGCCCTGGCCCGTCGTTTCGCCGCCGAAGGGGCCAGGGTCGTCGTCAACGACCTGGATGCCGCCAAGGCCAAGGCCGTGGCCGACGAGATCGGCGGTATCGCGGTCCCGGGCGACGCGTCCGCGATCGTGGCCGAGGCCCGCGACGCCCTCGGCGGCACCGTCGACGTCTACTGCGCCAACGCGGGCGTCGGCTCCGGCGGCACCGAGGCGGCCGACGACAAGGTCTGGGAGCTCGCCTGGGACGTCAACGTGATGGCGCACGTCCGCGCCGCCCAGGAGCTGCTCCCGGCCTGGCTGGAGCGCGGCAGCGGCCGCTTCGTCTCCACCGTGTCGGCCGCCGGACTGCTCACCATGATCGGCGCCGCGCCTTACAGCGTCACCAAGCACGGCGCGTACGCCTTCGCCGAGTGGCTCTCGCTGACATACCGCCACCGTGGCCTCAAGGTCCACGCGATCTGTCCGCAGGGCGTGCGCACCGACATGCTCGCCGCCACCGGCAGCGCCGGCGACCTGGTGCTCCAGCCGACCGCCATCGAGCCCGAGGACGTCGCGGACGCGCTCTTCGCGGGCATCGAGGAGGACCGCTTCCTGATCCTGCCGCACCCCGAGGTCGCCGGGTACTACCAGGTGCGGGCCGCGGAGCCCGATCGCTGGCTGACCACCATGAACCACATCCAGCAGAAGTGGGAGGCGGGCCGGTGACGGCGTCCCCCTACACCGCCCAGCCCTGGCTGGCCCTGCTCAACGACGCCCAGCGCGCCCCCGTCAGCCCCGCCGCCACGCTGGTGCACGCCCTGCGCGACGCCGTGGCGCACACCCCGGACCGCACCGCCCTCGCCTACTTCGACGGGCGGCTGAGCTACCGCGAGGTGGACGAGCTCAGCGACTCCGTCGCCGGGCACCTCGCCGCCCGTGGCCTGGAGCGCGGCGACCGGGTGGCGATCCTGCTGCAGAACTCCCCGCACTTCGTGCTCGCCCTGCTCGGCGCCTGGAAGGCGGGCGCGACCGTCGTACCCGTCAACCCGATGTACAAGTCGGGCGAGGTCCGGCACGTACTCCACGACGCGGAAGTGAGCGCCCTGGTGTGCTCGGACCGCGCGTGGGACTCGTATCTGCGCGAGACGGCCGCCGACTCGCCCGTACGCATCGCGCTGACGGCCTGTGAGCTGGATCTCCAGACCCGCAACGACACGCGCGTGCTGGGCTTCGAGCGGCTGCCGGTCGCGGAAGGCACCGACGACCTCGTGGCCGTCGCCCGACAGGGCCACAAGGCTCCAGAAGGCCGCGGCCTCGACTCCGCCGACACCGCGCTGATCAGCTACACCTCGGGCACGAGTGGCACCCCCAAGGGGGCCACCAACACGCACGGCAACATCATGTACAACGCCGAGCGGCAGCGGACGGGCCTGGAGCTGCCCGATGGGCCGGTGTACTTCGCGCTGGCGCCGCTGTTCCACATCACCGGGATGGTCTGCCAGCTCGTGACCTGCCTCAACAGCGCGGGCACGCTGGTCCTCGCCTACCGCTTCGAGGCAGGGGTCGTCCTCGACGCGTTCGCCGAACACCGGCCCGTGTTCACGGTGGGCCCGTCGACCGCCTTCATGGCGCTGGCCGCACACCCGGCGGTCACGCGGGACCACTTCTCCTCCTTCGTGAACATCTCCTCCGGCGGCGCCCCGCTGCCGCCCGCGCTGGTGGAGAAGTTCCGGGCCGGGTTCGGGCCGTACATCCGCAACGGCTACGGGCTCACCGAGTGCACCGCGCCCTGCGCCTCCGTGCCCCCGGGCCTGGAGGCGCCCGTCGACCCGGTCTCGGGGACGCTGGCCGTGGGCGTGCCGGGCCCCGACACGGTCGTCCGCATCGTCGACGACCAGGGGCAGGAGGTCCCGCTCGGGGAGCAGGGCGAGATCCTCGTACGCGGCCCCCAGGTCGTACCCGGCTACTGGCGCCGCCCCGACGCCACCGCCGAGACCTTCCCGGACGGTGAGCTGCGCACCGGCGACATCGGGTTCATGGACTCCGACGGCTGGCTGTACGTGGTCGACCGCAAGAAGGACATGATCAACGCGTCCGGCTTCAAGGTGTGGCCCCGCGAGGTCGAGGACGTCCTCTACACCCACCCCGCGGTCCGTGAGGCCGCCGTGGTCGGGATACCCGACGGCTACCGCGGCGAGACCGTCAAGGCGTACATCAGCCTGCGTCCGGGCGCGCAGGAGGACCCCGACGCGCTCGCCGCGTACTGCAGGGAGAGACTGGCCGCCTACAAATATCCGCGCCAGGTGGAGATCCTGCCCGAATTGCCGAAGACGGCAAGTGGGAAGATCCTCCGGCGGGAACTGCGTTCCCGGTCCCAGGAGTCTCACTAGACAACAGCTTGTGACGGACAACGCTAGGAAGGCAGGTGGCGGCAGTGCCCAGGACGACGGACGGTGACGGTACGCCCGTCCCGCAGCGGCTCTTGGCCGCCGCCACCCGGCTCTTCGCCGAGCAGGGCTACGACCGCACCTCCGTGCAGGAGATCGTCGAGGCGGCGGGCGTCACCAAGGGGGCGCTCTATCACTACTTCGGCTCCAAGGACGATCTGCTGCATGAGGTGTACGCGCGCGTGCTGCGTATCCAGCAGGAGCGACTGGACGCCTTCGCCGACGCCGACGCCCCTGTCGAGGAGCGGTTGCGTGGTGCCGCGGCCGACGTGGTCGTCACGACGATCGACAATCTCGACGACGCGTCGATCTTCTTCCGCTCCATGCACCACCTCAGCCCCGAGAAGCTGAAGCAGGTACGCGCCGAGCGGCGCCGTTACCACGAGCGCTTCCGCGCCCTTGTCGAAGAGGGCCAGAAGAAGGGCGTCTTCTCCACCGAGACCCCCGCCGACCTGGTCGTCGACTACCACTTCGGCTCCGTGCACCACCTGTCCACGTGGTACCGCCCCGACGGCCCCCTAACGCCCCAGGAGGTCGCCGACCACCTGGCGGACCTGCTGCTGCGCGCGCTGCGCCCGTAGGGGGCGAGAAAAATCCGCGGCCGCACCGGAGTGGTGAGGCCGCGGACGGGTGACTGTTCGTCACGGGGGGCTCAGTGGTCGTCCCAGTGACCCTCGTGCTCGGCGTGCCGGTGCCCGTCGTGCAGGTAGTCGAGATGGTCGCCGTGCTGGACGGCGGAGTGTCCGCAGCCCTCGCCGTGCTGGTGGCCGTGCCCGTCGTGCGCGGTGTGGCCGCTCGGCTCGCACTCGTCCCAGTGTCCTGAGTGCTCGCGGTGCAGATGGCCGTCGTGCGCGTAGTCGACGTGGTCCCCGTGCCGTACCTGGGTGTGGCCGCAGTCCGGGCCGTGGGTGTGCTCGTGGGTGGGGTGCTCCACATGGAGAGTGGTCAAGATGCTCACCTTCGGAAGAGTCGTGGCGGCGAGGAAATGACGACTCAGGCTAGCGCGACAATGTGCAGTAATTCCGGCAATTCCGGCTTGCGTGCCGTGCGACTACGCCGGAGGGTCGAGGGCATGAAGGCGATCAGCTACAGCCGGTACGGCGGGCCCGACGTCCTGGAGTACGGAGACGTCCGTGACCCCAAGGTCGGGCCCGACGCCGTCCTGGTGAAGGTGCGCGCGGCGTCCGTCAACCCGGTCGACTGGAAGTGCCGCGAGGGGTACCTCGACGGGATCCTGGACCCCTTCTTCCCGGTGATCCCCGGCTGGGACGTCTCCGGAGTGGTCGTCCAACCCGGATCGTCCGTGACGGAGTTCGCGGTCGGCGACGAGGTCATCGCGTACGCCCGGGAGGACTTCCTCTCGCGCGGCACGTTCGCCGAGTACGTCGCGGCCCCTCTCCGCACCCTCGCCCGCAAACCCCTGAACCTCTCCTTCGAAGAGGCGGCGGGCCTGCCGCTCGCGGGGCTCACCGCGTATCAGATGCTCACCAAGGTCCTCGCCGTGCGGGAGGGCGACACCGTCCTCGTCCACGCGGCCGCGGGCGGCGTCGGCTCGATCGCGGTCCAGCTCGGCCATCACCTGGGGGCGCGAGTGATCGGCACGGCGAGCGAGTCCAACCACGATTTCGTACGGTCCCTGGGCGGCGAACCCGTCAGTTACGGCGAGGGTCTCGTCGGGCGCGTACGAGCCCTCGCGCCCGACGGTGTCGACGCGGTCTTCGACACGATCGGCGGCGACACGATGAGGATGTCCGCCGACCTGCTCGCCCCCGAGGGCCGGCTGGCCTCCATCGCCGACCCGGACGTGGTCGGCTTCGGCGGCCGCTACTACTTCGTACGCCCGGACCCGGACGACCTCCAGCGGCTGTCCGACCTCGCCGCGCAGGGCGTCGTCTCGGTCCATGTCTCCCAGACGTTTCCGCTGGAGCAGGCGGCGGAGGCGCATCGGCTGAGCGCGGAGGGACGTACGCGGGGCAAGATCGCGGTGACGGTGGACTGGACGGACTGAACCCGCGAGCCCTGACGGCTCTCAGCGCTGTGAGGGCTGTGCGGGCTCCGTGAGTCCTCAGAACACCAGCGCCACCGCGCACACCGCCAGCGCCACCGTGCAGAGCGTCGCCGCCGTCGCATGCAGGGGCGTGAGGGCCGGCGGGCCGTCCGTCCCCGACGTGGAGAGGACGCGGATACGGCGGTGGGCGAGGGCCAGGAAACCCAGCCAGAGCGCACAGCACGCGGCGCAGGCCAGGACTCCGGCCACCGAACGGCCGCCGCTCAGCGCCGTCTTCGCGGCGAGTACGGCGGCCACGGTGCTGGAGAGGGTCGTACGGCGCCACGCGAGCCGCGTGCGTTCCGGCTGGAGGCCCGGGTCCCGGTCCCCGGCGGGGGCGGTCACCGTGCCCAGTCGGCGAGTACGACGACGACCATCGCGATGGCGACGATCGCGACGGCGATGCTCAGCAGGGCCGGGAAGCGGGACACCGGCAGGTCTCCGCCCCGGCGCATCGCCCGCTCGCAGCGGATCCAGTGGTTGACGGCGCGCAGGGAGCAGAGCACGCCTGCCGCGAGCAGGGCCAGGGCGAGGCCGACGCGCCAGCCCCAGCGGAGGTCCGGGAGGAACTGGTCCACGGCGAAGCCGCCGCCGATCAGGGCGAGGGCTGTGCGGAGCCAGGCCAGGAAGGTGCGCTCGTTCGCCAGCGAGAAACGATAGTCGGGTGTGGTGCCCTCCCCCCGGATCGCCTGGGGTGCGAACCACAACCGGACATTCCGCAACAGCTCGTTCACGCCCAGACCCTACCGGGCCGGCGCGGGGAGGGGGCGAACAAATGACGCGGTCAGCTCTGCGCGCGGTAGTCCTTCAGCCGTGCGTACGCGGCCAGCCCGTCCGGCACCCAGGTCCAGTCACCCAGGCGAGCTTCCAACTCCCCCTCGGTGAGGAAGTCGTGCCAGGCGACCTCCTCGACCTGAGGGTTCACAGGAACCTCGCAGCGGACCTCGTACACAGCCGACCACCAGCTCCGCCCGGCCCCGTCGTCGTACAGGAACTTGAAGAGGAAGACCGGCCGGGGCAGCCCGGAGACGCCGAGTTCCTCCTCGGCCTCGCGGAGCGCGGCGTCGTCGTAGGCCTCGCCCGCACCGACGACGCCTCCGACGAACATGTCGTAGTGGGAGGGGAACACCAGTTTGGTGGCCGTCCGCCGATGGACGAAGACGCGGCCCTCGGCGTCCCGCGCCTCGATGAACGCGCACCGATGCCGCAGTCCGCGCGTATACGTCTCCCCGCGCGGGGCCTGCCCGATGACCTGGTCGTTCTCGTCGACGATGTCGAGGATTTCGTCAGCGGCACTCATGACCTCATCCAAGCAGCCGCGAGCCCAGCGAGAAGGGCGGGACCCACAACCCGGCCTGCCGCCGGCCTCAGTGCGGCTGGAGGGACCGCTCCGTCACCCTGGTCCCGGCCGGCATCGCCGGATGCATCCCCAGGAGCACGATCCCCGCCACGACGGCGGCGAGCCCCGCCGCCTGCCCGGCGAGCGCCCCCGCGTCCGTCCGCAGCTGGTCCCCGAGGAAGCCCACTCCGCAGACGATCCCGGCCAGCGGCTGCGCCGCGGTGAGTGGCGGCAGCGACATCCGCAGCGGCGCGGTCTCGAAGGCGCTCTGGACCAGGACCAGGCCCGTCAGACCGATCACCAGCACCGCGTACGGCTGCCAGCCGGTGAGCAGTTCGCTCCAGCCGCCCTCGCCGAAGCGCTGCCCGGTGACCCGGGTGAGGGCGTCCTGGACGCCGTACAGCAGTCCGGCGGCCACCGAGAGCAGCGCGGGCGCGGCGTACATCCGGGACCGCTTCGCATAGGCGGTGAGGAGCAGCGCCAGGCCGACCATGATCCCGATGATCAGCCACTGCCGCAGCGGATTGATGACGGCTTCGCCGCCCTGCGGCTGCCCGGCCACGATGAACGCCGAGACCCCGCCCGCGAGCAGCACGAGCCCGCCCCAGCCCTGCCATCCCAGGGACTGCTTGGTCTGGTAGCGGGAGAGCGCCATCGCGAAGAGCAGGTTGGTCGCGAGGAGGGGTTCCACCAGGGAGATCTCGCCGTTGCCCAGGGCGATCGCGCCGAGGACCATGCCGCACACCATGAGCCCGAGGCCGCCCAGCCACCGGGGGACCCGGACCAGGTCGACCAGCAGACGCGGGGAGAGGAAGTCGCTCAGCGGTGCATTCGAGGCCGCGTTCTGCTGGAGCACGAAGCCGAAGCCCAGACAGCACGCCGCGCTCACGGCAAGGATGAGAACGAGAACCGACACGCTGGGTACCTCGATACGTCAGGAGTCAGTGCGGGCCACGGGTACGTATCCGCCGACTTTAGTGTCATGGGCCAACGCCTGCCCCCGGGGCTTCCGGAACCAGGCAGTTGACTCGGTCACTCTTCTTGCCGAAGGATCTGACCGATCGGTAACAGGGGTCGGTCGACACCGCGGGGTGGTCGACCTCCGGGGTCAATCAGCACCAATGTCTCATCAACCAGCGACGATTCCGATCGCTTCGTGACAAACGCCTCATGGGGATCTGACGCCTCCGACGCCGAACTTCATGAGCACCCTCGTCACGACGCCGATCCGACCAGTCGGAATGCCGAGAGGACGGGCCCATGGCCTACGACGCAGATGTGATCGTCATCGGAGCGGGCCTCGCGGGGCTCGCGGCGACCGCGGAGCTCGTCGACGCGGGCCGCACGGTGATTCTCGTCGACCAGGAGCCGGAGCAGTCGATCGGCGGCCAGGCGCACTGGTCCTTCGGCGGGCTCTTCTTCGTCGACTCGCCCGAGCAGCGCCGCCTGCGGATCAAGGACAGCCACGCGCTCGCCCTCCAGGACTGGATGGGCACGGCCGCCTTCGACCGGCCCGAGGACCACTGGCCGCGTCAATGGGCACAGGCGTACGTCGACTTCGCGGCCGGCGAGAAGCGTTCCTGGCTGCACCAGCAAGGTGTGCGCTTCTTCCCGGTGGTGGGCTGGGCCGAGCGCGGAGGCTACGACGCCAACGGGCACGGGAATTCGGTGCCGCGTTTCCACATCACCTGGGGGACGGGGCCCGGCCTGGTCGCGCCCTTCGAGCGGCGGGTGCGGGCCGGCGTCGCCCGCGGCCTCGTACAGCTGAAGTTCCGCCACCGTGTCACCGGCCTGTCCCGCAGCGCGGGTTCCGTCGACACGGTCACCGGCGAGATCCTGGAGCCGTCCGGCATCGAGCGCGGCCAGGCCAGCAGCCGTACGGTCACCGGCGCCTTCGAGCTCAGGGCCCAGGCGGTGATCGTCACCTCGGGCGGCATCGGGGGCGACCACGACCTCGTACGCGCCAACTGGCCGGAGCGCCTCGGTACTCCGCCCGAGCGGATGATCTCCGGCGTGCCCGCGCACGTCGACGGCAGAATGCTCGCGATAGCGGAGGGGGCCGGCGCCCACCTCATCAACCGCGACCGCATGTGGCACTACACCGAGGGCATCCAGAACTGGAACCCCATCTGGCAGAACCACGGCATCCGCATCCTGCCGGGCCCGACCTCCCTCTGGCTCGACGCGCGCGGCAACCGGCTGCCCGTGCCGCTCTTCCCCGGCTTCGACACGCTCGGCACGCTCGAACACATCATGAAGACCGGGTACGACTACACGTGGTTCGTGCTCGACCAGAAGATCATCGGCAAGGAGTTCGCGCTCTCGGGCTCCGAGCAGAACCCCGACCTGACCGGCAAGTCCATCAGGGACGTCATCGGCCGGGCGCGCGCGGACGTCCCCGGCCCGGTGAAGGCCTTCATGGACAACGGCGCCGACTTCGTCGTCGAGAAGGACCTCGGCGCGCTTGTGCGCGGCATGAACGCGCTCACCAAGGAGGCGCTGATCGACGAGACCGCGCTGCGCCGCGAGATCGTGGCCCGCGACCGGGAGATCGCGAACCCCTTCACCAAGGACCTCCAGGTCATGGCGATTCGCGGTGCCCGCGCCTACCTGGGCGACAAACTGATCCGCACGGCGACCCCGCACCGCATCCTCGACCCCAAGGCAGGCCCGCTGATCGCCGTCCGCCTCAACATCCTCACCCGCAAGACCCTCGGCGGTCTGGAGACCGACCTCTCCTCGCGCGTGCTGACCGAGGGCGGCGACCCGCTGGAGGGCGTGTACGCCGCCGGTGAGGCCGCCGGGTTCGGCGGCGGCGGAGTCCACGGATACCGGTCGCTCGAGGGCACGTTCCTCGGCGGCTGCCTGTTCTCCGGACGTACGGCGGGCCGGGCGGCGGCCCAGGCGGTGGGCTGAGCCTTGGGAGGCCTCCGCGCGAAGGTGCCCACCCGGCTCGCGCGGAGGTCTCTCAACACCCCCTCTGCCCACGGGTGATTGACACGTGTAGCGGCCTGATCGCCCTTGACTTGAACCCATGGCTGAGGGTTGGCTGTGCGTGATCGAATCCTGACGAACCGCGCCTGTGAGGACGACCCGCGGTGTCACCACCCCCGCCTCCCCTCGGCCGCGGTCGCAAGCGCGCGGCTCAGGCCTTCGACCCCGCGCTCGACGACACCGAACTCGTCACGGCGCGCGCCTCGTTGAACCAGGGACGGTGGACCGCGGTCCGTGCGCTGCTCGCGGCGACCGGCGACGACTGGGACCGCCGCGGCCACCGGGTCACCGTGCTCGCGCAGGAGTCCGCAGCGCACCCCTGGGCCCGCGACTGGCTGCTCGCCGAACCCGAGTCCGCCGACGCCGCCGTACTCCTCGGCTGCGCCGCCGTGCAGCGCGCCCTGAAGGGCAAGGAGCGCCCGGACAACGCCCGCGAGGCCTGCCACGCCGCCGCGGCCCTCGCGCCCGCCGACCCCACTCCCTGGCTCGGCCTGCTCATCCTGGAACGCGTTCTCGGCACCGAGGACGACGTGGTCCGGCTCTTCGACGAGGTGCGCCACCGCTACCCGGATCACCACCACGCCCACCACCTGATGATCGCCCGGCTCGCCGAACGCCGCGCCGAGGCGGGCCAGGACCCGCTGCACGAGGTCTACGACTTCGCCAACTGGGCGGCCGAACAAGCCCCCGCCGACTCACCGCTCGCGATCCTCCCGGTCGTCGCGCACGCCGAGCGCTACCGCGTGCTCGCCGCCGCGGGCAGCGAACCCGCCGACCCCGTCGCCTCGGGGCACTGGGTCGGACGCCGGGCCCGTCAGGTGATGAAGGCCGCCTTCGACTGGTGGCTGGAGTGGGAGCGCGACGACCATCCGCGCCGCCTCGTCGACCTCAACTTCCTTGCCCACGCCAAGATCTGCGAGGGCCGGGGAGCCGAGGCCGCGGCCCTGTTCCACCGCATCGGAGAACACGCCACCCCGGCGCCGTGGTCGTACCCGGACCGTGACCCGTACAAAGCCTTCCATGCCGCACGCCACAGCGCGCTCGGCATGGTGTGAACGCACCGGACGAACACCACCCCCGAACCGGACATCCGAAAGGACAACCCCGCGATGACGACGGGCAGTTCGAGCACTTCCAGTAGAGCGGCCGCCCCTGAGGACGGCGGCGGCATCAGCACCTTCAAGGGCGAGCAGCGCGCCCTGCGCGCCGACCGGCTGGGCACGGGCGGCCTGCTGCTGTCCGTCCTCGCGGCGACCGCCCCGCTCATGGTGGTCGCGGGTGTCATGCCCACCACATACGCGGTGATGGGCATCGTCGGGCAGCCGCTGATCTTCGTCATCCTCGGCGTCATTCTGGTGCTCTTCAGCATCGGGTACGCCGAGATGAGCCGCCACGTCCACAACGCGGGCGCCTTCTACGCGTACATCTCGCGCGGCCTCGGCGGCACCGCGGGCGCGGGTGCGGCGCTGGTCGCGCTCGTCGCGTACAACGCCCTCCAGGTGGGCATCTACGGCCTCTTCGGCTTCGAGGTGTCCGGGCTGCTGTCCACCTACCTCGACCTCGAAGTGGCCTGGTGGATACCGTCGTTGGCGGGCGTGCTGCTCGTCGGGGCGCTCGGCTGGCTGAAGATCGACGTCAACGCGATCGTGCTGGGTGTCCTGCTGGTCATCGAGGTGGCCCTCGTCGTCATCTTCGACATCGCCGCGGTCGCCGACCCGGCGAAGGAGGGCCTGTCGCTGCACGCCTTCAACCCGGACACACTCTCCGGCGCCGGTGTCGGCACCGCGCTGTGCTTCTGCATCGCGGCCTTCCTCGGCTTCGAACAGGCCCCGGTGTACGCGGAGGAGACCAGCCGACCGCACATCCTCGTACCGCGCGTGATGTTCCTCGCCGTCGCCGGTGTCGCCGTGTTCTTCGCGCTCAGCAGCTGGGCGCTGACGGTGGCCACCGGCCCCTCCGGGATCGTGGACGCCGCCCACAAGCAGAATGCGGGCCTGCTCTTCTTCCTCACCGAGTCGCGGCTCGGCGGCACCTTCACGGACGTGCTGCACGTGCTGTTCGTGACCGGCATGTTCGCGGCGATGCTCAGCTTCCACAACGTCGTCGCGCGGTACGCCTTCGCCATGGGCCGCGAGGGACTGCTGCCCCGGGCGTTCGGGCGTACCACCGGCACGAGCGGCGCCCCCGGCACCGGCTCGCTCCTGCAGACCGCCGTCGCCCTGGTGATCGTGATCGCCTTCGCGGCCGCCGACGACAAGCCGACCGGGGACCCGACCGCGCCCGTGCTGCACCTGTTCACCTGGGGCGGCAACATCGGCGCGCTCGGCGTGATCGTGCTGATGGCGGCCGCCTCGCTCTCCGTCATCGTCTTCTTCGCCCGCCGCGGCGCCGCCCGCGCCCACGCCTGGCGCCTGGCCACGTCCGCGGTCGCGGGCACCGCCCTGCTCGTCATCGCGGTCTACACGGTCAAGGACTTCGACGTCCTGGTCGGAGCGGGCCCGGACTCCTCGCTGAGCTGGCTGCTGCCCGCCGTCATCGGAGCGGCCCTGGTGGTCGGCCTGATCCAGGGCTTGGTACTGCGCTCCCGCACACCCGAGGCGCACGCCCGGATCGGGCTGGGCAACGAGGCGTTCCAGCTGGAGAAGGCGGCCGAATCCGCGTCCAGTTCGTAGGAACCGATTACGGAACGCTGACGAGCACCCGCAGCCGCTGGCCTTTGGGGGCAGCGGGTGCTCGAATCAGCATGTGAACCCTGACCAGCCCGAGGAGTCGGGCCCCGAGCGGCCCGAGGAACGTGGCGCACCCGTCGGGCGCCGGGTCGTGCTCGGCACGCTCGGACTCGGCGCGCTCGGCGTGCTCGCCGCACCCCCGCTCCAGCGCGGCCTCGAATCCTTCCTCGCCGGTGCGTCCGAGAAGGACCCCACGGGCCTGACCGGCCTGCTGCCCAACGGTGGCGGCTTCCGCTACTACTCGGTGGCGTCGTCCGTCCCGCACAAGGACGAGACGAACTACCGCCTCACGATCGACGGCCTGGTCGACCGCCCCGGGACCTACACCTTGGCCGACCTGCGGGCCCTGCCGCAGACCCGCATCGTGCGCGACGTCCAGTGCGTCACCGGCTGGCGGGTGCCGGGCACGCCCTTCGAGGGCGTACGCCTGTCCCACCTCCTCGATGCCGCGGGGGTGCGCTCCTCGGCCGGAGCGATCCGCTTCACCTGCTTCGACGGGGTGTACATGGAGAGCCTCACCCTTGAGCAGGCCCGGCGCGCAGACGTCCTGGTGGCCCTGCGCATGCAGGACAAGCCCCTCGGCCACAACCACGGCGGCCCCGTCCGCCTCTATGTGGCACCCATGTACTTCTACAAGTCCGCCAAGTGGCTCTCCGGCATCACCGTCACCGAGGACGTCCGTCCCGGGTACTGGGAGAACCGGGGCTACGACGTGGACGCGTGGGTCGGCCGCTCGAACGGACGCGACGATGAACCCACAACTTGACCAGTCCCCGGCCGCGTCCGTGAACTCCTCCCGCGTACGGCGCTTCGGCCGCGCCGAGCGCTGGGTGCACCGTGTGACGGCCGCGCTGATGGGCGTATGCGTGGTGACGGCGGCCTGCCTGTACATCCCCGAGTTCGCCGAACTCGTCGGCCGCCGCGAGCTCGTCGTACGGATCCACGAGTGGGCGGGCCTGATGCTGCCGGTGCCGGCCCTGGCGGGCCTGGCCTCGCGCGCCTTCCGCACCGACCTGGGCTTCCTGAACCGCTTCGGCCCGCACGACAGGGTCTGGCTGCGTGCGGCCCTGCGCCGCGACAAGGGGTCCCGCCCGGCGGGCAAGTTCAACGCCGGGCAGAAGATCTACGCGGCCTGGATCGCCGGTGCGTCCCTGGTGATGCTGGGCACCGGTCTGCTGATGTGGTTCACCCACCTCACCCCCCTGATGTGGCGCACCAGCGCGACGTTCGTCCATGACTGGCTGGCGCTGACGATCGGTATCGTCCTCGCGGGCCATATCGGCATGGCCCTGGCCGATCCGGAGGCCCGCCGGGGTCTCCGCACGGGCGCGGTCAGCCGCGAGTGGGCGGACCGCGAGCACCCGCTGTGGCGCCCCTGACCCATCCGGGGCCCCACGGATGGGACCGCATGCCCGCCGCGGGCGGGGATGTTTTTCGTCCCCTCCGCCCCTACCCTCCCCCACTCTCGGCTTTGCTCGAGCGGGGGGACCCCATCGTCCCAGGGGCTGCCGCCCCCCAGACCCCCGCTTTCGGCCTGAACGGCCTCGTCCTCAAACGCCGGACGGACTGGATGGTGCACCCGCAGTCGCCAACGCACGGAAGGGGCCGTGCCGTGCCGGTACATCACATGCCCGTCGCTTACGTCCGGATCTGGAAACGAATCCCCATAATCCAACGTCTGATCCAGCGGCGACGGGCGGATGTACCGGCACGGCACGGCCCCGACCCACCCACCCACAGGCGGATGGCCCACCCGCTCCGAGAAGAGCGGGTGGGCCATCGCCGTACATACGTTTCGGTCGCTAGTTCAGACTCGCTAGATCACAAGGGACAACAGCAGAACCAGCCCACCGGCCACCACCGAGATGATCGTCTCCATGACGGACCACGTCTTGATGGTCTGCCCGACGTTCAGGCCGAAGTACTCCTTGACCAGCCAGAAGCCGGCGTCGTTGACGTGGCTGAAGAAGAGCGAGCCCGCGCCGATCGCCAGGACGAGGAGCGAGACGTGGACGGTCGACATGTCGGCCGCGAGGGGCGCGACCAGACCGGCCGCCGAGATGGTGGCCACGGTCGCCGAACCGGTCGCAAGCCGGATGGCCACCGCGATCAGCCAGGCGAGCAGCAGCGCGGGTATCGACCAGTCCTTGGAGATCTCCAGGATCATCTGGCCCACACCGGACTCGATCAGCGTCTGCTTGAAGCCACCGCCCGCGCCGACGATCAGCAGGATGCCCGCGATGGGGGCGAGGGACTTCTCGACGGTCGTCGCCAGCCGGTCCTTGGTGAACCCGGCCGCGCGGCCCAGCGTGAACATACCGACGATCACGGCCGCGAGCAGTGCGATCAGCGGCGAGCCGATGACGTCGAAGACGCGCTGCACCATGTTCTCGGGGTCGTCCACGACGATGTCCACGAGCGCCTTGGCCAGCATCAGCACGACCGGCAGCAGCACGGTGGCGAGGGTGACGCCGAAGCCGGGACGCTTCTCCAGGTCCTCGGAGGCGCGCTGCGGGATCATGCGCTCAGGGGCCGGAACGTCCACCCAGCGGGCCGCATACCGAGAGAACAGCGGACCGGCGACGATCACCGTCGGGATGGCGACCAGGACACCGAGGGCGAGCGTGAGGCCGAGGTTGGCCTTGACCGCGTCGATCGCGACCAGCGGACCGGGGTGCGGCGGGATCAGGCCGTGCATCACGGACAGACCGGCCAGCGCCGGGATGCCGATGCGCATCAGAGAGTAGTTGCCGCGCTTGGCGACCATCAGCACCACGGGAATCAGCAGCACGATGCCGACTTCGAAGAAGAGCGGCAGACCGATGACCGAGGCGATCAGCACCATCGCCCACGGCATGGCACGCCCGCTCGCCTTGGCGAGGATCGTGTCGACGATCTGGTCGGCGCCGCCGGAGTCGGCGAGCAGCTTGCCCAGGATCGCACCGAGGGCGATCAGGACGCCCACGCCGGCGACGGTGGTGCCGAGCCCGGTGGTGAAGGCGGTTATGGCCTTGTCGAGCGGCGCCCCGGCGAACGCGCCGAGGGCGAGTGAGCCGATGGTCAGCGCCAGGAAGGCGTGCATCTTGTACTTGGTGATGAGCAGGACGATGACGGCGATGCCCGCCAGCACGGCGATGCCCAGCTGAGCATGGCCCGCCGAGGTGATCGGCTCGACGGCGTCCGCTGCCAGCATCTCGGCGCTGAGTCTGGTCACGTTGATCCCTTGCTTGAGAAACGTACGAGGGGACGGGGGTGGTACGGGGTACTGCGGGGGTTGGGCGGAGTTGTTACTGCGAGGGCTGGCCGGAGAGCGCCTGGAGCGCGACCACGGCCCGATCGGTGATCTCCTCGGGGCCGCCCGACACGTCCACGGCGACTCCCGCCTCGTCCGCCTCCAGCGGCTGCAGGGTGGCGAACTGGGAGTCCAGGAGCGCCGTCGGCATGAAGTGGCCCTCGCGGTGCGACATCCGGTCCTCGATGAGCGCGCGGTCACCGGTGAGGTGCACGAAGACGACTCCGGGCGCCGCCGCCCGCAGCCGGTCCCGGTAACTGCGCTTCAGCGCCGAGCTGCTGACCACACCGCCGAGTCCGGCCCGGTCGTGGGCCCAGGCGCCGATCGCGTCGAGCCACGGCCCACGGTCCTCGTCGGTCAGCGGTGTCCCGGCCGTCATCTTGTCGATGTTGGCCTGGGGGTGAAAGTCGTCGCCCTCGGCGTACGGGACGCCGAGCCGGGCCGCGAGCAGGGGACCGACCGTGGTCTTGCCGGTTCCTGCTACGCCCATGATCACGACGACATGGGGGGTGTTCGTCAGCTGCATCGTGCTCTCGCTGTCTTCATCGACATTTGATGTCGACGACACTGAAACCTATTAGGTACGACAAATTCAAGAGCCTGTGACATATAAGTCTGATCTTTTGTTCCCGGCCGCGGCCTCGTACCCTGAGCCCATGACCACACGGGGCCGAGGGCTGCACGGACAAGTACTGGAAACCCTCGGGCCGGCTATCACGGCGGGCGAGTATCCGCCGGGCAGCGTGCTGCGCACGGACGAGCTCGCGCAGCGGTTCGAGGTGTCACGCTCCGTGATGCGCGAGGCCGTCCGGGTGCTCGAATCCATGTACCTCGTCGAATCCCGCCGCCGGGTCGGCGTCACGGTACGCCCCAAGGCCGAGTGGAATGTGTACGACCCCCAGGTCATCCGCTGGCGGCTGGCCGGCGCAGACCGCCCCCACCAGCTGCGTTCGCTCACCGTGCTGCGCTCCGCCGTCGAACCCGTCGCCGCGGGCCTGGCGGCCAGGCATGCCACGGCGGAACAGTGCGCCGAGCTCACGGAGTGCGCGCTCGGCATGGTCGCCACGTCACGCGGTCAGCAGCTGGAGGGGTATCTCGTCCACGACATCGCCTTCCACCGGGTGATCCTCAACGCGTCGGGCAACGAGATGTTCGCCCGTCTCGGCGATGTCGTCGCGGAGGTCCTGGCGGGCCGTACCCACCACGAAGTCATGTTCGAGGACCCCGACCCCGCCGCCGTGACCCTGCACGTCCAGGTCGCCGAGGCCGTCCGCGAGCGCGACGCGGCCCGCGCCGAGGAACTCACCCGCGAGATCACCGTCGGCGCGCTGCAGGAGCTGGACATCCTGGCGCCGTAAGGGCGACTGCTCGAGGAAGCCTCCGTTACTCGAGGAAGTCCCCGTCCACGTACACCCACGCCCCGTCGACCCGTTCGAAGCGGCTGCGCTCGTGCAGCGAGCCGCCCCGGTACGAGGCCCGGAAGGTGACGGTGCCCGTGGAGTGGAACGCCGACCCCTGACCCGTTTCGAGGATCTCCAGGCCGGTCCACCGCATCCCGGGGTCGAACTCCACCCGCGGCGGCCGCGTCCGCGGGTGCCAGGTGCGCAGCAGACTCCCCTCGTCCTCCTTCACGAAGGCGCTGTACCGCGACCGCATCAGCGCCTCGGCGGTCGGAGCGGCGGCCTCACCGCGATGGAACCGCCCGCAGCACTGCGCGTACGGCTCGGGCAGCCCGCAGGGGCAGGAACGACTGGTCATGACGCCATTCTCCCCTGGTCTAGGCCGAGTCGGCGTTCGTCGGCGGATAGGTGGGCCGGGCCGGAACCCGTGCGTCGAGTGTCGGCAGCGGCGGCAGGGCCGGCTCGTGCAGCCACGCCGTGAACAGGTCGTCCAGGGGTTCGGCCGCGTAGCGCGCGACGTGCGAGGTGAAGACGGCGGTGTTCACCGCTCCGCCCCGGTGCAGGGTGGCCCAGCCGCGCAGCATGCGGAAGAAGGCGTCGTCGCCCATCGCGTGGCGCAGGGCGTGCAGGACGAGGCCGCCGCGCTCGTAGAGCCGGTCGTCGAACATCAGCTTGCGGCCCGGGTCGGACAGGACCAGGTCCTGCGGCTGCGCGGACAGCTTCCGGTGCGCGAGGGCGGCCAGTTGCTGCGCCGTACGGCCGCCGGAGCGCTCCGACCACAGCCACTCGGCGTACTTCGCGAAGCCCTCGTTGAGCCAGATGTGCCGCCAGTCCGTGATGGACACGCTGTTGCCGAACCACTGGTGCGCCAGCTCGTGCGCGATCAGCCGCTCCGAACCCCGCGCCCCGTCCACGTGGTTGGCGCCGAACAGCGACAACCCCTGTGCCTCGACGGGGACATCGAGCTCCTCCTCCGTCACGACCACCGCGTACTCGCCGAACGGATACGGCCCGAAGAGGTCCTCGAACAGCTCCATCATCGCGGGCTGCCGGGCGAAGTCCCGGGAGAATTCCAGGAGCAGATGCGCGGGCAGATGCCCGGTCTGCGGTACGCCGCCGAGGCCCGGGTCGCCGAGCAGCACCGTCTGGTACTTGCCGATCGACAGCCCGACCAGATAGCTGGAGGTCGGCGCGGCCTGCTCGTACACCCAGGTAGTCGTCGACGCCTTCGTCGTACGGGTGAGCAGTCGTCCGCCCGCCACCACCGAGTACGCGGACGGCGTCGTGACCGAGATCTGGTAGGAGGCCTTGTCGGCGGGCCGGTCGTTGCACGGGTACCAGGAGGGCGCCCCGACCGGCTGGCTCGCCACCAGCGCCCCGTCCTCCAGCTCCTCCCAACCGAGCCCGCCCCAGGGGCTGTTGACCGGCTTGGGGTTGCCCGACCAGTGCACCTCCACGGTGAAGGCGGCACCGGCGCGGACAGGCTTCGCCGGGCGGATGCGCAGTCTGCCGCCGCGGTGCGTGTAGTGCGGTGCCTTGCCGTCGACGCGGACCCGGCCTATCCGGAAGTCGGCCAGGTTCAGCTGGAACTCGGTGAGCGGGGAACGGCCCGCTATGGCGTTGAGCCGCGCGGTGCCGGAGAGCCGGTTCGGGCCGGGGCGGTAGTCCAGCGCGAGCTCGTACCGGTGCACCCGGTAGCGGGGATCACCGTTGGCCGGGAAGTACGGGTCCGGTCCCGCTGTCTGCTGAACGCTCACTGCTGCGACTGCTCCCTGCCCTGTGCTCGTACGACGTGCCGCTGTACCGCCCTTCGTATCCGATCCGGTCATGTCCGCTACGAACGCCATGCCTCGATCGGGTTGCCCAGCCAGCGGGTGTCGTCGGGAACGGACTCCGCCGCCATCACCAGCGACGCGGGACCCAGGGTGGACCGGGCGCCGACGGTGCTGCCGGGCAGGACGATTCCGCCCGGGCCCAGGGTGGCGCCCTCACGGAGAACAACAGTATCCGTCCGCAAGATCCGGTCGTGGAAGAGGTGAGTCTGCAGGACGCAGCCCCGGTTCACCGTCGCCGCGTCCTCCAGGGTCACCAGATCCGTCTCCGGCAGCCAGTAGCTCTCCACCCACGTGCCCCTGCCGATCCGGGCGCCGAGGCCGCGCAGCCACGCGGTCATCAGTGGCGTACCGGGCACGGATCCGGCCAGCCACGGCACGGCCACGACCTCGACGAACGTGTCGGCGAGCTCGTTGCGCCACACGAATCCGCTCCACAGCGGGTGCTCACCGGTCCGGTGCCGGCCCACCAGCAGCCACTTCGCCACGATGGACGTCACGCAGGCGAGCCCGCCCACGCCGAGCAGCACAAGCCCGCCGAACAGCGCCGCCCAGGCACCCAGCGCGCTGAGCGCCGCCACGGTCAGCACGGCGAGGGCCGCCGAGCAGAACACCGGCACGATCCGGCACAGCTCCACCAGCCCCCGCGCCCACAGCAGCCGCGCGGGCGGTTCGTACGTACGGCTCTGGTCGCCGTCCCGGGTCGCACGCGGCAGTTTGACCGGCGGCAGCCCCAGATACGAGCTGCCCTTCTTCGCCTTCTTCGGCGTCGCCGACAGCACCCCGACCAGACCGCCGTCCGGCACGCTGCGGCCCGGCGCGGTCATCCCGGAGTTGCCGAGGAACGCCCGGCGCCCGATCTCGGCCCGCCCGATCCGCATCCAGCCGCCACCCAGCTCGTACGGCGCGGTCAGCGTGTCGTCGGCGAGGAAGGCGCCGTCGCCCACGGTGGTGAGGCTGGGCAGCGCGAGCACGGTGGAGACCTCGGCGCCCCGCCCGATCTTCATGCCGAGCAGCCGCAGCCAGACGGGCGTGATCAGCCCGGCGTACAGCGGGAACAGCGTCTCCCGTGAGCGGTCCATCAGCTGGGTGACCGTCCAGGCCTGCCAGCCGGTCCGGCTGTGGGTCGGGTGCGTGCCCTCACGCAGCCCCAGGCTCAGCACCCGTACGGCGATCAGGAGCAGCAGCGCGTAGGCGAGACCGAAGGCGAGCGTCGCCGGTACCAGGGCGAGCGCGGCACCCCGCAGGGCCGCGCCGAGCCCGGCGTCCGCGCTGACGAACACGCGGGCCACCGCCAGCGCGGCGACACCGGCGAGGACCGGCAGCGCGGTCAGCGCGAACCCGGTCGCCCCGTACATCGCCCGCCAGTAGGTGCCGCGCTGCGGCCGCTCCTTGGGCCAGGCGCGCTTCGCCTTGCCGAGCTTGACCGCGGGCGCTCCGGCCCAGCGCTGCCCGGTCGGAATCTGTCCGGCCACGGCGGAACCGGGGGCCACCTCGGCCCGCTTGCCCACCCGGGCGCCCGGGAAGAGCATGCTGCGCGTGCCGACCACCGCGCCGGCGCCCACCTTCACCGGGCCGATCTCCAGCCGGTCACCGTCCAGCCAGTGCCCCGACAGGTCCACCTCGGACTCCACGGCGGCACCCCGGCCGAGCTTGAGCATGCCGGTGACCGGCGGCAGCGAGTGCAGATCCACGTCCGGGCCGACCTTGGCGCCCAGGGCACGGGCGTACCGCTCCAGCCAGGAACCGGTCAGCGAGGTCGCGCCGCTGAACTCGGCGAGCCGCTCGGCCGTCCACAGCCGCAGATGGACGCTTCCCCCGCGCGGGTAGCGGCCGGGCTTGACCCCCCGCAGCAGCAGCCGCGCCCCGGCCGCGGCGATCGCGAGCCGCCCCGGCGGGCTGAAGAAGACGACCGCCCCGGCGGCCACGAGCCACCACGAGGCACCCGGGGCCCAGGGATACGGGCCGAACCAGCGCAGTACGTTCCCGAGCGCGGCCAGCGCCACGGTCCAGCGCAGCCCGAGCAGCGTGAACAGCGGAATCAGCAGGAGCACTTGGGCCACCTTGGCCCGCACCGGAACGGGCGCGACGATCCGCTCGGAGCCGTCGTCCTGCGCGGACTTCTCCAGGTGCCGGGCCAGCTTGCGCAGGACGGGCTGCTGGTAGATGTCCAGGACGGCCGCGCTCGGATAGCGGGTGCGCAGCCTCGTCGTGAGCTGGGCGGCGGCCAGGCTGCCGCCGCCGATCGCGAAGAAGTCGTCGGACGCGCTGCCCACGGCGATGCCGAGGACGTCGCTCCACTGCTCGGCGAGCCAGGCCTCGGTGCCGTAGAGCTGAGCCTTGGGGGCTTCCACACCCTCGAGCGGCCAGGGCAGGGCATTGCGGTCGACCTTGCCGGACGTGCGGGTCGGCAGGTCGTCGACCGGGGCGAGCAGCGGGACCAGGGCGGCGGGCAGCTCGGCCCGCAGCTTCTCGACGGCGGTGGCGTGGTCCCAGCCGTCCTGGGTGACGACATAGCCGACGAGGAGCTGGTTGCCGCTGCGCGCGGTGCGCACGGCGGCCGCCGCTCCCGCGACACCCGGGAGTGCCTGGAGCGCCGCGTCCACCTCACCGAGCTCGATCCGGCGTCCGCCGAGCTTGATCTGCTCGTCGGCCCGACCGAGGAAGATCAGCCCCTCGGGCTCCGCCTTGACGAGGTCACCGCTGCGATACGCCCGCTCCCAGCCGAGCGACTCCAGGGGCGCGTACTTCTCCGCGTCCTTCTCGGCGTCGAGGTAGCGGGCGAGTCCGACCCCGCCGATCACGAGCTGCCCGCTGCCGCCCATCGGCACGAGCTCCCCGGCCTGGTCGACGACGGCGAGCTCCCAGCCGTTCAGCGGCAGCCCGATCCGGATGGGCTCGTCGCCGGTCATGAGGGAGGCACAGGCCACGACGGTCGCCTCGGTCGGCCCGTACGTGTTCCAGACCTCACGCCCGTCCGTCACGAGCCGGCCGGCCAGTTCGGGCGGGCAGGCCTCACCGCCGAAGATCAGCAGCCGGACCTCGTTGAGGGTCTCGGGCTCCCACAGGGCGGCCAGCGTGGGCACGGTGGAGACGACGGTGATCTCCTGCTCGACCAGCCAGGGCCCGAGGTCCGCACCGCTGCGGACCTGCGCACGCGGCACGGGCACCAGACAGGCGCCGTACCGCCAGGCCAGCCACATCTCCTCGCAGGAGGCGTCGAAGGCGACGGAGAGACCAGCCATGACCCTGTCACCCGGACCGATCGGGTCGTCGGTCAGGAACAGCGCGGCCTCGGCGTCCACGAACGCGGCCGCGCTGCGGTGGCTCACGGCCACGCCCTTGGGCTTGCCGGTGGACCCGGAGGTGAAGATGATCCAGGCGTCGTGGTCGACGCCTGGGCGCGGGGCGCGGGCGGTGGCCGTACCGCCGGGTCGCTCCCCGGGGTCGTGGGCCGTCCCGCCGGGTCGCTCCGCGGCAGCGTCGGACCTGTCCGTGACGGTCAGCCGGTGCCCGGCCCCGACGACCGCCCGCACCTCCGCCTCGCCGAACACCAGCTCGGCCCGCTCGTCCGGGTCCTCGGCGTCCACCGGCACATAGGCGGCACCGGCGGCCAGGACGGCGAGGATGGCGACGTACAGCTCATTGGTGCCCGAGGGGACCCGCACGCCGACCCGGTCGCCGGGCCCGACCCCGGCGTCCGCGAGCCGCCGCCGCAGCGCCTCGACCTCGACGGCCAGGGCACGGTAGGTGAGGCAGCGGTGCCCGTCGTCGAGGGCGGGCTCGTCGGGGTACGCCCGCACCGAGGCGTCGAGGATGTCGACGAGCGTGCGCGGCGCGGCGGCGGAGGAGGCGGAGAAGCGCGCCTGGCCACCGAACTCCGCACGCACCTCGTCGTCGGACAGCACGAGTGCGGGGCCTTCCCGTAGGGCTGGCATCGGGTCCTCACGTGTTCTCCCGGAACGTCCGGGGCGCTGGTGGCCCGCAGGTATGCCTGGGGATATTCCGGTCCAGCTCCAAACAAGCCTGGAATTTTAGTACGACGCTAACCGCGCACCTGGTCATCGGCCATGCGAGGAGGTCCGACGGGGCACCAGAAGCACTGGTTCCGGTGCTCTGACATGGGGCCATGTCATGCTGACGAGACATGCCCCACACATGCGGGCGGCACGGCACGAGCAGGCAACGCGACACGGCACGAGCAGGGAACACGGCATGAGACACCCCGCGGGCCTCGTGTTCGACGGCGCGCGGGAACGGGCATCGTCAAGGCAGGGCCGTACGACGCGGCCTCGGCGCTCCACGTCACACATCCACAGGGGCCTGTCCGTCAACTGCCGTACAACAGGCCGATGTTCGGCTTTCGCACGGCACTGGGGACCCCTACGATTCACCTGCCCCGCGGCAGCGTCCGGCCGCGGGGGGACTTCGCGTGCCGACAGGCGGCACCCGAACGGGCCGGACAGCACGGGCAGTTCCGAGTTCACGGGGGGACAACCGCAACCACGCGCCGCAGGGGGAAGGGGGGAGTGGCAGTGGCGACATCCGAACGCGCGCGCGGCTGGATGCCGTCGGCGTCGGTTCCCGGCATCGTGATCGGCGGGGTGGGCCTGCTGGGCCTCGGCCTGGTCGTCGGTGTGGCGGTGGATCCGTCCGCACTGGTCGGCACCACGGGTTATGTCTTCTGCGCGGGCCTCCTGCTCGCCGTCGGCCTGTACGGGAGCACGTACTCGATCGACCTCAAGGCCGTGCGCTCCGACGTGCCCGGCGTGGTGGCGGCCGTCACGCTCGGCGTCCTCCTCAAGGCAGGCCTGATCACCGCTGTCATGGTGCTGTCGTTCCGGCGGCCCGAGTACCTCGTGCTCGGTATCGCGGTGGCCCAGATCGACCCGCTGTCCGTGGCCGCCCTCTCCAGAAGCGGACGCATGTCACCGCGCGCCCGCTCGCTGCTGACGGCATGGGCGTCGTTCGACGATCCGATGACGGTACTGCTGACGCTGTATGTCGCGAGCTACGCCTATACGAGGGCAGGGTACGAGGGCACACCGGCGGTCGCGGGCGGGGGCGCGCGCGGCTACGCGGCCGGACTCGCCCTGAACGCCGCGCTGCTCGCCGGAGTGCTGCTGCTGTGGTGGGCCGGGCGGAGAGCGGCGGCCAGGGTGTCCGCCTCGCCGCGCGCCCGACGCGCCGGAACGGCTCTGGCGGGACTGCTGGTGGTGGCGATGCTGATGCTCGCCGCCGGGAACATGCTGATGCTCGCGGTGGCGGTGGCCGGCCTCGTGGTGCGCAAGGCGGCGTTCGACAGGGTGCTCGACCGTGCCGTCGGCGGCGCCTTCCTGGCCGCGTTCCTCGCGCTCGGGCTGTTCCTCGCGCAGGGCGTGGCGCTGCTGCCGGGGCTGGTGCTGGGCGTGGCCGCGTTCGGCGCGCAGGCGGTGGTGGCGCTGTGCGTCATGCCCCTGTTCGTACGGGGCCTCGAACGGCGGGACTGGATCGCCCTCGGGCTCAGTCAGCAGAACGGCATCACGGCCGTCCTCATCGCGCTCACCCTGGAGCGGGACTTCCCCGGCACGGTCGCGACCGTCGGCCCCGCCGTGGTCACCGTCAACATCCTGTACGGCACGTCGCGGGTGCTGCTAGCGCATCCACCGCGTCTGCGGTGGCTGCCTGGTCACAGGGAACTCCACGTGGCTGACGAGCGTCCCTCCCCTTGCGAAAAGCGGTTGGCGCAGGAGCCGTTGACGCGGGAGCCGTTGGCGAACGGGCGATCCCCGGCATGACCGCGGTCCGGACCGGCGCACGCGCGGGCCCCGGTACCGGAACGCGGGGGATGCGGGGGAGCAGGACGAGGGAACCGGCGCACGCCAGTGGCCGGACGGGGAGAGCGCGCATGGGGCAGGGACTGGGGCACGGCTCACTGGCGTCGCCGCACGGCGTACCGGCATCACGGCCAGCTGAACCGGCATCACGGCGAGGTGCACTGGCATCACGGCGAGGTGCACTGGCATCACGGCGAGGTGCACTGGCATCACCGCATGGTGTACCGCCATCGCCGTACGGTGGCCTGCCGGCATCACCGCACGGCGGCCGGCATCGTGCGGACACGGCCGCGGAGCGTGCGCCTCGCGCTGGGCGCGCTGCGTGTGCTGCCTGCACCGGGTGCGCAGCCCCCCGGACCGCGCGCTGGGCGGCCGTCGCGGCGCTCGTGTTCCTCGGCGCCACCGCCGCCCCCGCATTCGCCGTGCCTGCCGTGCCTGCCGTGCCTGCGGCGCCTGCCGTGCCTGCGGCGCCTGCCGTGCCTGCGGCGCCTGCCGTGCCTGCGGCGCCCGCCGCGCCCGCCGCGGCCCTCGCGTCCGACGAGCGCGATGCCCAACTCGTGTTCTGCCTCGACGCCGAGCACCGCGGCGACCTCGTCGCGGCCGCCGTACGCCTCAACCTCCTCAAGGCCGACGCGACGGCCGCGGGCACGGTCAGACCCACCGCTGCCGGTGGGCCCATGACGCTGGAGAAGTGGGCCGAGGACCGCGAGGACGACTTCGGACGGGCGTGCTCCGCGCTGATGGCGGTCGATTCCGACTCCCCGGGCACGGCGGCCAAGGACACCGCCGAGGACGGCTGGTTCGTGGCGTTCCTGAAGTCGCTGCCCCTGCTGGCGGCCGGCGCCCTGCTCACCCTCGGCGGGCAGTTCTCGGAACGCGTGTCGTCCGAACGGCGGCTGCTCAAACAGCAGTTGGGCTCCGGCGAGGCCGCGTTCCGGACAGCGGTACGGGAGTATCTGGCGGCGTACGAGAGCGACCCCCAGTCGGACCACACGGCGGTGCTCACCGCACGCGACGCGCTGACCGCCGCGCTGGCCCAGGTGGCCGGGCCCGGCGCGCGCCGCGCGGCGGCCCGGCGGCTGGCCGACGAACTGCCGCTGGCCGGGCCGCTCCCCGCCGCCCGCGGCGGCGCGTTCCTCGGCCCGGACGACCGCGCCCGGGAAGCGCAGGGCGTGCGGCAGACCGTGGAGCTGCGGCTGCGCACCGTGGCGGACCTCAACGGCCGAGCGCTGTACTGGAGATGGCGTACCTTTCGCGAGCGGCGTCCCGCCCCCGTCACCCCGGGAGCGGCCGCATGACCATGCCGATCCCGGACAACCCGTACGGCGTGTACGTACCGGGCAGCAGGCAGAGCCTGCCGGGCCTCGCCGTCCCGCCGAGGGACGACCACCCGCTGGTGCCGTGGGAGGACGAGAGCCACGCGGGCCAGTGGGTGGACGTCGACCACGCGCGCGAGCAGCTGGACCACTTCCAGAAGCACTGCCTGGACCGGCTCCCGGACCTGGTCGAACCCGGTGTGGACCAAGGGCGTCTGGTGGTGGTGACCGGGCCGGCCGGCATGGGCAAGACCACCCTCATCCATCACTGCATCTACCGCGCCGGGCAGTTCATCGCGCGGCTGAACGACCTGGCCCGCACCGCGCCGCCGGGCACCCGCCGCCCCCCGCGCCACATCGTGGCGATGACCGCCGGATACGGCAACGACGGCCGCGCCATCAGCATCGACGAGCACGGCGACTTCGCCTCGACCCCGGCCATCAACGCCACCATCCGCGACAAGGTCGTCGCCACGCTGCGCACGCATTTCACCGGCGCGATGCTCGATCAGGTGATGTCCCAGGACTCCCCGGTGAAGGCGTTCAGCGCGATCAGCACCCTGCTGGCCCAGCAGGACGCACTGCTGTTCGTCGTCGTTCCCCACATCGACTGGAAGGACGAGATAGTGCGGACCAAATTCCTCAAGACCTGCTTGAGTCATGCGCAGACCCGGGTCGTACTCCTCGTCGAAGTCAGCCACGGAACGACCGAGACGGCGAGGAAGGTGGTCGAGGAACTGCTGCCCAGCGCCGTGGTCACCCACCTCGCGCTCGGCGGCCTCGGGCCGGAGGACACCGTGAAGTTCAGCCAGAGCACCCGCTCGGGGCATCCCGACCCGGACAGCGCGCCGACCCGGGTCCCGCAGACCGACAGGGACGAGCTGCTGCGGGCACACGAGCAGTGGCAGCCCGCCGACGTACGGGAGTTGCGGCAGGTCTTCCACGCGGTGGCCGAGCGGCAACGCCACACGGGCAGATCCGTGCGGATCACCGCCGCCGAGCTGAGACAGCACACGGCGGGACGGCCGGGTCCGGACCTGGCCACCCTGCGGCGCGAGCCGCCCGGCCCCACGGCGCCACCCCGCCAACCCGGCCCGTCCCCGGGCTCCTGACACAGCCCCGTACCCCTCAACCTCCGTATCCCCGCACCCGCCCGCCGCTCGCATCGACGTCATCGGAAACACGAGGAGTGCCATCGTGGCCTCAGGCAGTGGAGACATCTGGCACAGCAACCCCTTCCCGCTGATCCCCGTTGTGCGCCTCGGCCCCTCGGCCGACCTCGGGGCCGCGCCGGTCGAAGCGGCGGACTCCGGAAACGCGACCGTCGGCACGCCGACCCTCAAGGAGCTCTCCCAACTGGTCGACGACTACCTCGCCGAGAGCCCCGCCGGCGGCCGGCGCGGCAGGACCATCGCCCTGGTGGGCGAGTTCGGCCTCGGCAAGAGCCACGCGCTGCGCGAGGTGTACGCCACGCTCGGCGCGCGCCCCGACGGGCCCCCGATGTGGATCGTGGACGAGCCCTCGCAGGACATGGGGCGGATGTACCGGGACCGGCTGCGCGGCCCCGGCGACACCACCCGGGGACGGCGCGCGTTCGAGGAACTCGTCCGGGACTACTACGCGTACGTGACCGCCAATCGCGTCGGCGCACAGGGCAGCGATCCACGCCTCGGGACGCTCGACGAGATAGCCGCTGGGCTGCGCGACCGCAGCCTCGACCCGGACAAGGTGGTCTCGGCGCTGCGCTACGACCCGGAGGTGATCCACGCGGATCTGCGCGGCACGCTCGGCGAGGTCACCGAGCACCGCCGGTTCGCCGCCGCGCTGGCCCTGCTCCAGGACCCGCCGTTCACCAGGATGGTGTGGAGGTGGCTGAACGGCGAAGAGCCCGCCGAGGCCCTGCGCGAGCGCGGCATCACCGAGGCCATCGGGCCGTCCGGCGGGCCCGGCGGACAGCAGGACACCGCGGCCGGCATCGACCGGGTCTTCGACGCGCTGGCGGTCCAGGGATTCGTGCACGGCCGGGTCGGCAGCCCGTATGTGCTGCTGATGGACTCCCTGGAGAAGGTCCTCGACTGGCCCGAGGAGAACCGGCGCACCTTCGTGGACGCCTTCGAACGACTCGTCAACATCTATGCGAGCCGGGGCGGTCTCCTGGTGTTCTGCGTCTCTCCGGACGGACTGCAGGCACTGCGGCCGAGCGTGCACGAACGGGTCGTGCAACTGTGGCCGACCGGCTTCGACGAGGAGCTCACCGGAGAGCTGGTCGCGGCCTACGTCGAGGCGGGCCCCGACCGGGCAGGCCCGCGGGCGCGCCGGTCCTCCGGCCCGTTCGGCCCGGAGGCGCTGCGACTGCTGTACGACCTGACCGAGGGCGTGCCCCGCGAGGTGCTCAGGACCTGCCGCCAGGCCTGGCAGTTCAGCGAGAACGAGCACGGTGCGGTACGGGAGGTGACCGCCGCGGCCGTACTGGCGGCCGTGCGCTCCCTGCACGAGAAGGTCTCGCGGCGCGAGGTCACCGCGGACGTGCACAAGGCCCTGGACCTGGGGCAGTGGCGCATCGCCTCCCGCGACCCGGTCCCCGCCCGGATGTCCGCACCGCCGGGCGGCCAGGAGGAAGTGCTGTACTGGCTCGCTCCCGCCCCCAACACGTATCTCGCGGTGATCCTCACCCGCTCCGTCCTCCTCGCCGACGACGCGGAACGGGTCGCCGCCCATGTGCACGGCCTGCGCAGCGCGGTGCATCCGGCACGGTTCGAGGTGCTGCTCGTGGTCAACGGCCATGTGTCGCAGCCCATGCAGGACCGCCTCGCCCGCTCGATCGGCTCGCGGCCGCTGGTGTACCGGCAGGGGGCGTTCCCGCAGAGCGCCGACGAGGCACTGCGGCAGCTCGGCAGGCGGCTCGAGGAAGGGCGCCGGGAGGAGGACCTCGGCCGGCTGAGCGAGCGGATGCACCGCGACCTGGAGCAGCAGAGGGCCCAGCTCGACGCGTTACGCCAGGCGATGGCCGCGTTTGCGCTGGAAGCACGGCCCCCTGCGGCGCTGCCGCGTGAGGAGCGCTCCGTGCCGCCGCTCACCGGGCCGGCGCACCCGCCCGCGACCGAGCCGTCGGCCCCCGAACTGCCGGGACCGGTGCGTCGCCGGTTCCGTGAGGCGCTGGCGGTCCTGGACGCGGTCACCCGGCGCGTGGCCGGGCGGACCATGACGCACCGCACCACCGCGACGCCGGTGGAACTCGGCGCACTGGGCTGCGCCACGCTGGTACGGGCGCTGACCGAGGACTTCCGGGGATCCGTCGCGGCCTGGCACCGCACCGCGCTGCGCGGTGTGCCGACCGAGGCCCAGCTGACCGAACTGCGCCGGATCTGCCGGGAGTACGAGAGCGCGGTCGAGGTGTTGCCGGTGCACCTGCTGGGCAGCGCCGGTCATCCGCACCCCTTGACGGCGGCCCGTACGGTGGAGGTCCTCGCGGAGGAGGTGTGGGGCACGCTCAGCGCGGCTACTGTGCCCTGATCTCGCCCAGGTCGTGCGCGAGCCGGCGCAACCGGGCCTCGGCGTGGCCGACCTGTGGCTGGTCGAGGGTGACGCCGACGACGAACTCGCGGGGCGAGAGCCAGGTGACGTACACCGCGCCCTCCTGCACATCGAGGACGAGCCGCTGGACGGGCGCGAGGCCCTCCGCCGGGGGCGCCACGAGATGCAGCGCGTCGGTGAGGCGGACCAAGTGGCCGCGCAGACCCCGCGAGAGGTCGCGATAGGCGGTGCGCCGACTGCGCACGCTCACGTCCAGGAAACGCGGAGCCAGGTCGGGCGCGTCGAAGACGTCGCCGACGCACACCAGCGTCCAGTCGCGGTAGTAGCCCGCGTACTGGAGGTCGGTGATGTTCACATGCTTGTGCCACAGGGAGCGCAGCCGCTGCTCGTAGGCGGGAACGGGCGCGGCGGCCGTGCCGAAGTCGACGCGCAGCGGCGCGTCCCCGGCGTCCGTCGAGGCGAGCCGGGGCTTCGCGTCCGGGGTGCCACCGGGCAACTCGTCGGGCAGCCGGTGCACTTCGGTACGGATCCGGGTGACCAGGGCGTTCATGGTCGCGTCCATGGCAGGGACGCAGTTGGGGCCGTCGGTCAGCGCCGCCAGGTACTCGCCGGGCTTGACCCGCCCGCCCCACAGACCGCCGCGCTCGTTGGCGACGACGGTGCGCATCAGCTCACCGGTGCCCAGCGGACGCAGGACAGCGCCGAGATCCTGGGCGCACAGCAGCAGCCGGCTGCCCGGCAGCGACTCGTCGTGCAGGTCGTCGTCGGCCTCGGTGACCAGACTGCTCAGGGGCGCCCGGTCGGCGTGGCAGACCACGAAGTCGAGGATGCCGTTGCTGTAGTGGGACAACGACCGGATCTCGGGGGCCTCTTCAGCCGCATCCTCGCACAACTCCGTTATCCGGCCGTGGCGTTCGGCGGACCAGTGGTACTCCGTCAGGGTCTCGGTGCGGTGCGGTGCGGGGGCTGCCACGTGCGCTCGCCTTTCGGGTGGGGACTGCGGGGACGCCCGTGCGGTCCGGCGTCCCGTGCCGGTGCCTTCCTCGTGTGTCCGTCCTCTTCTTACAGCTCGGGCAGCTCCAGGTCGATGTCGTAGCCCGACGGCGGCATCGGACGCGAGGTGTCGGAACCGGTCAGCCGCGCGTGGTGGGCCCGCACCCGGCGCCCGTCGGGACGGTGGGCGATACCGAGGTCGCGCAGCCGGTTCAGGGCACTGTGGGCGAGCTGGGCCGCGTCCTCCGTGCGGTGGGCGGCGGCCAGCGTGGCGGCGAGGGAGTTCTCCGCGACGGCGACCCACGGGTGGGACGGGCCGACCTTGTGGGCCAGCAGGTTCACCGCGGCGCGGCCCTCGTCCTCCGCGCGCTGCACCTCGCCCATCGACCGCAGATACACCGCGTGCCGGACCTGGCTGAGCCCCGTGTACGGGTGCCCCACGCCGAACCGGGCCGCCAGCGCCTCCGCGCACTGCCGTGCCTGCTGTTCGGCCTCCTCCACCTTGCCGAGGGCGTGCAGGTCGGCGGCGTAGCTGAACTGGCAGCGCAGCGTGTCGAAGCGGTCGGCGCCGAAGCGGCTGACGTACTCCTGCAAGGCCCGCAGGTCACGCTCGTGGGCCATCTCGAAGCCGTACCGGGGGTCCTTGACGGCGGGGAATCCGTCGGCGAGCCGGCGCTCACTGATGGCCAGACCGACCTCCGTCCACAGCCGCGCCCCGTCCCAGGTGTCGCCGTACCGGCGCAGCCGCTGGCGCAGCAGATCCCGCGCCTCGCCGTCGCGCCCCGCCATCCGGTACAGGTACGCGAGCAGATCGGCCGCGCGCCAGGCGATCGCGTCCTCCTTGCCGCCGACGGCCTGCCGGTAGCGGAAGCGCTCCTGAAGCCGGCCCAGGGCGACGGTGACACGCCCCGTGAGCGCCTCGGTGAGCGCGAGGTTGTGCTCGACCTGGACCGTGGCGGGATGCTTCCAGCCGAGCAGCAGGGTCAGCCCGTCCATGGCCGGTCTGATCTGGATGAGGGCGTCCTCGAACCGGCCCAGCGCCCGCAGCGTCGCGGCGTGTGAGTCGGCCGACAGCAGCGTGCGGGGATGCATCAGGCCGAGCAGCCTGCGGTGACCGCGCAGGGCCTCCTGGGAAAGCTCGCGGGAGCGTTCGTACTCGCCGCCCAGGCGGTGGGCGCGGGCGGTGTGGTTGAGCAGGCGCAGATACTCGGGCGTCTGCTCGTCGCCGTCGGCCCGCCAGACCTCGCGGGCCCGGCCGGCGATGTCGAGGAGGCGGGAGAGGTCGGCGCTCTCGCCGCGCTGGCTGAGCGCGTTGAGGTGGCGCAGCAGCGAACGGCGCACCCGGGGCCGGGAGTCCTCCCACAGCCGCAGCGAGTACACCTCGCGCGCCCAGTCGGCGGGCAGGTCCTGGTCCTCGTGCGGCACGTACTCGGCGAGGACGCTGCGCAGCACCGACTCGACGTGCTGCCGCTCGGCGGGATCCATGCCGTCGCGGATCAGGTCGCGCAGCGCGTGGTGCTGCACGAGGGGCTGCTCCTTGCGGTCGAAGTCGACGTCGAGCAGGCCTACTTGGGCCAGGGCCCACAGGGCGACGCTCACCATGTGCTCGTCGGGCAGCTGTACGTCGTCGGGGTGCCGTGGGCGGACGGTGCCCGCGGCTTCCTGCGGTTCGGCCGCGTCGTCGCGGGCCAGCTCGGACAGGATGCGGCGCGAGCGCAGCAGGTCCAGGCCGGTACCCCGCCCGGTGAGCAGGGAGGCGGCGCCCAGCAGCCAGCCCAGGGCGTCGTGCGCGGGGCTCTCGGCGCGCCACGCGGCGGAGCCCAGGGTGGTCCCCGCGACGTGCTGGGCCACCCGCACCATGACGGCGACGGGCGGTACGGCGTCGGCCTCACCGAGGAGATCGGTCTTGCAGGTGCGGTGCTCGGCGATGAGGTCCGCGACGGCCGCGCGGGCCGCCGCCTCCGGCGCCATGTGATCGTCGCGCCGGTGAGCGCCGGCCCGCTCGGCGAGGCAGTGGGCGGCCAGGTGCAAGGCGAGCGGGACGAAGTCCACGACGCTGCCCACCTGTTGGGCCTGATCGTCGGTGATCTCCGGCAGCCGTTCGCCCAGCAGGGCGCGGCACTCGGCGGGCCGCATCGGGCCGATGGCGCATCCCGCCAGGTGAGGCGGGCGGGCGTCCGGCTGCTCCTGCGGCGCGACGCGGCTGGTGATCAGCACATGACCCCGCTCATGGGGAACGGGGAGCAGGCCGTGCAGTTCGGCGGGGTCCACCACCCCGTCGTAGACGATCAGCCAGTTCCCCGAGTCGGAGTCGGGGCGCGACAGGCGGGTCAGTAGCCGGGAGACGCCCCCGTCGGGGGCGACGACGCCGAGCTGGTCCTCCGCGGTGCCGAGCCGGCCGGCGAGCCGGGCCAGGCCGCGCCGTGCCCGCTGCGTCTCCCAGGCGCGTACCCACCACACCACGTCGTACCGGGCGCCGTAGCGGTGGCACAGCTCCCGCGCGGTCTCGCTCTTGCCCCACCCGCTGGGGCCGTACAGCACCACGCAGCTGCCGTCGCGGCCGGCATCGCGCAGCTGCTCGTCGAGTCGCGCGAGCAGGGCGTCGCGGTCGATGAAACCGCCGTTGCGCGGCGCGATGTTGGTGGTCTCGGGCAGCCGCGGGAAGCGGGCGCCCCGCGCGCCCCCCTCGCGGGGCTGGGCCGGACCGAGGCCGAGGCCGGTGTACAGCAGCCGCAGCGCCTCGTCCTCGGTGGTGTCGCGCAGGTCGATCCGCTCGTGGTGGGCCGCCTCGGTGTGCGGGAACGGCTCGTCGACCAGGACGATCCGCACGTCGGTGTGGGAGAGGGCGCCGATCTGGGCGAGCAGGGTGTCGTCCGCGTCACCCGGCGAGAGGAAGAGCAGGGCCGTACCGTGCTCGGGGCGCTCACCTGCGTAGGTGTCGTCCCTGCGCAGCTCGGTCCGGACGCCCCGGTCGCCGAGCCGGTCCTGCAGCCAGGCCGCCCAGAGGGCGTGCCGCGCGGAGTGGACGACGGTGACCTGGGTGAACCGGGCCGGACGGCGCACACGCAGCCAGTCGGCCAGCCGCTCGTAGTACGGACGCAGCCCCATGACGGTGCCGACGCCCTCGGCCTCGACGGCGAGGCTGCGGCTGTCGAGGTAGAGGGGGTTGTACGGGATCTCCAGAAACGGGAACTCGCCGTCGTCGTGGGCCTGGGCGAGCGGGCCGAACTTGCGGCGCACCCGCTCCCGTGCGTCGCGCAGCCGGTCGTGGACGCCGACGTCGCTCTTGAGCCCGAGGGTGAGCAGCCGAACGGCCCGGTCGTCCGGCCCGCCGGACAGGTCCTCGGCGAGCGCGGCGGCACCGTCGATGGACCAGGCGGTCAGCGCGAAGCAGACGACGACCGAGTCGGCGAACCCCACCAGCCGGGCCGGTTCCACGGCACCGGGGGCGTCCGGCACCGGCGCCTCGACCAGGATGTGGTCGTAGCGGGCCACCACGGGGTCGTCCGCGAGCCCGAGCAGCGCGTCCGGGGCGGTGAGCGCCACGGCGGCGACCTGCCCGGGCACCGGCTCGGGTACGGCGGGTACGGACCTGCCGACGGCCGGGTCCGTGCCGTCGCCCGGGTCCGTGCCGCCCGCGCGGTCGCCGGAGCGGCCGTCCACGAGCAGCACACTGCGGTTGCCCTCGGCGAGGATGTCCGCCGCGTTGCGCAGGGTGGTGCTCAGCCCGAGATTCTCCGACGTGGTGAAGAAGACGGCGAACGAACCAGCGCGGTCAAGGGGGTTGGCGTCTGGCATGACCTCTCCGCTCGGCGCGGCACAGCAAGGGAAGGTGGACATACAAGGGAAACCGTGGATAACGGGCATAACAGACATGCGGGGGTGTCAGTATAAGGTCAGTCGCCGACTCGAGCCCGGCTGTGCGCGCCCGGCGCCCGGCCGGACCGCGGCTCGCCCGCATCCCGCCCACTTCGCTCACGCGCTCTCGGTGTGACCGGTGACAAAGGGGTCCCCCGCCGCGCAGCTGTCGTGCACCCGGCGCAGCAGCGCGCCGAGCACGGAGTCCGGCAGGGCGGCGACGTCTTCGAGCGCCAGTCCGGCGATATCCAGGACGACGGACTGAGGGTCGTCCACGACGACGGACTGAAGGTCGTCCACGACGACGGGCTGAGGGTCGTCCAGGGCGACGGACCGGTGGTCGTCCAGGGCGACGGGCAGGGGGGTGTCCACGACGACGGGCCGGGCCTCGGGCGCCTGACCTCCGCCCTCGCCCGGACACGGCTCGGCAGGCGTCGCGCCCTCGGCAACTGCCATGGTGTCCACTCCATGGTGTTCGTGGAACCGCTGTGCGGCCGCGGCCCGCCCCGCGAGTGCGCGGACGGGTGACCGGTGTCCACTTCAGCGTAACGCCCTCCACTGTCCGCGCGGCAGTTCTCGTGAACCCCCGGCTTGCTCAACTGCCTGCGGCACGGCACCTGTTGGCTCATTCGTGATGTTGACGCTCGACACACCCCGAACGAATACTGGTCGAACAGGGTGCGCCCGTTCCGCTGTACGACAGGGTGGCGGCGCACGTCTTCGGGGGGAAGCGGATGAGTCGACCGCCACTGCGCCATGCGGAGCCGCCCTGGCCGAGGACTGCCGACGTGATGGCACGGGAGACGGCCGGCTGGGTTCCGTACCCCCTCCACTCCTTCGTCCTCAAGGTGCACAGCCGCTGCGACCTGGCCTGCGACTACTGCTACATGTACCGCTCGCACGACCAGAGTTGGCGCAAGCAGCCGCGCGCCATGGCCCCGGCCACCGTCGAGCGCACGGCCCACCGGATCGCCGAGCATCTGTCCGCACACGGGCTGGACGAGGCGGGCGTCGTCCTGCACGGGGGCGAACCCCTGCTCGCCGGCGACGCCGCGCTCGCCCGCACGGTCCGGACGCTGCGCGCGGCCGTCGGCGACGGCGTACGGCTGCATCTGTCCCTGCAGACCAACGGGGTACGCCTCACCGAGCGGCGGCTCGATCTCTGCGGCGAACTCGGCATCCGGATCGGGGTGAGCATCGACGGCGGACGCGCCGCCCACGACCGGCACCGCCGCGGCGCCGACGGACGCGGCAGTCACGCCCGGGTCGAGGCGGCCCTGCGGTCGCTGGCGAGCGAGTCGTACCGGCCGCTGTTCGCCGCCCTGCTGTGCACGATCGACCTGCGCAACGACCCCGTGCGCACCTACGAGCAGTTGCTCTCCTACCGCCCGCCCACCGTCGACTTCCTTCTCCCGCTGGGCAATTGGCACACTCCACCGCCCGGCCTCGACCCCGCCGGTCGGCGCACCCCGTACGCGGACTGGCTCGGGGCCGTCTTCGAGCGCTGGTACGGGGCCGCCGTGCGCGAGACCCGCGTACGCCTCCTCGACGACCTCATGGCCCTCCTGCTCGGCGCCGCCCCGCGGACGGAGGCCCTCGGACTCGCCCCGGTGCGCTACGCGGTGGTGGAGACCGACGGCTCCCTGGCCCAGGACGACAGCCTGCGCACCGCCTACGACGGCGCCGCACGCACCGGCCTCGACATCTGGCGCCACTCCTTCGACGCCCTGCTGCGCCACCCCGGCGTCGCCGCCCGCCAATGGGGAGCCGACGGACTGTCCGCCCCGTGCCGCGCCTGCCCGCTCCACCCGGTGTGCGGCGGCGGCCACTACGCCAACCGCTACCGCCACGACACGGGATTCGCCAACCCGAGCGTGTACTGCGCGGACCTGGCGGCGCTGATCGGGCGGGTGCGAGGACGACTGGCGGAGGACATTTCGCCATCAGCCCCGGCCGGCGACATTTCAGCCCCTCCGGCGTTTGAGGAGCGGGGTCTGGGGCGGAGCCCCAGGTACGGGACGGGTAAGGGCGGAGGGGGCGAAACAATCGCAGGGCCGCCTTCGACTCCGGCTGGGTGGTCGACTTCGCCGCCGACCGGCAGGGCGACCCCGCCGCCCAGGGCGTGGACCCCATCACCCCCGATGGGGTGGACGCCCCCGCCGCCCGCGGGGCCGCCGCCCCCGCGGCCGGCGCCCTCGTTGCCGTCGGAGGTGGCATGACGCCGTTGCCGCATCGCATGCCGGGCGTGCTGTTCGACGAGGTCGCCGCGGGATGCGGCGGCGCCGCGGCCCTGCGGCTCCTCGCCCGCGCCGAGCACAGCCGACGCCTCGCCTGCGTGTACGCGGTGACGGCCGCCGCCCGCGAGACCGGCGGCAGCGTGGCCCAGGAGGCCGAACGGGCGTGGGAGCGGCTAGCCGCCGCCCGGAACGCGGCGCCCGGCGCCGCGGCCGCCGTCCTGACCCATCCGTCGGCCGGTCCCGCGCTGTTCGGCCTGCTCGCCCACCTGCCCCAGGGGCGCGAACAGCCACCGGTGCACCGGTTCACCGCGCTCGCCGCCGCGGCGGCGGTCCGCGCCGGGCTGTCCGGGAGCGTGCGGTGGCCGATGGCGGGTCCCTGGGTGACGCTGCCCTCGCTCGGCCGGGCCCACTTCCCGGGCGCCCGCCCCGGCGACATCGTCGAGGTACGCGTGGACGACGACGGCCGCACGAGGATCGCCGTACCCGGATCAGCCCTGGCCGCCGACCCGGTCACGGTGCCGACGAATCCATACCGGGCCAAGGGACGCTGGCGCGGCCCGCGCCTGCTGGCCACCCTCGACACCGGCTCCCCGCTGCTCCTCGACCCCCTGGACCCGACCTGCTATCCGTACGCCGTGGGGCGCCCCGGAGCCCTCGGCGCCGACGAGGTGCACCGTTGGACGGCGGTCGCGCGGGACGCCTGCCGACTGCTGCGCGCCGATCACCCGGAGGCCTACGCGGAACTGGCCGCCGGCCCGCGGCTCCTGGTCCCGCTGACCGGTACCGCCCGCGGAAGCGTCAGCGGCAGCAGCGCGGAGACCTTCGGCTGTGTCGCCCTGTCGCTGCCCCCGACCGGGACCCTGTTCGCGGTGACGATGGCGCACGAGATGCAGCACAACAAGTTCGCGGCCCTGCTGCACCTCTTCGACCTGTTCGAGCCGGGCGGCCAGGAGCTGTACTACGCCCCCTGGCGCACCGACCCGCGCCCGCTGCTCGGCCTCTTCCACGGGACGTACGCGCATCTGGGGGTGGCGCAGTTCTGGAACCGGCGCCGCGAGACCGAGCCGGACCCCGCCCTGCGCGCCGCGGCGCACGTACGGTTCGCCCGCTGGCGCTCGGCGACCCGCGAGGCGGTCCTCGTCCTCCTGGACTCCGGCCGGCTCACCCCGCTCGGGCAGCGGTTCGCCGGGCGGATGCTGGACACCCTCGACGCTCTGTGCCGCCTGCCGGTGCCCGCCCCGGCCCTGCGCAGGGCCGGGACCGAGGCACGGGCCCACCGCGCGGCCTGGCACGAACACAACAGCAGGCCCCGGTCGGGAATGCTCCCGGCCAGGGCCTGATCGCTACATCGCGTGGTGTCCGAGGGGGGATTTGTACCGGGAGCCCACGGATCGCGCCACGTAGCGCCGAATTGGAGCTGGCTCTGCCGTAGCTGCCCGGAGTCTGGGCGAGGGGAAGCGTTGGTCGTGCGGCCGCGCAGGTGCGAATCCCCGGCGGGGACCCAGAACATGGGAACTGGGGAGGTCGCTGGTCAGTCGCGGTGAGCTGGTGACTTGTGAGACTTTCCGGCTCGCGCGACAGGGCCCTGTGCTCACGATGCCCTTCCTTGGTGTCGCGGTGCGAGTTTGTTGACCGCTGCCATTCGGCAGGCTGCGTCTCTTCGGGAGGATAGATCTTGCGCTTCTGGCCTTCACCGCGCTCTGCGAGCAGTTGCGGGTGCCGATACATCATCCGCACAGGTCAGCGCCCTGACGGACAGTTCAACCGGGCGCTACATCGGGGCCAATTGAACGCGTTCGAGTGCGCAGCCGTCACGTGTTGAACCCGTTCAGATTCCATCCGCTCAGCGGTAAGCCAAAGGGCTGCTGGCCTGCGCGGACGTAATTTTCGGCACGTACAGGAGCCGCCACTGCGTCGAGCGGTCGTGGTGGGTCAGTCCTTACTGGCCGCGTGCCAGGTCATTCCCCAGCCGTACTCGATATCCACGGCCTGCTGCTTGAAGACGCCGGGGGGCACCAGGATGTACTTCGCCTCCCGCCGGACGATCAGTTCCCCGTCCACGTTCTCGATCAGTGCGATCGAAGCGGCCGTCGAAGGAACGGTGCACTCGTCAAGGCGCACCTCGATCGGTGGACCGGCCGGCGGATACAGCGTGGCGACCCCGTCCAAGCCCGCGAAGCTCGACGCCCCGGCATGGATGACCACAAACACCAGAATGCGCTTGATCTCGGCCGCGTGATCAAGATTGATTACAAGGTTCTCACCGGCCGCACTGGAGCCGGTCCGGTCGTCCTGGTCCAGCTGGATGTAGGGCGGCTGGTCGAACGAGCCGAACTGGTTGTCGATGGGGTGGACGATCCCCTTCATTCCGTTCTGCAGCTCCCACAGACAGGAGAGGTCCAAGTCGACGTCCTCCAGTGGGACGGCGTCCTTTCCCTTCTTCAACCAGCCACGCGATGGCTTGCGAGCGCTCCACGAGAGATTGCCCCGCATGGCTCCCGAGGTGGCGCCCTGCTTGGTCAGCGACACCGCAGGCGCTGCTTTCGTCAACGTGATCTTCGACAGCTGTACCGGCTGCGCAGGCGCAGGCGGCGGTGGCGCGGCCTGCTGTGTCGGTGGTGCAGGAGGCGGAGGCGCGGCCTGCTGCCCCGACGGGGGCGAGGCGGGCTCGTCGACAGTGATACCGAAGTCGGTGGCGAGCCCTGCCAGGCCGGAGGAGTATCCCTGGCCCACTGCCCGGAACTTCCACGCCTCGTTCCGCCGATACAGCTCCCCGAGCACGAACGCCGTCTCCGAAGTGGCACCCGTGGCGTCGAACCGCGCCGTCTCGACGCCGCTCTCCGCGTCCAGGACGCGCACGAACAGGCCGGGTACCTGACCGAACGTGCCGTCGGTGGAAGCCGCGACTACCACGGTCCCGATCGCCTGCTCCACCGCGGACAGCTCCACCTCGATCGTTTCGAGCGCGCCCGTGCCGTCCTGGCGCTTGCCCTCGAGACGCACCGCACCACTGGGATGTACAGGCTGGTTGTAGAACACGAAGTCGTCATCCGACCGCACCTTGCCGGCCGTCGTCAGCAACAACGCTGACGCGTCCACATCAGGTGTCCCCGGCCCTCCTTGCCAACCCAACTCCACCCGGACCCTGTTAGTCGGCACCGGTATGTTGGCGCCCTTCTGCAACAACACGGCGGGGCTTCCCTCCCTGACCTTCCGACCGTCGAAGTTTCCATGTTCACGGTTGAAGTCGGTGCCTGGTGCCCGGCGGCTGGGTACGAAGTCGGGCAGAGCGGCGAACGTGGGATCAACCGTCGCTGTGGCCACGACCGATCGCACCCACGCCCGCACCCGTGACAGCGGGTGGTCGGGGAACTGTGCGTCCCACGTCGGGTCGTCACCGCGGTGGTACGGCAGGGCGCTCTGGATCTGGGGTGCGTAGGGATGCGGCAGGACCCAGTCCTCTCTGCGTGCGAGACCCAGTTTGGCCAGGATCGCCGCCTCCCTCACTCCGGTGATCCCGCCCTCGTCGGCGAAGCAGCTGAACATGGCATGGCAACTGGCCTTCGCCAGGAAGATCATCGCCATGAACACCTGCCCACTCGGGGCGTTCGGTATCGGTACCTTTACCACCTGACACACCCCGCGAACACCGCCAAGCACCACTGGCTCGGCCTCGATGAGACATCCCATCTGCGCGTACGCGGCGGTGAGGTTACGCCGCATGGCAGGGATGTCCTCCAGCCAGGCGGTCTCGGTCAGCGGCGAGTTGTTGACTGTCAGAGCGACTCGGTCCCCGTAGGCGGAGTGCAGCCAGGTCGTCTCGTCGACGCGCTGGAGGCCGGTGGAATCGAAAGTGACGACCACGCCTTAATCTCCTTCGGAAACCGGACCATGACAGGTGGTCAGCCGCACCGTACCGCACCATCTTCGAAGCCAATCCAACTACGTTGTCACACCGCCGAGTTCAAGGCGTGGCGGCGGTGAGCTGACCCCGGTTTCGGGGAGTCTGAAGGGCATTGTCAACCTGTTGGGGGTGTGGGCCAGGCTCCTGTGGGGCTCGAAAAGTCATCGCCCGAGGTCAAGCGGCGTACCGGTACTCGTTGATGGCGCCGCCGAGGATGCGGGTACGCAGGAGTCTGTGGCTCTCGAGGTCGTGGACGGTGGCGGGCTGCCCGGAGGCGTGAGGGGGTCGTTGATCTCGGGCCCGGTGAGGTCGATGCCCGTTGTAGTGCCGTTCGAAGTCGGCGAGGACTTGCCGGGCGTGGGCCTCGTTCATGAGCAGGACGTAGTCGGTGTTCCTGCCGCACCGCCTCGACGACACCATCCACCTGATGGCCGGTGCCGCACCCCCCGCCAGCGATGAGAAAGGCACCGCTGAAGCCGCCCGGACAGTGATCGCCGACTGCGACACCAAGCTCACCACCCACCGCGCAGCGCTGGAAGCCGGCGCCGGCCCCGCCCTCGTCACCCGATGGATCGCCGAGACGCAGGCCCGCAAAGCCCGCGCCGTAGCCGAACTGCGCACCACGACCCAAGGCCCCGGCTCACAGATGCCCCGTGACGAGATCGATCGGCTCGTACGCTCCATCAGCGAACTGGCCGCCGTCGTCCGCCAAACGGAAGCCGCGGACAAGGCAGTGATCTACCGCCAGCTCGGGCTCGGCCTCACCTACGACTCCGGGAAACAGAAAGTGCTGGCCGAGATGGATCTCAACCAGCACTCTGCGACAACCCGTGGGCTACCAGTCAGTGTCCGAGGGGGGACTTGAACCCCCACGCCCGATAAAGGGCACTAGCACCTCAAGCTAGCGCGTCTGCCATTCCGCCACCCGGACAAGGTGTCTGTCGTGCGGGGTTTCCCTCGCGGCGACAGAGAAAACATTACCAGGCTTTCGAGGGCCTCTGATCACACCCCGTCGCCGCGTGAACGGCCTGTGACGGGCCGGGTCCGGTCTTGGGGCGCGGCGGGGGTCGGAGAGAGGATGAGGGAGACCACCAGCAGCGACAGTGGGAGGAAGCAGCGTGAGCGAGTCGAACACGGCCAGGGGCGTCTCTGGCGAGGACGAGGTCGTCGACCTCTGTCGCGAGCTGATCCAGATCGACACCAGCAACTACGGGGACCACTCCGGGCCCGGCGAGCGCAAGGCCGCGGAGTACGTGGCCGAGAAGCTCGCCGAGGTCGGGCTCGAGCCGCAGATCTTCGAGTCCCACCGGGGCCGCGCCTCCACCGTGGCCCGCATCCAGGGCGAGGACCCCTCGCGGCCCGCGCTGCTCATCCACGGCCACACCGACGTCGTACCGGCCAATGCCCAGGACTGGACCCACCACCCGTTCTCCGGCGAGATCGCGGACGGATGCGTCTGGGGGCGCGGCGCGGTCGACATGAAGGACATGGACGCCATGACGCTGGCGGTCGTACGCGACCGGCTGCGCAGCGGGCGCAAGCCGCCGCGCGACATCGTCCTCGCGTTCCTCGCCGACGAGGAGGCCGGCGGTACGTGGGGGGCGCGGCACCTGGTCGACCGGCACCCCGATCTCTTCGAGGGCGTGACCGAGGCGATCGGCGAGGTCGGCGGGTTCTCCTTCACGGTCAACGAGAAGCTGCGGCTGTATCTCGTCGAGACCGCCCAGAAGGGCATGCACTGGATGAAGCTGACCGTGGACGGCACCGCCGGTCACGGTTCGATGATCCACAAGGACAACGCGATCACCGAGCTGTCCGAGGCCGTCGGACGGCTCGGCCGGCACAAGTTCCCGGTGCGCGTCACCAAGACGCTGCGGCACTTCCTCGACGAACTCGGCGACGCGCTCGGCACCGAGCTCGACCCGGAGAACATGGACGAGACGCTCGCCAGACTCGGCGGCATCGCCAAGCTCATCGGCGCCTCCCTGCAGAACACCGCCAATCCGACCCAGCTGGGCGCCGGTTACAAGGTCAACGTGATTCCGGGGCAGGCCACCGCGCATGTCGACGGGCGCTATCTGCCGGGGTACGAGGAGGAATTCCTCGCCGACCTGGACCGGATTCTCGGCCCGCGCGTGAAGCGTGAGGACGTCCACGCGGACAAGGCGCTGGAGACCAGCTTCGACGGCGCCCTGGTCGACGCCATGCAGACCGCGCTGTCCGCCGAGGACCCGATCGCCCGCGCCGTGCCCTACATGCTCTCGGCCGGCACCGACGCCAAGTCCTTCGCCGACCTCGGCATCCGCTGCTTCGGCTTCGCCCCGCTGAAGCTGCCGCCGGAGCTGGACTTCGCGGGGATGTTCCACGGCGTCGACGAGCGCGTGCCGGTGGATGCGCTGAAGTTCGGCGTACGCGTCCTCGACCGTTTCATCGAAGCGTCCTGAAGAAGCGTCCTGAATTGCTCCAGTGAAACGAAACTCCAGTATTCGACCGAGTGTGCTGGGCTGACTGAGAAGAGTGAATGCGACCATAAGCTCGTAGCTCCATTACTCCCTCCTCGTTACAGGTGATGCGGTCCGCTGCTGGGGATCGCTTTTGCCAACAAGGAGGAATAATGATCAAGAAGGTCGTCGCCGCTGTGGCTGCCACGGGTGGTCTGGTTCTCGCGGGTGCGGGCCTGGCCGTCGCCGACAGTGGTGCCCAGGGTGCCGCGGTGCACTCCCCGGGCGTCCTCTCCGGCAACGTCGTCCAGGTGCCCGTTCACGTCCCGGTGAACGTCTGCGGCAACACGATCTCGGTGATCGGGCTGCTGAACCCCGCCTTCGGCAACACCTGCATCAACGACTGACGTTGTGCCTCACCCCCGTGAGGGTCTGAGCCCCACGGAGGGCTGAGCCCCGTGAGGGTCTGAGCCCGTCGGCCTCGGTGCGCGCGCCATGCGCTCCGGGGCCGACCGGCTTTCCGCGCACGCGTCCGTCGGGTGCGTGTGCATTCCGGATGGTCCACGTCCCAAGGGCTAAGGCAGGGATACAGCAATGCGACAGGTCACCCGCAAGGGCCTGATGACCGTGGCGGCCGCGACAGGCGTACTCGCCGCGACCGGCGGCTACGCACACGCCGACTCGGGTGCGAACGGCTTCAGTTCGGACTCGCCCGGCGTGCTGTCGGGCAACACGGTGCAGGCGCCGGTGCACGCGCCGGTGAACGTCTGCGGCAACACCGTGAACGTCGTCGGGGTGCTCAATCCGGCGATGGGCAACACGTGCGTCAACCACGACGGCGGCTCGCACTCCGGCGGCTCGCAGGCCGGTGGCCACGCCAGTGGCTCGCCGGGCGTCGGCTCCGGCAACCACGTCCAGGTGCCGGTCGACGCGCCGGTCAACGTCTGCGGCAACAGCGTCAACGTGATCGGTATCGGCAACGCGGCGGCGGGCAACGACTGCGTGAACGGGACGGGTGGCGGTCACTCCACCACTCCGCCCGGCGGCGGTCACGAGACGCCGCCTCCGGGCGGACCCGGACAGCCGGGCGAGCCAGGTGAACCGGGTGAGCCGGGTGAGCCGAGCGAGCCGAGCGAGCCGAGCGAGCCAAGCGAGCCGGGTGAACCGGGTCAGCCGGGTGAACCAGGTCAGCCGGGCGAGCCGGGTGAACCAGGTCAGCCGGGTCAGCCGGGTGAACCAGGTCAGCCGGGCGAGCCGGGTGAACCAGGTCAGCCGGGCGAGCCGGGTGAACCAGGTCAGCCGGGTGAACCGGGTCAGCCAGGTGAACCAGGTGAACCGGGTCACCCCGGCCAGCCGCCCGCTCCGGGAGACGAGACGCCACCGGTCGACTCCTCGTACCCCAACCACCCGGGGGCGCAGTCCGTGACCCAGCCCGACGGCAGCGCACAGCTCGCCGACACCGGCGGTGACCTGCCGCTCGGGATGATCGTCCCCGCGGGCGCGGGCGCGCTGCTGGCCGGCGCCGTCCTCTACCGCAGGGCGCGATCGGCGGCGTAAGGGAAACGGCACGAAACAGGAGAGCGACGCCACACCCTTCCCCGGTGGCGTACGGGAGCGGGCCCCGCCAGTGCAGGGCCCGCTACGTTTCAGTCACCCTTCGTCACCACGTGGCGCGCACCTGGCGGATGATCCGCCGCCGCAGCCGCACCCGGCGGCTGCCGTCGCGGAGCAGGCTCAGGCGGTCCAACTCCCAGTGTCCGTACTCGGCATGGTCCGTCAGCAGGCGTGTGGCGTCCTTGCGGGAGACCCCGCGCGGTACGTACACGTCGACAAATTCGTATTCCGGCATCGCATCTATTGTGCGGGCTGGTGCCCTGTACGGATAGCGTCTGCACTATGTCTGATGCTGCGCAGCCCACCGCTGCCGAGGTACGTGCCGCCGCCGAGGCGGTCAAGACCGCGCTCGACCGCCACCTGGCCGCGGTCGAGCGCAGGACGGGTGAAGACGACCCGGACGTCTACGAGGCGTTCAACGAGCTGGCCGCCGCGGCCGAGGAGTACGACGAGCTCCTCTTCGACCGCTACGACGAGGTCACGCCCTTCGACATCCCCGGTGTCGAAGACACGCTGCCGCCGTACACGGGCCCCGAGGAGCCCCATGCGCTGAGCGTGCTGATCCGCCGGGACTACGCGGTGGTGGAGCCGCAGCGGCTGCTGGCGCAGGCGCAGCGGGTGGAGGCCGTGGACGAGGACGGGGCCACCGCCACGGAGGGCTTCGACGCGGCGTCCGGCACCGTCCACGGGGCCCTCGGAGTCCTGTTCGGCGAGTTCGAACCGGACGAGATCGCCTCCCGGCACAAGGAGTTCGGCCTGGAGGAGGGCGACTCCACACTCTGGGTGACCGCCGCGGACGAACCCGCCGAGCCAGGTGACTGGCTGGAGACACCGTTCGAGTCGGTCGACCCGCAGCGCGTGGTCTGCCGCTTCGACGTCAGCGCCGTCTTCGACGAGGAGTCGGAGGACGACGTCGACGAGGACCTGGAGGACGACCTCGATCCCGACGGCGATCTGGAGCCGCTGGACGCGGATCGCTGAGGACAGCGAGTGCACCGCTGAGTACGGTGGGTCACTGAGGGCGTACGAGGTGGCGGTCACCGGGGGATCGGTGGCCGCCACCTCCGCGTCTACGGGACGGGGTGTTCGCGACGCGGCGTACGGGACAGGGGTCAGCCCGCGGCCGGTACCTGCGCCTTGAGCAGGGCCGGCAGGCGAGTGGTGCGCGGCTTCTGCGGGACCTCCGCCACCGCCCGCGGCAGGGCCTGCTCCACCCCGTGGACCACGGAGAGGTGACGCTCGGCCCGGCTGAAGGCGGTGTACACCCAGGGTCTGGTCAGGGTCTGCGCGGCATCGCCGGGGAGCACCACGACCGCGGCGGGCCAGTGCGTGCCCACCGCCTGGTGCGCCGTGAGCGCCCAGCCGTGCCGCACGGACTGCTCCACCCGCTCCTTCGGTACGACGACGGGGAGACCCGCGCACTCCAGGTGCAGCCCATCGGCGTCGGCCTTCACCACGTGCCCCGGCACCGAACGGCCGGGCGCGGCGGAGTACGCGATCCGGTCGCCCGGGTCGAAGCCGCCGAAGCGACCGGGGCCGGGGTTCAGCCGCTCCTTGAGCACGGCGTTCAGCGCGCGCGTGCCGGCCGCGCCGCCGTGCCCCGGCGTGATCACCTGCGTCTGCTCGGCCGGGATGCCGATCGCGCGCGGCACCGAGTCCGCGACCAGCTGCACAGTGCGGTGCACCGCCTCGCCGGCGTCGCGCACCGGGACGACAACGACTTCCTTGCCGGGCGCCTCGACCTGGTTCAACTCGCCGATCCCGATCCCGGAGACCAGCTCCCCGACCGGCCCGGGGTCCGGGGTCCGCGAGGCCACCTGCGGGCACACGCGGGCCGCGAGCAGGTCCGCGAAGACCCGCCCCGGGCCCGCCGACCACAGCAGCCCCAGGTCGCCGCTCAGCACCAGCCGCGCGCCGTCCGGCAGCGACTCGGCGAGCACGGCCGCCGTCTCGACGTCGAGCTGCGGCGCGTCGAGGAGGACGAGGAGGTCGAGGTCCAGGGCACCGTCCGCGTCCCGGCCGGGCCCTTCGGTGCCGGAGAGCAGACCGGCGACGGTGACCACGGCCCGGCCGTGCCCGTCGCCCCCGTGGACGCCGGTGACCGGAGAGGCACCCGGAGCCAGGTCGTCGCCCGAGCCGTCCGCCCGCGCAACCGAAGGGCCGTCCGCAGCGCCGTCCACCGTGCCGTCCGCCGCGGCGAGCAGCGCGGCGAAGCGGTGGCGGCCGTCCGGCGTATGGGTGGCCGCGTAGGCGCGCAGGCCCAGGCGCGTGGCCGTCGCGACCAGCGCCGCCGGTTCCGCGCGGGACGCCTCGCCGCCGGTGTGCAGGACCAGGCCGGCACCCGCGACCGCGCGGATCAGCTCCGCGGCGGAGCGGGTGGCCGAAGAGGCGGCCTGCTCCCAGCCGGCGGCCGAACCTTCCTCCTTCGGCACGGAGTTCATCACGCGGGCCAGTCCGTCGGCGAGGCTCTCCTCGGCCAGCGCGTACCGCTCCAGACCGATGAGGACGCGGACCGGGCGCTCCTCGGACTCCTCGGCTCCCTCCTCGCGCGCGGGGGCGGCCGTGTCGAGCGCGTCCTGGAAGACCAGGGCCTCGCCCTCCGCGAGGGTGCTCTGGACGGCCGCGTCCGGGTCCGGCACCGAGCGCTGGGCGAGTGCGGCGGTGAGCGCCGGGGCGTCGAGGGCGGTGTGCCCGGCCAGGGCCGCCTGCTCCAGGAGCCAGACGGTGAGTGCCCGGCCGCGCCGCTCGTCGTCCGGGCCGCACGCCGCGCCGAGCAGCGCCCGCGCGAAGCCGTCCGCCTGCTCCGGCCGCACCCCGGCGACCCGCAGCAACTGCCAAGGGTCTTCGCGCAGTTGCCCGTCGGCGCCCTCGCCCAGGGCCACGAGGACCTGCGGCGCGAGTGCGTCGGGGGCGCCGCCCTCGGTCAGCACGGCGTGTACGGCCTCGACGGTCTCCGGCGCGACGGTCGACGCCGGCACCGAAGGCGCGGCGGCCGGGGCGACCACGGGCTGCGGCCGCCGCACGGGCTCCTGCTCGACCCTGCGCGGCGCGGGCTCGGGCTCGCGGTACGCCGTGGCCACGGGCTTCGCGCCGCTCTCCACGACCCGCACCGCCGCCAGCAGGTCCGCGGCCTTCCCGCTCAGCTTGGCACCGGCCTCGATCGGCCCCTGCTTCTCCGCCTTCCGCTGCTCGATCCGCTCCCGCTCAAGCCGCTGGGCCGCCAGCTCGGCCTCGGCCTCGGACAACTGGGCGGCGCCTTCGGACGCTTGGGTCCCTTCGGCGGCTTCCGCGTCGGCGCCCTCGGCCTCGGGGGCCTGGGCGGTCGTGTCCGCGCCCGGCGCCCCCGGCTCCGCGTCGTCCGTGGTCTCGGACTCCGTGCTCACAGCGTGCTCCAGTCGTGATCGGGATAGTGGTGCACCGGTGCCGACACATCGTCGAGCGCCCGGCAGATCTCGTCAGGAAGACTAAGCGCCTCCACTGACAACGCGGCCGTGAGCTGCTGCGCGGTGCGCGCGCCGACGATGGGGGCGGTGACGCCGGGCCGGTCGCGGACCCAGGCGAGAGCCACCTGGAGCGGGGTCACCGCGAGGCCGTCCGCCGCGGTCGCCACGGCGTCCACGATGCTGCTCGCCGTGTCGTCGAGGTACGGCGCGACGAAGGGCGCGAGGTGCTCCGAGCCGCCCCGGGAGTCGGACGGTGTCCCGTTGCGGTACTTGCCCGTGAGCACGCCCCGCCCGAGCGGCGAGGAGGGGAGCAGGCCCACGCCCAGGTCGAGGGCGGCGGGCAGCACTTCCCGTTCGACGCCGCGCTGCAGCAGCGAGTACTCCATCTGCGTACTGGCCAGACGCGCCCGTATCCCCGGCACCGCGAGCTGCCAGGTGGCCGCCTTGGCGAGCTGCCAGCCGCAGAAGTTGGACACGCCCGCGTAGCGCGCGCGACCGCTGCTGACCGCCAGGTCGAGCGCCTGGAGGGTCTCGTCGAGGGGCGTGTCGGGGTCGTACGCGTGGACGTGCCACAGGTCCACGTAGTCCGTGCCGAGGCGCGCGAGAGAGGCGTCGAGGGCGGACAGCAGATGGCCGCGCGAGCCGTCGAAGCGGCGGTCCGGGTCGGGCACGCTCCCCGCCTTCGTCGAGATGACCAGGTCCCGGCGCGGCACGAGCCCTTCTGTGAGGCGTCCCAGCAGATATTCGGCCTCCCCGTCCCCGTACACGTCCGCGGTGTCGACGAGGCTTCCGCCCGCCTCCCAGAACACCTTCAAGAGGTCCGCGGCGTCATGCTCGTCGGTGTCCCGCCCCCACGTCAGGGTGCCGAGTCCGATCCGGGACACACGCAGGCCGGTACGGCCGAGATGCCTCTGCTCCATGGACGCCGAGATTACTGGCCAGAGCTGGTGCCGTGGGTTGCCTGTGGACAACCGATTTCCTGCCCGTCGATGGCGGGCAGCGCCTGCTCGCAGCCGCGCCGGGAACGGCCTGCCGCATCCGGCACCCCCGCGCTAAGGTCTCCGCACAAGGGACGTTACTGCTCGGTAAGGGGAATGGGCCATGCAGCTCGGGATCAACCTCGGTTACTGGGGCGCCGGAATGGACGCGGACAATCTCGCCGTCGCCCAGGAGGCCGACCGGCTCGGATACGCCGTCTGCTGGGCCGCCGAGGCCTACGGCTCGGACGCGGCGACCGTGCTCAGCTGGGTCGCCGCCCAGACCGAGCGCATTGATGTCGGCTCGGCCATCTTCCAGATCCCGGCCCGTCAGCCCGCGATGACCGCGATGACCGCCGCGACCCTGGACTCCCTGTCGGGCGGCCGGTTCCGTCTCGGCCTCGGCGTCTCGGGGCCGCAGGTCTCCGAGGGCTGGTACGGCGTCAAGTTCGACAAGCCGCTGGCGCGCACCCGCGAGTACGTGGAGATCGTACGGAAGGCGATGACGCGGGAGCGGCTCTCGTACGAGGGCGAGCACTGGACGCTGCCCCTGCCGGGCGGCCCGGGCAAGCCGCTCAAGCTCACCGTGCACCCCGAGCGCGAGCACATCCCGCTGTACATCGCCGCGATCGGCCCCAATAACCTGGAGCAGACCGGCGAGATCGCCGACGGCGCGCTGCTCATCTTCCCCTCGGCCGAGCACCTCGAGGACACCGCGATCAAGCATCTGCGCGCGGGCCGCGAGAAGGCCGGCACGACCATGGAGGGCTTCGACGTCTGCCCGACGCTGCCGCTGGCGCTCGGCGAGGACAAGGACGTGACCGCGCTGGCCGACATGTTCCGGCCCTACACCGCGCTGTACGTCGGCGGCATGGGCAGCCGTAAGCAGAACTTCTACAACCAGCTCGCCCAGCGCATGGGCTACGAGAAGGAAGCCGCCGAGATCCAGGACAAGTACCTGTCCGGCGACAAGGAGGGCGCGGCCGCCGCCGTCCCTCACGCACTGATCGACCAGACGACCCTGCTCGGCTCCGTCGACCGCATCGCCGACCGTATGAAGGCGTACGCCGAGGCCGGGGTCACCACGCTGACCCTGGCCCCCGCGGGCTTCACCCTCGACGACCGCATCGCCTCGCTCCGGGCCGGTTCCGAAGCCCTGGAGCGGGCCGGGCTCGCCTAACACACGAAGCAGCGGGCCGGAGGAGGGTTTCTGCGGCCGTGGTGGGGGCTCGGAGGTCTTCCCCGCCACGGCCGTCACGGGGATCAACGCCTCGGCGCCCCCTTGGTTACGCGTCTCGGGCCCTCTCGTCATCCATCGTTCGGCGGATTTGTCCGACACATCTCTTGCCGCGCTCCTGACATCCCATTTGACTCGTTTTCTGCGCAACCCTGCAGAAAGGTGTCAGTGATGCTTTCGGCCAAGAGTCTGTTTCAGGAGATCCTCGACAACGACGAGTCCTTCCGGCTCTTCTGCTCCATCGCCGCCAGTGGGGAGTCGCAAGGGGGCTGGGAGAACGCCCGGATCGCCGCGCTCGTCCCGCAGAGCGAGCGCGCCCTCGCGCCCAAGATCACCCGGCACGGCGCCGACGAGGACAAACACGGGCGGATCTTCAACGCCCTCATGAAGAAGCGCGGCCTCGAACCCGTCGAGGTCCCGCCCGACACCGACTACACCATGCTCCTGGAGCGGCACGGCATCGGCCTCGCGCACGAGAAGCTCAAGGGCGACCAGCCGCTCACCGTGCAGGACATCGTCGTCTATCTCTCGCACAGCCGGGTCACCGAGCAGCGTGCCTCCGAGGAGATGGAGCTGCTGCGCGAGCACTTCACGGATCACCCCGACATCGGCCGCGCCGTGAAGATGATCTCCAATGACGAGGACAACCACCTCGCCTACTGCCACGAGGAGCTGCTGCGTTTCGCGACCGCCGGACATGGTCGCGCCATCCAGCGGACGCTGCGCGAATGCGCCCTGGCCGAGATCCGCATCTACCGGGACGTCAGCCTCGCCGTGATGGCCCACATGGGGCGCATCCTCGGCTGGTCCAGGGCCAAGGCGGCGGTGCTCGCCGCGGGCATCCACGCCGTGTACGCGTACGAGCGCGTCTTCGGCTGGCGCCGGATGGTGTCCCTGAAGATGCCCGAGCGCCGCGACGCGCTCGGCGGCCCCTCGACCACGGCTCCCGAGTTCGCGTAAACCCGCGCCACGCGCGCGTGCAGCCCGATCACCCCCGCCGTTTCCCGATCACCGTCACCCCCGCCGTTTCCCGATCACTGTCACGCCCGCCGTTTCCCGATCACCGTGACCTCCGCCGTTTCCCGGTCACAGCCACCCCCGCCGCTTGAACAGGCGGTACAGCAGGATCTCCAGCGTGATCAGCACCAGCACCAGCACCGGATACGACCACAGCCAGTGCAACTCAGGCATGTGGTCGAAGTTCATCCCGTAGATCCCCGCGATCATCGTGGGGATCGCGGCCATCGCCGCCCACGCGGAGATCTTCCGCATGTCGTCGTTCTGGCGCACGCTCATCTGCGCCAGATGCGCCGAGAGGATGTCGGAGACCAGCCGGTCCAGGCCCTCCACCGTCTCGTTCACACGGGTGAGGTGGTCGCTCACGTCCCGGAAGAAGGGCTGCGCCTTCTCGTGGACGAAGGGCACCCGGACGCCGAAGAGACCGCCGCCCGCGAGCCGGGTGAGCGGCTGCGCCAGCGGACCGGTGGCTCTGCGGAACTCCAGGATCTGCCGCTTGAAGTTGTAGACGCGCGACGCCGCGTACCGCGAGCCCCCGCCGACCGGCGAGAACACCTCCGACTCCAGTTCCTCCAGGTCGGTCGCCAGTTCAGCCGCCACGTCCACGTAGTGGTCGACCACAGCGTCGGCGATCGCGTACAGCACCGCCGTGGGACCGTGCCGCAGCATCTCGGGTTCCGCCTCCAGCCGGTGCCGCACGGCCGCGAGGGGCGACTCCTCGCCGTGCCGCACGGTCACCACGAACGAGTCGCCGATGAAGGTCATGATCTCGCCGGAGGAGACGACGTCGGCCTGCGCGTCGTACCCCACGGGCTTGAGCACCATGAACAGCGAGTCGTCGTACACCTCCAGCTTGGGCCGCTGATGCGCGTTCAGGGCGTCCTCGACGGCCAGCGGGTGCAGCGCGAACTCCTCCGTGACCTGCTCGAACTCCTTCTCCGTGGGCTCGTACAGCCCGATCCAGACGAATGCGTCACCTCGGCTGCGGCACTGCGCCAGGGCGTCGGAGAAGTCCTCGGGACCCTCCGTCCGCAGCCTTTCACGGTAGATGGCGCAGTCGACGATCACGGAGGGTATTCTCCCGCCGCCCGCCCAGGGACGCACTCCGGTGTACGCCTACCCTGGGCGGCATGCCCACCCTGATCCTCGTCCGGCACGGACGCTCCACCGCCAACACCGCGGGACTGCTCGCCGGCTGGACGCCCGGCGTCGCCCTCGACGAGCGCGGCGCCCAGCAGGCCGCGGCCCTGCCCGGGCGGCTCGCCGGCCTGCCGATCGCCGAAATCGTCACGAGCCCGCTGCAACGCTGCCGGGAGACCGTTCAGCCGCTGCTCGACGCCCGGCCCGAGCTGCGGGCGCACATCGACGAGCGCATCGGGGAGGCCCACTACGGCGACTGGTCGGGGCGCAAGCTCGCCGAGCTCAAGGACGAGCCGCTGATGGAGGTCGTCCAGGCGCATCCGTCCGCGGCCGCGTTCCCCGGCGGCGAGTCGATGCGGGCCATGCAGACCCGGGCCGCCGAGGCGGTGCGCGAGTGGAACGCGCGCGTGGAGCGCGATCACGGCGGCGACGCCGTTTACCTCATGTGCTCCCACGGTGACATCATCAAATCCCTCGTCGCGGACGCACTCGGACTTCACCTCGACCTCTTCCAGAGGATCTCTGTCGAACCGTGTTCGATCACCGCGATCCGCTACACACGCATCAGGCCGTTTCTCGTGCGCCTCGGGGACACCGGTGATTTCGCGTCCCTGGCGCCGCGCGAGGAGCCCCCGGGCGGCGACGCCCCGGTCGGGGGCGGTGCGGGCGCCCCGTGATCGTCGGCCGCAGTAGGGTGAAGCGGTCGAACCAGCACAGTAGTTGTCAGCAGGATTCCAGCAGCAGTTGTCAGCAGGCTGTCAGCAGCCGATGCGGGCCGACACAGTCAGCCGGTCCACATGTCGATTCGGATTCAATGGAGACAGGACGTGTCCCGTCAGGTGTTCCTCTACGACCCCCCGGACCGCTTCGTGGCCGGTACGGTCGGGTTGCCCGGGCGCCGTACCTTCTTCCTGCAGGCCTCCTCAGGACCCCGGGTGACCAGCGTGGCCCTGGAGAAGACCCAGGTCGCCGCTCTCGCCGAGCGCATGGACGAACTGCTCGACGAGGTCGTACGGCGTACCGGCGGCAGCGCCCCCGTCCCGGCCATGGCACCGGCCGAGGTGTCCGACACCGCGCCCCTCGAGTCCCCCGTCGAGGAGGAGTTCCGGGTCGGCACCATGGCGCTGGCCTGGGACGGTGAGGAGCAGCGCATGATCGTCGAGGCGCAGGCCCTCGTGGAGCTCGACGCGGACTCCGAGGAGGACCTCGCCGAGGCCGAGGAGAGGCTGCTCCAGGACGAGGAGAACGGCCCGCCGATGCTGCGGGTCCGGCTCACCGGCGCGCAGGCCCGGGCCTTCGCCAAGCGCGCACTCGACGTCGTCAACGCGGGCCGGCCGCCCTGTCCGCTGTGCAGCCTCCCGCTCGACCCGGAAGGACACGTATGTCCGCGCCAGAACGGATACCGCCGCGGAGCGTGACCACCGCCGAGCTGCTCGCCAAGGGCGAGCTGAAGGTGCGCGGACGGATCCGTGAGGCCTCGAACGCGGTGCTGTACTGCTCCGTGTCGTACGAGGACCGGGACGCGTTCTGCGTCTACAAACCCATAGCCGGGGAGCGGCCCCTGTGGGACTTTCCCGACGGCACGCTGGCGCAGCGCGAGGTCGCGGCGTACGAGGTCTCCGAGGCGACCGGGTGGGGGCTCGTGCCGACCACCGTGCTGCGTGACGGGCCCTACGGCGAGGGCATGTGCCAGCTGTGGGTCGAGGCCTCGCCCGAGGCCGAGCTGCTCGCCCTCGTGGACGGTGAGGAGCCCGAGGAGGGCTGGAAGGCGATCGGCTTCGCCGAGGTGGGCGAGGGGAAGACGGCGCTGCTCGTGCACGCCGACGACCCGCGCCTGCGGCGGCTCGCCGTCCTTGACGCCGTGATCAACAACGCCGACCGCAAGGGCGGGCATCTGCTGCCCGCCGATGAGGGTCGGCTGTACGGCATCGACCACGGGGTGACCTTCAGCGCCGAGAACAAGCTGCGCACGCTGCTGTGGGGGTGGGCGGGGGAGCCGCTGACCCCGGAGGCGGTCTCGGTGCTCGCCTCCCTGCGGGACGGGCTGGCGCCGGGGGCGCCGCTCGCCACTCGGCTGGGCGAACTGATCACCCCGGCTGAGGTGGATGCCACGCGTGCGCGTGTCGAGGCGATGCTCGCCGCCGGGAAGCATCCGGAGCCGAGTGGGGAGTGGCCTGCGATTCCCTGGCCGCCTGTGTGAGTGCCGCCTGGGGGTGGGGGTTGCCGTCGGGGTGGTGCGCCTGCCGGCTGCCGCTCGCGTTGGGACGGGTGCCGCCTGGGGGTCGCCACGCCGTTAAGGCAGTGGGTGAGGCACGATGGCCCGCGGCTAGGACAGATACACAACCGCAGGCATCCCGCAAGAGTGTGTTCCCGGCCACCCGCTCCCGGCCGGTTCGTATACGGAAGTTCCGTCCGGTTAGGCTCATGACATGCATGCCTGGCCCGCTTCTGAGGTCCCCGCCCTGCCTGGTGAGGGCCGCGACCTCCGGATCCACGACACCGCGACCGGTGGGCTCGTACGTCTCGACCCCGGTCCCGTCGCCCGTATCTACGTCTGCGGCATTACGCCGTACGACGCGACCCATATGGGTCATGCGGCGACCTACAACGCGTTCGACCTCGTTCAGCGCGTGTGGCTCGACACCAAGCGGCAGGTTCACTACGTCCAGAACGTGACCGACGTCGACGACCCGCTCCTGGAGCGGGCGGAGCGCGACGGCATCGGCTGGGTGGGACTCGCCGAGAAGGAGACCGCCCTCTTCCGTGAGGACATGACGGCGCTGCGGATGCTGCCGCCGCAGCACTACATCGGCGCCGTCGAGGCGATACCCGGCATCGTGCCCCTCGTCGAACGGCTGCGGGACGTGGGAGCGGCGTACGAGCTCGAAGGCGACGTGTACTTCTCGGTCGAGTCCGACCCGCACTTCGGGCAGGTGTCCAACCTGGACGCCGCCGCGATGCGCCTGTTGTCCGCCGAGCGCGGTGGCGACCCGGACCGTCCGGGCAAGAAGAACCCGCTCGACCCGATGCTCTGGATGGCCGCGAGAGAGGGTGAGCCCCGCTGGGACGGGGGCTCGCTCGGGCGCGGCCGGCCCGGCTGGCACATCGAGTGCGTCGCCATCGCCCTCGACCACCTGGGCATGGGCTTCGACGTCCAGGGCGGCGGCTCCGACCTCGCCTTCCCGCACCACGAGATGGGCGCCTCCCACGCCCAGGTGCTGACCGGCGAGTTCCCGATGGCCAAGGCGTACGTCCACGCCGGCATGGTCGCTCTCGACGGCGAGAAGATGTCGAAGTCCAAGGGCAACCTCGTCTTCGTGTCCGCGCTCCGGCGCGACGGGGTCGACCCGGCCGCCATACGGCTCGCGCTGCTCGCCCACCACTACCGGGCCGACTGGGAGTGGACGGACTCCGTCCTCGACGACGCCCTCGCGCGCCTGGAGAACTGGCGGGCGGCGGTGTCACGGCCCGACGGCCCGTCCGCCGACACGCTCGTCGACGAGATCCGCGAGGCTCTCGCCGACGACCTGGACGCGCCGGCGGCACTCGCCGCGGTGGACCGCTGGGCCGCGCTCCAGCACGAACAGGGCGGTACGGACGAGGGCGCCCCCGGCGTCGTGTCGCGCGCCGTGGACGCCCTCCTGGGAGTGGCGCTCTAGCCGCACCCAGGTCGCAACGACCGGGCGCCGGACGGGTGTTCACCCGCCCGGCGCCCTCTGTGCCGGTCCGTCCGGTCCGCCGCTACTGCTTGTTCACGATCACGGCCTGGACGGCGTTGGTGCCGGAGTCGTAGATCCCGATGACCTGCTGCCCGAAGGCGAAGGCCTCCTGGACCGCGTCATGGGTCACCTGGTTCGGGTTCACCAGGGAGCGCCACGCGTTGTTGACGAACAGGTAGAGGATCGACGGCTGGCCCGGCAGCGGGGTGACGACGTCCCAGAACTTCATGGCGATGCCGCTCACCAGCGCCTGGCTCTCGACGGCGCTCGGCAGGACCAGCGGCTGGCCCATCTGCGGTTGCTGCTGCCCACCGAGCTGCTGGAGAAGCTGCTGGAAGGGCTGCTGCTGGCCGATCTGCTGGAGCTGCTGCTGCAGGTGCTGCGGAATCTGCTGCTGCCCGAAGCCCTGCTGCCCCAAGCCCTGCTGGGCGATGCCCTGTTGCCCGTACGGCTGCTGCATCTGCTGCCCGTACGGCTGCTGCGGCCCGAACTGCTGCGGGGGTGCCGTGCTCGGGCCCTGCTGGCCCATGTGCTGTCCTTGCTGCTGTCCCAGTTGGCTCATCTGCGGGGTGGTGCTCATGCGTGTGCCACCTTCCCTCATGGGTTGAGCATTGGTTGGGCTCTTGGCTGAGCGTTCGCTGGGTTCCGTCAGCCCGTGACCACCAGGCCGACGATCTCGTCGTCCGAGAACCAGACACGTACGTCGGGCCGTCCCCCCGCGAAGGCGGAGTGCACCGCCTGGCGGATCTCGGGGGACGGATGGTTGAGGTTGCGCCAGGCGCCGGCGACGTACAGCCGTAGCCTGGGCGGGAGTTCACTCGGGTACGGCAGCAACTCGTCCCAGTACCGCTCCGCCTGCCCCGAGCCGACCGCGTCCGGCAGCAGATGGGTGACCGCCGCCTTGATGTCCGGACGGCTGCCGATCCGCTGCGAGGCGGGCCGGCCCGGCGCGTCCTGCTGCGGGGAACCCGTGGCCCGCAGCACCGTGCGGGCACGCTCCGGAGACATCGGTTCCTGTCCCGCGGCCTTGAGCATGCCCTGCAGTGCGGCCAGGGCGCCGACCACCACCGGGGAGGCGGAGGAGGTCCCGGAGAACGTGTCCGTGTACCAGCCGATCTCCTCGGCGCCGCCCTGCAGATCGCCGGGCCGGTCCCAGAAGCCGCCGGTGGTCGTGACCTCGCGTCCCCAGCCCTGCGCGTCCACGCGGGCCCCGTAGTTGGAGAACGCGAGCCGCGAGCGGTCCGGGCCGTGGTCGCGGCCGTGCGTGCCGGGCGGCGGTGCGCCCGCGCCGACCAGCACCGCCCCGGAGGACTGGTTGGACGGATTGAAGGGGTTGCGCCACCACTCGGGGAACTCGGCGGGGCGGCGCTCGTACACCGCGTCGTCGAGCGACTCGGCGCCGTTGCCCGCGGCCGCCACGACGAGGATGCCCCTGGCGGTCGCGTACCGGATGGCCGCGAAGTTGTCCGGCCACCACTCGATCGCGATGTAGCCCCGCTGGTCGTCGCGCTGTTCGAAGTCGAACCGCGGCCCTGGAGCGTGCAGTTCGATCAGAAGGATGTCGCCGGGGCTCAGCCGGTCGGCCGCCGCGTGGATCGCGGCCGCCGTGCCGATGCCCTGGAAGGACGCGGCCGCGGTCACGGCGTCCGGCACGATGCCGGTGATGCCGAGCTCGCTGCGGTCGCCGCCGATCACCCCGATGACGGCGGTGCCGTGGTTGCGCCAGGCGAGGTCCGTCAGCGGGGTGCCGACGACGACGCCCGCGAGCTTCGCGGCCAGGTCCTCGTGGCCGAGCTGCCAGGCCCCCTCCACATCGATCACCGTCACGCCCTGGCCCGTACCGCCCGGCCGCTGCCAGGCCCAGTACGCGTCGATGCCCTCGGGCGCCGGACGCAGATAGCCCTGACGGCTGGTGAAGTCGGGGGTGACGGGCGCCCCTTCCTTCACCCTCCGAGTGTCGTCAGCGCTCTCCTCGGTCCGCCCGGCCGACCTCAGCGAGGCGGGAACGGCGCCGGGCTTCACGTACGCCGTGTCGATCTCCGGCAAGGCGGCGATCCGTGATCGCAGTTCCTGGGCGCGGCTCTCCCCGCCGCGCACCCGGTAGAAGAGCGCGAGGTCGGGCCCGCTCTCGGTGCCCGCCGCCACCGCGGACTGCTGCAGCCGCTCCTCGCTGCCGAACAGCGGTTCCAGGACGAGCTGTTCATCGCTGAGGAACATGTCGAGGGCGGAGACATCGGCGCCCACCGCCGAGCGAACGCCCTCGGCCCGGGCGCGCAGCCGGGCCTCGGGGCGTGCGACGACAATCAGCTCCTGCTCGGCTCCTCGGTAGGTGAATCCCGCTCCGTCGGGCCCCGGCCCGGACGTTCCCGGGCCCTGCGCCGGCTGTACCTGGTCGGTCATCGCGAACGGCTCCCTTCGGTCACTGCGGATGAGCCTCGGGGCACAACCAAGCACTCCCACGGCGACTCGTCCAGACCGCTTTCGCCAACTCGGTTTGAAAACAAGTTGAATGGGGAAACCTGTGCAATCCGTCCTGAAACAGATGTCACGCAGCAATCCGGCCAAAGGCTGCGGGGGTACGTGTCATGTGATGGGGTGGCAGCGTCTGTTGACCACCCGGCCGGCCCCGGGCCGGCCCGCGCGTAAGGACGTTACATGGACCGTTCCTTCGCACGTCGAAGACTTCTGACGATGACGGCCGCACTGGGCGGAGCGGCACTTCTGGGCGGCACGGCCCAGGCGGCCGAACGGCATCGGCCGGACCGGTTCCCGCTCCCCAACGGCTTCCGGCCCGAAGGCATCACCATCGGCCCCACCCCGTTCGCGTACTTCGGGTCGCTCGCGAACGGCGACATCTACCGCGCGAGCCTGCACACCGGGCGCGGCCGTGTGATCAGCAAGGGCCTCGGGGCCGAACACCCCACCGTGGGCCTGAAGACCGACCGCCACGGCAGGCTCTTCCTCGCCGGCGGCGTGAGCGGCGAGCTGCGGACGGTCGACGCCCGCAGCGGCGAGATCGAGAAGGTGTACGCCGTCGGGGGCACCTTCGTGAACGACGTGATCCTCACGCCGGACGCCGCCTGGTTCACCGACTCCTTCCAGGCGCGGCTCTACCGGCTCGCGCTCGGCACCCGCGGTGAGCCCGGAGCCGTCACGACCGTGCCGCTCACCGGCGACTGGGAGCAGGGCCCCGACTTCACCGCCAACGGCATCGAGCGCACGCCCGACGGGCGCGCGCTGCTCGTGGTGAACGCGGTCGCGGGCGGCGGCGGACTCATGCGGGTCGACCCGCAGACCGGGGCGGCCACCGCCGTGGACCTCGGTCCGTCCAGACTCCCCAACGGGGACGGCCTGTTGCTCCTCGGCCGCACCCTGTACGCCGTTCAGCAGTCACAGAATCTGATCGACGTCTTCCGCCTGAACGCCTCCGGCACCAAGGGCACGGCGATCGCCCGGATCACCGACCCGCGCTTCCGGATCCCGACGACGGTTGCGGCGTGGGGCGGCCGGCTGTATCTGCCGAACGCCCGCTTCGACGTCGAGCCGGCGCCGGACACGGAGTACGACGTGGTGGCCGTGGACCAGGTCTGACCGGTCCGGGACGACTCAGGGGCGGTGCGCGTCGTGCGCACCGCCCCTGCTGGTTCAGGCCTCCGGTTCATTCCTTCGGATCGTCCTTCGGATCGTCCTCCGGTTCAGTCCGCCGGTTCGGTTCAGTCCTCCGAGGAATCTTCGGGTCCGGCGTCCTGGCCGTCGGCCCCGGAACCGGTGTCCTGGCGGCCGTCGGCCTCGGCTCCCGTGTCCGATCCGGCGTCCGTCTCAGGCCGCTGCGGCTTCGGCGGCCGGGCGCGGCCGCTGGGGCTGTCGCGGAGGTACGAGGGGGAGTCGCCGCTTTCCGTCGCGTGGCCTCCGGCCTGTGCCGCCGGACCGCCGCCGTCCCTGCGGCGCAGATAGCGCTCGAACTCGCGGGCGATCGCCTCGCCCGACGCCTCCGGCAGCTCGGCGGTGTCGCGGGCCTCCTCCAGCGTCTGCACGTACTCGGCGACCTCGCTGTCCTCGGCGGCCAGCTGGTCCACGCCCAGCTGCCAGGCGCGCGCGTCCTCGGGCAGCTCGCCCAGCGGAATGCGCAGGTCGATCAGGTCCTCCAGGCGGTTCAGGAGGGCCAGCGTCGCCTTCGGGTTGGGCGGCTGCGACACGTAGTGCGGTACGGCCGCCCACAGCGACACGGCCGGTACGCCCGCGTGCGTGCACGCCTCCTGGAGGATGCCGACGATGCCCGTCGGGCCCTCGTACTTGGTCTCCTCCAGGTCCATCGTGCGGGCCAGGTCGGGATCGGACGTGACCCCGCTGACCGGCACCGGACGTGTGTGCGGGGTGTCGCCGAGCAGCGCGCCCAGGATCACCACCAGCTCGACGCCCAGTTCGTGCGCGAAGCCGAGGAGCTCGTTGCAGAACGAGCGCCACCGCATCGACGGCTCGATGCCCCGGACCAGCACCAGGTCGCGCGGCTTCTCGCCGCCGACCCGGACCACCGACAGCCGCGTGGTCGGCCAGGTGATCTTGCGTACGCCGCCGTCCAGCCACACGGTGGGGCGGTTCACCTGGAAGTCGTAGTAGTCCTCGGCGTCGAGCGCCGCGAACACCTCGCCCTTCCACTCCCTGTCGAGGTGCGCGACCGCGGTGGAGGCGGCGTCGCCGGCGTCGTTCCAGCCCTCGAACGCGGCCACCATGACTGGGTCGATCAGCTCGGGAACCCCCTCCAGCTCGATCACCCAGCGCCTCCTTCCGACGTGCCCTCGCGTACGTCCCAACCTTACGGCGTGCCGAGGGGCCCTCCGCAGCCCCCTCGCACGGGGGAGTGAACGGATCACTGCCCCGCCGCGGGCGCGTGAACACCCTTCGCAGGGGACGCGGGAGGGGCAGCTTCCCCCCAGGAAGCTGCCCCTCCCGCGCGTTCGGGCGCCTACTTCTCGTCGAGCAGGTCCTGCACCTTGCCCCGCACCTCGTCCGTGGCCAGGCCGCGGATCGTCAGTGTCGTACGGCGGCGCAGTACGTCGTCCGCCGTCTGGGCCCACTCGTTGTCCCGGGCGTAGACGACCTGCGCCCAGATCTCCGGGGCGTCGGGGTGGACGCGCTCGCCGAGCTCCGGGTTCTCGTTCGCCAGGCGGGCGATGTCGAAGGCCAGCGAACCGTAGTGCGTGGCCAGGTGCTTGGCGGTGTCGGCCGCCATGCGCGGGCCGGGCGCCGGTCCGTCGACGAGCAGGCGGTGGGCGACGGCGCGCGGGTTGGCGACACCGGGGAGCGGCAGCTTCTTCGGCAGCTGGGAGATCGGCTCGAAGTCCTCGCCCAGCGGGTGGCCCGGCAGCGACTCCAGCTTCTTCATGACCGTACGGCCGATGTGCCGGAAGGTGGTCCACTTGCCGCCCGCGACGGACAGCATGCCGCCACGGCCCTCCGTGACGACGGTCTCGCGCTTGGCCTTCGACGTGTCGCCGGGGCCGCCCGGCAGCACCCGCAGACCCGCGAAGGAGTAGGTGATCAGGTCACGGGACAGCTGCTGGTCCCGGATCGAGAACGCGGCCTCGTCCAGGATCTGGGCTATGTCCTTCTCGTTGACCGCGACGTCGGCCGGGTCGCCCTCGTACTCCTCGTCGGTCGTGCCGAGCAGCAGCATGTCCTCCCACGGGAGGGCGAAGGTGATGCGGTACTTGTCGATCGGCGTGGCGAGCGCGGCCTTCCAGGGGGAGGTGCGCTTGAGGACCAGGTGCGCGCCCTTCGACAGCCGGATGGACGGCGCCGCGTTCGGGTCCTCCATCCGGCGCACGTGGTCCACCCACGGTCCGGTCGCGTTGAGCACCAGCCGCGCGGACACACCGAACTCGCTGCCGTCGAGACGGTCGCGCAGCTCCGCGCCGGTCACCCGGCCTCGGGTGAAGCGCAGGCCGGTGACCTCGGCGTGGTTGAGGACGACGGCGCCGGACTCGACGGCCGCGCGGACCGTCATCAGAGCCATCCGGGAGTCGTTCATCTGGTCGTCGCCGTACACGGCCACGGCCTTCAGGTTGGCGGTGCGCAACTCGGGCACGTCCTGAGCGGCCTTCGACGGCGAGAGCAGGTGGCCCACGCCGTCGCCGAAGGCCGACAGGGCCGAGTACGCGAAGACACCCGCGCCGAGCTTCGCGGCGCCGTGCGGCCCGCCCTTGTACACGGGGAGGTAGAACGTGAGCGGGTTCGCCAGGTGGGGAGCCACCTGGCGGGAGACCGCACGGCGCTCGAAGTGGTTCTCCGCCACCAGCTTCACCGCGCCGGTCTGCAGATAGCGCAGACCGCCGTGGAGCAGCTTGGAGGAGGCGGAGGAGGTGGCGCCGGCGAAGTCACCGGCGTCGACCAGAGCCACCCGCAGACCGGACTGCGCGGCGTGCCAGGCGGTGGAGATGCCCAGGATGCCGCCGCCGATCACGAGAAGGTCGTACGTCGCCTTGGAGAGCTGTTCCCGGGTCTCGGAGCGGCTCGGGTTGGAGCCGGAGGCCGGGTGCGTACCGAGGGCAGCCACGGTCCGCAGGGTGGGCTGGCTGGTCATTGCGGGTCTAACTCCTCGTCAGTTTTCGTCTTCGATCCAGCCCATGGTCCGCTCGACGGCCTTGAGCCAGCTCTTGTACTCACGGTCGCGGGTCTCCGCGTCCATGTTCGGAGTCCACTCCGCGGCCCGGCGCCAGTTGGCGCGCAGGTCCTCGGTGTTGGACCAGAAGCCGACGGCGAGACCGGCGGCGTAGGCGGCGCCGAGGCAGGTGGTCTCGGCGACCATCGGGCGCACCACGGGGGCGTCCAGGACGTCGGCCAGGGTCTGCATCAGCAGGTTGTTGGAGGTCATGCCGCCGTCGACCTTGAGGGCCGTGAGCTCGACGCCGGAGTCCTTCGTCATGGCGTCGGTGATCTCACGGGTCTGCCAGGCCGTGGCCTCCAGGACGGCGCGCGCGATGTGCGCCTTGGTGACGTACCGGGTCAGACCGGCGATCACACCGCGGGCGTCGGAGCGCCAGTACGGGGCGAACAGACCGGAGAAGGCCGGCACGAAGTAGGCGCCGCCGTTGTCCTCGACCGACGACGCGAGGGTCTCGATCTCGGCGGCGGACTTGATCAGGCCCATCTGGTCGCGCATCCACTGCACGAGCGAACCGGTGACGGCGATCGAACCCTCGAGGGCGTAGACCGGAGCCTGGTCGCCGATGCGGTAGCCGACCGTGGTCAGCAGGCCCGAGTACGAGTTGATGACCTTGTCACCGGTGTTCATCAGCATGAACGTGCCCGTGCCGTACGTGGACTTGGCCTCGCCCTCGGCGAAACAGGTCTGGCCGAACAGGGCCGCCTGCTGGTCGCCGAGCGCGGAGGCGACCGGGATGCCGCCGAGGAGCTCGCCGAGCGGGCCGCCGGTGACCTCGCCGTACACCTCGGCGGAGGAGCGGATCTCCGGCAGCATCGCCAGCGGGACCCCGATGGACTCGGCGATCCGCTCGTCCCACTCCATGGAGTGCAGGTTCATCAGCATGGTGCGGGAGGCGTTGGTGACGTCGGTGACGTGGTGACCGCCGTTCACACCGCCCGTCAGGTTCCAGATGACCCAGGTGTCCATGGTGCCGAAGAGGATGTCCCCGGCCTCGGCGCGCTCGCGCAGGCCCTCGACGTTGTCGAGCAGCCAGCGGGCCTTGGGCCCCGCGAAGTACGAGGCGAGCGGCAGACCGGTCTCGCGGCGGAAGCGGTCCTGGCCGACGTTGCGGCCGAGCTCCTTGCAGAGCGCGTCGGTGCGGGTGTCCTGCCACACGATGGCGTTGTGGACGGGCTCACCGGTGTTCTTGTCCCACAGCAGCGTGGTCTCACGCTGGTTGGTGATGCCGATGGCCTTGATGTCGTCGCGGGTGATCCCCGCCTTCTCGATGGCTCCGGCGACGACCTCCTGGACGTTGGTCCAGATCTCGGCGGCGTCGTGCTCGACCCAGCCCGGCTTCGGGAAGATCTGCTCGTGCTCCTTCTGGTCGACGGAGACGATGCGTCCGTCGCGGTCGAAGACGATGCAGCGGGACGAGGTGGTGCCCTGGTCGATCGCGGCGATGAACGGCCCATGGCCGTGAGAGGCGATGCCGGCGGTGTGTGCGTCGGTCACGGTGTGCTCCTGAAAGTCCGTAAGTTCCGTGGGGGAGGGGCTTGTTGTATATACAGCGCGGTGCTTGGGCGAGCTGCGCATTGACGAGCTGTGCTCTGGAGTGGCTGTGCTCTCAGGTGTCAGCTGTGCTCTTAAGCGAAGGCGACGTTGTATATGCCCGCTGCGATCGCTCCGCCGATCAGCGGACCGACGACCGGGATCCAGGCGTAGCTCCAGTCGGAACCGCCCTTGTTGGGCAGGGGGAGCAGGGCGTGCACGATGCGCGGACCGAGGTCACGGGCCGGGTTGATCGCGTAGCCGGTGGGGCCTCCGAGGGAGAGGCCGATGCTGACCACCACGAGGGCGGTGATCAGGGCGCCGAGGGTGCCGAGGCCCTTGCCGCTGTCGTTCAGACCCTGGGTGAGGACCGCGAGGACGAGGACGACGGTGCCGATGATCTCGGTGGTGAGGTTCTGCACCGCGTTCCGGATCTCGGGGCCGGTGGAGAAGATGCCGAGCACGGGGCCCGCGCCGGTCTCCTGCGCCTCGACGGCCTTGGTCTTGGTGGCCTGCGCGCCCGGACCGCCGACGATCTCGCGGTCGGTGAGGTGCGCGAGGAACTGGCCGTAGTACGCGAGCCAGACCAGGGCCGCGCCGATCATGGCGCCGAGCAGCTGGCCGCCCCAGTAGGTGGCGACGTTGCTGAAGTCGTTGTCCTTGATCGCGAGCGCGATCGTGACGGCCGGGTTGAGGTGCGCGCCGGAGAGGGGCGCCGAGATGTAGACCGCGGTCAGTACCGCGAAGCCCCACCCGAAGGTGATGGCGAGCCAGCCGGCGTTGCGCGCCTTGGAGGCCTTCAGCGTGACGGCGGCGCAGACGCCACCGCCCAGCAGGATGAGTACGGCGGTACCGATGGTCTCGCCGATGAAGATGTCGGAGCTGGACACCCGCGACTCCTTTGTCCTTCGTCCAGGGGAAGCCGAACCCCGGGTCCCTCCGGTGGTCCGTGCTCTCGTGGGATGAGAGCGATGCCGGCCCTTGGCGTTGCCACACCCTAGCGCTTATTGCCGGTAGGTGTTCGGCAATGCCGACCGATGGACGGGAGTCTTGCTCCCGCGTTCCCAGCTCGTCAAGGGCTCGGCTATCGAAAACACGATCGTTATTGATCGCCGGGAACTATCGGTCCCGGGACGGCAGCGCACCGCGCGCGACCGGCGACTTCCCGTGGCCGCCACGGCATGACAGACGGCATGAAAGGGCCGGGAAGCGCCTGGCTTCCCGGCCCTTTCCCCGTAGCTCAGAACCGCCCGGCCCCCAGATCCCGTGACACCGCGCGGGCGCAGTCCCGTACCGCCGCGATCAGCTCCGGGCGGATGTCGCCGTCCGTGCAGGCCCGCTCCACGGCCCCGGTGATGCCGACCGCGCCGACCGGCATCCGCCGCCGGTTGTGGATGGGCGCGGCCACCGAGGCGACACCCGTCCAGGTCTCCTCGACGTCGGACGCGTACCCGCGCGCGCGGGTCAGGTCCAGCACGGCCTCGAACCGGTCCAGCTCGCTCACCGTGCGCGGCGTGAACACCTTGCGCTCGGTCTCCAGGACCTCGCTGTGCGCCACCGGGTCGTACGCCGACAGGACCTTGCCCAGCGCCGTGGAGTGCAGCGGCTGCATGGCCCCGACCTCCAGGACCTGGCGGCTGTCGTCCGGCCGGAACACGTGGTGCACGATCAGCACGCCCTGCTGGTGCAGCACGCCCAGATAGACGCTCTCCCCGCTGGAACGGGCCAGGTCGTCGGTCCACACCAGGGCGCGCGCCCGCAGTTCGTGCACATCCAGATACGTGGTGCCGAGCCGCAGCAGTTCGGCGCCCAGCTGATAGCGGCCGGAGGCGGTGTCCTGCTCGACGAACCCCTCCTGCTGAAGGGTGCGCAATATGCCGTGAGCGGTACCCTTGGCCAGGCCCAGCGACGAGGCGATGTCCGACAGGCCGAGCTGCCGCTCGCCGCCCGCGAGCAGCCGCAGCATCGCCGCCGCCCGCTCGAGCGACTGGATGTTCCGTGCCATCGCCGTGCTGCCTCCGTCCCCTTCGACCGACGGCGTGCGATTCACTGCCGCCGTTCGGCAATGCCGAACACTACCGTTCGTTGCCGACCTCCCGCTAATGGGTGGTGGCCGCATGTTTCGTCCGTCTCGGCGCGACCGCCGCCCGCGCCTCACCCGTCCGCCCCGTGGACGCCCCTGACCCTTCGCCGATGCTCCGGGCTACCCTGACGGCGTGCGCCTTCCATGGGAAGCGCAAAGCCGACAGCCGTCGCACTCCAGGGAGCACCTTCATGGCCTCGTCGCCGAACCCGTCCCTTTCGTCCGCTCTCTCCGAGAGCCGCAGGCGAACCGACGCCCTTCGAGAAGCGCTCGCCACCCGTGTCGTGGTGGCCGACGGCGCGATGGGCACGATGCTCCAGGCGCAGGACCCGACGCTCGAGGACTTCGAGGACCTCGAAGGCTGCAACGAGATCCTGAACCTCACCCGCCCCGACATCGTCCGCTCCGTCCACGAGGCGTACTTCGCCGTCGGCGTCGACTGCGTCGAGACGAACACCTTCGGGGCGAACCACTCCGCCCTCGGCGAGTACGACATCCCCGACCGCGTCTACGAGCTGTCCGAGGCGGGCGCCCGGATCGCCCGCGAGGTCGCCGACGAGTTCACGGCGAACACCGGACAGCAGCGCTGGGTGCTGGGCTCCATGGGCCCCGGTACGAAGCTGCCGACCCTCGGCCACGCCCCGTACACCACGCTGCGTGACGCCTACCAGCGCAACGCCGAGGGCATGATCGCGGGCGGCGCCGACGCGCTCCTCATCGAGACCACCCAGGACCTGCTCCAGACCAAGGCCGCCGTCCTCGGCGCGCGCCGCGGTCTGGACGCCCTCGGACTGAACGTCCCGCTGATCGTCTCGGTGACCGTCGAGACCACCGGCACCATGCTGCTCGGCTCGGAGATCGGCGCCGCGCTCACCGCCCTCGAGCCGCTCGGCATCGACATGATCGGCCTGAACTGCGCCACGGGTCCGGCCGAGATGAGCGAGCACCTGCGCTATCTGGCCCGCCACTCCCGTATCTCGCTGTCCTGCATGCCGAACGCGGGCCTGCCGGTCCTCGGCAAGGACGGCGCCCACTACCCGCTCACGGCGCCCGAGCTGGCCGACGCCCAGGAGACCTTCGTACGCGAGTACGGCCTCTCCCTGATCGGCGGCTGCTGCGGCACCACGCCCGAGCATCTGCGGCAGGTCGTGGAGCGCGTCAGGAAGCTGGAGCCCCGGCCGCGTGACCCGCGCCCCGAGCCCGGCGCCGCCTCCCTCTACCAGACCGTCCCCTTCCGCCAGGACACCGCCTACATGGCGATCGGCGAGCGGACGAACGCCAACGGGTCGAAGAAGTTCCGTGAGGCCATGCTGGACGGCCGCTGGGACGACTGTGTGGAGATGGCCCGCGACCAGATCCGCGAGGGCGCGCACATGCTCGACCTGTGCGTCGACTACGTGGGCCGCGACGGCGTCGCCGACATGGAGGAGCTGGCCGGACGCTTCGCCACCGCCTCCACCCTGCCGATCGTCCTCGACTCCACCGAGGTCGACGTCATCCGCGCAGGACTTGAGAGGCTCGGCGGCCGCGCCGTCATCAACTCCGTCAACTACGAGGACGGGGACGGCCCCGAGTCCCGCTTCGCGAAGGTCACCCGGCTGGCACGGGAGCACGGTGCCGCGCTGATCGCGCTGACCATCGACGAGGAGGGCCAGGCCCGCACGGTCGAGACGAAGGTCGCGATCGCCGAGCGGCTGATCGAGGACCTGACGACGAACTGGGGCATCCACGAGGCGGACATCCTCATCGACTGCCTCACCTTCACCATCTGCACCGGTCAGGAGGAGTCCCGGGGGGACGGCATCGCGACGATCGAGGCGATCCGCGAACTCAAGCGCCGCCACCCGGACGTACAGACCACGCTGGGCCTGTCGAACATCTCCTTCGGCCTCAACCCGGCCGCCCGCATCCTGCTCAACTCGGTCTTCCTCGACGAGTGCGTCAAGGCGGGCCTGGACTCGGCGATCGTGCACGCCTCCAAGATCCTGCCCATCGCCCGCTTCGACGAGGAACAGGTCAAGACCGCGCTCGACCTGATCTACGACCGGCGTTCCGAGGGCTACGACCCGCTCCAGAAGCTGATGGCCCTGTTCGAGGGCGCCACCACCAAGTCGCTCAGGGCGGGCAAGGCCGAGGAGCTGGCCGCCCTGCCGCTGGACGAGCGGCTCAAGCGCCGGATCATCGACGGCGAGCGGAACGGGCTCGAAAAGGACCTGGACGACGCCCTGGCCGAGCGCCCCGCCCTCGACATCGTCAACGAGACGCTGCTGGACGGCATGAAGGTCGTCGGCGAGCTCTTCGGCTCCGGCCAGATGCAGCTGCCGTTCGTGCTCCAGTCCGCCGAGGTCATGAAGGCGGCCGTCGCCTACCTCGAACCGCACATGGAGAAGTCGGACGCCGAGGGCAAGGGCACCATCGTCCTCGCCACCGTGCGCGGCGACGTCCACGACATCGGCAAGAACCTCGTCGACATCATCCTGTCCAACAACGGCTACAACGTCGTCAACCTCGGCATCAAGCAGCCGGTCTCCGCGATCCTGGAAGCCGCCGAGGAACACAAGGCCGACGTCATCGGCATGTCCGGGCTCCTGGTCAAGTCCACGGTGATCATGAAGGAGAACCTGGAGGAGCTCAACCAGCGCGGACTGTCGGCCGACTACCCCGTCATCCTCGGCGGTGCGGCCCTGACCCGGGCGTACGTCGAGCAGGACCTGCACGAGATCTACCAGGGCGAAGTCCGCTACGCCCGGGACGCCTTCGAGGGCCTGCGCCTGATGGACGCGCTGATCGGGGTCAAGCGCGGGGTGCCGGGAGCGGCGCTGCCGGAGCTGAAGCAGCGCCGGGTGCGCCCCTCCGCCGCCACCACGGCTGTCGAGGAGCGCCCCGAGGAGGGCCACGTCCGTTCCGATACCGCCGTCGACAACCTCGTGCCCACCCCGCCGTTCTGGGGCACCCGCGTCATCAAGGGCATCCAGCTCAGGGAGTATGCCTCCTGGCTGGACGAGGGCGCCCTGTTCAAGGGCCAGTGGGGCCTGAAGCAGGTCCGCACCGGCGACGGGCCCAGTTACGAGGAACTGGTCGAGACCGAGGGGCGACCCCGGCTGCGCGGACTACTGGACAAGCTGCAGACGGAGAACCTGCTGGAGGCGGCCGTGGTCTACGGCTACTTCCCGTGCGTGTCCAAGGACGACGACCTGATCCTCCTGGACGAGCAGGGCAACGAGCGCACCCGCTTCACCTTCCCGCGCCAGCGCCGCGGCCGCCGGCTGTGCCTGGCCGACTACTTCCGCTCCGAGGAGTCCGGCGAGACGGACGTCGTCGGCCTCCAGGTCGTCACCGTCGGCTCCCGGATCGGCGAGGAGACCGCCAAGCTCTTCGAGACGAACGCCTACCGCGACTACCTCGAACTGCACGGCCTGTCCGTGCAGTTGGCCGAGGCGCTGGCCGAGTACTGGCACGCGCGCGTGCGTGCCGAGCTGGGCTTCGCCGGCGAGGACCCGGCCGCCATCGAGGACATGTTCGACCTCAAGTACCGCGGCGCCCGCTTCTCCCTCGGCTACGGCGCCTGCCCCAACCTGGAGGACCGCGCCAAGATCGCGGAGCTGCTGGAGCCGGAGCGCATCGGCGTCCACCTCTCCGAGGAGTTCCAGCTCCACCCGGAGCAGTCCACGGACGCGATCGTGATCCACCACCCCGAGGCGAAGTATTTCAACGCACGGTGACGCACGGTGACTGCCTCGCCGCACAGTGACGCGCGCCTCAGCGCGCGCTGATCGGAAAGGTCGTACACTTATCGGTCCACCGCAGGCCGGTTGCCCCTTTGCCGAAAAAGGGCAACCGGCCTGATCGTCCCTCAAGGAGGTGCGCCCGGATGACCACAACGGTCCCCGCGCTCGGAACCCGTACGGCCGAAGGTTCTGCCCTGGAAGCCGTGCTCCTCGACATGGACGGCACTCTGGTGGACACCGAGGGCTTCTGGTGGGACGTCGAGGTCGAGGTCTTCAAGGCCCTCGGTCACACCCTCGACGAGTCCTGGCGCCATGTCGTCGTCGGCGGCCCCATGACGCGCAGTGCCGGATTCCTGATCGAGGCGACCGGAGCGAACATCCCCCTGGCCGAGCTGACCGTGCTGCTCAACGAGGGGTTCGAGGACCGTATCGACCACTCACTGCCGATGATGCCGGGCGCGGCCAGGCTCCTCGCCGAGCTGGCGGCACACGACATCCCCACCGCCCTGGTCTCCGCCTCGCACCGGCGGATCATCGACCGCGTCCTCGCCTCGATCGGCCCCCACTACTTCGCGCTGACCATCGCGGGCGACGAGGTGTCGCGGACCAAGCCGTACCCCGACCCGTATCTGCTCGCGGCCGCCGGGCTCGGCGCGGATCCGGCCAGATGCGCCGTCATCGAGGACACCGCCACGGGTGTCGCCGCCGCCGAGGCCGCGGGCTGCCACGTGGTCGCCGTACCGTCGATCGCGCCCATCGCCGCCGCGGAGCGGCGCACCGTGGTGTCCTCGCTCGAAGAGGTCGACCTGACTTTCCTCCGCGGCTTGATGACGGAAATGCTCTAGGCGTTCACCGAACGTACGGAGCCGAATCACCGAGCGTGCGGAATCGAATCACCGAGCGTGCGGAACTGAATACCGGGAAATGCCGGGGGGTTTCCCGCGGTAACCGCGAGCGGCCTCGCGCGGGAATTCATTTCCTGGCCTGATGGCTGAATTCCGGTACTCCTCAGCCGAGTTGACACTGTGACGTTCATCACTCGATAGGGGCTCGACATCGGGCCAGGGCGTGTGTAGCCACCCCTCTTTCAGGGGTGGCTGACGTGCCCTTGTGTCCCGGTTGGTGGAAACCTTCACGAATCCTTCCGCTCTCGGGATATCGGTGCGTCCGCGTCCGGTTTCGCAGCGTGATGGAAACTCGACTCCGGTCCCTGCGGGCCCCCGTGGTGGTGCGGACTAATGTCGTCGCGAGAACATCGCCGTACCCTCCGTGACCCGCCGCACCACCCTCGCATGCGGGTTCGCGGAACCTACCGCTCTGGAGAACTTCGAGCATGAAGCGCAAGACTTTGGTGCTGCCGGCCGTCGTCGGTCTGCTCGCCCCGGTGCTCGCCGCGTGTGGTGGATCCGGCACCGGGAGCGACAGCGGCGATGCCATCGTTGTCGGTACCACGGACGCGTTCACGGAATCGAAGGATGCCCCGGCTCCCCTCGACCCGGCGTACGCGTACGACGTCAGCACGTGGAACATTCTCCGCCAGACCGTGCAGACTCTGATGGTCCAGCCGCGCGGCGACGGCGTGCCGGAGCCCGAGGCCGCCGAGCAGTGCGGCTTCAGCGACGCCGGCAACGAGCGCTACGCCTGCACCCTGCGCAAGGACCTGAAGTTCGCGAACGGCGACCCCGTCACCGCGAAGGACGTCAAGTTCTCGATCGACCGCGCGCTGTCGCTCAAGTCCGACAGTGGTGTGTTCGCACTGCTGTCCACCATCGACACCGTCGAGACGCAGGGCGACCGCGAGGTGATCTTCCACCTCAAGACCGCGGACGCCACCTTCCCGTTCAAGCTGTCGACCCCGGTCGCCGGCATCGTCAACCCCAAGGACTACGAGCGGGGCAAGCTGCGCGAGGGCTTCCAGGTGGACGGCTCCGGCCCGTACACCTTCGAGGCCGACGTCGAGGACGGCAAGGCCACCAAGCTTCTCTTCACCAAGAACCCCAACTACCAGGGTCAGTTGAAGGTGAAGAACAGCAAGGTCGAGCTGCGCACCTTCGAGAGCGCCAACGCCATGGGCGCCGCGCTCGAAGAGGGCGACATCGACCTGATGACCCGCTCGATGACGCCGGATCAGATCGACAAGCTCGGCACCGCCACGGACAGCGACATCGACCTGGTCGAGATGCCCGGCCTGGAAATCCGCTACCTGGCCTTCAAGACCGATGCCCGGACGGTGAAGACCCGGGCCGTCCGCCAGGCCATGGCCCAGATCGTCAACCGCGGCGAGCTCATAGCCCAGGTGTACGGCTCCCAGGCCGAGCCCCTCTACTCGATGGTCCCGGCCACCATCACCGGCCACTCCAACTCGTTCTTCAACGCGTACGGGGACCCCAGCGTCGCCAAGGCCAAGACGCTGCTGGCCGAGGCCGACATCACCACTCCGGTGAAGCTCACCCTGCACTACACGTCGGACCACTACGGCGCCGCCACCCAGGAGGAGTTCGAGGTCCTGAAGAAGCAGCTGAACGAGAGCGGCCTCTTCGACGTCAGCATCACGGGCACGACCTGGGACAAGTTCGTCCCGGCCGAGCGGGCGGGCGAGTACGACGTCTGGGGCATGGGCTGGTTCCCCGACTTCCCGGACGCCGACAGCTTTCTGGCGCCGTTCCTCGACAAGGACAACTTCCTCAAGTCGCCGTACGCGAACAGCCAGATCATCAACAACCTGATCCCGGAATCCCGGCGCGAGGCCGACCGCCTCACCGCGTCGAAGAGCCTCACCGACATCCAGGACATCGTGGCCGACGACGTCCCGCTGCTGCCCCTGTGGCAGGGCAAGCAGTACATCGCCACGCGCGACGACATCACCGGCGCCGAGTGGGCCCTCAACTCCTCCTCGACGCTCCAGCTGTGGGAGCTCGGCCGCGGCGTCAGCGGCTGACCGACCCTCTTGCCCCGGGGCCACGCCGGCCCCGGAGACCCGTTCGACACCGACGACAAGGCACATGCACGTGAACATGCGCAACCAGTGGCCAGTCCTGCCCATCGTGGTCGGACTGGCCTCCGGCCTGCTCACCGGATGCGGTTCGGAGACCGAAGACACCGGGGCCGAGGGCACCTCCGTCGTGATGGGGATGTCCGACGACGTCCTCGCCACCGACCCGGCGTCCGGCTACGACCCCGGATCCTGGCTGTTGTTCAACAACGTCTTCCAGTCGCTGCTGAGCTTCCCCAAGGGCGGCACGGAGCCGGTGCCGGAGGCCGCCAAGGACTGCGTGTTCGCGGACACCCAGACCAAGGTCTACAAGTGCACGCTGCAGGACGGGCTGAAATTCAGCAACGGTGACCCGCTCACCTCGAAGGACGTCAAGTTCTCCTTCGACCGCATGCTGAAGATCAACGACAGCGCCGGTCCCGCGATCATGTTCCCCATGCTCGACACGGTGGAGACCCCCGACGCGAAGACCGTCGTCTTCCGTCTCAAGCACGCCGACGCCACCTTCCCAAGCAAGATCGCCTCCGGCGCCGGCTCGATCGTGAACCACAAGCAGTACTCCGCCGACGGACTGCGCAAGGACAACAAGGCGGTCGGCTCCGGCCCGTACAAGCTGGACTCCTTCAGCAAGGACGAGGCCGTCTTCTCCGTCAACGCCGGCTACAAGGGCACCGCCAAGGTGAACAACGCGGGCGTGACCCTGAAGTTCTTCCACGGCGACCAGGCCGGCCTGAAGAAGGCGGTACTCAACGGCGAGATCGACATCGCCTACCGAGGCCTCGCCGCCGACGACATCGCCGACATCGCGAGCGACAGCGCCACCGGCAAGGGCATCAACGTCGCCGAGGGCAGCAGCGCCGAAGTGCAGCACCTGGTCTTCAACATGGACGACCCGGTCGCCGGCAAGGTCGGCGTGCGCCAGGCCATCGCCTATCTCCTGGACCGCGAGGCCCTGGTCGACGAGGTCTACGAGGGCACGGCGACACCGCTCTATTCGATCATCCCGGCCGGCATCACCGGCCACAACACCTCCTTCTTCGACACCTACGGCGCCCGCCCCTCGCGGTCCGAGGCCGAGGCCGCGCTGCGCGCCGACGGCATCACCGACAAGGTCAAGCTGACGCTCTGGTCGACCCCGTCGCGCTACGGCCCCTCCACCGACCAGGAGTTCAAGGCGATCGCCAAGCAGCTCAACGCCAGCGGGCTGTTCGACGCGACCGTGAAGTCCGTCGACTTCGACCAGTACGAGAAGGACATCGCCGAGGGCAAGTACGGCGTGTACGTGAAGGGCTGGGTCCCCGACTACCCGGACCCGGACAACTTCACCGCCCCCTTCTTCGGCAAGGGCAACGTGCTGAGCAACAACTTCACCAACAGCACGATCACCGGCCAACTCATCCCCAAGACGGCCTCCGAGAGCAACCGCTCCTCGACCGAAGGCGACTACAGCGAACTCCAGGACCTCGTCGCCGACGAACTGCCGGTCATCCCCATCTGGCAGGCCAAGCAGTACGCCGTCGTCCGCGACAACGTCTACGGCCTCGAGTACTGCCTCGACGCGTCGACCGTCTTCCGCTTCTGGGAGATCAGCAAGGGCTGACAGCCAGGCACGCAAACAATAGGCGCCCCCTTCCTCCGGTTCTCCGGGGGAGGGGGCGCCTGCCGTTTCCGCACTGTGCCACTGGGGGCGGGGCGCACCCGCCGTGCGCGCGGGTCCTGCTACGCCCTGTCGTGGGTGCCGGTCCTCCTGCGTTCCCGTTGTGCGTGCCGGTCCTACTGCGCGCCGGGGCGCACCAACCCGCTCTCGTACGCGTACACCGCGGCCTGCACCCGGTCGCGCAGCCCCAGCTTGGTCAGGACATGGCCCACATGCGTCTTGACCGTGGTCTCACTGACGAACAGATCGGCCGCGATCTCCGCGTTCGACAGGCCGCGCGCCACCAGCTTCAGCACCTCGACCTCACGCTCGGTCAGCGTGTGCAGCGTGTCCGGAACCGGCTCGTCGCCGGACGGCAGATGGCCCGCGTACTTGTCGAGCAGCCGGCGCGTGATGCTCGGCGCGAGCATCGCCTCGCCCGCCGCGACCACCCGGATCGCCTGCACCAGCTCATGGGCGGGCGCGTCCTTGAGGAGGAAGCCGCTGGCGCCCGCGCGCAGCGCCTCCACCACGTACTCGTCGAGGTCGAAGGTCGTCAGGACCAGGACCTTCGCCGGACCGTCCCGGCCGGGGCCGGTGATCTGCCGGGTCGCCTCGACACCGTCCATCCGCGGCATACGGATGTCCATCAGAACCACATCGGGCTGCAGGGCACGTACTTGGTCGAGTGCCTGGAGACCGTCACCGGCCTCGCCGACGACCGCAAGGTCCTGCTCCGCTTCCAGGATCATCCGGAAGCCGGTACGCAGCAGCGGCTGGTCGTCGACCAGTAGGACGCGGATGGCCACGTAAGTCTCCTTCGCTAGTCCGGCCCCATTCTGCCCTGCGCGGCGCGGCCTGACTCCGGCGCCCTCACAGCCGGCGTCTGCGCAGTCCCAAGGCGCTCGCTCAGCCGGCGGCCGCGCCGCGGGCCGGACCCCCGGCCGACGAAGGGCCCGCCTCCCGCACCGGCAGCGACTGTGCTGTCCCGGGGGCGCTCGCTCAGCCGGCGGCCGCGCCGCGGGCCGGACCCCCGGCCGACGAAGGGCCCGCCTCCCGCACCGGCAGCGACTGTGCTGTCCCGGGGGCGCTCGCTCAGCCGGCGGCCGCGCCGCGGGCCGGACCCCCGGCCGACGAAGGGCCCGCCTCCCGCACCGGCAGCGACTGTGCTGTCCCGGGGGCGCTCGCTCAGCCGGCGGCCGCGCCGCGGGCCGGACCCCCGGCCGATGAAAGGCCTGCCTCCCGCACCGGCAGCGGATACGGCGGGGGAGTGCCGCCGAACTCCGGACAAACCGCCTGGTGGTCGCACCAGCCGCAGAGCTTGGTCGGGCGCGGCCGCCAGTCGCCCGTCTCGGTGGCCTGCCGGATCGCCTCCCACAGGGCGAGCAGCTTGCGCTCGACACGCTCCAGGTCCGCGATCACCGGGTCATACGTCAGCACGTCACCGCTGCCGAGATAGACGAGCTGGAGCCGGCGCGGGACCACCCGCTTCAGCCGCCACACCACCAGCGCGTAGAACTTCATCTGGAACAGGGCGCCCTCGGCGTACTCGGGCCGAGGCGCCTTGCCCGTCTTGTAGTCGACGATCCTGACCTCGCCCGTCGGCGCCACGTCGACCCGGTCGATGATCCCGCGCAGCTTGAGCCCCGAGTCGAGCCGGGCCTCGACGAACAGCTCCCGCTCGGCGGGTTCGAGCCGGGTCGGGTCCTCCAGCGTGAACCACCGCTCCACCAGCCGCTCGGCCTCGGCGAGCCAGCGCGCCAGCCGCTCGCCCTCCGGATCGTCGGCGAACAGCTCCACGACCTCCGGCTTGGTCTCCCGCAGCCGGTCCCACTGCCCGGGGATCAACGACTTGGCGCGCGGCGCCGTCCGCTCCGTCGCGGGTGCGTCGAAGAGCCGCTCAAGGACCGCGTGCACCAAGGTGCCCCTGGTCGCCGCCTCACTCGGCTTCTCGGGCAGCTTGTCGATCACCCGGAACCGGTACAGCAACGGACACTGCATGAAGTCACTGGCGCGCGAGGGCGAGAGCGACGCGGGCGGCACGGCGGCCGCGACCCCCGCGGCCCGCCCGCCGGCGACGGCCGCGACCGCCTCCGCCGCCCCGGCCGCTTCCGCCGCTGCGGGCGCGACGGCTTCGGTCCGCCCGGCCGGCACGGCGGCCTCGGCGCTGTCGTCGGTGCCCGTCCGCGCGGCGCCCTCGGTGCTCGTCTCCATGACGACAGACCTTACGGCCCGCCACTGACAGTGACCTACCCGCGGTGCGGGCGACCGCGCGGAAAACGGAGGGGGTGCCGGGGCAGAACGCACCGCGACGGGCGCATACCATCGACCACAGACCCTCCCGCTCCGCATGATCGGGGCAGGGGACGCTTCGAACGAGGGGACATCGTGGACGAGAGCGGCGGGAGCGGGCAGCCGCGGTCCGGTACCGACGAAGCGACCGAGAGCCACGAGAGGCCCCAGGCCTCCACCGGCCCGGCCGCCGACACCACGCGCCCCGGACCGGCCCGACAAGACAGCCCCACGGATCCGACGCCCCCGAGCGATCCCGAGCCCCGGCCGGACACCCCGGACAAGGCCCAGACACCCCCCGGCCCGACGCCAGAGCCGGACGCCCCCCACACCGGCGCCCCGGGCGACACATCCGAGCCGTACGGCGCCGCGGACGACCATGCGCCCGGCCCACAGACCCCATCGCCCGACTCGGCCCGTAGGCGGGCACAGTCCACAACCGGCCTGCGGCCGCCGCGCCGCGGCAAGGAGCCCGGCGGCGGGCTGCTCATGGGCCGGCCCTTCGGCGTGCCCGTCTACGTCGCGCCCAGCTGGTTCCTCGTCGCCGCACTGATCACCTGGGTGTTCGGCGGCCAGCTCGACCGGGTGCTCCCGGAACTCGGCGCCGCCCGCTACCTGGTGTCCCTCTTCTTCGCGGTGGCCTTCTACGCCTCCGTACTCGTCCACGAACTGGCCCACACCGTCGCCGCCCTCCGCTTCAAACTGCCCGTGCGCCGGATTCAGCTGCAGTTCTTCGGAGGCGTCTCGGAAATCGAGAAGGAGGCCGAGACCCCGGGCCGGGAGTTCATCCTGGCCTTCGTCGGCCCCCTGCTCTCCCTCGTCCTCTCCGGCCTCTTCTACGCAGCCATGCAAGCCGTCGAACCCGGCACCGTCCCCGGCGTCCTGCTGGCCGGCCTCATGATCTCCAACCTCATCGTGGCCGCCTTCAACCTGCTGCCCGGACTGCCCCTCGACGGCGGCCGCATGCTCCGCGCCGTCGTCTGGAAGATCACCGGCAAGCCGATGAACGGCACGATCGCCGCCGCCTGGGTCGGCCGCGCCCTCGCCGTCTCCGTACTGATCGGACTGCCCCTCCTCACCCAGTCCGGAGCACTCGGCGACGCCCCCGACAACGTCGGCAGCATGGACACCATCACCGACGCCCTGCTCGCCGCCATCCTCGCCGCGATCATCTGGACCGGCGCCGGCAACAGCCTCCGCATGGCCCGCCTGCGCGAACACCTCCCCGAGCTGCGCGCCCGCTCACTCACCCGGCGCGCCGTCCCGGTCGAGACGAACACCCCGCTCTCGGAGGCCCTGCGCCGCGCCAACGCCGCCGGCGCCCGCGCCCTCGTCGTGGTCGACGCCGACGGCGAACCGCTCTCCCTCGTCCGCGAAGCCGCCATCGTCGGCGTACCCGAACACCGCCGCCCCTGGGTCGCGGTCAGCGGCCTCGCCCAGGACCTCACCGACGGCATGCGCGTCTCCGCCGAACTCGCGGGCGAAGACCTCCTCGACGTCCTGCGCGCCACCCCCGCCACCGAATACCTGGTCGTCGAGGAATCCGGCGAGATCTACGGCGTCCTGTCGGCCGCGGACGTGGAACGAGCCTTCGTGAAGGCCATGGCCAGGCCGTCCTGATGGTCCAAGGCGCGTTCCAGGACCGGTAGGCTGGTCACATGTCCGAACCGACCGGTGCCGCCCGCAGGCGCGGGCCCTTCAAGGTCGGGGACCAGGTACAGCTGACCGACCCCAAGGGCCGCCACTACACGTTCACGCTTGAAGCGGGGAAGAACTTCCACACCCACAAGGGTTCCTTCCCGCACGACGAGCTGATCGGCGCTCCCGAGGGCAGCGTTGTCCGCACCACGGGGAACGTCGCCTATCTCGCGCTGCGCCCCCTGCTCCCCGACTACGTCCTGTCCATGCCCCGCGGCGCCGCCGTGGTCTACCCCAAGGACGCGGGGCAGATCCTCGCCTTCGCCGACATCTTCCCCGGCGCACGCGTCGTGGAGGCCGGCGTCGGCTCCGGCTCGCTCAGCAGCTTCCTGCTGCGCGCCATCGGCGACCAGGGCATGCTGCACAGCTACGAGCGCCGTGAGGACTTCGCCGAGATCGCCCAGCAGAACGTGGAGCGCTACTTCGGCGGCCCCCACCCCGCCTGGCAGCTCACCGTCGGCGACCTCCAGGACAACCTCAGCGACACCGACGTCGACCGCGTCATCCTCGACATGCTCGCCCCCTGGGAATGCCTGGAGGCCGTCTCCAAGGCACTCGTCCCCGGCGGCATCCTCTGCTGCTACGTCGCCACCACCACCCAGCTCGCCCGGACCGTCGAGTCCATCCGCGAGATCGGCTCCTTCAACGAGCCGACCGCCTGGGAATCGATGATCCGCAACTGGCACATCGAGGGCCTGGCCGTCCGCCCCGACCACCGCATGATCGGCCACACCGGCTTCCTGCTCACCGCCCGCCGCCTCGCCGACGGCGTCGAGCCGCCCATGCGCCGCCGCCGCCCCGCCAAGGGCGCCTACGGCGAGGACTACGCCGGCCCGAACGCCGACGGCGGCGCTGCCCGCTGACACATCCGGCGCGCACCACCGCCGGCCAACCCAACGCACCACACCTGTGGCCGAGTTCCCGCATCCGTCGCGGAACTCGGCCACAGCGCTTTTCCGTTGACGCGCTCTTGTGCTGACGCACCGCCAAAAGCCCGCCAGAAGTCCGGACCCCGCCGTTCCACCCCACTGTGACGTGTGGCACCATGCGGGTCACCCCCACCGGCACAGCCCTCACGGGAGACACTCCTAGTGCAGCAATCCGCCGTCCCGGAACTGGCACACACGCACACCAGCCCCATCCAGTGGGTCGCCACGGCCACCGCCGTCGCCGGCGTCGTCGCGCTCTCCTCCGTCCTCCAGCCCGACCCCGCGACCGCGGCCCAGCCAGGCCCCGAAGCGAAATCCGCGGCGGCCACCGCCGCTCCCGACCCCGCACGCGTCGACTTCCCCATCGCATGCGGACCCACCAAAGCCATCGTGGAGAAGAAGGCCTCCGGAGACCTGGACGGCGACGGCCGCCCCGAGACCGTGGCCGTCGTCCACTGCGACGCCGGCTCGGGCACCCCGCCCAACGGCATCTACGTCCTCACCCAGGCCGCCGACGCACAGGAGCCCCGCGTCGTGGCCACCCTCATCGACCCCAAGGACCGCCTGAACGTCACGGACTTCGCCCTGCGCGACGGCGCCGTCACCGCCACCCTGCTCGGCTACTCCTCGGCCGACGTACCGAGTTGCTGCCCCGACGTGAACGACCGCGCCAAGTGGCAGTGGAAGGACGGCGCGTTCATCCGCTCCACCCCGTCCGAAGCACGCAGTGTGTGAGAACACCCTCCGAAGTCCCCCGGATACGACAACACCCTCCGCCCGCGAAGGGTGTGAGAAACCAGACAGTGAGTGACGTGGAGTGCCGTTTACGTCACTCCGCGTCAGGGCCGTAGACCTCGACCTTGTCCGAAACCCGACGCACATGAATGCAGTCGCCCGGACACTCCTTCGCGGAGTCCGCCACATCGCGCAGAAGCGGAAGCGGTACGGGCGTTGTGGCACCCGGGGCCTGCAGCAACTCGTCGTCCGAACCCTTCACATAGGCCAGACCGTCGATGTCCAGCTCAAAGACCTCGGGCGCATACTGGGCACAGATTCCGTCGCCCGTACACAGATCCTGATCGATCCACACCTCGAGTGCCTCGCCGCCGAATCCGGCCTCCTGCTGCACGGTCATTTCTCCTGCCGTTTTCTTGCGCCGAGCGACCCGAAGACTCGGGAATCAGGCCAGCTCTGACGGGTGTTGAACACTTCGAGCCTACCTCCGTCCGCTTCCCAACCATGTTCGGTGGGTATTCCCCTGGCGTGAGGGAGAGCGCAAGGGTGAAGATCGGACACACCTCGACAGTCTTTGTGATCTAGGGGTTTCAATCGACACCCACCCAGGTAGGGTCTGGAAGCGTCCAGCTCCCCTTGGAGGAGGTGAGGACCGTGGCAGCCCACGACGACGACATGAACCGCGGCATCCGGCCGGGACGAGGGTCCGATGACCCCACCGGGCAGATTGCCTACCTTGAGCAGGAGATCGCCGTCCTGCGACGCAAGCTCGCCGACTCTCCGCGTCACACGAGGATTCTCGAAGAGCGGATCGTCGAGCTGCAGACCAACCTGGCCGGCGTGTCCGCACAGAACGAGCGGCTCGCCAACACGCTCCGTGAGGCCCGCGACCAGATCGTGGCCCTCAAGGAGGAGGTCGACCGGCTCGCACAGCCGCCGGCAGGCTTCGGTGTCTTCCTCACGGCGAACGAGGACGGCACGGCCGACATCTTCACAGGGGGCCGCAAGCTCCGCGTGAACGTCAGCCCCAGCGTGGAGCTCGACGAGCTCCGGCGCGGCCAGGAACTGATGCTCAACGAAGCCCTCAACGTGGTCGAGGCCATGGAGTACGAGAGCGTCGGCGACATCGTCACCCTCAAGGAGATCCTCGAGGACGGCGAACGCGCCCTCGTGGTCGGGCACACCGACGAGGAACGGGTGGTACGGCTCGCCGAGCCGCTGCTGGACGTCACCATCCGCCCCGGCGACGCCCTTCTGCTCGAACCCCGATCCGGCTATGTCTACGAAGTTGTCCCGAAGAGCGAAGTCGAGGAACTCGTCCTCGAAGAGGTCCCGGACATCGGCTACGAGCAGATCGGCGGCCTGGGAAACCAGATCGAAATGATCCGCGACGCCGTCGAGCTCCCTTACCTCTACCCCGACCTCTTCAAGGAGCACGAACTGCGCCCGCCCAAGGGCGTACTGCTCTACGGACCCCCCGGATGCGGCAAGACACTGATCGCCAAGGCCGTCGCCAACTCACTGGCCAAAAAGGTCGCCGAAGTGACCGGACAGGCCACCGGCAAGAGCTTCTTCCTCAACATCAAGGGCCCCGAGCTCCTGAACAAGTACGTCGGCGAGACCGAGCGACAGATCCGCCTCGTCTTCCAGCGAGCACGGGAAAAGGCCAGCGAGGGCACCCCCGTCATCGTCTTCTTCGACGAAATGGAATCCCTCTTCCGCACCCGTGGATCAGGCGTCAGCTCGGACGTGGAGAACACCATCGTCCCCCAGCTGCTCGCCGAGATCGACGGCGTGGAAGGCCTGCAGAACGTCGTGGTCATCGGCGCCTCCAACCGCGAGGACATGATCGACCCCGCGATCCTGCGGCCCGGACGCCTCGACGTGAAGATCAAGATCGAGCGCCCGGACGCCGAGGCCGCCAAGGACATCTTCGGCAAGTACCTCACCGAACGCCTCCCCCTGCACTCCGAAGACATCGGAGAACACGGCGGCGACAAGTCGGCCACCGTCCACGGCATGATCCAGACCGCCGTGGAACAGATGTACGCCGAAACCGAGGAAAACCGCTTCCTCGAGGTCACCTACGCCAACGGCGACAAGGAAGTCCTCTACTTCAAGGACTTCAACTCCGGCGCCATGATCGAAAACATCGTCGGCCGCGCCAAGAAGATGGCCATCAAGGACTTCTTGGAACACAACCAGAAGGGCCTCAGGGTTTCCCACCTCCTCCAGGCATGCGTGGACGAGTTCAAGGAGAATGAGGACCTGCCCAACACCACCAACCCGGACGACTGGGCCCGCATCTCCGGAAAGAAGGGCGAACGGATCGTGTACATCCGTACCCTCATCACCGGAAAGCAGGGCGCAGACACCGGACGCTCCATCGACACGGTGGCCAACACCGGGCAGTACCTGTAAAAGACAGGGCGGCTGCGGGTGCCCTCCACGGGTACCCGCAGCCGACTGTTTTCCAGGTCACGGCTGGAGCAGAGCAATGACGCAAATGATCTCCCCACCAGCGCAAAGGCGTTCTAGGCTCTTTCGTACCGCCGAGGCGCGCAGTGCGGGGACGGGCACCGCACACGCACCGGAGCGCCAGCGGTACTTGAGCAGCGCCCCCGACCGAGGGCGCCGCCGGGCAAGGAGGGCCGCATGACCGTACGGCGAGTAATGGGCATCGAGACGGAGTACGGGATCTCCGTCCCCGGCCACCCCAACGCCAATGCCATGCTCACCTCATCCCAGATCGTCAACGCCTACGCGGCGGCGATGCACCGGGCCCGCCGGGCCCGCTGGGACTTCGAGGAGGAGAACCCGCTGCGGGACGCCCGAGGCTTCGACCTCGCCCGCGAGGCCGCCGACGCCAGCCAGCTCACCGACGAGGACATCGGCCTGGCCAACGTGATCCTCACCAACGGCGCACGGCTCTACGTCGACCACGCACACCCCGAGTACAGCGCCCCCGAGGTCACCAACCCGCGCGACGCCGTCCTCTGGGACAAGGCCGGCGAACGCATCATGGCCGAAGCCGCAGAACGCGCGGCCCAGCTCCCCGGCGCCCAGCCGATCCACCTCTACAAGAACAACACCGACAACAAGGGCGCCTCGTACGGCACGCACGAGAACTACCTGATGAAGCGGGAAACCCCCTTCTCCGACATCGTGCGCCACCTCACGCCCTTCTTCGTCTCACGCCAGGTCGTCACCGGAGCGGGCCGCGTCGGCATCGGCCAGGACGGACACGAACACGGCTTCCAGCTCAGCCAGCGAGCGGACTACTTCGAGGTCGAGGTGGGCCTCGAGACCACCTTGAAGCGCCCGATCATCAACACGCGCGACGAGCCCCACGCGGACGCGGAAAAGTACCGCCGCCTCCACGTGATCATCGGAGACGCCAACCTCTCCGAGATCTCGACGTATCTGAAACTGGGCACGACCGCCCTGGTCCTGTCCATGATCGAAGACGGCTTCATCGCCGTGGACCTGGCCGTCGACCAGCCAGTACGCACGCTGCACCAGGTCTCGCACGACCCCACACTGAAGCGACTCGTCACGCTCCGCAGCGGACGCACGCTGACCGCCGTACAACTGCAGATGGAGTACTTCGAGCTCTCACGCAAGTACGTGGAGGAACGGTTCGGATCGGACGCCGACGACCAGACCAAGGACGTCCTCCTGCGCTGGGAGGACACCCTCAACCGCCTGGAGAACGACCCCATGAGCCTCTCCGGCGAACTCGACTGGGTCGCCAAGCGGGAACTCATGGAGGGCTACCGGCGCCGTGACAGCCTCGACTGGGACGCCGCCCGGCTGCACCTGGTCGACCTCCAGTACGCCGACGTACGCGCCGAGAAGGGCCTCTACAACCGCCTCGCGGCACGCGGCAAGATGAAGCGCCTCATGGACGAGACGGACGTCGAGCGGGCCCGCACCAAGCCGCCGGAGGACACCCGCGCCTACTTCCGCGGGCGCTGCCTCGAGCAGTACGCGGACGACGTCGCGGCGGCCTCCTGGGACTCGGTCATCTTCGACCTGCCCGGCCGTGACTCGCTCCAGCGCGTTCCAACCCTGGAGCCGCTTCGCGGAACGCGTAATCACGTCAAGGAACTCCTGGACCGCTGTCGCACGGCGGAAGACCTGGTCAGGGTCCTGTCAGGCAACTGAGCAGGTGTGCTCGGGCCGATCCGGTCCGGCAGAGTGGAAAAGTCGGCGTCCGGGAATCATCGAGGTGGTCCCCGGACGTTGAGGGAACAAGGGAACTGCGGGGCCGATGTCGGACCCTGCTTGTAGGGTCTGATCAAGAACGTCGAACCGAGCGGGGTGAGGGTTATGGCGACCAAGGACACCGGCGGCGGACAGCAGAAGGCGACGCGCTCCACCGAGGAGGTCGAGGAGACCGCGCAAGACGCGCAGGTCTCTGAGGACCTCAAGGAGCGGCAGGAGAAGCTGAGCGACGACGTGGACTCTGTGCTGGACGAAATTGACGACGTCCTAGAGGAGAACGCCGAGGACTTCGTTCGAAGTTTCGTTCAGAAGGGCGGCCAGTAGCCTTTGAATCGAAGGCGGCGGGGGTGCTGGGATTGGAGAATGAAGACGGTGTGAAGCGTTGCTCGCGGTGCAAGGAGCACAAGCCGCGGGCAGCCTTCGCCAGTAACAAGGCGATGCGCGACGGCTTGCAGGCTCACTGCCGAGAGTGCGCGGCTGCTCACCACCAAGAGCGGCAAGTCGCCAAGGGGCGCAACGTGCGACCGCGAGTAGATGTACCTGCCAGGCAGAAGTACTGCCGCGGGTGTGGCGAGACCAAGCCGCACAGCGAGTGGCATCGCAGCGCGACGGCATCGGACGGCCTTGCCACTTGTTGCAAGGCATGTAAGGCCGCACGGGGGAGGCAGGGGCATCTCAAGCGCCAGTACGGCCTCACCGAAGCTGAGCGGGACGCAATGGTCGCCTCCCAGATGGGGCTCTGTGTGATCTGCCTGAAAGCTCCGGCCGTTCATGTGGATCACTGTCACGAGACGGGTAGGGTCCGTGGCGTACTGTGCTTCAACTGCAATTCGGCCATCGGCAAGTTGGGAGATGATCCCGACGCGGTTCGTCGGGCTGCCGCCTACTTGGAAGGATCCTCGTGGAAGCCAATACTCGTAGCACCGGGCGTCTACCGGCTGCCTTCCTGACGCCTGGGTCGTCGTCCTTCATGGACTTCCTGTCCGAGCACCAGCCGGAAATGCTCCCGGGTAAGCGGCAGCTGCCGCCCGTCCAGGGCGTGATCGAGGCCCCGCACGGCACGACCATCGTCGCCGCCACCTTCCCCGGTGGCGTGGTGCTCGCCGGTGACCGCCGGGCGACCATGGGGAACGTCATCGCGCAGCGGGACATCGAGAAGGTGTTCCCCGCGGATGAGTACTCGGCGGTCGGTATCGCCGGCACCGCCGGTCTCGCCGTCGAGATGGTCAAGCTCTTCCAGCTGGAGCTGGAGCACTTCGAGAAGGTCGAGGGTGCTCAGCTCTCCCTGGAGGGCAAGGCCAACCGCCTGTCGACCATGATCCGGTCCAACCTCGGCATGGCCCTGCAGGGCCTGGCCGTGGTTCCCCTGTTCGCGGGGTACGACGTGGACCGCGAGAAGGGCCGCATCTTCTCCTACGACGTCACCGGCGGCCGCTCGGAGGAGCACGGTTTCGCGGCCACGGGCTCCGGCTCGATCTTCGCGCGCGGTGCCCTGAAGAAGCTGTACAGCCCCGACCTGACCGAGCAGCAGGCGACGACGCTCGTTGTCCAGGCCCTGTATGACGCGGCCGACGACGACTCGGCGACCGGTGGTCCCGATGTCGCCCGCCGGATCTACCCGATCGTCACCGTGATCACCGAAGAGGGATTCCGCAAGCTGACTGATGAGGAGTCCTCCGAGATCGCCCGCTCGATTCTGGAGCGGCGTCTTGAGCAGCCCGATGGTCCGCGGGCCGCGCTGCTCTGAGCCCGCCTTCGTTATCAGGTGATCCACTGACTTCGACAGAAAGGGACGGATAGCCGGTGTCGACGCCGTTCTATGTCTCACCCCAGCAGGCCATGGCCGATCGGGCGGAGTACGCCCGCAAGGGCATCGCCCGTGGCCGCAGCCTGGTCGTGCTGCAGTACGCCGACGGCATCGTGTTCGTCGGGGAGAACCCGTCCCGTGCGCTGCACAAGTTCAGCGAGATCTATGACCGGATCGCTTTCGCGGCGGCCGGTAAGTACAACGAGTACGAGAACCTTCGGATCGGCGGTGTGCGGTACGCCGATCTGCGGGGTTACACCTATGACCGTGATGACGTGACTGCTCGTGGTCTGGCCAATGTGTATGCCCAGACCTTGGGGACGATCTTCTCGAGTGCGGCTGAGAAGCCGTACGAGGTGGAGTTGGTGGTCGCCGAGGTCGGCGAGACGCCTGAGGGTGATCAGATTTATCGGCTGCCGCATGACGGGTCGATCGTGGATGAGCACGGTTCGGTCGCGGTCGGTGGTAATGCCGAGCAGATCAGTGGCTATCTGGATCGGCGTCATCAGGACGGGATGTCGCTGGCGGAGGCCTTGAAGCTGGCCGTGGAGGCGCTGTCGCGGGAGCCGAACGGTGGTGAGCGGGAGATTCCGGCGGAGCGGCTTGAGGTGGCGGTGCTGGATCGGACGCGGCCGCAGCAGCGGAAGTTCAGGCGGATTGCTGGGCGGCAGTTGGCTCGGTTGTTGGAGGCGGGCGGTGCCGAGACCGCTACCGAGGCCGAGGCCGAGGCCGAGGCTGAGGCTGAGGACGGCGACGACGAGTAGTCCCGTCGGTTTTGCCCCTGCTCTTCGCGCGCCCCGATCCTTTGTGGTCGGGGCGCGCCGCGTTTCGGTGCGTTTTGCGCCGGTGAGCGCTTTCCGCCGCCGGTGGGCGCTTTCTGCCGGTGGGTGGGTCGGGGCCGGTGCAGGTACATCCGCCCGTCGCCGGTGGATCAGACGTTGGCCTATGGGGAGCTGTTTCCAGATCCGGGCGTAAACGACGGGCATGTGATGTTCCGGCTCCGGCCCCTCCCGTCGTTCGGCGGGTGCGGGTGGGTGGGGGCGCGGCGTGGGGCGTCCCTGCGTGATCGCTGTGGGTGTGGCGCGGGGTGTCCGCCCGTGGTCGCTGTGGTCGTCCGGTTGTGGGTGGGTGTGTGTGCGTTGGGCTACGTGTGTGGGGGGCTTGGTGGGGCCGTGGAGGCCCGTACGACCAGGGTGACTGGGATGTCTTGCTTGGGGGGTGTGCGGCCTTCCAGGACGGCGAGGAGGGCTTGCATGCCGCGTTCGCCGAATTGTTCGGCGTCGAGGTGGACGGTGGTGAGTTCTGGGTCGAGGGCTTTGGCCAGGGCCAGGTCGTCGAGGCCGGTGATGGAGAGGTCGTCGGGGATGTGGAGGCCGAGGCGGCGGGCTGCTTTGTAGGCGCCGGCGGCGAGTATGTCGTCGTCGCAGATCAGGGCGGTGGGGCGGGGGCCCGGGGCGGAGAGGGCGGTCGCGGCGGCGGTGAGGGCGTCTTCGATGGAGATGGGGGCGCGGGTGGTGCGCAGGTGGGTGCCGGGGACCTGAGTGAGGCGGGTGGCCAGTTCTTGGGCGCGTACGTCGAAGGTCCAGGAGGGGATGTCGGCCGCGAGGTGGAGGAAGCGGCGGTGGCCGAGGGTGAGGAGGTGTTCGGCGATCTGGCGTACGCCGTCCTTGATGTCGAGGTTGACCGTGGCCGCGCCGAGGCTGCCCTCGGGGTCGCTGTCGAGCATGACGAGGGGGAGTTGGTCGCCGCGGATGGCGGTGAGGGCGTCGGCGGCCATGGAGGAGGCGATGACGCCGTCGAGGGCGGCTGTGGCCGAGCCGAAGGGGTTGCGGGCGGGGCCGATGCCTTCGGGGGAGGGGTAGAGGACGACGCCGAAGCCGTGTTCGGCGGCGATGCGGGCGGCGCCTGTGTAGACGCCGGCGAAGAATTCGGTGGTGAGGGCGGGGACCACGAGGAGGACGGTGCGGGTGCGGCCGAGGCGGAGGTTGCGGGCGGCCAGGTTCGGGCGGTAGCCGAGTTCCTGGGCGGCTTCTCGGACGCGTTCGGCGGTGGCCTCGGAGACCCGGCCGCGCCATTTGTCGCCGAGGACGAGTGAGACGGCGGCCTGGGAGACGCCTGCGGCCTGGGCGACGTCCCGGCTCGTGGGGCGCGTGCTGGCTGGTGCCACCGTCGACCTGCTCCCTCGTCTGGACTCGTGGACTGCGCACATGGTACGTATGGCAGGCGACGTTATACGTAAAACCTCCGAGGCGAGAAGGGCTTCACATGGCTGCGGGGTATGGGGAGATCCTCCGGGCGCGGCATGCTGCCCGACTGCTCGTCGGCACCCTGGTGGGGCGGCTGCCGAACGCGACCGCGGCCATCGCCGTCGTGCTGTTCGTGCGGGCGGAGGGCGGCACGTACAGCCTGGCGGGTGTGCTGGCCGCCGTGTACGGGGTGGCGAATGCCGTGGGGCAGCCGTTGCTCGGGCGGCTTGTGGATCTCTATGGGCAGCCGCGCGTGCAGTTGCCGGCGGCGCTGGTCTCGGCTCTGGGGATGGCCGTGTTCGCGTTCTCGGGCACGGATCCGCTGCCGGTGGCGTCTGCGGCGATGGCCGTCGCCGGGCTCTTCACGCCGCCTCTGGAGGGTGGTCTGCGGGCGTTGTGGCCCTCTGTCCTCCGTAAGGAGGACCAGGTGCACACCGCGTACGCGATGGACGCGGTGGCGCAGGAGGTCATGTTCACGGTCGGGCCGCTGCTGGTGACGCTGTGCGTGTCGCTCTGGTCCGCGCAGGCGGCGCTGCTGGTCCTGAATGTCGTGGGTGTGCTGGGCGCGCTCTGCGTGGTGGTGTCGCCGCCCTCGCGCGCGTGGCGCTCGGCGCCGCGTGAGGCGCACTGGCTGGGCGCGTTGCGTTCGTCCGGGCTGGTGGCGCTGCTTGGCGCCTTCCTGTTCGTCGGGGTCGCGCTGGGTTCGATCACGGTCGCGGCGGTGTCGTACGCCGATGGCCATGGTGGGGACGTGGTGTACGGCTGGCTGATGGCGGGTATAGGCCTCGGTGCTCTTGTCGGCGGGTCGGTGTATGGCGTGCGGCAGTGGAGTGGTGCGCCGGAGGTGCGACTGCGGGTGCTTGTGGCGCTTCTGGCGGTGTGTTATCTGCCGTTGACGCTGGTGCCGGGTCCGGTGGCCATGACGGCTCTCACGACGCTCGCGGGTGTGTTCCTGGCGCCCTGTATCGCTTGTGCGTTCGTGCTGGTCGACCGGCATGCGCCGGTTGGCACGGTCACTGAGGCTTTCTCCTGGCTTGTGACGACGTTCACCGTGGGGGCGTCGGTCGGAACGGGCTTGGCGGGCCCTGTGGTCGAGTGGGGCGGGGCGGTGTGGGGCTTCGCCGTTCCGGGTGCCGCGGGTGCCGCCGCGCTGGTGGTTCTGCTGGCCACGGGGCGGGTTCTCGCAGCTACCGGGAAGGGCGCGGTGGTCGCGGTCTCATCGGAAAATGATCCAAACCGTGCCGTCGAACCCCGTTTCAGCTCAGGGGATCGGGCGTAATGTTCAGTCATGGACCGCCGCATTTTCGGGCTGGAGAACGAGTACGGCGTCACGTGTACGTTCAGGGGACAGCGCCGCCTGTCTCCCGACGAGGTGGCGCGGTACCTCTTCCGCCGTGTCGTGTCATGGGGCCGCAGCAGCAATGTCTTTCTGCGGAACGGTGCCCGCCTTTACCTCGACGTGGGATCACATCCGGAATACGCGACACCCGAATGTGACAACGTGACGGAACTCGTCACCCACGACAAGGCCGGCGAGCGCATTCTCGAAGGACTCCTGGTGGACGCCGAACGACGCCTGCACGAGGAAGGAATCGCGGGCGACGTCTACCTGTTCAAGAACAACACCGACTCGGCGGGCAACTCCTACGGGTGCCATGAGAACTATCTGGTGGCCCGGCACGGGGAGTTCTCCCGGCTCGCGGACATTCTCATTCCGTTCCTGGTCACGAGGCAGCTCCTGTGCGGTGCCGGCAAGGTGCTGCAGACCCCGCGCGGTGCCGTGTACTGCGTCAGCCAGCGGGCGGAGCACATCTGGGAGGGCGTCAGCTCCGCGACGACCCGGTCCCGGCCCATCATCAACACCCGCGACGAACCGCATGCGGACGCAGAGCGTTACCGCCGGCTGCATGTCATCGTCGGCGACTCGAACATGTCCGAGACGACCATGCTGCTCAAGGTCGGCGCCACCGACCTCGTGCTGCGGATGATCGAGGCGGGCACGGTCATGCGTGACCTCACCCTGGAGAACCCGATCCGGGCGATCCGCGAGGTCAGCCACGACATCACGGGCCGGCGCAAGGTGCGCCTGGCCAGCGGCCGCGAGGCTTCCGCGCTGGAGGTGCAGCGCGAGTACTACGAGAAGGCCGTGGACTTCTGCGAGCGCCGCGGCATCCGCACCGGAACGGTCGAGCAGGTCCTCGAACTGTGGGGCCGTACGCTCGACGCGATCGAGGCCGAGGACCTCGACCGGATCGGCACCGAGATCGACTGGGTGATGAAGTACAAGCTCATCGAGCGGTACCGGGCCAAGCACAACATGACGATGTCGCACCCGCGGGTCGCGCAGATAGACCTTGCGTACCACGACATCCACCGGCGTCGTGGTCTGTACTACCTGCTGGAGAAGAAGGGGCAAGCCGCGCGGATCTGCAACGACTTGAAGATCTTCGAGGGCAAGTCGGTGCCGCCGCAGACCACTCGGGCGCGGTTGCGTGGTGACTTCATCCGGCGGGCTCAGGAACAGCGCCGCGATTTCACGGTGGACTGGGTCCATCTGAAGCTGAACGACCAGGCGCAGCGCACCGTGTTGTGCAAGGACCCGTTCCGTTCGGTTGACGACCGGGTGGAGAAGCTGATCGCTGGAATGTGAGTCGGCTCCGGTCCGCTCGTGGGCCGGTGGGCGCCTGGATGTCCGATGCCCGGAGGTGGTGACGCCTCCGGGCATCGGGTGTTTTTGCCGCGGTTGTGTGACGGCGCGTTTCGCGTCAGGGGGTGGGGGGTGCGTGTAGGTCGTAGAGTGGCGGCCATTGCCCTCCACCCCCGACTCCCAGTTGGACTGATGAACTACAACGTGAAACGACGCGCCGTCATGCTGCTGGCCGTTCCCGCCCTGTTGTTCACCGCCGCGTGCGGATCGGACGACAAGGACACCGGCGATGCGGCGGGAGGCGTCGCCCAGGTCAAGGGGACGTTCGGGGACAAGCCCGAGATCTCCGTGCCCAAGGGCGGCAAGGCGTCCGACAAGACCGTGGTCGAGACGGTCTCGGCAGGCAGCGGCTCCGTGATCAAGGCGTCCGACTTCGTCCGGCTGGACTGGACCGTGGAGAAGTGGGGAAGCAGCCAGCCGCTCGGTGGCACCTGGGCCGCGGCGACCGCCGGTGCCAAGACGCCGCGGCAGCAGTCCGTCGACCAGATCGGCAAGCCGAGCCAGCAGCTGCCCGCCAAGGTCCTGGACGCCGTCAAGGGACAGAAGACGGGCAGCCGCATCCTGGTGCAGGGCACCGCGGGTGAGCTGATCGGCGAGGGGCTGAACACGTCGTCCGGTATCACCGCCAAGGATGTGCTGATCTGGGTGGTCGACGCGGTCGGTGCCGCCAGTGTCGATTCCAAGGCCGAGGTGAAGGGGACGCAGGCGGCCCCCGAGCCGGGTATGCCCACGGTGTCGGCTCCCGCGCAGAAGGCGGCGACCATCACCATCCCCAAGGGCGCCAAGGCGCCCAAGGACCTTGAGGAGCAGGTGCTGATCAAGGGCACCGGCAAGAAGGTCGAGGCCGGTCAGGGCCTCATCGCGCAGTACACCGGGGTCAAGTGGGAGGATGGCAAGAAGTTCGACTCCTCCTGGGACCACGGGGGTGCCACCGCCTTCCAGATCGGCACCGGCTCCGTGATCGCCGGGTGGGACAAGGGCCTCGTCGGCAAGAACGTGGGGGACCGTGTGCTGCTGGTGATTCCGCCCTCCCTCGGCTACGGCGCGAACCCCAGCAGCGAGTTGGCCAAGAACACGCTGGTCTTCGTGGTGGATATCCTCGGCACGGTGTGATCACAGAGTCTGTGAGACTGTCCGGGACGATGGCCGCGCAGTGACGACGGCCGTGCAACAAGGAGTAATGAAGTGAGCATCGACAAGCCCGAGATCGACTTCCCGGGCGGCGAGCCCCCGGCGGACCTCGAGATCAAGGACATCTGGGAGGGCGACGGCCCGGTCGCCAAGGCCGGCGACTTCGTCAAGGTCCACTACGTGGGCGTGGCCTTCTCCACCGGCGAGGAGTTCGACGCCTCCTGGAACCGCGGTACCCCGCTCGAGTTCCAGCTCGGCGTCGGCCAGGTCATCCAGGGATGGGACCAGGGCGTGCAGGGCATGAAGGTCGGCGGCCGCCGCCAGCTGATCATCCCGGCGCACCTCGCGTACGGCGACCGCGGCGCCGGTGGCCGTATCGCCCCGGGCGAGACGCTGATCTTCGTCTGCGACCTGGTCTCCGTCTGAGATCAGCGCGTACGCCGTGTGATCAGGGTCTGACCGGATCAGATCACCTGGGCCCATGCCTGTCCGGGCATGGGCCCTCGGCTTTTGCCGCGGCACCTCAGGGCGGTACGGTCATCGGTTGGGAGCACCATAGGGAAGGGCGTCGATGGCCATTGCCAAGGCCGAGCGGCTGATGAACCTGGCGCTGTGTCTGCTCGGGACACGGCGGCCGCTCAGCAAGCGCGAGCTGCGCGATTCCATCGAGGCCTACGTCGAGGCCTTCGGGCCGGGCAGAGGTGCGGCCTTCGGGCCGGGCAGAGGTGCGGCCTCCGGGCCGGGCAAGGGCGCGGCGGCCTCGGACGACTCCTTCAACCGGATGTTCGAGCGCGACAAGGACGATCTGCGCGAACTCGGGCTGGTCATCGAGACGGTGGAGAACCTCGACGGCGAGGTCGGCTATCTCGCCCGCCGCGACAGCAACCGTCTGCCGCCCATCACGCTCGACGCCGAGGAGGCCGCCGCCCTCGGCCTGGTCGCCAAGGTCTGGCAGCAGGCCCGGCTTGCCGGTGCCGCCAGCGGCGCCCTGCAGAAGCTGCGCGCCGCGGGCCTGCCCGAGGACGTGGACCCGTACGAGGCCCATGGCGCCCTGGAACCGCACATCCCCGTGCACGAGGCGGCCTTCGAACCGCTGATGCTCGCCTGCCGCGACCGTCGCACGGTCGTCTTCGACTACCGCAAGGCCACCGCCGCGCACCCCGAGACCCGGCACGTCGAGCCGTGGGCCCTGGAGTGCTGGCGCGGCCACTGGTATCTGGCGGGCTGGGACCGCGACCGCGGCGCCGAGCGCGTCTTCCGGCTCTCCCGGATCACCGGCAAGGTCCGCACCCGCGCCGGGCGGTACACGGCCGAGGTGCCCGACGTCGTCACCGTGCGCGAGACGGTCGCGGGCTGGGCGGGGGAGATCGCCGACCGCACCGCGCGGATCCGGATGCGCGCCGGCTCGGGCTATCCGCTGCGCGCCAAGGCCGTCTCCGTACGGGAACGGGGCGACGGCTGGGACGAGTTGGAGATTCCGTACGGGCACGGCCTGGATGCCTGGCTTGTCGAGTTCGGGCCCGACGTGGTGGTCCTGGAGCCCGCCGAGCTGCGGGCCGACGTCGTGGACCGGCTGCGCGCCGTGGCCAAGGGCTGAGGGGGAGCGTAAGAACGTGGCAGGAAAACCGGCCAGGCCCGCCAACGCGATCGATCAGACCCGGCGGATGCTCTCCCTGGTGACGTATCTGCGGGAGCGCCCCGGCGCGCGCGTCGGCGATGTCGCGCGGGCCTTCGGGATCACCGAGGACGAGCTGATCTCCGACCTCGACGTGCTGCCGCTGTGCGGGACCAGCTTCCGCGGCGGTGATCTGCTCGACATCGACACCGATGGCGACCGGATCTGGTGGCACAACCCGGACGACGTCGCGGAGCCCCTGCGTATCGCCGCCGACGAGGCGACCGCGCTGCTCGTGGCCGCGCGTGCCGTCTCCACGCTGCCCGGCCTTCGCGAGGGCGACCGGCAGGCGCTGCTGCGCGCGACCGCCAAGGTGGAGGCCGCCTCGGGTGAGGCGGCGGGCGCCAGCTCCCGTCTCTCGGTGACCTTCGAGTCCGAGGGCGGGGTCTTCGCGGACGTCGACCGGGCGATCTCCGAGCGCCGCCGGCTGTGGATCCGCTACTACTCGCCCTCGCGCGACGAGCTCACCGAGCGCGAGATCGACCCGATCCGCCTGGTCAGCGTCGGCCACACGTACGTGGAGGCATGGTGCCGCCGCTCCGAGGCGCGTCGCACCTTCCGGCTCGACCGGGTCGCCGAGATCCGCATCCTCGACGAGCCGTCCGCGCCGCCGGAGATCGAGCCGCGGGACCTCTCCGAGGGGCTCGTGCAGCCCGCTGCGGAGGACCCCGAGGTGGTCGTCGAGGTCGGTCCCGGCGGACGCTGGGTCGCCGAGTACTACCCGCACGACAGCGCCGACGAGCTGCCGGACGGCGGGCTGCGTATCACCTTGCGGACCCCCGATCCCGCGTCGCTGCGGCGGCTGGCGCTGCGCCTGGGCCGCGACGGCCGGATCGTGTCGCCGCAGGACCTCGCTGACAGCGCCCGGCGGGCGGCCCGCGAGGCGCTCGCGGCCTACGACGGGCTCGACGGGCCGCAAGGGGATCAGGACGGGCCGTACGACAGGCGGGAGCAGGGGCTTTGAGCACGTCGTCGATGTCTGGTGCGCCGGGGACGGCGGGCGCGCCGTCGGGTGCACGCCTAAGTGCGCCGGAAATGTCGGTGGTGACCGCTTTCGCCGGAATGAGGAGGGTGGTTGACGTGATGTTCAAGGCCGCCTGCCCCGACTGCCGGGCCGGTTTCGAACTCGCGGCGAGCGCTCTGCGGCTGGTCATCGGCGCCAGCAGCCGTACCACCTTCTACTCCTTCACCTGCCCCGGGTGCGGCGCCGCCGTACGCAAGCCCGCGGGCGAACGCATCGTCGAGCTGCTCACCGGGGGCGGGGTGCGGACCCTGCGGCTGCACTCCACCCTCTAAGCGGCTCCGGGGAACGCACCCGCACTTCCCCGGCGTCGCTTAGGGTCGACGTCATGTTCTGGCCGATGTTTGCGATCGCTGTGGGTTTCGCGGGAATCGCCGTTCTCGGCGTGCTCGCCGTCCGGGTCTTCCTCGAGGCGGAGCGTCTGGGGCGCCAGGTTTCCGACTCGGCGCGCCGCATCAGCAGGGCCGCCGAGGATCTGGAGAGCGCGGCCGTGACGACGGCCGGCTCCGTGGATGCCCTGTGACCAGTTCTGTCGATGCCCGCCAGTCGCCGGAGCGTGCGCTTTGAGTGGCAATCACCCTGTCACCTTCCCGGCCGTGACAGGTACGCTGCTGATCGCGGCCCGGATAACGAGGCGCGGGTCGCGAACCGGGAGTACGCACAGGGATTATCCCGCGTTCACCCCTGAGCGTTACGATCGCTGTCAACACGACGATCGGGCAGATGTCCGACCGATCGGACAGCACCCCGCCCCTGCAGCCTCGGTGAGAAGGTAAAGACTTATGTTCGGAAGGCTCGGAGCTCCCGAGATCATTCTCATCCTCGTCGTCATCATCCTGTTGTTCGGCGCGAAGAAGCTTCCGGACATGGCCCGCTCCCTCGGCAAGTCCGCGCGCATCCTCAAGAGCGAGGCGAAGGCGATGAAGTCCGAGGGACAGGACTCCGCCCCGGCCGGTCCGCCCAGCACGGACGAGCAGCCCCCGGCTCAGCGCACCATCCAGGCCGCCCCCGGCGACGTGACCAGCTCGCGCCCGGTCACCGAGCCGACGGACACGACCAAGCGCTGACGCAGGGCCGGTGACCTCCGGCCCTCCGCACGAGATGGGAACGTGGGTTGCTCAAGTCTGCCCGCAACAAGGAGAAGGATCCCGAGGGGCGGATGCCCCTCGCGGAGCACCTTCGTGAGCTCCGGAACCGGCTCGCGAAGGCGATGCTGGCCATCGTCGTCGTCACCGTCGTCGCCGCCTTCTTCTATAACGACATCATCAACATCATCACCAGGCCGATCCTCGACTCGGTCGGCTGTGAAAGGTCCTTCGAGCAGCTGGCGAAGTCGTCTTCCTCCGAGCCGTGCGCGCAGATCACGATCAACGGTCTGCTCACGCCCTTCACGCTCGCGTTGAAGGTGTCATTGATGGCCGGTGTCGTCCTGGCCTCGCCGGTCTGGCTGTACCAGCTGTGGGCCTTCGTCGCGCCGGGTCTGCACCGGCACGAGAAGAAGTACGCCTACGCGTTCGTCGGCATGGGCGCCCCGCTCTTCCTCGGCGGTGCCTACTTCGCGTACTCGGTGCTGCCGACCACGGCGTCGGTGCTGCTCGACTTCACGCCGGACGGGACCTCCAACCTGCTGCCGCTGGACGACCTGCTCGACCTCGTCACGCGCATGGTGATCGTCTTCGGCCTCTCCTTCGAGCTGCCCCTGCTGCTGATCTTCCTCAACCTCACCGGGGCGATCACCGGCAAGCGGATGCTCGGCTGGTGGCGAGCGATGATGATGGGCATCACCGTGTTCGCGGCGCTCGCGACGCCCAGCACCGACCCGCTGACGATGCTGGCGCTCGCCGGACCGATCTGGATCCTGTACTTCGGCGCGACGGCCTTCTCGCTGCTCAATGACCGACGCAGGCGCCGCCGCGACGCACTGGGCCCCGCCGACGACGAGGCCTCCGACCTGGATCTCACCCCCGAGGACGTCGGCGAGGTCGAGACCGTGTCGGTCAGCCGGGCGCTGCCGGAGCAGGCGAGCTCGGACCGGGTCAACGGTTATGACGACGTGACCTGACGCAGCCCGCGGACCTCGTAGGGTCAGGGCTGTGACCAGCGAGATCACCCTCTTCGTCAACCCCACCGCGGGACGCGGCCGGGGCGCCCGCGCGGCGCAGCCGGCCGCTTCGGCCTTGCGCGCGGCGGGATTCTCCGTCCGGACGATCCTCGGGGAGGACGCGGCAGACGCCCTCACGCGCGCGCGTGCCGCCGTCGAAGGCGGCACCGGCGCCCTCGTCGCGGTCGGCGGCGACGGCATGGTGAATCTGGCCCTGCAGGCCGTCGCCGGGACCCGCACCCCGCTCGGCGTGGTCGCCGTCGGCACCGGCAACGACTTCGCGCGCGCCCTGGACCTGCCCCTGCGCGACCCGGCGGCAGCGGGGCGCCTGATCGCCGAGGCCCTCAAGGGGGCGCGGCTGCGGGACGTCGACCTGGGGCGCGTGGACGGCACCTGGTTCGGCACCGTCCTCGCCTCCGGCTTCGACTCCCGGGTCAACGACCGCGGCAACCGCATGCGATGGCCCACTGGGCGCTTCAGGTACGACCTCGCCATGCTGGCCGAACTGGCCGCCTTCAAGCCCTTCCCGTACCGGATCACGCTCGACGACGGCGAGGTCCAGGAGATCGAGGCGACGCTCGTGGCCGTCGGCAACGGATCGTCGTACGGCGGAGGCATGAAGATCTGCGCGGGCGCGGACCTGGGCGACGGGCTGTTCGACATCACGGTCGTCGGGGACTGCAGCCGTACGACGCTGCTCACGGTGTTCCCGAAGGTCTACCAGGGCACCCACCTCGACCATCCCCAGGTCACCGTGCACCGGGCCGCGAAGGTCGAGCTCGTCGCCGAGGACATCACGGGGTACGCGGACGGTGAGCCGCTCGGGCCGCTGCCGCTGACCGCGGAGTGCATTCCCGGGGCGGTCCGCGTCGCCGCGCTCTGAGCTGCGTGAACAGCGGGTTTCACAGCCGCGGATCGGGATATTGATCGTCCTGTTGTCAGTGCATCCGGGTAGTCTCGAAAGCACGATGACAGAGGATCTCTCACCGGCCGAGCGGTACGCGGCAGCACGCAGGCGCGCTGTCGAGCAGGCCACCGCGCTCGCGTCCTTCCGCGAGATGTATGACTTCGGCCTCGACCCCTACCAGATCGAGGCCTGCGAGGCACTCGAATCGGGCAAGGGAGTGCTGGTGGCCGCCCCCACCGGCTCGGGCAAGACGGTCGTCGGTGAATTCGCCGTCCACCTCGCCCTCCAGCAGGGCAAGAAGTGCTTCTACACCACGCCGATCAAGGCGCTCTCGAACCAGAAGTACGCCGACCTGTGCCGCCGTTACGGCGCGGACAAGGTCGGTCTGCTGACCGGCGACAACAGCGTCAACTCCGAAGCCCCGATCGTGGTCATGACCACCGAGGTGCTGCGGAACATGCTGTACGCGGGCTCGCAGACCCTCCTCGGCCTCGGCTATGTGGTCATGGACGAGGTGCACTACCTCTCCGACCGCTTCCGCGGCGCCGTCTGGGAGGAAGTGATCATTCACCTCCCGGAGTCGGTGACCCTGGTGTCGCTCTCGGCGACCGTGTCGAACGCGGAGGAGTTCGGCGACTGGCTGGACACCGTGCGCGGCGACACCGAGGTGATCGTCTCCGAGCACCGGCCCGTCCCGCTGTTCCAGCATGTGCTGGCAGGGCGCCGGATGTACGACCTCTTCGAGGAGGGCGAGGGCCAGAAGAAGGCCGTCAACCCCGACCTGACGCGCATGGCGCGCATGGAGGCGACCCGGCCGTCGTACCAGGACCGCAAACGGGGCCGCGCCATGCGCGAGGCCGACCGCGAGCGTGAGCGCCGGCAGCGCTCGCGCGTGTGGACGCCCGGCCGTCCCGAGGTCATCGAGCGGCTCGACTCCGAAGGGCTGCTGCCCGCCATCACCTTTATCTTCAGCCGCGCGGCCTGCGAGGCCGCCGTCCAGCAGTGCCTGTACGCGGGCCTGAGGCTGAACGACGACGAGGCGCGGGCGAGGGTGCGCGAAATCGTCGAGGAGCGCACCGCCTCCATCCCCCGCGAAGACCTGCACGTCCTGGGCTACTACGAATGGCTGGAGGGCCTGGAGCGCGGCATCGCGGCCCACCACGCGGGCATGCTGCCGACGTTCAAGGAGGTCGTCGAGGAACTGTTCGTACGCGGCCTCGTCAAGGCCGTGTTCGCGACCGAGACCCTCGCGCTCGGCATCAACATGCCCGCACGCTCGGTGGTGTTGGAGAAGCTCGTCAAGTGGAACGGCGAGCAGCACGCCGACATCACACCCGGCGAGTACACCCAGCTGACCGGCCGCGCGGGACGCCGTGGCATCGATGTCGAGGGTCACGCCGTGGTGCTGTGGCAGCGCGCGATGAGCCCCGAGCACCTGGCGGGACTCGCGGGTACGCGCACGTATCCGCTGCGCTCCAGCTTCAAGCCGTCGTACAACATGGCCGTGAACCTGGTCGAGCAGTTCGGGCGGCACCGCTCGCGCGAGCTCCTGGAGACGTCGTTCGCGCAGTTCCAGGCCGACAAGTCGGTCGTCGGGATCTCCCGGCAGGTGCAGCGCAACGAGGAGGGCCTCGAAGGCTACAAGGAGTCCATGACCTGCCACTTGGGCGACTTCGACGCATACATGGGGCTGCGCCGCGAGCTCAAGGACCGCGAGACCGAGCTGGCCCGGCAGGGCCAGACGCAGCGGCGCGCGGAGGCGGCCGTCGCCCTGGAGAAGCTCAAGCCGGGTGACGTCATCCACGTCCCGACCGGAAAGTACGCGGGCCTGGCCCTGGTGCTCGACCCGGGCCTGCCCGCGGGGCGCTCCAACGGCCACCGCGGCTTCGAACAGCACGACGGGCCGCGCCCGCTGGTGCTCACCGCCGAGCGCCAGGTCAAGCGGCTGGCCTCGATGGACTTCCCGGTGCCGATCGAGGCGCTGGAGCGGATGCGGATCCCCAAGTCGTTCAACCCGCGCTCGCCGCAGTCCCGGCGGGACCTGGCGTCCGCGCTGCGCACCAAGGCCGGGCACATCGTCCCCGACCGGCACCGCAAGAAGCGGTCCGAGGCGGCCGACGACCGCGAGATCGCCCGGCTGCGCACGGCGATCCGGGCCCACCCCTGCCACGGGTGCAACGACCGTGAGGACCACGCCCGCTGGGCCGAGCGCTACCACCGGCTGGTGCGCGACACCAGACAGCTGGAGCACCGCATCGAGGGCAGGACGAACACCATCGCCCGCACCTTCGACCGGATCGTCGCCCTCCTCACCGAGTTGGACTATCTGCGCGGCGACGAGGTCACCGAACACGGCAAGCGGCTCGCCCGGCTGTACGGCGAACTCGACCTGCTCGCCAGCGAATGCCTGCGCGCCGGGGTCTGGGAGGGGCTCAACCCCGCCGAACTCGCCGCCTGCGTCTCGGCGCTGGTGTACGAGTCCCGGGTCGCCGACGATGCCACGGCACCGAAGGTGCCGTCCGGCAAGGCGAAGGCCGCGCTCGGCGAGATGGTGCGGATCTGGGGCCACCTCGACGCACTGGAGGAGGAGTTCCGGATCACCCAGACCGAGGGCGTCGGCCAGCGCGAACCGGACCTCGGCTTCGCCTGGGCCGCGTACGAGTGGGCCTCCGGCAAGGGTCTCGACGAGGTGCTGCGCGAGGCCGAGATGCCCGCCGGTGACTTCGTGCGCTGGTGCAAGCAAGTCATCGACGTTCTCGGCCAGATCGCGGCCGCCGCACCCGCCTCCGGCGGGGGCTCTACGGTCGCGAAGAACGCGCGCAGGGCGGTCGACGGGCTGTTGCGCGGGGTGGTGGCGTACTCCTCGGTGGGGTGAGACGGCGCGTTACGGGCCCCTGCCGGCCGGGGTGGCTGCGTGTCCCGGGTCCCCGCTGGCTGGGGTGGCTGCGTGTCCCGGGTCCCCGCTGGCTGGGGCGGCTGCGTGTCCCGGGTCCCCGCTGGCCGGAGTGGCTGCGTGTCCCGGCCCCTCGTCGGCAGGGGTGGCTGCGCGCTCAGTTGTTGAGATAGGCGCGCCAGCCTCCGTACGCCGTGATGTCCTCGGCGCCTTCGAGCGCGGACGGTTCGCACAGGAAGCCGGGGACGGACGTTCCGTCGGCGAGAAGCACGCTGCCCAGGGTCATCGGCCGGGGCAGCGTGCCGGCCAGCTGTCCGAGGCCTTCGGCGGGCAGTCGCCACACCTCGGCCTCGATGGCGGCACCGCCCTCGGCGCCGACGTGCACCAGACCCGGCTTGGGCGGGGTGGTGGACAGCGCGTGCAGCCGGTACTCGGGTGCGGTGGTCGTCGTACGGTCCAACTCCGCTCCCAGGGCGAGCAGTTGAGGGTTGAGCGGCTGGCCGGACAGGTGCGCGCCCACCACCGCGATCCGGAGCCGCGGCTGGAGCAGCCGGGCGATCCGGGCGAGGCGTTCGTCGGTGAACGCGGGGCCGATCAGCATCACGCCGAAGGGCAGCCCGTCCACCGTGTCGGCGGGGACCGCGACCGCGGCCTGGTCGAAGAGGTTCGTGGAGTTGGTGAAACGGCCCAGGCGGGCGTTGGCGCCCAGCGGGTCGGCGGCGACCTCGGCGAGCGTGGGGTGGCCCGGCGTGGTCGGCAGCAACAGCGCGTCCGCGTCGCCGAGTTGGGCCTCCGCCCGGGCGCGGAGCTCGGCCAGGCGTTCCTGGTCCGCGTACAGCTGGTGGGCCGGGATGTCCCGGGCGCCGGTGATGATCCCGGCGACGGTCGGGTCGAGCCCCTCGCCTCCCTCGGGGATCACCTTGTCGACAAAGCTCCCCACGGCGGTGTAGCGCTCGGCGACGAACGCGCCCCCGTAGAGCATCGCGGCGGCCTCGCTGAACGGCGTGAGGTCGAGCGTGCGCACCTCAGCCCCGGCTGCCACGAGCTGCTCCACGGCGGCCTCGTACGCCTCGGCCCAGCCCTCGTCCAGTTCGCCGAGCTGTGCCGTCGGCGGGACGGCGACGCGCCAGGGGCCGGGGGCGCGCTGGGGGAGGGCCGGGAGGTCCCGGCCGGACGGCGACGCCATGTACGCGAGGGCCTGCTCGGCCTCAGGGAGCGTACGGGCGAACACGGTCACGCAGTCCAGGGAGGCGCAGGCCGGGACGACGCCGGTCGTCGGTACCAGGCCGCGGGTCGGCTTCAGTCCGACGATGCCGTTGAACGCGGCGGGGACGCGGCCCGAGCCCGCGGTGTCCGTGCCGAGGGCGAGGTCGACGATGCCCAGGGCCACGGCCACGGCGGAGCCCGAGCTGGAGCCGCCGCTGACCCTGGCCGGGGCCAGGGCGCCCCGCACCGCGCCGTACGGGGAGCGGGTGCCGACCAGGCCGGTGGCGAACTGGTCCATGTTCGTGGTGCCCAGGACGATCGCGCCTGCCGCGCGGAGGCGGGCGACGACGGGGGCGTCGCCCTCCGGGGTGTACGCGTAGGCCGGGCAGCCGGCGGTGGTCTGCAGGCCCGCCACGTCGATGTTGCCCTTTGCGGCGAAGAGCTTGCCCGCGAGGGGGAGGCGCTCGCCTGCGGCGACGCGCTCGTCGATGGCTCGGGCCTGCTGCTCGACCTCCGCCTGGGGGCGCAGGTCGATCCAGATCTCGGGGCGGTCTGTGGCCTCGATGCGGGCGTACGCCATGCGGACTCGGGTGAGGGCGGGGGACGACATCGGTGCTCCTTGCCTGGGGTGGATTGTCGGCTGCGGTCCGGTGGCTGGTGTGTGCCCACCCTCCCCCACTCTCGGCTCCGCTCGAGCGGGGGGACCCCCATCGCCCTGCGGAACGTCTGCCCACAGACGAACGGGCGGTTTCAAGACACCGTCGCACTCGTTGGCGCCAGAACCAGCAGGGCTGTCCCCGCCTCCACCTGGTCTCCCGGCTTTGCCAGGATCTCGTGGACCACGCCGTTCATCGGGGCGGGCACTCTGGACTCCATCTTCATGGCCTCCAGGGCGAGGAGGGGCTGGCCGGAGACCACCTTGTCGCCGGGCCGCACGTTCAACTGCCATACCGAGGCGGCGAATTCGGCCTCTATCAGGCGGCCGCCCTCGGGGACCGTCACCACGGCCGGAGGAGCCGGCGGTGCGGCGGCCGCCTCCGCGCGGGTGAACTCGCCCGCCGCCTCCCACGCGTCCCGTTCCGCCGCGAAGGCGGCGCTCTGCCGGGAGCGGAACTCCGCGACGGAGTCGGCGTTCTCGGCGAGGAAGGCCTCGTAGGCGGCCAGTGAGAACTCGCCCTCCTCGATCCGGGGGACGAAGCGGCCGGAGGTGATGTCGGCCCGCAGCCGCAGCAGCTCCTCGGGCTCCACCGGGTACCACTTGATGCGGTCGAAGAAGCGCAGCAGCCACGGCGAGCCCGGCTCGAACGCGCCGCGCTGCTGCCAGCCCGACCACACCTGGGTCGTACGGCCGACGAACTGGTAGCCACCGGGGCCTTCCATACCGTAGACGCACAGGTACGCGCCGCCGATGCCGACGGAGTTCTCGGCGGTCCAGGTGCGGGCCGGGTTGTACTTGGTGGTGACCAGGCGGTGGCGCGGATCCAGCGGTGTCGCCACCGGGGCGCCCAGGTACACGTCTCCCAGGCCCAGGACGAGGTATTCGGCGTCGAAGACCGTGCGGTACACGTCTGCCACCGAGTCGAGGCCGTTCACACGGCGGATGAACTCGATGTTCCACGGGCACCAGGGCGCGTCGTCGCGGACGCCCGCCATGTAGCGGGCGATGGCCTCGCGGGTGGCCGGGTCGTCCCAGGAGAGCGGGAGGTGGACCGTGCGGGAGGGGACCACCAGCTGGTCGCTGGGCGGGAGCGTCCGCGTGATCTGCCGTACGGCGGCGAGGAGTTCGCGTTGGGGGAGGCGGTGCGGGTCGGTGTGGATCTGGAGCGAGCGGATGCCGGGTGTCAGATCCGTGACGCCGTCGAGGCCGGCCTCGGTCACCGCCTCCATCAGCGCGTGCACCCGCATCCGCAGGGCCAAGTCCAGCTGCATGGGCCCGAATTCGATCTGCAGGTTGTCGTCGCCGCTGCGCCGGAAGGTGACGTCGCCGTCCCGCGCCAGCACCCCGCCGTCCACGATCGCCGCGCGCACCGTGCCGTCCTCGGCGATGGGCGCGAAGCGCACCGTGTCACCGGGGCGGAACTGCCCGAGCTTCCAGCGCTCCGAACTGGCCACCGTCGCCGGGCAGACGAAGCCGCCGAGCGAGGGGCCGTCCGGGCCGAGCAGGACCGGCATGTCGCCCGTGTAGTCGACCGCCCCCACCGAGTACGGCGTGTCGTGGATGTTGGACGGGTGCAGGCCGGCCTCGCCGCCGTCGGTACGCGCCCAGCGGGGTTTCGGACCGACGAGCCGTACGCCCGTGCGTGCCGAGTTGAAGTGGACCTTCCAGCCGGCGGCGTAGAAGTCGTGGATGTCGTCCTCGGTGAAGAACTCCGGTGCCGCGTGCGGGCCTTCGAGGGCGCCGACGTGCCAGTGCGAGCCGAACACAGGGCGGTCGGCCAACGCGACCGGACTCCCGGAAGCGACCGCGCCACCGTGCAGCACATCCCCCGTGCGCAGCGCCCGCCCCCCGTGCCCGCCGAACCGGCCCAGGGTGAAGGTGGCCGCGCTGCCGAGGAACGCGGGTACGTCCAGGCCGCCGCCCGCGAACAGCACATACGTGCGCAGGCCGTGCTCGGTGGGTGCGCCGACCTCCAGTACGGCACCCGCGGGCACCGTCACCGGCTCCCACTGGGCGACCGCCGCACCGTCCACCGTGACCGGCGCGGGAGCACCCGTGACGCACACGGTCGTGGTGTGGGTGAACCGCAACGCCGGTCCCCGCAGCGTGCATTCGAGTCCTGGCGCGCCCTCATGGTTGCCGAGTGCCCGGTTGCCCAGACGGAACGACAGGTCGTCCATCGGGCCGCACGGCGGCACGCCCACCTGCCAGTAGCCGGTGCGGCCCGGCCAGTCCTGCACGGTGGTGAGCGTTCCGCCGGAGACGACCTCGATCCGCGCGGTCGGGTCGGTTACCTCGGCCAGTGTCGCCGTCGAGTGCGTTGCCGCCCGGAAGGACCGCTCGGCGAGCGCCGCCCGCACCAGCCCCAGGTTCGTCTCGATGCCGTCGACCCGGGTCCTCGCCAGCGCCTCGTCGAGCCGCTCCAGGGCGTGCGCCCGGTCCGGACCGTACGCGATGACCTTCGCGAGCATCGGGTCGTACGACGTGGTCACCTCGGTACCCGTCTCGACCCAGCCGTCCACGCGGACACCGCCGGGGAACTCGACCCGCGTCAACAGGCCCGCGCTCGGGCGGTGTTCGCGCGAGGGGTCCTCGGCGTATACGCGGGCCTCGACGGCGTGACCGCGGGGCGCCCCCGGATCCCGTACGACATCCGTCTCGCCGCGCGCGAGGCGCAGCATCCAGGCGACGAGGTCGACCCCGTAGATCGCCTCGGTGACCGGATGCTCCACCTGGAGGCGGGTGTTGACCTCCAGGAAGTACGCCTCCCCGCGGGCGGCGTCGTACACGAACTCGACGGTCCCGGCGGAGCGGTAGCCGACCGAGGCGCACAAGTCGCGGGCTGCCGTGGCGAGGTGGTCACGTACGTGAGAAGGGAGGCCGGGCGCGGGCGCCTCCTCCACGACCTTCTGGTTGCGGCGCTGGAGTGAGCAGTCGCGGTCGCCGAAGGTGATGACGCGGCCCTGCCCGTCGCCGAAGACCTGCACCTCGACATGGCGGGCGTTCTCGACCAGGCGCTCCAGGAAGACGCCCGCCGAGGAGAAGGAGGCCGCGGCGACGCGCTGCACCCGCTCCCAGGCCTCGGTCAGTTCGTCGGCGGAGCGACATGCCGACATACCGATACCGCCGCCACCGCCGGTGGCCTTGAGCATGACGGGGTAGCCGATACCGGCGGCCGCTTCGAGCGCCTCCTCGACGGAGGCCAGCAGACCCGTACCCGGCACCAGCGGCACCCCGGCCGCCCGCGCCGCCGCCCGCGCCGTGTGCTTCGCGCCGAACAGCTCCAACTGCTCCGGCGTCGGCCCCACGAACACGATCCCGGCATCCTCACAGCGCCGCGCGAACGCCGCGTCCTCGGAGAGGAACCCGTACCCGGGGTGGATCGCGCCCGCCCCCGTGTCCTTGGCCGCCTTCAGGACCAGATCGGCGTCGAGGTACGACTCCTTGGCGGGCGCGGGGCCCAGCCGTACCGCCTCGTCGGCGAGCCGGACGTGGGGTGCCGAGCGGTCGGCATCGGAGTACACGGCGACCGTGCGCAGGCCGAGGTCGCGGGCCGTGCGGATGATGCGGACGGCGATCTCGCCCCGGTTGGCGACGAGGAGGGTGTCGAAGCTCATGCGGCGTCCTCGTGCGCGGCGGTCCCGATGGTCATCTCCACGGCCGTCGGCTCGAAGCCGTTGCACGGGTTGTTGATCTGCGGGCAGTTGGAGACGAGGACCAGCACGTCGCGCTCCGCGCGGAGGGTCAGCGTCAGCCCCGGTGCCGACAGGCCGTCGACGATGCCGAGCGTGCCGTCCTTCTCGACCGGCACGTTCATGTACCAGTTGACGTTGGACACGAGGTCGCGCTTGCCGAGTCCGTGCTGGGCACCCTCGGCGAGGAAGTTGTCCACGCAGGCGTGCTGCGACCAGGTGTGATGGCCGTACCGGAGGGTGTTGGACTCCTTGGAGCACGCGCCGCCGACCGTGTCGTGACGGCCCACCTCGTCGGCGACCACGGTCATCAGCGGAGTGTGCTCGTTCGAGAGGAGCACACTGCCCGTCGTCAGGAAGATGCCGCCCTGCGCGTGGATGGTGTCGGGCGCGCTGTAGCGGACGGCGGTGTCGTGGGCGTCATACACGAGGAAGTCGACGGCCTGGTTGCCGTGCAGGTCGGTGATGGTGAGCGTCTCGCCGGCGCGGACGACGGACGACCAGGCGGCGCGTGCGGGAACGACGGTCGTGCCCGTGTTCGTGCCCGTGCTGGTGCCCGTGTTCGTGCTCATGCCCGTGTTCGTGCTCATGCGAGCCCCCTCGCGGCAAGGAATTCGGCGGTGTTGAGGAAGGCACGGCGGCATTCGGGCGCGGCGTCCCACAGCGGGTCGCCGGGCTTGGTCGGCTCCGCGCGCCAGGCGAGCACCTCCAGCGGGGTACTGATGTAGTCGTCCCGTGGATCGGCGGGGTGCGGCACGTTCGCGATCAGCACCGTGACGTCCTGCTCGGCGCGGAGCGTCACGCTGCCGCCCGGGCCGGCCGAGCCGGTGAAGTCGAGCGCGCCGTCCTCCCGTACCTCCACGCCCTGGAAGAACGAGAGTGAGGGCGGCAGATCACGCGGTGCGAGGCCGTTCTTGGCGGCGGCCAGTTTGAACAGCTCGCGTCCGGCGGGGGAGGCGGACTGCGGCGTCCCGTCCCCGTAACGCCGCGTGTTGCGTACGAGCGTGGAAGTGCCGCACAGCGCGTCGTGCCGTCCGGAGGTGTCGGCGACGACGGAGGCGAGGACGCGGCCCTGGTCGGACAGGAGCAGCCGGCCCTCGCCGAGGTACGCGTTCCACTGGACCTTGACCGTGTCGGCGACGTTCAGCCGTTCCCAGGGCCGGTCGGCCGCGTACAGCAGCAGATGCGCACAGGCGTCGCCGCGCAGGTCGGTCAGCCGCAGTTCCGTGCCGCGCGCCAGGACCCTGTGCGTGTAGTTGCCGCCCGCCACGGTCTCGGCCCACACCAGGTGGCCCGCCTCGCAGGGCGGCGTCGGCCAGTTTCCGGCCGGGACGACGGGCATGGCCTCGGTGCGCGTGCCGTCCTGGGTGCGAGCGTGGTCGCGGGCTCCGTATGTGGTCGCTGTCGCCATCGAGGACCTCCGGCTCCGGTGTCTTGATTTCTGTCGCGCGACAGAAATTAGGCGGGAGGCGGGTCGCCGGGATTGCCCGGCTGTTGCCGCCCGGTTACCGATCCCTCACGAAGATCGCCGCGGGAGGCGGTGTGCGAGGATCGACCGCATGGGGACGAGCGGTGGACGGCGGGTCGGCAGGCCGCGGGCCGCGCAGCGGCCGGACAGCGGTCTTCCGCCGCGCGACGAACTGCTCCGCGCCGCCGCCGAGTTGTTCACCACGCGCGGATACGCCGCCACGACCACCCGCGCCGTCGCCGAGCGGGCCGGCATGCGCCAGGCGTCCATGTACCACTACGTCTCGGGCAAGGAGGAGTTGCTCGCCGAGCTCCTGGAGTCCACGGTCACGCCCTCGCTGACGCTCGCCCGCGAGCTCCTCGCCGATGACGTGGCCGCGGCCGAGGGCCGGCTGTGGGAGCTGTGCCGTACGGACGTCGAGCTGCTCTGCGGCGGCCCGTACAACCTCGGCGGGCTCTATCTGCTGCCCGAGGTGCGCACCGAACGCTTCGCCGGCTTCCATGCCGTACGCGCCCAACTCAAGGACGCCTACCGGCAGTTGCTCGCCGCGACGGCGGCGGGAGGCGCGCTCGCCAAGAGCGAGCTGGACCTGCGGACGGATCTGCTGTTCGGGCTGATCGAGGGAGTCATCCTCGTGCACCGCTCGGATCCGGAGCGACCGGTGTCGGCGTTCGCCGAGGCGACGGCGGACGCGGCGCTGCGTATCGCCGGAGTCTGACGGTTCCCTTCGGGAGCTGGCGGTCACCCTGCGGGGGTGCGGTGTCGTATGCCCCCGGTCATATGCCCCCCGTTCGGGGTGCGGTTTTCGTATGCCTGTACGCCGTCACGCACCGTGTGCGAATGGAGTCTCAGCGTGCAAATGAGCCGAGGGTACTCCTGCCGCGCGGGCGATTTCAGGCGCTTGCTGAATATGACACAGCGTTGATCCGGTCGGACTAAGCTCGCCCGCAGCGCACCGAGTTGAGATGTATTCGTGCGCTTGTTCCCAAAAGTTCCGAAGATTCCGTTTGACCATGCCGTTTTCCCCAAGCACTTCCCCGACCCCCAGCCGATTTGTCTCAGAGGGCATACATGGTGAGTGTTCAATCGCCTCCCGGTGGCCGTGAACTTCCCTACGCGCGCGTGCTGTTGCCGCCGGCCATACTGATGGCCGCGGTGACCGGGGCCGCCGTCGCCTTGGTGGCGGACCCTGCCAGGGCCGCCGTCGGCTGGTGCGGCGGCATCGCGACGCTCCTGGTCATCGCGATCGGCGCCGAGGCCGTACGCCGCGGCCGCGTCGCCCAGCGCCTGCGCGCCGAACTCGCACGGCGCACCGCCCACTTGGAACAGCGCATCGCCGCCCACGACCAGGAGATCGTGCGCCTCCACAAGGAAGTCCTGCCGGACGCGCTCGACCGGATGCACAGCGGCGTTTCCCCCGCAGAGGTGATTCGCACCCTGGGCCGCGGTATCCCCGGTTACCCCGAAGTCTCCGAGTCGCAGCGCGACTTGCTGAAGACGGTGCTCAAGACGGTCGACCTCGAAGCTGCGATGCGTGACTCCTCGCAGCGCGCCTTCGTCCACATCGCCCGCCGCGTCCAGGCGCTCATCCACCAGCAGAACAAGGAACTGCGGGAGATGGAGGAGGACCACGGGCGCAACCCCGAGGTCTTCGACGACCTGCTGCGCATCGACCACGGCACCGCGCTGATCGGCCGCCTCGCCGACTCCATCGCGGTACTCGGCGGTGGCCGCCCGGGACGTCAATGGCCGGAGCCCGTCCCGCTGTTCAGTGTGCTGCGCGGCGCGATGTCCCGGATCCTCGAATACCGCCGCATCGAGCTGCACAACATCGCCGAGGTCGCCGTCAACGGCATCCACGTCGAACCGCTCATCCACGCCCTGGCCGAGCTCCTCGACAACGCCACCCGCTACTCGCCGCCGCACACCAAGGTGCACGTCACCGCCATCGAGGTGCAGACCGGCGTCGCCCTCGAGATCGAGGACGGCGGCGTCAGCCTCACCGACGAGTCCCGCGAGAAGACCGAGGACCTGCTCCGGAAGGCCGCGCTGGGCATCGACATGAACGCCCTCGGCGAGACCCCCCGGCTCGGCATGGCCGTCGTCGGCCGACTCGCGCGGATGTACAAGATGCAGGTCTCGCTGCGGCAGTCGGCGTACGGCGGTGTCCGCGTCGTCCTCGTCGCACCGCGCGAGATGCTCACCAAGGACCACCCCACCGGTCTGGCGCACGGCATCGGCATCGGCTACGGGGCGAAGCTGGACAACGACGGGGTTCCGGGCCCGGAGCGCAAGCCCAAGAAGCGCATGCCGACCACGGGACCCCGGATTCCCGGCGAAGACGACGGCCCCCGGGACAGCGAGATGCCGGTGGTCACCGAATGGACGGCCAACGGGCTGCCACAGCGCCGCAGCCGCAACAAGACCCCTTACCACGAGCGCTACGCCCAAGCCGCCCGCTTCGAGGCGGAGGCCGCCAGGGCCGAGGCGGCGGCTGCTGCCGCGGCGCCGTCCGCGTGGGCGCCCGCGCCCGTCCCGGAGGAGAAGGAGCCCGAACCGGGCCTGTGGGTCGAGGCGTTCATGAACGGACTCAAGGGTGACCCGGACCCGACCGCGTTCACCAAGGCCAAGGACAACGAGCCGGCCCCTGTCGAGGCCGACGACGAGGGGGACCGCAAGTGATCCAGCAGCGAGCCAACTTCGACTGGATGCTCAAGGAACTCGCGGACGGCGTACCGGGCATCCAGCAGATCGTGGTGCTCTCCGCCGACGGACTGCGCATCGCCCGGTACGGCGGTGAGCCGGACGCCGCCGACCGGGTCGCCGCGGCCTGCGCGGGCCTGCAGAGCCTGGCCGGAGCCGTCGCGAGCGAGATCCCCCGCAGCGACGGCCGGATGCGCATGGTCATCATCGAGATCAACGGCGGCTACTTCTATCTGATGTCGGCGGGCCCCAACGCCTATCTCGCGGTGCTCGCCGACCAGATCGCGGAGCCCGGGCTGATGAGCAACCGCATGCGCGACCTCGTCGTACGGATCGGCGCCCATCTGACCAGTCCGCCACGGCGCAACGGGCAGACCGTATGACCCCTCCGCAACGCCGGCGGCGATACCCCAAGGAAGAGCCCCCGGAGCCCCCCAAGGCGGGTTCCGCCCCGGAGGGCCAGGACGACCCGCGGGACCCGGGGCGACTGTATGTGCTCACGGGGGGAGCCGCGAGCGGCGACCGGGCCGCCCTCGACCTGGTCACGTTGATCGTGGCGCGCGCCGACGCGCCGCCGCCCGCGACCCAGCCCGAGCAGTCGGCGCTGCTCCGGCTCTGCAAGGCCCCTTTGTCCGTGGCCGAGATCTCGGCCTATCTCAATCTGCCGTTCAGCGTGGTGACCGTCCTGCTCACCGAGCTGCTGGCGGCCGAACTGGTACAGGCGCGCGCTCCGATCGTGCGGCAGGCGATCGCCGACCGTTCCCTCCTCGAAGCGGTGATGCATGGACTTCAAAAGCTCTGACACCATCACGGGCCCTCGCGCCGAGGACGAGCTGCCGCATACGACGCAGGCGGCAGTCAAGATCGTGATCGTGGGCGGCTTCGGGGTCGGCAAGACGACCATGGTGGGCTCCGTCAGCGAGATCAAGCCGCTGACGACCGAGGAGACCATGACGCAGGCCGGTATCGGAGTCGACGACAACTACGGCTCCGAGTCCAAGACGGCCACCACCGTCGCCATGGACTTCGGCCGCATCTCGATCACGGAACAGCTGGTGCTCTATCTGTTCGGCACGCCCGGGCAGGAGCGCTTCTGGTTCCTGTGGAACGGCCTCTTCGAAGGCGCGCTCGGCGCGGTCGTACTGATCGACACCCGTCGCCTGGAGGTCAGCTTCGACGTGATCGGCCGCCTGGAGGAGCGCGGGGTGCCGTTCGTCGTCGCCATCAACGACTTCCCGGACGCGCCCCGCTATCCGATCGAGGACCTGCGGGCCGCGCTCGACCTGGCCGACGACATTCCGATCGTGAAGTGCGACGCACGCCGCAGGGCCTCCAGCCGGGACGTCCTGATGACACTGATGCGCTTCCTGCACGCGCTGGCCATGCGCTCCCCGTCGCGCGCCTGACCCACACGTACCGCATACCTCCGCCGACACGACGTACCGCACACCTCCGCGGACACGCCACCTTCCCAGACACCGGATCCCTTTCAGTTTCGGAGCGATCACCGTGACGCCTGAATCCCACTCCACGACCGGTACGGACGACCCCACACTCGGCCCACCGCCCGGCTGCCCCGCCCACGGCCTCGGTCCCGGCGGGCTGCGCCGCCTGTACGGGCCCGAGGCGGAGGACCTGGGAGACCTGTACGAGAAACTCCGCGCCGAACACGGCAACGTCGCCCCCGTGCTGCTCCACGACGACGTGCCGATCTGGGTGGTGCTCGGCCACACCGAGAACCTGCACATGGTGAGCAACCCGGCGCAGTACGCGCGCGACAGCCGTCTGTGGAACGCCGTCCAGGACGGCACGGTGAAGCCCGACAACCCGCTGATGCCCCTGATCGCCTGGCAGCCCATCTGCTCCCACGCCGAGGGCGACGAGCACCTGCGGCTGCGCGGGGCGGTCACCGGCGCCATGAGCACCATCGATTTCCGCAGCCTGCGGCGTCACATCAACCGCGCGACACAGAACCTCGTCAACCAGTTCTGCGAGCGCGGCACGGCCGATCTGGTCAGCCAGTTCGCCGAGCACCTGCCGATGGCCGTGCTGTGCGAGATCCTCGGCATGCCCGAGGACTACAACGAGCGCCTCGTGCAGGCCGCCCGCGACCTGCTCAAGGGCACCGAGACCGCGATCGCCAGCAACGAGTACGTCATGAGTGTGCTGACGCGGCACACCATCCGCCGGCGGGCCAAGCCCGAGGAGGACTTCACCAGTCACCTCATCAACCACCCGGCCGGGCTCACCGACGACGAGGTGGCCCAGCATCTTCGCCTGGTCATGCTCGCCGCGTACGAGGCCACGGCCAACCTCATCGCCAACGTGATGCGGGTGGTGCTCACCGACCCGCGCTTCCGTGCCCAGCTGAACGGCGGGCAGATGACGGTGCCGCAGGCGGTGGAGCAGTCCCTGTGGGACGAGCCGCCGTTCAGCGCCGTCCTCGGCTACTTCGCCAAGCAGGAAACGGAGTTGGGCGGTCAGCGCATCCGCAAGGGAGACGGACTGCTCTTCGCGATCGCGCCGGGCAACGTCGACCCGCGGGTCCGGCCCGACCTCGCGGCCAACATGATGGGCAACCGGTCGCACCTCGCCTTCGGCGGCGGTCCCCACGAGTGCCCGGGCCAGGACATCGGCCGTGCCATCGCCGACGTCGGGGTCGACGCACTGCTGATGCGCCTGCCGGACACCGAACTTGACTGCGACGAGAGCGAGTTGCGCTGGCGGTCGTCGATGTCGTCGCGCCACCTGGTGGAGCTGCCCGTTCAGTTCGCGCCAAGGCCCCGGCAGGACGTCCTGGAGCGGACCGCGGTGCACGCGGTGCCGCGCCCGCGGCCGGACTGGCAGGTCACGACGGAGCCGTCGGAGCCGACCGCGCCCGCCGCGCCGCCGGTGTCCGTCCAGCCCGCGCAGGCACCGGAGCCCGCCCACCGTCTCAGCGCCTGGCAGCGCTTCCTGCGCTGGTGGCGCGGCGACTGAGGCCCGCCGTCGCACAAGGCCTGCTCGTCGCGTGACGCCTACGTGCCGTAGGACGCCCATGCGTCGTACGACGTCCAGGCCTGGAGCCCCCGCCCACTGACGAACCGGTGATCGTGCCCCGTGACCGGATCGGTGAACTCCAGTACCCGCGCCAGCAGTTGCAGCGGACGCCGGAAGTCACCGGCCGGTACGGGGCCGGTCACCACCGGGTAGAGGGGATCGCCGAGGATGGGTACGCCCAACGCGTTCATGTGCACCCGGAGTTGATGGGTCTGCCCGGTGCGCGGCAGAAGCCGGTAGAGCCCCACTCCGTCGCGGTGCTCGCGCAACTCGACCCGGCTGACCGCGTTCGGCTCGCCCGCCACCTCCTGGGCGGCCAGCACACCGCGCTCCTTCACGATCCGGCTCCGGACGGTACGCGGCAGGTCAAGACCGGCGTCGTACGCGGCCACGGCCTCGTACTCCTTGCCGACCAGCTTGTCGCGGAACAGCGACTGGTAGGCGCCGCGCTCCTCGGGCCGCACGGTGAACAGCACGAGCCCGGCGGTGAGCCGGTCGAGGCGGTGCGCGGCGCCGAGCGTCGGGAGGTCCAGCTCCCGCCGCAGCCGGGCGAGGACGGTCTCGGCGACATGGCTGCCGCGCGGGGTGGTGGCGAGGAAGTGCGGTTTGTCGGCCACGACGATGTGCTCGTCGCGGTACACGACGTCGAGCGCGAACGGCACCCGCTCCTCGTCCGGCAGTTCCCGGTGGAACCACACGAACATCCCCGGCACATACGCCGTCTCGGCGGTCAGCGGCCGCCCGTCCTCCCCGACGATCAGCCCCTCGCCGATCATCCCGTCGATCACCCCGGCCCCCGCCGCGAGCCGCTCCACCAGATGCTCCCGCACGGTTCCCCGGCGCCCGCCCTGCGGCAGCTTGATCCGCACGGGGTCCACCCCGTGGCGCTGGGGCAGCGGGGAGGGCGGGATGCGGGGCTTGCGTCTCATCACGATCAAGCGTACGAGGCGCCGGCCGCGCCGCGTGCAGGAGTCTCAGGCGTACGAGGCCGGAACCACCTCCTCGGCCACGCCGGCCCGCGCCCGGTACGCGCGGTACGCCGCTCCCGCGACCAGCGTCACGCCCAGGAACAGCACGGTGAACCACTGGAAGTACCAGTGGAGGCACCCCCGCCGTGACCTGCGGGAACGTGATTGGACCCTCTCTGACCTGCGGAGACGCATCCTGCGTCATCCCGCATTTTCCTTCGTCATCTGGGGCTCATGTGCCCTGTCTGTGCCCTCCAGGGCACGCGATCCGCCCAGCTCCTGCCGGTCTCTATCCCGGAGACACGGCGGCCCCGAACCGGTGATGACAGCACCGGCCGGGGCCTTGATCCGAACCCACCCAGATCAAGGGAGCTCAGACCCATGCAGGACCGTACCCCGGACGCCGTGCGCGACTTGCTCGCGGCCGTCCTCGAAGCGCTCGACATTCCGCACCCCGCCACGGTCGGCGACACCGAGGCGCACGACCGGCTGCTGAACGACCGCGCCATGCACGCGGCGATCGCACTGCGCAGCGTCCTCGACGACAACCCCCTGACGAGCGTCGAGTGGACGACCACCTACCTGCGTGAGCGGCTCGCCGAGCACCCGCCCACCGGCTACCGCGCGTGGGGTGAGGGCCGATGATCGAGCCGCGCACGGTGACCGTGAACGTCTTGGTTGCCAAGAGCCTGGAAGTCGACGAACCGGGCTGGTGCCTTGGGCACCGTGACGACCGTGCCCAGTCCAAGGCGGATATCGAGCACAACGGGTCCGAGACCTTCGCCACCTTCGACGGGCCGCACGGACCTATCGAGTACCTCCGCGCATGGATCACTCAAAGGCCCTACGCCAACCTCGCGCCCGAGCCGCTCCCGCTCGTCGCGGTCGAGATCAACGGCGAGATTGTGTCCCTCACACCGGACGACGTCCACGCCTTCACCTCCCTCACCCGTGCCCACCTCGCCTTCCTCGACGGGCTCGCCGACGAAGCTGACGCTATCCGCCAGGAGACCCGATGAGCAGCAAGCCGCGCGCCCTCTCGGTGCGCACGACGGACGAACTCCTTGAGGACCTGGCCGTCTTGCAGGGCAGCGGTATGACGGCGTCTGACGCGGTCCGGTTCGCGGTGCGGCTGTTGGCGCAGGCGCACCGGTACGCGGACCATCCGGCGCAGACTCACGGCGGCCAGCGGCCGGCGGTGCTGTCCATTCGGACCCGTGACCTGTTCCCGGTGGCGCCAGTGTCCGACGGGGCCGAGAAGGGCGTGTGACGCGGCAGGGCTCATCCGTCGGACACGGGTGGGCCCTGTCATACGTGCAGGTCAAGACAGGGGGACGATGGGTACGCGCGAGTCCATTGCACGAGCAGTGATCGATGGCACCGAGGCCGGGCGCCGAGGCGACCCTCCGACCGTTTGCCCCTACCGCGGCATACTGCGCACCGCATGGATCAAGGGTTACGCGCGCACCGCGCCACCCCTGCCCGACAACGGCGACGCGTAGCACGCGAGAGCGGCCGCGGCCGGGATTCCGGTCCGGCCGGGGCCTGTCCCGCCCGCCCCCGGGAGCTCACGGGGTATGGGGACGGGCGGGGGTTGGGCCCGGCTCCGGCACACCGTCGCGCCGGAACCGGGGGTCTACGAGCGGGCTGCCTTGTACGCGCGCCACAGCTGGTCTGCCGTCGTGCACTTCGCCTGTCCGTGTCCGCAGCCCTCGCATGCGGTGGCGTGTGTGATGTAGGCGCGGTACGCGGTCTGGATGCGGCTGTACGTGCCGCTGTCGGCGACCGCCTGCATGTGGCCGAACGCGCTCCCTGAGTCGCGCCATTCCCGCCTGACGGCGCTCATGACGTGCCGCCAGCCCGCGTCGGGTGGGGGTGGTTGCGGATCTCGACGTTGCAGTCCGTCGCGCGCGACGCATTCCCAGCGGCCAGAGCCTCGGCCCGCTGTCGAGCGAGGGCCTGGCAGACACCACAGCCCGGCGCCGGGTCGGGGGCGCTGAGGGGAAGTTCGAGCGTGATGGGCGGGTCCATGGTCGTCTTCATCCGCGTGCCTCCGCTGGCGTGGGCCTGCCCAGGCACCGGTGCGCGGCGCGTGCGTGGGCAGAGTGTCGTGGGCTGCCGCTGGTCACGACGCTAAGGACGTGGTGTGCGCCACATCCAGCGATGTTCACCAATGTTCACGGCAATCCACAGGGCATGCGGTTGGCGACTTCGAACCCTTGACCCTTCACCTCGGACGACTGAGGGTGGTGTACATCCGTGCACACCAAGAGCGTCGGAGGCGGCGATGACACTACGGTTCATCGGCATCGACCCCAACACGGGAACAGGCGAAAGCCCCACCGTGTGGGTCGACGACAGCAAGAACGAGTTGGTCATTCAGGGATGGAAGCCGAGCCCGGATCTCGAAGCGGAATGCGCCGCGTTCGAGGCGCCCGGACACGCGGCGGGTATCCCCGACCACGAGGCAGTAGTCCGGATCCCGGCCCGTATGGTGCCGGCCTTGAGGGAGGCGTGCGATGCCGCAGAACGTGCCGAGCTTCGCTGAGCTGCTGGACGGCGCGCTGCGCAGCGCCGTCCACCTGGAGATGCGCGACGCCTACGGTGTCGCAGGCGAGGCCGACGACTTCGCGCACTGGAAGAACACTGGCGAGCGGGACATGGATCCCGGCTCGCCATACTGGGCGTCGTGGGTGCAGTTGGTCCGCCGCACCGTGGCCCGCGGCGTGACCGTCCGCCGGGCCCGTATCGTCTCCGAGCCAGTCAGCGACTACATCCGCTTCGAGCACGCAGGAACCCCGGTCAACGTCGAGGCCGGCGAGCAGGTGCGATGGCTTGCCCGCCGCCGAGTATCCGACATCGCCCTGCCGGGTAACGACTTCTGGCTGATCGACGGCCGCTTGATCCGCTGGAACCACTTCACCGGCGACGGCGCGTCCGGAGGCGGGGAGATCAGCGAGGATCCGGCCGCGGCCAAGCTGTGCGCCGACGCCTTCGAGGCAGTGTGGGCGCGCGCGACCCCACACCAGGACTACAAGATCAGCTAGTGCGGAAGGCGTACAGGCCAGCTCATGCCCATCTCCCCGTCATCCTCGGCCCAAGCTGCGCGCGAACGCGTCGCGCAGCGTCTGCGTGAACTCCGTGCAGACGCGGGCATTACCGGGACTGAGCTGGCCTCTCGCTGCGGCTGGACCCATCCGAAAACCTCGCGCATCGAGAACGCGCGCACACCCCCCACGCCCGAGGACATCCGTCTCTGGTGCCGCGCCTGCGGCGCCGCCGACCAGGCCCCCGACATTCTCGCCCAGTCCCGTGATGCCGAGTCGCAGTACGTCGAGTGGAGACGCAAGGTCCGAGCCGGGCTGAAGCGTCTGCAGGGCAGCTACGTGCAGCTGTACCGGTCCACTGACCTTTTCCGGATCTACTCGCCCACGCTGGTCCCCGGCCTGCTGCAGACCGAGGGGTACGCGCGGGCCCTGCTGTCCGCGAACGCCCGCCTGCTTGACCTCCCCGACGACGCCGAGGAAGCGGCGGCCGCACGCCTCGAACGCTCGCAGATCATCCATGAGCCGGGGCGCCGGTTCGTCATGCTGATCGAAGAGGGCGTTCTCCGGTACCAGTTGGGTGACGGCGACGCGATGGCCGCACAGCTTGGCTACCTGCTGACCGCGGGTGCGCTTCCCTCGGTGTCGCTCGGCATCATCCCGAGCGCCACACCGCAACGCGTCCTGTGGCCGCAGGAGTTGTTCCACATGTACGACGACACCCTCGTGTCGGTGGAGCTCCTGTCTGCCCGCGTCCGTGTCACGCAGCCCAGTGAGATTGCCCTCTACCTGAAGGCCTTCGAGGAGCTGCGCGGCATGGCCGTGTACGGCGCCGGTGCCCGCGCCCTGATCGTGAAGGCCATCGACGCGCTGCGTTGAGACCGGACGTACGACGGCGCCCGGCTCCTCGCGGTGAGGTGCCGGGCGCCTGGTCAGCCACGTATGGGCTCTGCGCCGTCCGCGGGTAGCTCTTCCACACCCAACGGGCGGACCTCCGTGCACGCGGCCAACATCACATTGCCCTGCTCGTCGGCGCCCTCAGTCCATGTCCACGCTTCCGGCCCACCGCGGACGACCGCGTACCCGAGCGCGGCGAGAGCGTCGTATCGCTGCATGAGGGACGGCGGCCCCACCTGGCCCGGCCAGGTCACGGACAGCGGCGACAGGCCGGACAGGTCGGGGCGGGCAAGGTGCAGCGCCCATTCCCCGCCGTTGTCGGGGCTCCACCCGAATCCTGCGTATCCCGTCTGCTCGTCAACCATGGCTCAGCTCCCCAATATGAACTGGACGTTGCCGCCGCGGCCGCCGATGGCCCTGCGGAGCTCGGCAACGAGCAGATCCCCGTACGCCGTACCGTCCGAGCCGATCTTGACGACCTGCGGTGCGCTGCCGCCGGACACCGCGCCGCCGGTCCGCGCGGCCACATGCGCCGCCGTCGCCTGCCCGCCGGTCGGCACTGAGACGAGATTCCGCATGGTTGTATCCACCGCGCCGGAACCACTCTCGATGCCCTCGACGATGCCCGCAGGAATCCAACGGCCGATCTGATCGCGCATCACCCGCGACGGCGACGCGATGCCCAACGCCTTCGCAATCGGCCCGGGAATGATGCTCCGCGCCCATCCAATGAGCGTGTCCCGCAACCAAGGGCCCATGCCTTTGATGCCGTTCCACAGGCCGCGTACAACGTCCTGGCCCTTGCCGGTCAGCAGCCCTGACAAGGATCCGATACCGCGGGATATCTGCCCCGGGATGCCCCGAACCCATGTGATGAACGACGCGACTTTCTGTACCGACGCGTCACGGAAGGACTGAAAGCCGCGTGTTGCGGCGCTACGCAGCGTGCTGCCCATACTGCCGATCGCCACGCCGATGGCCATAGGTAGGCCCGTCATCCACGTGACGAGTTCCTGGCTCTTACGTATCGCCCAGTCCTTCATGTCCTGGAACCAACCGGCCACCAGGTCCGGTATCGCAGCGAGATAGCCAACCGCGACAAGGATCCCGTCCTTGGCCTCGGTCAACTTGCCCACGACCCAGTCCCACGCCAGCAGCGTGGCCGCCTTGATCTCATCCCAATAGGTGACGACGAGGATCACCAGACCGGCTACTGCCATGGCTATGCCGCCGATGATCCAAAACATTGGGTTGGCCAACATCGCCGAATTCATCGCCCAGACGCCGAGAGAGGCGATAAAGAACGCTGCGCCCAGCGCCGTGACGCCGAGTGCGGCGGCCTGGAAAGCGCCAGAATGGTCCTGCACGAAGCCAAAGAATTCCGTCAGCTTCGGGATCACGTGGGTGCCGAGGAAGTCGACAACGCCCTGTTGCAGGCTTCGTTTGAACTGCTCGACCTTCGTGGCGGCGTTGTCCCGTAGACTGTCGCCGGCCCTGTCCGCGGCTCCGCTGAAATCGCCGAGTCGCGTGGTGGCTTGCGACGGATCCACCGCGAGTAGTGCGTCCTGCATGGTGAGGGCTTCCTCACCAAACAGAGACACCATGGCCGCACTGCGCTTCGCCGGGTCCTTCGTCTGCCGAAGCTTGTCCATCAGCTGATCCAGCGCTTCGCCGGCCTTCGGACCGCCCTCGGCGAACGCTTTCGCCATGGCCTCACCGTTCAGGCCCAGGGCATCGAACGTCTCCGCGCCGTCGGCCGCGTTCGCGGCCATCTCCTCCAGCGCACCCGTGAACACCTCGGCTGAGGGAGCGCCCGCGTCGAGGCCTTGCAGGACCGTGCCGAGCGCCTGTTCACCCGTCAGGCCGAAGTGAGCGAGGTTGTTCGCGGACTGGGTGATCGTCTCGGCCAGATCCCCGAACTTGTTGGCGCCGCGGTCGTTGGCTTGGGCCAGCATGTCCAGCGCTTCGGTGGCGTTCTTCGCCAGACCGTTGCGGACCATGAGTCCGGCCGTGTTGGCGGCCTCGCCCACGTCGATACCGAGGGCTTCCGCCACGTCGTGGGCGTGTGTCGAGATCGACTTGAGCTGTGCGTTCGTCGCGCCGGTCGGGGCAATACCGGCGTTCATGGTTGCCTTGATAGCGTCCGCGGCGCCCTGGAAGTCCTCCGTTATGGCGTCCGCGTAGAGCTCGCCTGCGATGTGCCCATACCGCTCCGCCTCGGGCCCGGTGGCGCCGAGCTGCGCGCCGAGTTTCGCGCTGATCTTCTCCTGGTTCAGGGCCTCGGATATGCCGCCAATGAGGGCGGCTCCGAGGGCGCCCCCGACTGCTCCGAGGGCGAGGCCGTTGAGCTTGCCGGTGATGCTCTCACCGGCGGCGTCTGCGCCCTCGGTGGCGCCTTCTTCGAGGCCCTCGCCGAGGGCATCGCCAGCCTCCTGCCCGCCCTCGCGGGCCCGCTGCGTGATGCGGGACAGGGCGGACCGCAAGCGGGACTGGAAGGTGTCGAGGCCGCGTTCGGCCTCGCTGTCGTCGAGAGTGATGGTGGCGGCGAGTTCGCCGACGGTCAGCGCCATGCGCGCTGGCCTCCTTAAGGGGTAGGCCGCGCGGCGGCGCGGTGTGAAGTTATCGGCCCTTTGGGGCCTCAAGTGGGTGCAACAGGTGGGAAATGCGGGTGCCCCGGCGCTGTGGGGCGCCGGGGGCGGGTCATGCTCGGGTGCGGGGGCGGCCGACGAGGCGTTCGTAGTCGTCGGGCCACTCGGTCATGATCTGGACCACTGGGGCGCGGTGAGACGCCGCGCTTCGGTGAGGGTGGCCGGCGGGCGGAACAGCCGGAACACGGGCGGCTGTTCGTCGGCCTGGTCCTCGTCGTGCTCGCGGCGGTCGCGGGTCACGTGGTGTGGCCCATGAGCCGGTCGTACACCTCGCGGTGCTGCTCGTACGTACGTACCTGCTCGGCCGACTTCATGGCGAGCAGCTGCTCGCGCGTCTCGGGCACGCGGTAGCGGTCCTCGGCGGCCTCGGCGGCGAGTCGGGCCTGAGTCTCCGCGTACTGGCGGACGGTCGGGGACACGTAGCCGGTCTGCTCGGGGTACGTGCGGCGTGGTGCGGGGTCGCCCGCGCTCGCGGTGATGTGCTCGCGGCTGGTCACTTGGCGGTTCCGTTCTCGTTGAAGACGGCGCGCAGTGCCGGCACCTGAGCGATGAACGTCTCGACGCGCGACGACAGGTAGCCCATCTGGTCGGTGATCTTCGCCTGTTCGCGGGCGTCGCGTACGGCCATACCGACGACGGCGGCGACCGCGAGGGCGCCCGTGACACCGACGGTGCCGACGGGGTGCGGGGTGTAGATCGTCACGGAGTCGTGGCCGGCGGCGACGGCGTACCGCTCCCGCAGTTCCGTGATCGGGTGGAAGCCCGCACGCTCCAGCTCGGCGGCGATGGGCTGGACACGGCCGGCCATCTCCAGCACGCGGAGGCGGCGTGCCTCGGTCGTGCTGTACAGGGCGGTGAGCGCGTCGACCGCGGCGGTGACCTTGGCGGCGATGTCGTCGGTGTCGTCCTGCTCGATCAGGGCGCGGATGTCGGCGGCGGTGGCCTTCGCACGCTTGTGCCGGTCAGCCTCGGCCTGCTCGGCGGCCCGCTTCTTCGCGGCCTTGATGCGGAGGCGGGCGAAGATGCCCTTCTGCTCGGCTTCGGCGAGCGCGGCCGGGGTCACGCTGTCGTCGCCGTTCTCGACGGCGGCGCGCAGCTCCGCGGCCTCCTGCTCGGCGGCGAGGGCCTCGGCCGTGGCCTGGGCGACGGTCGGCGCGGTGGTGGTCTCAGACATGGGTGTCCTCCTGGTGGTTGTCGCCGGCGGCGCGGTGCTGCCGGTCGAGGGTCAAGTCATGGGCGACGGCGGCTCGTAGGGCGTCGTCCTGGCGCGGTTCCTGTTCGGCGCGCTGGTCGTAGTGGCGGCTGATGGCGGCGGCGAGCTCGGTCATGCTGCGGTTCTCCCGTGGCGGTAGTGGTCGAGTGCGGTGCGGTCGAAGACCCAGACGCGGGCGCCGACTCGGTGGGCGGGAAGGGTGCCGGCGGCGGCGAGCTGGCGGACGGTTCGAGGGGAGCGGTCCAAGAGCGCGGCTGCTTCGTCGACGGACATGAGGTTGAGCGCCGGCCTGCTGGGCGCGGCGGGGGTGGCCTGGGGTGGCACGGTGTACCTCCGGGCATGCAAAACGCCCCGTCACCGGTATGTGGTGACAGGGCGTCGGATGGTCTTGTCTCCGGGCATGCCGGAGACGGGGGCAATGTTAGCGGGTCTTTGCCGGTACCGGCAGTGCCCGAGGTGTGAGGCTCGGGGCGTCCCGGCGGCGGCTGTTTCTGGGCACGCCGGGGTCGGCTCTGACTTTACCGGATCTTCGCCGGTAGTGGCGAGTTGGTGAGCGGGTGAGGTTGGTTGGTGGTGCCCGTGTTCGTCGCGGCGGCCTCCTGCTCAGCCTGGCGTCGGAGCTTGGCGCGGTGCCGTGCGGTGAGGCCGTGGGCGCGCCGTTGGGCGAACGCGGCGCGTACGGCGGCCTGTTGGTCGCGGCGGGCTTGTGCGGCGGCGACACGGGCGGCTATGGCCTCGTCGATGTGGCTAGCCATCGGTGGTGTCCTCGCGGGCCACGGCGTGGGCGGCGAGACCGCGAACGAGGTTGCCGAACATGGACGGCGCGTGGTCGGGGTCGAGTTGGGCGAGGGTGCGGGCGATGCCGGCCTTCGCCTCGCGCGGCTCGACCGGCTCCGGGCCGTCGACTCCGTCCGGGTCGTCCGGGCCGTGGCCGTGCCGGTCGGCGTACTCGCTGCCGAGACTCGCCATGACGAACCCGAGGACGTCGAGCGTGGACAGTTCCACGGTGCTGCCGTCCGTGAGCTGGTACGGCTGGATGAGGCGACGGGCCTTGTGCTTCTGCTCGACCGCGTCCAAGCGGCGGCCGAACTGGTGGCGGGGAGTCATCGGCGGCGCCTTCCTTCCTCGGCCTCGTGCTCCTCGATGGCGGTGATGCGCTGCTCCAGGTCGACGTGCTCGCGTACGGGCAGCAGCGCGCGCAGCAGGACGTCACCGGCCTTGACGCGGACGTGGCCCGGCTGCTCCGGGTCGGCGACAAGGGCTTGCAGGGTGGCGACGGCGGACGCGGCGGCGGCAGACAGACGGCCGGCGGTGTCGTCGAGGACGCGGGCGCGCACTGCGCGGACCTCGGCGGCAAACGCGGGGTCGGTCTGCCAGCGCTGCACGGTACGGATGGACACGCCGGCGCGGTCGGCGGCGACGGATGGCGGTTCACCGGCCGCGAGGGCGGCAACGGCTGCGGGACGGCCCTTCACGGGGGTCACGATGGGGGTCTCCTCTCACGTGCGCGCGCGAGACAGGGCGTGCCGCGCGGCGACAAGGGTGGGTTAGTGGGTTGGGGTGGTGATGGTGGCGCGGTGCTCGGGGTTGGGCCAGTAGGTGTGCGTGTGGGCGTTGTTGGGGTGCTCGCGGTAGCAGAGGTCTTCGAGGGTTTGGCGGGCGGCGTCGATGGCCTGTACGGCGTTTTCGAGGGTGCGGGCGGGTATGGCTTCGTGTCCGGTCTTGGGGTAGGCGGTGTGGAGTTGGGTGCGGCGGTGGGTGAGTTCGTCGCGGATGCCGGCGAGGACGCGGCCCAGCTCGGTGTGTTCGGTGTAGGTGAGGCGGGGCTTCATGGTTCTCCTCGGGGTGTGGTGCTGGGTTTGCAGAGGATGCAGAGGATGTTTTGCGTTCCTCCGCTCCCCCACGTATGGAGGCAAGAAGGAGTAATGCGTTAGATCGGAAAACATCCTCTGCATCCTCTGCATCCTCTGCACTGGGTCTGTGAGCTGCGGTTTTCTGCGGCTTGTGGTGCAGGGGATAGCGCAGGGGATGCGCTGGCGGTGGGCTACGCATCCCCTGCATGGGCCGGAATCGGCGTGCTCGGGTGTCAGGGCGGCGCTGGGGATGCGCTGAGTGCAGGGGATGCGCTGCCCGTCCCCTGCGTACCCTCAGCGGTCGACTCCGCGGCCCTCCGCAGGCTCCACAACCTTGCGCCGACACGGTTCCTGCCGGGGTTCGTGAGCGTGAATCCGCCGATGTGCCGGTCCTCGCGGGTGGCGAGCATTTTGCCGAGGCTCACAGCCGACAGAGGCTTGCCGTCCGAGCGGGCGAGGAATACGCCGTTCCACGGGTCCTCGCCGGGGCCGAACGCGGACGGCTCAGGACGCGACGACTTGATCAGCTCCGCGGTCGTCATGGCCGTGCTGGTGTGCAGCTCCCACCACTGCGCGTAGAACGTGGCCCATGTGGTCTGTTCTTCGTCCTGCTCTTCGAGCCGGTCGCGGTTGTCCAGGAACCCGCGGATGTCGTGGTGGGCGAGGAACCCGCCGATGTTGCGTGCCCACCGCGAGAAGTTCCGCATCTGGAAGTCGGCTTGCGGGGCGCCGGCCGCTATCCAGTCGCGGCACAGGATGAGCAGGGCACGCATGAGCGCGGCCTGGTTCGTTTGGTTCTCCAGCCATGCGAACAGGTCCGGGATCCGGAAGCCGGTCCGCAGGTCGGGGCGGGCGCATCGGGCGTTGAGGCGTACGAGGGCGGTCCGCTGGGCGATGTCTCCGCCGAAGCGGATGTTGTTGCCGGTGACGAGCCACAGCCGGTCATTGATCAGGCTCACGTTCGTGTTCCGGCCGAGCATGCGATCGTCCCACGTTGCGTTCGTCAGCAGCTTCGCGAGCGAGGGGGCGCTCACGTTGTCGTGTTCGCCGACGTTGTCGAAGACGATTGCGGGGCTGGAGCCCATCAGGGCGGCGGTGATGGACTTCCGCAACTCGTCGTCGTCGCTGACCCATGCCCGGACACCAGCGCCGTACAGGTGCTTGATCGCGTCGGTCAGCAGGGTCTTGCCGCTGCCGCGCTCGGTCGCGCTGAACGCGCCGAACGGGAGCAGTCCGCCGATGTACGGGCGGAGCATCAGGGACACGAGCAGACCGACGTAGTTCGCGCGGTCGGCGTCGCTGTCCCATGGGATGTCGGCGAGGACCTGGCCAAGCAGCAAGTCGAGCGCCTCTGCGATGTCTCTGCCGGTGGGTCGGTCGGGGACGGGCGCGATCCGGAGCCGTGGCACGTAGTAGAGGCGGGTCGACGGGTCGTATCCGGGCTTTTGCAACACGGTGCCGTCGGGGCGGATGACGGGTGCGAATACGAGGTTGGCGAGGGCGGGGATAGACGTCCATGCACCGTTGGAGAGGACCGCGCGGCACACGCTCACGCTGGGGGACGTGGCCACGTAACGGACTTCGCCGTCCTTGCTGCCGCGGGGGGCTACAACGTCGGCGTGCTGCGCGAGGAGGAAGCGCATGCTGTCCGGGGTGAGCGTCCGGATCTCGTGGTCTACGCCCTGCTCGGGGTTGATGGCGCCGGCCACTTGGGCAACCTGTACGAGGGCGCCTTGTCGGACGTACGTCTCGGGAAGGGCGCCGCTCTCGATGGCTTCGGCCACGTTGACGATGCCGCCCGGCTCGCTGTCGATGATGATGCGCTGCCGGTCGACGGCCTGTTCCTCGACGGCTTCTGGAGTCGTGAACTCGTCGTCGACAGGCTCGGGCCGGTACAGGGGTCCGGTGAGGGGGAGGACGGTGCCACCGTGGGTCTCGGCGGCGAGTTGTGCGGGCGCGGGAACAGCCCGCGGGCGCTGTACGCCCGCGGGCCATTCACCAGGACGCCGGGGGGCGGCGGTCAACGGAGGGACTCCAACGGGTCGCGGGGGGTGGGGAGGATGAGGGACAGGTCGAGGACTTGGCGGATCTCGTCCGGGGTCCAGCCGAGGGCGCGCAGCTTGCGGACTTCGGTGATCAGCCTGCGCGCGTCGAGGCTGAACGTCGACGCGCGGGGCGGGGCCGCGAGGCAGTTGAGGGGGTCGGCGTGGAAGGCGTGGGGGCAGCCGCAATCCCGCTGGGCGGTTCGCAGTGCCGCGGAGTGGCGGCGGCGGAGCTGGGTGGGGATGTCGGCGGTCACCGGGCGCCTCGGAGGGCGTCGGTGAGGGCGGCCTCGATCACGTCCAAGTGGGCGCCGAGCTCGGTCGACGCGACGTCGTAGAGGATGCCGACGGCGGCGAGACCGGCGACAGCGGCGCGGACGTCGCCGCGCATCATGGCGGCGCGGTACTTGTCTGCCTCCGCCTTCATCAGCTCGGCGAGCCGGGCGACCGTGGTGGGGACTTCGACGGCGCCGGGCACGGACACGTACGTGGTGGCGCGCTCGGCGGCTATCGCCGGATCGGTGGCGGCGCGGTCGGCGTCGAGCAGGGCGGCGGCGTTGGGCTGTGCGAACATTGCTGGTGGTACCTGTCTGTAAGGGGCCCGGGGAGCTGGCGAGCTTTGGCCCGGGTCCTTTCGGTTTCTGTGGGTGCTGCGAGGGCCGTCGGCGGGTTGCGGTGCGGGAACACCGGTTGCCTTGTCGACGGCCCGCTTCATGCGGCGATGACCTGCGAGTCGAGCCAGGCGAGGACGTCGCGGCGCCGGTAGCGGACCGGCGCGCTGCGGCCGTTCCCGAACTTCAGGTAAGTGGGCCCGGTCTTGCGCCACCGCATGTTCGCCAGCGTCTGCACCTCGAACTGAGTAAGGGTGCTGACCTGCTCGGGTGTGAGCAGGGCATCGGGGTCTATCGGGAGCGCGAGGCGCTCAGGCATGGCAATCCCTCTCGATAGTCGGACGCATCATTTCGATGCGGCGACACATCGAACTGTAATCGCGAGACGATCAGGGAACAAGTGGGATTGCGTGCGCATCATTTTGATGCGAGCATTGAAGGGTGGCAGAGGAGAAGAAGAACCCGCTTGGCCCCACTGGCGAACAGGTGCGGGCCAACATCGCGCGCATCCGTGAGTCGCGCGGTATGACGAAGAAGCAGCTTGCCGACCGGACGGCGGAGCTGGGCCGCCCAATCCCCCCGCTTGGTGTCTCGCGCGTCGAGGCCGGCACGCGCCGTGTCGACGTTGACGACTTGGTGGCGCTCGCGATCGCATTGCGTGTCTCGCCTACGGCTCTCCTTCTCCCGTGGACGGAGAGACCGGATGACGTGGTCGAAGTGACGGCCAGTGGTGCGGTTCAAGCATCGATTGCCTGGCTCTGGGCCGATGGCCACGTGCCCATGGTTACGTCTGGCTCGGACCCGTGGGGAGACAGAGATCGTTTCGAGCTGGACTCGCGCCCAGCGTGGGCGCGCGACGTTCAGTCGCTCGCTGTGAAGCACCGACAGGTTGGTGAGGGGCGCTGGGATCCGCAGTCTGGCTTGCATGAGTGGTACGTGAAGCTGCCGGAGTCCGGGGGCGGCGAGGAACCCGAACATGGCTGAGGTCTACGACCGGTGGCACCTGTCTCGCCCGCTGGAGGGCGCCGAGCTGTGCCGTGAGCACAGCAGCCGTACGCGCCGCCTCGTCCCGTCTGCCGACCACGGCACGGGGAAGCGGTGGCAGGTCCGCTACCGCGATGCCAACGGCGAGCAGCGCAAAGAGAACTTCGAGAGGAAGGCCGACGCCGACGCGCGCGCAGCGAAGGTGAAGGCGGATCTCGATAGCGGGCAGTACGTCGACCGCGCCGCCGGCCGCCAAACGCTCCGCACTCTCGGGGAAGCGTGGCGTACCTCGGCGATCCACCGCGAGCGCACCGAGGGGCGCGTCGAACGCACGCTGCGCCTGCACCTCTATCCGACGTTCGGCAACCGCGCCGTGGCCAGCATCAAGCGCAGCGACGTGCAGGCATGGGTGAAGGGGCAGGCATCCCGCTACGAGGCGTCGACCGTGGGTAGTCACTTCGAGGTGCTGAACACCGTGCTGCGCATGGCCGTGCTCGATGGCGTGATACGCGTCAACCCATGCGAGGGCGTCACGCTGCCCGAGATCCGCAGCAAGCTGATCATCCCGCACCCCGACTCGGTGAAGGCGCTCATCGACGTCGCCCCCGCCCGATACCGGGCGCTCGTGCGGCTCGCCGCGTCCAGCGGCCTACGTCAGGGGGAGCTGTTCGGTCTGGAAGACGGTGTGGACATCGAGCGGGCCGCCGTCGAGGTGAGCCAGCAACTCGTCACCCCGGACAAGGGACCGCAATACATAGGCCTGCTGAAGACGCCGGAGTCCTATCGGGAGGTGCCGTTGGCGCCGTCCGCGGTCGCGGGCATCGTTGAGCACCGGCGGGACTTCCCCACGGCCGGTATTCAGTTGGAGGACCGCGCGGACCCGCTCAAGCCGGTTGCGCGTACGGTGCGTCTGCTGTTCACCGACGACAAAGGCCGGCCGATCCGTCGCTCTACATGGACGCGGATTTGGCAGCGGATGCGCATGGACGCCAACCGCGCGCTTCAGGCGGCCGGGTCGTTGGTGCGCGTGCCCGAGAAGCTCACGCTCCACGGGCTTCGCGACTTCTACGCCTCCGCCCTGATCAAGGCTCGGGAGAACGTCAAGACCGTTCAGGTCCGACTCGGCCACTCCAAGCCGAGCATCACCTTGGATAAGTACACGGGCCTGTGGCCGACCGCCGAGGACACCACGGCGTCCGCCATCGAGTCGATTCTCGGCGTTGCTGCCGCGCCCGTCGAGGACGCGACCGCCGAGGCGATCAGGCGGATTCTGCGGGGACTGCCACCGGTGCCCCTTCTGCAACCGAGTGCCCTCGTTGTGCCCTCACAGCCCGGTACAGGAAGCCGAGTAGCAGCGTGACCAGCAAGAATATGACGGTGAACCACTGGAAGTACCAGTGCCCGCCCGCCGGGTCGTACACCGCGGCGCGGGGCCAGGCGAGGTTGACGGTCATGAAGAGGCCGTACAGGAGGGCGATCGCGTTGACCGGGACGCCCCAGCGGCCGAGTGAGAAGAGCCGGGCGCCGGTCTCGTCGGTGCCGTGGGCGGTGAACTCCCCGCGCAGGCGGCGCACCAGCAGCGGCCCGGTGACCATCGCGTACGCCAGGTACAGCATCACGATGCAGGTGGTGCCGATGGCCAGGAAGGCTTCCGGGGAGGCGAAGTTGAGGAGCAGCAGGGCGGCGGCGAGGATGCCGACGGCCATGGCGGGGGCGCTCGGCATGCCGGTGCGCGGGTTGACCTTCGCGAGGCGGCGAGAGAAGGGGAGCTGGTGGTCGCGGGCCATCGAGAAGAGCATGCGGCAGGCGGCGGTCTGGATCGCCAGCGTCGCCACCGCGATGGCCACCACCACGTCGGCCAGCAGCGCGCGGCCGACCCCGTCGCCGAGGCTGCTGGTCAGGACGTAGCTCAGGCCGTCGACGCCCAGACGTCCGTCCGTGAGGCTGGGCGCGGCCAGCAGCCCGCCGAGGACGATCAGGCCGCCGAGGAGGCCCGCCGCGCCGAGCGCGGTGAGGATGGTGCGGGGCGCGGTACGCCGTGGGTTGCGGGTCTCCTCGCTCATCTCGCCCGCGCTGTCGAAGCCGATCATCACGTACGCCGCCATGAACGACCCCACCATCAGCGCCCCGAGGAGGCCGGTGCCGCCCTCGCCCGTGTGGAAGGTGATGCCGGGGGAGCGCTCGGAGTGGGTGAGCAGGAGCACGATGATCAGGACCGCGCCGATGATCTCGGCGGTCACACCGATCCGGTTGATCACGGACAGCACACGGTTGTCGACGACGTTCACCAGCGTGGTCAGGGCCAGCAGGATCACGCCGAGGACGGCCGCGTTGGCTGCGCCGTCGGCGCTGGTGGGCGCCGGATCGCTGCCGATCAGCTGGAAGCCTGACCAGATCGCGGGCAGCACCATCTGCAGCGCGAGCGCCGCCGCCGCGACCACCACGATCTGCCCGATCACCATGATCCATCCGGCGAACCAGCCGAAGGAGAGGTTCGACAGACGCGTCGACCACTGGTAGATCGCGCCCGAGATCGGATAGCGCGCGGCCAGCTCGGCAAAGCACGCCGCGACCGTCAACTGGCCCACCAGCACGGCCGGCCAGGTCCAGAAGAAGACCGGCCCGCCGAACGCGTACCCGAAGGCGAAGAACTGGAAGACGGTCGTGAGCACGGAGATGAAGGAGAACCCGGCGGCGAACGAGGCGTACCGGCCGAGGCTGCGGTGCAGCTCCTGGCGGTAGCCGAACTCCGCCAGGGAGGGGTCGTCGGGGGACTCCGGCGGATCGGGCCGTACGTCGGAGAGGGCGCTGGTGGTCACGGGCGGCACCTGCCTTGGGCGCGGGATTCCTGTCGGGTGACAGAAATTAGGGAGGGCCTGTTTCGGGCGCGTCACGCCGGCATGTCCGGGGCGGGCCCAAGTGCTCACGCCCTTGCGCTCCTTGGCAGATCGCGATACGTCGTGTGTATTGTGCTCGGTCCGGAGACGCGATATGTTCGGTGACGGATATTCGGGCGCGGCTAGATCTGGCGCGGCCCGCTCGGACGCCGTTTGTTCGGGTGCGGCTGGTCCGGGCGCGGCCCGCTCGGGCGCGGGCTGATCGGACATGGTCTATTCGGGGGCGAGGTGAGGTCGTCGTGGCGACGAAACGCCGGAAGCTGAGCAATCCGCTGGCGCTCGCGGTCATGGTGTTGCTCACCGAGCGGCCGATGCACCCGTACGAGATCGCCCAGACCCTGCGCCAGCGGGGCAAGGACACGAGCCTGAAGATCAACTACGGCTCGCTCTACACCGTCGTCCAGAACCTGGAGAAGCACGGCTTCGTCGAGGTCGCCGAGGTGCAGCGGCAGGGCAACCGGCCCGAGCGCACTCTGTACGGCATCACGGACGCCGGGCGCGAAGAGGCCACGGAGTGGCTGTCGGACCTGCTCGCGGTCCCTGCGCGGGAGTTCCCGATCTTCGAGTCCGCGCTGTCGCTGATGGGGGTGCTCCACCCCGACGAGGTGGCCCGCCTGCTGGCGGAGCGGCTCAAGACGCTGGAGGTGCGGGCTGCCGGTGCCCGGGGCGGCCTGGAGAAGCTGTACGAGACCCTGCCGCGGATCTTCCTGGTGGAGACCGAGTACCAGCTGCACATGGTCGAGGCGGAGGCCGAGTGGATCCGCGGCTTTCTGCGGGAGCTGGAAGACGGCACGCTCGACGGCGCCCAGCAGTGGCGGACGTTCCACGAGACGGGTGAAGTCCCGCCGGAGTTCCAGGACTTGGAGGACCGCCACTTCGACAGATGACCCCGACGGAAACAGACCCCGGCAGGGCTGTTGCAGCAGCTCCACCGGGGTCTCGAACCCCGAACCGGACCCGCCGTGAGGCAGACCGGGCCATCGAGGTGCGGCACACCCAGGATAGCCCGGCGCTCTTCACGTGGATCAGTCCGTCCTTTTCGTGATCCGCTCACTCAGGAGAGCAGCAGCCATGAGCAGTACCCGTGCGCCCGCGGTAGCGGCGCGTCAGCTGATCAAGACATATCCCGGCGATGTCACCGCGCTCAGCGGCATGGACGTCACCGTCGAGTCCGGCACCGTCTTCGGACTGCTCGGCCCGAACGGCGCCGGCAAGTCCACGACCGTCAAGATCCTCACCACCCTGGCCCGCCCCGACTCGGGCACCGCAACCGTCGCGGGCCACGACGTGCTGCGCCACCCGGACCGGGTGCGCCGCGCGATCGGCGTGGTCGCCCAGAGCTCGGGCGCCGACCCTATGGCCACCGGCCGGGAGAACCTCCAACTCCAGGGCAGGCTCTACGGGTTGAAGGGCGCCGGCCTGGGCCGCCGGGTGGACGAGCTCCTGGAGCGCTTCACACTCGCCGACGCCGCCGGGCGCCAGGTCAAGGGCTACTCCGGGGGAATGCGGCGGCGCCTCGACGTGGCGCTCGGCCTGGTCCACCGCCCCCAGGTGCTCTTCCTCGACGAGCCCACCACCGGTCTCGACCCCGAGGCGCGCACCGCGATGTGGGACGAGATCGCCCGGCTCGCCGGCGACGAGGGCCTGACCATCCTGCTCACCACGCACTACCTCGAAGAGGCCGACCGGCTCGCCGAACGCATCGCGATCGTCGACCGCGGCCGCGTCGTGGTCGAGGGCACCCCGGACGCCCTGAAGGGCGAACTGCGCGGCGACGCCGTCCACGTGGAACTGCGCGGGGCGGTCGGTGAAGCCGGCCGTACGCTGCTGAACGGCTCCCTCGGCGGGCTGCCGGGCGTGCACGATGTCCTGCTCGACGGCCGCCGGATCAGTGTCCGCGCCGACGACGGAGCCGCCGCGGTGCCCCTGCTCCTCGCCACCCTGGAGCGCGCCGGCGTCGGTGTCGCCTCCGCGACCGTCGCCCGCCCCTCGCTCGACGACGTCTATCTCCGCTACGCCGGGCGCCGTTACTCCGAGGCCGAAGCGGAAGGCGCCGATTCCCTCGCCCTCGCCGGAGGTGCCCGATGAGCGCGGCCCTGTTCCAGACCTGGTACATGACGCAGCGTCAACTGGTGGTGTTCGCCCGCCAGCCCGCGTACGCGGTCATCACCCTCATCCAGCCTGTGATCTGGCTGTTCCTGTTCGGCAACCTCTTCAAGAAGGTCGTCGAACTCGGCGGCTTCGGTACCACCTCGTACCTGGACTACCTGGTCCCGGGCGTGGTGGTGATGAGCGCCCTCAGCTCCAACATGTGGGCGGGCATGGGCACGTTGGAGGAGATTCAGCGGGGCACGCTCAACCGCTTCCTGACCACACCGGTCAGCCGGGCCGCGCTGATGAACGGCAACGTCGTCAACAACGGTCTGGTCACGGCCCTGCAGTCGGTGATCATCGTGCTGCTCGGGCTCGCCGGTGGCGCGGACTACCCGGGCGGGATCGGCGGCATCGCCGTCCTGGTCCTCGCCTCGGTGCTGCTCGGCACCGTCTTCGGGGCGCTGTCCAACGCGCTGGGCATGCTCGTCCAGGAGCGGGAGTCGATCATCGGCATCAACACCTTCCTGCTGCTGCCCCTGACGTTCCTCTCCAGCGCCTTCATGGCCCCGTCGCAGATGCCCGGCTGGATGCGGCACATCGCCGACTTCAACCCGCTCAACTGGGCGATGGTCGCGGGCCGTTCGGCGATGTCCGAGCACCCCGACTGGGGTGACGTGCTCAGCAGGACAGGCGCGCTGCTCGCGCTCGCGGTGGCGGCGGTGTGGCTGTCGATCCGCACGTTCCGGTCGTACCAGCGGTCCGTGTAAGGCGGGCGACGGGAAGACGGCTCCTCCGGCTCGGACGGCCGGAGGAGCCGACTGTTTGCTGTTCAGCGTTCAGGAGGGTGGGGCCGCCACCGCGTCTGTGTGTCATGTACGACGGCGGCTGCCGGCCGCAGAAGGGCTCGTGCTCGGTCGGGCCTGACTCACGCTCAGGCGGCCTCAGCGGGGCCTGACTTTGCTCAGGCGGCCGGGGCAGCCGGAGTCGTCTTCTCCTGCTCCGCCTCCACCCGCGCGTTCCAGTCCCGCTTCGTCGCCTGCCAGCCGTCCTCGTTGTGCCCGAGGCGCCAGTAGCCGGTGATCGACAGGTCCTCGCGCGGGATCCCGTGCTCGACCCGCAGCAGGTGGCGCAGCTCCTTCACGAAGCCCGCCTCGCCGTGCACGAACGCGTGCACCCGGCCCCGTGGGAACTGCAGGGCGCGTACGGCCTCCACCAGGGTCTCGCCGACGGGCCGGTCCCCGCGGTGCAGCCAGACGACCTCCACTTCGGAGTCGATCTTCTGTTCCTCCTCGGGGCCGGACACCTCGATGAAGGCATGGGCCACGGCCCCGTCGGGCAGCGCCTCCAGCGCGGCCGCGATCGCGGGCAGGGCGCTCTCGTCACCGGCCAGCAGATGCCAGTCGGCGCTCGCGTCGGGGGCGTACGCACCGCCGGGGCCCATGAATCGGACGACCTCGCCCGGCTGGACACGGGTCGACCACGGCCCGGCCAGACCCTCGTCGCCGTGCAGCACGAAGTCCAGGGTCAGCTCGCGCAGTTCGGGGTCCCAGGCGCGCACGGTGTACGTCCGTGTCACGGGCCACTGCTCGCGCGGGAACTCCGCGCGGACGCGGTCCATGTCGAAGGGCTCGGGATAGGTGACACCCTCCGGGCCGAACAGCAGCTTCACATAGTGATCGGTGCGGGATCCCGCGGTGAACTCGGCAAGGCCGTCGCCGCCCAGCACGACCCGTTGCATGTGCGGGGTCAGGCGCTCGGTCCGCACCACCTGCGCGGAGTGGGGCTTCCGGGGCTTGCGTGCCGGGCGCTCTGCCATGACGGGCCTCCTCGTGAACATGCTTAGGCTTACCTAAGTTAGCACTCCTCGCTCTTGGAAACCTATGTGTGACGTGCTGGCAGCTATGCGTGGAGTGTCGCAAGCAACCTCTGCAGCGAACCGCCCAGGCCCCAGCGAGCGGCGAGCGCGTCCAGCGCGGCGGGGTCGCGCGGCGCATGCGGCAGCGCCGTGTCGATGTCCGGCAGGGGGACGTCACCGGCGACCTTGACCACCGTGGGCGCCACCGCGACGTACGGCCGCGACTCGTCCAGACGCTTGCGCTGCGAGGGCGTCAGCCTGGACTTCGGGTCGTCGACCGCCGCCATGATCCCGGCCAGGTCACCGAACTCGGCGAGCAGCTTGGCGGCCGTCTTCTCGCCGATACCGGGCACCCCGGGCAGACCGTCGCTCGGGTCGCCGCGCAGCAGCGCCAGATCCGCGTACCCCGAGCCGTCGACGCCGTACTTCTCGCGCAGCCACGCCTCGTCGGTGAGCTGGAGCGTGCCGACGCCCTTGAGCGGATACAGGACGCGGACTTCCCGCTTGTCGTCGACGAGCTGGTAGAGGTCGCGGTCGCCGGTGACGATGTCGACGGGCCCCGTGGCGCGCCCGGTGAAGGTGCCGATCACATCGTCGGCCTCGTACCCCTCGACCCCCACGCGCGCGATGCCGAGCGCGTCCAGGACGTCCTCGATGACCGGGACCTGCGGCGACAGCGTGTCCGGCCCCTCCTCCTCGTCCGGACCGGCCTCGTGCTCCTCGGCCACCCGGTGCGCCTTGTAGGACGGGATCAGGTCGACCCGCCACTGCGGGCGCCAGTCCGCGTCCATGCAGGCCACGAGGTCGTCGGGGCGGTGGTCCCTGACCAGGCGGTCGATGAATTCCAGCAGCCCGCGCACGGCGTTCACCGGCGTGCCGTCCGGGGCCTTCACGGATTCGGGGACCCCGAAATAGGCGCGGAAGTACAGGGAGGCGGTGTCGAGCAGCATCAGGCGTCTGGTCACGCTTCGCATCATGCCGTACGCCACTGACACTGCCCCGATGACGTCGTACGCCACTGACACTGCCCCGATGACGTCGTACGCCACTGACAGCGACCTGATCACGCCGTACGCCACTGACCGCAACCCGGACCGGCAGTGACCTCGGCCACTTCCGTGTTTGCTTCGCGTTAACCAGGGCAGGCGCGGCCACTGAGCGACGCCGGTTGCGCTTTCAACCGCCAGGCGCGGCCGACGAAGTCCCGCACCGCTCGCTTTCAGACCGTTCGGACGAGAGGCACACGTGTCATCCAGGCTAGAAGCGGAACATCTGTACAAGGCGTTCGGGAGACGACCAGACGACGCCGTGGAACGGCTCCGCCAGGGAGCCGACCGCGAGGAACTGCGCGCCGACGGCACCACCGCCGCGGTGATCGACGCGTCCTTCACAGTGGAGCCGGGCCAGATCTTCGTCGTCATGGGCCTGTCCGGATCCGGCAAGTCCACGCTGCTGCGCATGCTCAACGGACTGCTGGAGCCCACCGCGGGACAGGTGCGCTTCGACGGCCAGGACCTGACCGCGCTCAGCGCCCGCGACCTGCGCGAAGTCCGCTCGAAGAAGATCAGCATGGTCTTCCAGCACTTCGCGCTCTTCCCGCACCGCAGCGTCCTGGAGAACGCGGGCTACGGCCTCGAGGTGCAGGGCGTGCCGCGCGCCGAACGCAACAAGCGCGCCGCTGAGGCCCTCGAACTCGCGGGGCTCGCGGGCTGGGAGAAGTCCTGGCCCGACGAGCTGTCCGGCGGTATGCAGCAGCGTGTCGGGCTCGCCCGCGCGCTCGCCACCGACGCCGACCTGCTGCTGATGGACGAGTCGTTCAGCGCGCTCGACCCGCTGATCCGCAGGGACATGCAGGACCAGCTGATCGAGCTCCAGAAGAAGCTCAAGAAGACCATCGTCTTCATCACCCACGACCTCAACGAAGCGATGCGCCTGGGCGACCGGATCGCCGTCATGCGCGACGGCCGCATCGTCCAGATCGGCACGGCCGAGGACATCCTGGTGCGCCCGGCGGACGACTACGTCGCCTCCTTCACCCAGGACGTCGACCGCTCCCGCGTCCTGACCGCGGGCGCCGTCATGGACACGGACCTCCGCGGCGACGAGGCGGACTGCGACTGCCCGACCGCCACGCCGGACACCTCCTTCGTGGACCTCTGCGCGATCAGCGCCCGTCTGTCGCACCCGGTCGCGGTGCTCGACAAGACGCGCAAACTCGTCGGCGTCGTCCCGCGGCAGCGGCTCGTCGGCTTCCTCGGCGACGAACAGGGCGAACCAGAGGTGTGTGCCACACCGCGTGACGAGCGAGACGAGGCGGTGAAGGCCAGTGCCTAGGATCCCCTTCGGCGACTGGGTCAACGACACGGTCGACTGGCTGCTGAACCACATGGCGTGGCTCTTCGACTTCTTCAAGATGGTCTTCGAGGGCACCTACGACGGGATCAACGCCGTCCTCCAGGCGCCGCATCCGCTCCTCCTCGCGGGCATCTTCGCGCTGATCGCGTTCTGGCTGCGCGGCACGTCCGCCGGTGTCCTCGCGTTCGTGGGCTTCGCCTTCATCGACTCCCTCGAACTGTGGGAGAACGCGATGGTGACCCTCTCGCTCGTCCTGGTGGCGACGCTCATCGCGCTCGTCGTCTCCGTGCCCGTGGGCATCTGGGCGGCGCGCTCCGACCGGGTCAGCGGCATCGTCCGCCCCGTGCTCGACTTCATGCAGACGCTGCCCGCGATGATCTACCTCATCCCGGCCATCCTGTTCTTCGGCACCGGCGCCCCAGCGGGCATCGTCGCCACCCTGATCTTCGCCCTTGCACCCGGCGTCCGCATGACCGAGCTGGGTATCCGCCAGGTCGACAAGGAACTCGTGGAAGCCGCCGACGCGTTCGGCACCACGCCCCGCAGCACCCTGCTGCGCATCCAGCTGCCGCTCGCCCTGCCCACCGTCATGGCCGGCGTCAACCAGGTCATCATGCTGGGCCTGTCCATGGCCGCCATCGCGGGCATGGTGGGCACCGGCGGCCTCGGCGGCGACGTCAACGAGGCCATCGGCCAGCTGAACGTCGGCCTCGGCTCCGAGGCGGGCGTCGCCATCGTCATCCTGGCCATCTACCTGGACCGCATGACCAGCTCCCTGGGCACCCAGGTCTCCCCGCTCGGCCGCCGCGCCGCCGCCAAGCTGCGCGCCGCGCAGGGCCTGAAGATCTGGTCCTACCGCCCCCGCCCCGCCGTGGCCATGGTGGGCGTCATCGTGCTCGCGCTGGCCGCGGGCGGCATGGGCATCTTCGGCGGGTCGAGCACGACGTCCACCGCGGCGGACGCCGAGAACGTGGGCCAGGGCAAGAAGATCAGCATCGGCTACATCCCGTGGGACGAGGGCGTCGCCTCCACGTTCCTGTGGAAGGAGATCCTGGAGCAGCGCGGCTTCGAGGCCGACGCCAAGCAGTTCGACGCGGGCCCGCTGTACACCTCCCTCGCCCAGGGCGACATCGACTTCGAGACGGACTCCTGGCTGCCGACCACGCACGAGGAGTACTGGAAGAAGTACGGCAAGCAGCTCGAGGACCTGGGCTCCTGGTACGGCCCGACGTCCCTGGAGCTGACCGTGCCCTCGTACATGAAGGACATCAACTCCCTGGACGACCTCAAGGGCAAGGCCGGCACCTTCGGCGGCAAGATCAGCGGTATCGAGTCCAGCGCCGGAATGATGAGCCTGCTCAAGAACAAGGTCCTGGGCGAGTACGGCCTCGACAAGGAGTACAAGGTCGTCGACAGCTCGACGCCCGCGATGCTGGCCGAGCTGAAGCGCGCGTACGCCAAGCAGGAGCCCATCGTCGTCACCCTCTGGTCGCCGCACTGGGCGTACAGCGATTACGACCTGAAGAAGCTCAAGGACCCGAAGGGCGCCTGGGGCAAGGGCGACGGAGTGCACACGCTCGCCCGCAAGGGCTTCGCCCAGGACAACCCGGTCGTCGGCCAGTGGCTGAAGAACTTCACGATGACCGAGAAGCAGCTCACCAGCCTTGAGGCGGAGATCATCAAGGCGGGCAAGGGCAGGCAGCAGGACGCCGTACGCGCCTGGCTGAAGGAGAACCCCGGGCTCGTCGACAAGCTGGCCCCCGTCAAGAGCGCCGCGGCCACCGCCCCGGCCGAGGCCAAGCGCCCGCTGGACGTCGCCTGGTTCCCGTGGGACGAGGACATCGCCGTCACCTACCTGTGGAAGAACGTCCTCGCCCGGCGCGGCTACGAGATGAACCTCAAGCAGATGGACGTCGGCCCCGTCTACACGGGCCTCGCCAGCGGCGACCTCGACCTCAACTTCGACGCCTGGCTGCCGCACGCCCAGAAGAACTACTGGGACAAGCACAAGAACGACCTGACCGACCTCGGCACCTGGTACGAACCGACCTCCCTGGAGATCGCGGTGCCCTCGTACGTGAAGGACGTCAAGTCCCTCGCGGACCTCAAGGGCAAGGCCGGCACCTTCGACGGGAAGATCATCGGCATCGAGCCGGGCACCGGCGAGATGAACCTGCTCAAGACCAAGGTGCTTCCGGGCTACGGCCTGGACAAGGAGTACAAGGTCGTCGACGGCTCCACGCCCGCGATGCTCGCCGAGCTGAAGCGCGCGTACGCCAAGAAGCAGCCCATCGCGGTCGTCCTGTGGTCCCCGCACTGGGCCTACAGCGAGTACGAGCTCACCAAGCTCGCGGACGCCAAGAAGCTGTTCGGTGAGGGCAACACGATCCGGACCATCTCCAGCAAGACGTTCCCGAGCCAGTACCCGCAGCTCACCGAGTGGATCAAGAACTTCAGGATGAGCGAGGCCGAACTCGGCAGCCTGGAGAGCGAGATCAAGCAGCGCGGCCAGGGCCACGAGGAAGAAGCCGTCGCCGCGTGGCTGAAGGAGCACCCGGACATGGTGGAGCGGATGGCTCCGCAGTAGTCCGCCGGCCCTTCGCACCAAGGGGTGGTCTTCGTCGCACGGGTCCCGTGTCCCGTGGGCGAAGGCCACCCCTCGCGGCGTTCCGGGGCCCGCCGCCACCATGCCGGCGCGGGCACTGGCCGGGCCCGTACTCGCGGCCGACGGCACCGTCTGCTCCGTACAGCCGTACGGGAAGGATCCGGACAACCCCGTCGCGGTACGCGGCCGGCCGGTCCCGACGCCCTCCTGTCCGGGGACGCCGCCCACGCGTACGGCGCCCCGCGCCCCCTCTCGCGCTGTGCGGAGGGCACACCGGACATCGCCTCCGTGTACAACGGCCACGGCCGAACTCACCGGACACCACGGGCGCGGTGCGACACCGGCAGCCAACTCCGGGCCATGCTCGGGGACTTCACGACCTGGGGGGCCGGGGCCGCCCCCGCGCCGGCGCCAACCCCGCTGATCGACCCGGACGGGCATCCGGCCCCCTGGTCAGCCTTTTCGTCCCGCACGAGGCAGCGGCGCCGGGGGAGTCGGGCCGGTTCGTGGAGTGGCGAGAACTGTGACCCTGGCAGTCCCCCGATGTGACAGCGATGTGACGGGTGCATGAAACGGTTTGCCGAACATGCGTAGGGTGCAAACAACTCATCAGAAGTAGTGGGCCGAAGCACCGACGCATCAGCGGACCGACGACACAAGGGAGGGAGCCGGAGCGATGGGCGACCACAAAGATCAGCCACTTCGGGTGGGCGCGGCGGTCCGGCGGCGGCGCCGGGCACTGCAGCTCACCCTCGCCGTCGTGGCCGAGCGCAGCGGCCTGTCCGTCCCCTTTCTCAGCCAGGTCGAGAACGAGCGGGCCCGGCCCAGCAAGAGCTCCCTGGAGAGAGTCGCCGACGCCCTCGGCACCACCGCCGTCGAGCTGCTCGCCGCCGCCGACCCGGCGTGCAGCGTCGACGTGGTGCGCGCAGACGGCGCGGACGCCCTCCCCGAACCCCCCGAAGCCCGGGTGCGCCCCCTGGTGCGCGGGCACCACCAGCTGCACGCCACGGAGTTCACCGGCGACCACGACGAGGGGCGCGAACTCCGGCACCGCAACGACAAGTTGATGTACGTCGCCGACGGCGCCGTCGAGGTCGAGGCGGAGGGCCGCGCCCATCGCCTCGGACGCGGCGACACGATGTACCTGACGGGCGGTGTACGCCATCGGTGGCGGGCGACCGTGCCGGACACCCGCGTGATCGTCGTCGAGGTCGCCGACCACATCGACGCGGTGGAGGACCGGCACGGCTTGGGCAAGCGCTGACCCCGCGTCGAGAGCCGAACGCCTACGGGCCGGGGCGCGCTGCGACACTGAACGCCTTCGGCCCGGGGGCGCGCTGCGATACTCACGCCATGTCCGCAGCGACGCCGCGAGCCGTACCGGATGCCGTACCGCGCGTACCGCGGGGGCTGCCCCGCGTCGTGTCGCTGGTGCCGTCGCTGACGGAGGCGGTGGCCGTGTCCGTGTCCGGCACCCTGGTCGCCGCGACGGACTGGTGCAGCCATCCCGCGGACCTCGACGTCGTACGCATCGGGGGCACCAAGAACCCCGCGGTCGACCGGATCGTGCGGCTCGCCCCCGACCTCGTCGTCGCCAACGAGGAGGAGAACCGCGAACCCGACCTGACCGCTCTGCGGCAGGCGGGGATCGAGGTCCTGGTCACCGAGGTCCGGGATGTGCCGGGTGCCTTCCGCGAGCTGGAGCGGGTGCTGGCCGCGTGCGGGGCGGTGACCCGGCCGCGCTGGCTCGACCAGGCGGAGACGGCGTGGGCGGAGCTGCCCGCGCCCGGCCGTCGTACGACCGCGATCGTGCCGGTCTGGCGGCGCCCCTGGATGGTCCTCGGCCGGGACACCTTCGCCGGCGACGTGCTGTCCCGCCTGGGCGTGGACAACGTGTACGCCCGCCACCAGGACCGCTATCCCCGCATCCCGCTCCCCGAGCTCAAGGCGGCGGCCCCGGATCTCGTGGTCCTGCCCGACGAGCCGTACCGCTTCACCGCCGCCGACGGACCCGAGGCCTTCGAGGGCCTGCCCTGCGCGCTCGTCGACGGCCGCCGGCTGACGTGGTACGGCCCGTCCCTGGCGGCGGCGCCTCGCGTCCTCGGCGAGGCGCTGCGACCTGCCGACTGCTGACCAGGCGGCCGGGAGGGCCTTCGCCGCCTGGTCAGTGGTCGGGCAGCACGATGACTTCGAACTCCTTCGATGCGTACTGGGCGCCGTCGTCCTGGTGGACGAGCAACTGGGAGCGGCGTTCTCCGGCCTCGGCCACGGCAGTGGCGACTGCGGCTCTGACGTCGCGATTGCCGTAGAGGAAGGTGCGGGAAACGTCCGCGCGGCGGGCGACGGCGGCGACGCTGACCTGGGCTTTCTCAGCTCAGCTCAGGACAGGCTCAGCCACTGAAGCCGTCCGGGCCGCCGGACCGTGGTCCCCGACCGGGAGTTCCGGTCCGGCGGCGGGGTCCGTTCAGTCCTCAGGCGGCTCGGGCGCCAGCAGCTCCCGGAGTTCGTCCATCGCCTCCCGGAGCCGGTCGGCGAACGTCCGCATCTGCGCGGCGACCGCCAACGGCGTGCTCAGGTAGAGGTTGAACCGCTCGGGAAGCAGCACATAGGCGACACCGATGCACTGGCTGCTGGTCGACCCGAAGCCGAAGTACTGGATATTGACGGACGGCGCGGAGCTCGTGCTCAGGTAGTCGTCCCGCATGGTCAACCAGCCCGGCGTCCGGTACAGCGCGGGCTGCTCGGTCACCCCGAGCTCGGCCCCCCGCCGGCGCTGGATCAGCTCCAGCTCCCACAGGTGCTGCTCCGGCACCTGCCCGGCCTGGCACGCCTTCGCGCGCGCCACATGGGCCTCCGTGGCTGCCCGAAACGCGGCGCGCCGGGCCTCCGCGTCCGCTGCCGGGTCCTCCATCGCCGCCACGAAAGCCACCATCTCGGTGGTGACGACGCGCATCGCCTCGGTCCGCCCGTGCCGGTACCGCCGGGTGGCGATCGACTCGTACGTGGCGCCCAGGTGCCCCTTGGCGCGCTGGTGGGCGAGCTGGTAAGCGGCCTGGACGAACGCGTCCGGCGAGACCCCCAACACCTTGGCCGCGCTGCTGCCGAAGTCCGCGAACGACAACGTGCTGGTCGCGGTGTTCTCCCCGTACGCCGCGAACGCGTCGGCGGCGGAGCGCGCCTGGTCCCGCAGCGCGTCGTCCAGTTCGAACACGATCGGCTCCAGCGCCGGCAGCCCCTGGGAGCGGGCTCCGGACTGCCGGGACTGCTCCTCGGCCGGGGTGTTGAGCAGGGCGTCGGTGAAGGTGAGGATCGTGGTCCCGTCCAACTCGCAGTGCTCGACGTTGATGCCCGCCCGTCCGTCGGCGAAGACGACGAAGGACACGGCCTTGTCGAACCAGCGGTTGCCGCGGTCGCCGTACAGCAGCTGGTCACAGGCGTCCTGGACGTCCGCGGGGGCGAAGTCCTCCAGAGCGACGCAGAACAGCGCGGTCTCGACATCGTCAAGGGCGTCGGCGTTGCGGGGGTGGCAGGCGAGGAGGGACTCCCGGGCGGCCGCCCACTCCGCGCGGGCCATGGTGGTGAGGTGGCCCACCGAGGTGTCCGCGCCGGCCGGGTCGGCCTTCATCACGGCGCGCAGCCCCGCCTCGATGTCATCCAGGCTGTGCGGGACACCGTCCGGACCCAGCACGTCCAGCCGGAACATGCCGCCCCGGAAGAACACCACGACGTGCCGGGCCTCGGACGGGCCCGGCCACTCCTCGGTGTAGGGGGCGCGGACGGTGTCCTGCTGCACGCCGGGGATACGCGTGGTGGAGAACAGAAACTTGTTCTGCACCATCGACTGAGGTGCTCCGCGCTGCACCACCGGTGGAATCAGCCCCTGATCGAGCTGCCGCTTGTAGTTGAGGGCCCCGGCGACGAGCCCGGCCGCCCGCTCCACCTGCGCCTGGTCGGAGTCCTGGAACAGGAAGAAGAAGTTGGCGTTGAGCGCGATCCGGTCCCGGCGGCCCAGGTATCGGTACGGCCAGAAGGTGTCGAGCCAGCTGTGCACGCCCTCCGTGGCGTCGTATTCCTCCAGCGCGGCATGCAGCACCCGGCCGGGGCCACCGGGTCGGAGAAAGGCGGCAACCTCCGCCTCGGTCGCCGACCGCTCGTCGGCGGTCAGCAGCGGCGTACACCAGGCGAGAAACCTCTCGCAGCTCGCATCCAGCGTAGGCAGCGGCACGCGCGGGAGGCTGTCCTCCTGGGCGAAGGTCGCGTTGCCTGACGCATCCTGACTGGTCTTCAACTCTGTTCTCGATTCGGATCGTTGGTACCTGTGATGTCGTACGGCCGGGAAAGGTAGAGCTGTGCGTACAGCCAGCCTTCCGCCTCCAGGCCCCGTGGATCCACCCCTGCGGCCGACATGCTGTCGAGCACGAGCGCCTGCTCCTGCGGGGAGGCGAACCGCCGCTGTCTGAACACCTCGTCGACGCGGACGGTCCGGTAGCCCAGACTCGCCAACGCGCGCTCGACGGAGTCGAACGGGAACATCCGCAGCACGAAGTGCGCCATCCAGGGCCGGCGGATGCCCTGCGCCCGGACGACTCGCGTGAGCGTCCGCTCGGTGACGTAGCCGACGCAGCCCGTCGAGAACACCAGGTCCGTACCCGAGAGCTGGGCGCGCTGTCGCGGTGTGGGCTCGTGCTCCTCCAGGTCGGCGTGCACCACGTCGTCGAGGAACCCGGCCTCAAGAGCGTAGGACAGCGCGCTGCCGGAGGTGTCGAGGCCGACGAAGCTGATCGCTTGCGGGGGTTGGCGTGACCGAACCAGCTCCCGGTCGCGGGCCAGCAAAGCCTCGCGGCTCTCACCCGCACGCTCCTCGTCGCCGTAGCGCGCGTACAGCTCGTCCATGGTCGCGTCGTACTTCAGCAGGGCGGCGTTGACTCCGTACGAGCAGCCGATGTCCAGCACCTTCGGTACCGCGACGTGCTGGGACTCCCGGTACTCCGTGATGATCTTGGCGAAGTAGGGCTTGGCCTGCTGCGGAACGCCGTAGTCGAGCGGGCGCAGCACCCTGAAATAGGTTCGCGGATCGGGCTGGTCGTAGATGTGGTCGAGTGAGACTTTTCCGGTCACGTCGAAACGCACAGGGCTTACTCCTCCGTGGGATCGCGCAGGGGGAAACGGCCTACGGCGACTACGCGTTCTCGCCGCCCGCTAGTCCAGGAGCCGGTCGCCGCGGACCGCCCGGCCCTCGGCCGCCAGGTGCTCGGGCAGCACCCGGCCGAAGAGCTGCCGGGTCCGTTCCACGCTCCCGATGACGCCGGGGCGCTCGCTGTAGGCGAATATCGCGGAGTGGCGCGCGACCTCGCCGCGCACCGGGCTCACTCGGTGCAGCGAGTAGCGCCCTTTGAACAACTGCAGGTCACCCGGTTGCAGGGGGAGGCGCCGGGTCAACCGCTCGCCCCGGTCGTCCACTACGTCCCGGACGTCGTCGAAATTCTCGTCCTGCGCGGTCCGAATGTTCGGGCAGTACTCGAAGACGCCGCCGGCCTGCGCCTGCTGGGTGAGCATGCTCACGGTGAACTCGTTGGTGTCGAAGTGCCAGGGGTGCTCCATGCCCGGCGCGATGACGTTGAGAACCAGCCCGGAGAGCGGGTCCGCCAGCTCGTGCAGCTCCGGCAGTTCGAAGCAGCGGGCGATGAAGTGCCGGAACACCATGTTGGAGTAGAGCCGGCTGATGAGGGAGTCCGCGGGGATGCGGTCCCGCGCGACGAACGCGTTACCCCGCTCGAAGGTCTTCCGGCCCGGATGGTCCTCCGGCAGCGCCGAGTCCACTGCGATGTTGTAGACGTTCACCGTCTCGACGTCGTGGTGCGCCCGGGGGGCGATGGCCGAGCACTCCTGCCGCAGCACATCGCGCAGCGACAGGCGGATGAAGTCCGGCAGCACGGTGCAGCCGAGAGTCAACAGGTCGCGCCGGGCACGGGAAACCACGGCCTGTCCCCGGGCGCTCGCGAGTTCCGACAGGGGATAGCGAGCCGTGTCGACTACCTGATCAAGCGTCAGGGCTTCCAAAGAGCGCATTCGATCCTCTCCACATGCGGGCCGCCCCTCCCCTCGGTTCCCTCGCCGGCCCGCGGTTCCGCCTCTTACGCACACACGGGACGAGCGACGCAATCCGTGCGGTCGGCCGGACCTCACTCTCGGCTTTTCAGTAACTCGGCTGGCAAGAAGGGCACTTGAAGTTCCCACAGTGGCGCCGTGTTGTCTGTGACGCGTCACACTGCCCAACTGTGAGCTCCAGCAGGCCTTCGCGGGTTCGGCACGGGCCGACCGTCGCGCAGGAGCCGCAGGAGCCGCAGGAGCCGGTGCACCCTGCGCGATGGTCAGCCCGTGAAGCCGGTGATCACAGGGATCGAGTCGCAGGACATCAGTCAGTGATCGGGTCACGACCACAGGGGACCCGCGTACCACTACGACTGTCGGTGATCGTGGCGATGGTCTCCTTCGTCGTCGTCATACCGTAGGTCTGGGCGAGGTGGGAGACGATCTCGCCCGAGGTCAGGCCCTTCGCGGTCAGTGAGATCACCATGTCGTCCAGCGCGCCCGTGCGGCGGGCGTACGAGGGCAGCAGCCGGGGCCGGAACGTACCCAGCCGGTCCCGGGGGACCCGGACCGTGACCGCACCGGGCACCACGGTCGCGCGGCCGTGGGTTCCCCACCAGGGAGCATGGCTCTATGAGGGCATAAGCTGGGCTTATGGGTACGGTGGATGGGCTGACCGGGGCAGGGGCGAACGGCAGCGCAGGGGCGAGCGGAGGGGCAGGGGCGAGCGGAGGGGCAGGGGCGAGCGCGGAACCGGCTGCTGCGAGCGGTATCGCGCACCGGGTGCCGGATCTGGGCGCGCTGGAACTGCTGCTGGCCGTGGCGCGGCTGGGGAGCCTCGGGCGCGCCGCGCGTGAACTGGGGATCAGCCAGCCGGCGGCCAGCAGCCGTATCCGGTCCATGGAACGGCAACTGGGCGTGGCGCTCGTCGACCGCTCACCGCGCGGGTCCCGCCTCACCGACGCGGGGGCACTCGTCACGGACTGGGCGCGGCGGGTGGTCGAGGCGGCCGAGGCGTTCGACGCGGGGGCGCAGGCGCTGCGGGACCGTCGGGACTCGCGGCTTCGCGTGGCCGCGAGCATGACGATCGCCGAGTATCTGCTGCCGGGCTGGCTGATCGCGCTGCGCGCGCAGCGCCCCGACACGGCGGTGTCGCTCCTCGCCGGGAACTCGGCCGCCGTCGCCGAACGTCTCCTCGCCGGCGAGGCGGACCTCGGCTTCGTCGAGGGTCTTTCCGTCCCCGCGGGGCTGGACTCGACGGTCGTCGCGCGTGACCGGCTGATCGTGGTGACGGCGCCCGGGCATCCGTGGGCGCGGCGCCGGACGCCTCTGTCCGCCGCGGAGCTGGCGGCCACGCCGCTCATCCTCCGGGAGGAGGGGTCGGGTACGCGGCAGGTTCTCGACGTGGCGCTGGGCGGCCTCGCCCGGCCGCTCATCGAGCTCTCCTCGACGACGGCGGTCAAGGCCTCGGCGGTGAGCGGTGCCGGGCCTGCCGTCCTGAGCGAACTGGCCCTCGGCGAGGAGCTCTCCACCCACCGCCTGGTGAGCGTCCCCCTCTCCGAGGTCCAGCTGACCCGCGCCCTGCGGGCGGTCTGGCCCACGGGCCACCGCCCTACGGGCCCGGCCCGGGACCTGCTGTCGCTGACGCGGGGGTCGTAGGTCGGGTGGGTTTTTTCGCCCCCGCCGCCCCTGCCCTCCCCCACTCTCGGCTTCGCTCGAGCGGGGGGACCCCCATCGTCACTTGGGGGCTCCGCCCCCAAACCCCCGCTCCTCAAACGCCGGAGGGGCTGTCTCTAGTCCGTCCGGCGTTTGAGCCCGCCCGACGCCGCGCCCCCGCCCAGGTCAGGATGCGGCCCCGACCAGCCCCCGCACAACCCGCAGATCCTCACCCATCTCCGGGTGCCACTGAACCCCCAACACCCAGGCGGAGCCGGGAAGTTCGATGGCCTCCACCGTCCCGTCCACCGCATGCGCCGAGACGAGCAACCCCTCGCCGAGGCGGTCCACCGCCTGATGGTGGTACGTGGGCACGGCACACGACTCCGGCACGAGCGAGGCGTACAGACTCCCCGGCACGGGCGTCACCTCGTGGCGCCCGAAGACCCCGACGTCCTTCACATGCCCGTCGACGTGCTGGACGAGCGTCCCGCCCAGGGCGACGTTCAGGAGCTGCATGCCCCGGCAGATACCGAGCAGCGGGGTACCCGAGTCCAGCGCGGCCCGGATCAGGGCGAGCTCCCAGGCATCACGCTCCGGCGCGGCCGGCCCCGTACGCGGGGAGCGCTCGGCGCCGTAGCGGGCGGGGTCGACGTCAGGGCCGCCCGCGACGACCACCCCGTCGAGCCGGGCGACGGCCGCGGCGGCCAGCGGGGGATCGTCCGGCGGAAGCATCGCGGCGAGCCCCCCGGCCGCCTGGACGAGCCGCGGGTACCCGGCAGGCAGCAGCGCGGCCTCCAGCTCCCACACACCCCACCGTGCCCGGGACTCCAGATACGTACTCACACCGATCAGCGGCCTGCCCACACTGCGCTCCCTGTCGATTCAATGGAATGCCCTCATACCTTTGGGAGGTACCCATCCGCGGCTCGCCCCACCCGCGGCTCACGTCAGAAACCCCCGCAGCAGCGCCGCCGTCCCCGCGCAGTGCTCCCGCGTCATCTCCCGCGCCCCGTCCGCGTCCCCGTCGAGCACCGCCTCGACAAGGGCGGTGTGCTGCCGCTGGGAATGCTCCAGGTTCCGTACCAAAAGGGGGATGCAGTCGAGGAGCTCGTTGACGGAGGCGCGGACGGCCGCGTACTGGGCGGTGAGCGAGGGGGAGCCGCACAGTTCCGCGAGGGTGAGGTGGAGCATCGCGTCCAGGCGCCGGTAGTCGGCGAGCGGCGCGTCGTGCGTGCGGGCCAGCGCCTCGCGCAGGCGGCCGGCCTGGTCGTCGTCGAGTCCCTGCGCGGCGCACAGGCCGGCCGCGCCCACCTCGAGGACCTCGCGGAACCGCAGTACGTCCTCGATGTCGACCTCGGCGACCCGGCGGCGCAGCTCCCGTTCGCCGGGCGCGTGGGTCCGCCGCACCACGAACGTGCCGCCGTAGCGGCCGCGCCGCGACTCGACCAGGCCCTGGTCCTGGAGCACCTTCAGCACTTCGCGCAGCGTCACCCGGCTGATCCCGAGCCGCTCCGCCAGCTCCCGCTCGGCCGGCAGCCGTTCGCCGCCCGGCACCAGGCCGAGCCGGACGACCTGGAGGATCTGCTCCAGCGCCTCCTCGAAACCGTTGCCCGCCCGCACCGGCCGCAGCACCGGCGTCAGTTGGTCGTCCGCCCCGCCGCCTGGTTCCGCCCGCGTCATCTGGTCGTGCCCCCTTCCCAAGCAATGGTTCTCAGCAATACCTTATGACTCTCGGCTGACCAAGGAGGCTTTTCCAGTGGCAGACCGCACACCCCCGCTCGCCGTCGAGGAACTGCACGCCCTCGTCGCGGGCGGCGAGATCGACACGGTCGTCCTGGCCTTCCCCGACATGCAGGGGCGACTCCAGGGCAAGCGGTTCGCCGCGCGCTTCTTCCTCGACGAGGTCCTGGAGCACGGCACGGAGGGCTGCAACTATCTCCTCGCCGTCGACACCGAGATGAACACGGTCGACGGGTACGACATGTCCTCCTGGGACCGGGGCTACGGCGACTTCGCCCTGCACCCGGACCTCAGCACCCTGCGGCGCGTCCCCTGGAACGAGGGCACCGCCCTGCTCATCGCCGACCTGGCCTGGAACGACGGCTCCCCCGTCGTGGCCGCGCCCCGCCAGATCCTGCGCCGGCAGCTCGACCGTCTCGCCGAACTCGGTTACACCGCCCAGGTCGGCACCGAGCTCGAATTCATCGTCTTCAAGGACACCTACGAACAGGCCTGGGACGCGCACTACCGGGATCTGACCCCGGCCAATCAGTACAACATCGACTACTCGGTCCTCGGGACCGGACGCATCGAGCCCCTGCTGCGCCGCATCCGCAACGACATGCAGGCCGCCGGCCTCACCGTCGAGTCCGCCAAGGGCGAGTGCAACCCCGGCCAGCACGAGATCGCCTTCAAGTACGACGAGGCCCTGGTCACCTGTGACCAGCACGCCATCTACAAGACCGGCGCCAAGGAGATCGCCGCCCAGGAGGGCGTCTCGCTCACGTTCATGGCGAAGTACAACGAGCGCGAGGGCAACTCCTGCCACATCCACCTCTCGCTCGCGGACATGAACGGCACGAACGTCATGGCCGGTTCCTCGAAGGACCCGGGCGGGATGTCGGACGTCATGCGCCACTTCCTCGCCGGACAGCTCGCCGCGCTGCGCGACTTCTCGCTCCTCTACGCGCCCAACATCAACTCGTACAAGCGCTTCCAGCCCGGCTCCTTCGCGCCGACCGCGGTCGCCTGGGGGTACGACAACCGCACGTGCGCCCTGCGTGTCGTCGGCCACGGCCGCTCGATGCGCTTCGAGAACCGGCTCCCCGGCGGCGACGTCAACCCGCACCTGGCCGTCGCGGGACTCGTCGCGGCCGGTCTGTACGGCATCGAACAGAAACTGGAGCTGCCGGAGCCGTGCGCCGGCAACGCGTACACCGCCGAGTACGAGCACGTGCCCACCACCCTGCGCGAGGCCGCCGAGCTCTGGGAGAACAGCCCGATCGCCAAGGCCGCCTTCGGCGACGAGGTGGTCGCCCACTACCGCAACATGGCACGCGTCGAGCTGGACGCCTTCGACGCCGCGGTGACCGACTGGGAGTTGCGCCGCTCCTTCGAACGCATGTGAGGCCCCCCCTTGTCGCACCCGTACGAACTCGACGTCCTCAACCCGGCGACGGAAGAGGTCATCGCGACCGTCCCCGGCGCCCTCGAACAGGACGTCGACGCCGCCGTCCTCCGGGCCGGCCGCGCCCAGCAGGCCTGGGCCGCCGCCGCACCGGCCGACCGGGCCCGGCTGCTGCGCCGCTTCGCGGCCGTCGTCGACGACCACATCGAGGAACTGGCCCGGCTCGAGGTCCGCGAGGCCGGCCACACCATCGGCAACGCCCGCTGGGAGGCGGGCAACGTCCGCGATCTGCTCGACTACGCGGCCGGGGGAGTGGAGCGGCTGACCGGCCGTCAGATTCCGGTACCAGGAGGTCTCGACGTCACCATCCTGGAGCCGCTCGGCGTCGTCGGCGTCATCGCCCCCTGGAACTTCCCCCTGCCGATCGCGGCCTGGGGCACCGCCCCCGCGCTCGCGGCCGGCAACGCGGTGATCCTCAAGCCCGCCGAGACGACTCCGCTGACCGCGCTGCGGCTGGCCGAACTCGCCCTGGAAGCGGGACTTCCGGAGGGGCTGTTCCAGGTACTCCCGGGCGCGGGCCCCATCGCGGGCAACGCGCTGGTCGAGCACCCCGGGGTCGCGAAGATCGTCTTCACGGGGTCAACCGCTGTGGGCAAACAGGTGTTGGCGAAGGGCTCGGCCCTCCTCAAGCGCGTCACCCTCGAACTCGGCGGCAAGAGCCCCAACATCGTCTTCGCCGACGCCGACATCGAGGCCGCCGCGAGCGCCGCCCCTGTGTCCTTCCTCGACAACTCCGGCCAGGACTGCTGCGCCCGCACCCGCATCCTCGTCCAGCGCTCCGCGTACGACCGCTTCCTCGAACTCCTCACCCCCGCGATCGAATCCGTCGTCGTCGGCGACCCGGCCGACGAGCAGACCCAGATGGGCCCGCTGATCTCCCGGGCGCAACTGGAGCGCGTACGGTCGTACGTCGACGCCGACGCGCCCGGCATCCGCGGCAAGGCCCCCGAGGGCCCCGGCTTCTGGTTCCCGCCCACCGTCCTCACCGACGTCGAGCCCCACGCGCGCGTGGCCGTCGAGGAGGTCTTCGGCCCCGTCGCCGTGGTCCTGCCCTTCGACGACGAGGCCGACGCGATCCGGCTCGCCAACGACACGCCGTACGGCCTCGCGGGCTCCATCTGGACCCGTGACGTCGGCCGGGCGCTGCGCGTCTCGGGTGCCGTCCGCGCCGGGAACCTGTCCGTCAACTCCCACTCCAGCGTCCGCTACTGGACCCCCTTCGGCGGCTTCAAGCAGTCGGGGATCGGCCGCGAACTCGGCCCGGACGCGCTCACCGCCTTCACCGAGACCAAGAACGTCTTCATCAGCACGGAGGGCCCCGCACAGTGACCTCAGAGACCTCAGTGACCTCAGAGACTCCAGACATCGTCTGCCGCCGACTGGTCGGCCGTACCGCCGTCATCACCGGCGCCGGCAGCGGCATCGGCCTCGCCACCGCACGCCGGCTCGCCTCCGAGGGCGCCCACGTCGTCTGCGGCGACGTCGACGAGCAGCGCGGCAAGGCGGCCGCCGAGGAGATCGGCGGGATCTTCGTGAAGGTCGACGTCACCGACCCCGAGCAGGTCGAGGCGCTCTTCAAGACGGCGTACGACACCTATGGCTCCGTCGACATCGCCTTCAACAACGCGGGCATCTCACCGCCCGACGACGACTCCATCCTGGAGACCGGCCTCGAGGCCTGGAAGCGCGTCCAGGAGGTCAACCTCACCTCCGTCTACCTGTGCTGCAAGGCCGCGATCCCCTACATGCGGCGCCAGGGCAAGGGCTCCATCATCAACACGGCGTCGTTCGTGGCCCGGATGGGCGCGGCGACCTCGCAGATCTCGTACACGGCCTCCAAGGGCGGCGTCCTGGCCATGTCCCGCGAACTGGGCGTGCAGTTCGCGCGGGAGGGCATCCGGGTCAACGCCCTGTGCCCCGGGCCCGTCAACACTCCGCTCCTCCGGGAGCTGTTCGCCAAGGATCCCGAGCGGGCCGCCCGCCGTCTCGTCCACATCCCGGTCGGGCGGTTCGCCGAGGCGGAGGAGATCGCCGCGGCGGTCGCGTTCCTCGCCAGCGACGACTCTTCCTTCGTGAACGCCACCGACTTCCTGGTGGACGGCGGCATTTCGGGCGCCTATGTCACCCCGTTGTAGTACCGATCTTCGGCGGGCGTCCTAGAGTGCCGGGATGAGCATGACGCCACCGCCCGGCTGGTACCGCGACCCGTCGTACCCACTCGTCGAACGCTGGTGGGACGGGACCGCCTGGACCGACCACCGGCGCCAGCCCGAAGAGCCACAACAGCCCTTGGTACGACCGGAATCCGCCGGTGGCGGCGGCTCCGGTCGCGCCAAGGCCGTCGCGCTCGGCGCGGCCGGGGTGGTCCTCGTGGCCTCGATCGTCACGGGCGCGGTCCTGCTGGGCCGGGACGGCGACGGCGGCGGCGAAGCGGCGGCGCAGACCGGCCCGTCCGTCGCGTCGTCCCCCACGCCCACGCCATCGCCCTCGGTGACCAGTCCGGCGCCCTCGGCGGAGGACCCGTCCGTCGTCGTGGACGAACTCAACGGCATCACGCTGCCGTTGCCCGACGGCTGGGTCAGACCCCAGTACGTCGCCGAGAACGACGTCGTGATGACGACCGACGGCACGTACGACTGCCCGGGCGACCCCGGCGTCTGCCGCCACGGCCGGGTCATCTCGCGCACGGTCACCGCGAACGACGAGAAGTCCCCGAAGGCCCTGGCCCAGCAGGACATCGAGGACGCCGCGAACAGGGCGTACGACCGCGACCTCGTCGACAGCCGCCCCTACGACGGCATCGAGACCCACCAGCAGGTGAAGGCGGGCTCGGTCGCCGTCGCCGGGCGCGCCGGGTACTTCGTGCGCTGGCGGGTCAAGACCGCGACGGGGCCCGGAGGTTACGTCCAGTCGCTGGTCTTCCAGTCCAGCGTGGGCTCGGAGTCCCTCGTCATCGTCCGCTTCGCCTTCGACGCCGGCCCCGACGGGCCGCCGCTGTCCGACATGGACGAGATCACCGAGGGGATACGGCCCATCGGCGACACGGACGCGGGCGGCGGCGTGGGCAGCAGCATCGGACCGCCGGAGCGAACCGGACAGGAGTGAACCGGATCACAGGAACGTGTGGCCCTCGCCGCGATACGTCGGGACGGCGGCCGTCACCGTGTCGCCCTCCACGAGGTGCAGCGTGTCGAACCGCTCGCACAGCTCGCCCGCCTTCGCGTGCCGGAACCACACCTTGTCGCCGATGAGCAGATCGTCGGCCGGGGAGCCGAGCAGCGGCGTCTGCACCTCGCCGGGGCCCTCCTTGGGGTCGTACTTGAGGCCCTCGGGGAGGTGCGGGACGGGCAGCCGGTCGACACCGGCGGCCCCCGATGCCGGATATCCGCCGCCGAGCACGGTGACGACACCCACGCCCGGCCGACGGACGACGGGCTGGGCGAAGAGCGCGGCGGGCCGCCCGCTGAACGAGGTGTAGTTGTCGAAGAGCCGCGGCACGTAGAGCCCCGACCCCGCCGCGATCTCGGTGACCGCGTCCTCGGCGGCCGTGTGCTGGACGCTGCCGGTGCCCCCGCCGTTGACGAATTCGAGGCCGGGCTCCACGGCTCGTACGGCGCGCACGGCCTCGGCCCGCCGCTGGGCCAGTTCCCTGCGGGCGGTGGCCTGCATCAGCCGGATGGCACGGGACCGCAGGGGCCGCCCCTCGACCGCGTCACCGACGCCCGCGATATGACCCTCGTACGCCATGATCCCGACGAGCTTGAACCCCGGCTGCCGGGTGACGGCGCGGGCCAGCTCGGCGACCTGGGCGGGGGAGTGCAGCGGCGAGCGGCGAGCGCCGACGCGGACCCGGCCGCCGAGCAGCTTGAGGGAGGTGTCCAACTCCAGGCAGACGCGCACGACTTCGGTGCCGCCCTGCCGAGCCTTGTCGATGAGGCGGAGCTGGGCCGGATCGTCGACCATGACGGTCACGGCGGCGGCGAGCTTGGGGTCCCCGGTCAGCTCGGCGTAGCCCTTGCGGTCCGCCGACGGGTAGGCGAGGAGGACGTCGTCGAACCCGGACCGCGCCAGCCACAGGGATTCGGCGAGGGTGAAGGACATGATGCCCGCGAAGCCGTCCCGGCCCAGGACGCGTTCGAGCAGGGTGCGGCAGCGCACGGACTTGCTGGCGACGCGGATCGGCTTGCCGCCGGCCCTGCGGACGAGATCGTCCGCGTTCGCGTCGAAGGCCTCCAGGTCCACGATCGCCACGGGGGCGTCGAGGTGAGCGGTGGCCCGGTCGTAGCGGGCCCTGTCGGCGGCGCGGACAGTCATGGCCGAAGCCTGCCAGACTCGATTACCGCAGGGTAGGGGGACGTTCCGGGCAGATGCCCCGGGGTCCCGGACTGATTCCCTCAGGCTCGGCGTCAACCCGTAGAGTGACGCGCACGCAGGAGGAACGACCTTCCCCCGACGGTCCCTGCCCGGGGTGACGGTCCACCGGCGCGGGTATGCGTGCCCGTGGCGGGGGTTCCTCTCGCGCACGTGAAACGGCCCCGCCGAGCTCCGAGGCGGTCCGATTGCCGGGGTACGAGGAAACGGGGGGTGCATGAGCACGGAAGCGCGCCGCGCCTCCCTTCCCCCGCACCCGTCGACGCCGCCGGGCTCGTCGACGCCGTCCAGCCCGTCGACTTCGTCCAGCCTGTCGAGCGCGTCCGGCCCGTCGACGGCGGCAGGTTCGCCGACCCTGCCTGGTCCGTCGAAGCCGCCGGGCCCGTCGGCCCCGCTCGGTCCGGGGGATCCGTTTGGCTCGGCGACGGGGCCGGGGGCGGGAACCCCACCCGGTTCCGGGGCGCCGTCCGGTACGGGGACTCCGCCCCGCCCGTCGGCCCCGCCCCGTCCGGAGCAGCCTCCGTCGCCGGAACAGGCCTCGCTGTTGGGCGAGACCGCGTCACGGGGTGAAGCCGGGTTGCGTGGCGTCGCGTCGGCGGGGGAGACCCCGTCGCGCGGAGCGGCCGCGTCGCCGGCGGAGTCGCAGGCTCCTCCCCGTCCCACGACGCCGCCGACGGGCTACGCCCCGTCGCAGCGCCCGCAGGGTCCGCCGATGGGCGCTGCCCCGTCGCATCCCCTGCGGCCGGCGCCCCCGCCTCCGCCCGGTCCGCAGGAGCCGTCGTCGGGTGACGCCTCGTCGCTTCCGCCGCGGCCGGCGGCGTCGCCCTCGGGCGGCAACCCCGCGCTCCGGCGCCGTCCGGCGACCCCGCCGACGGGCGATGCCGCGTCGCCCCGCCCCCAGGGGCTGCTGTCGGGTGACAACCTTCCGCCCCGGCCGGCGGGGCCGCCTTCGGCGGGCGAAGGGGGCGGACCTCGGGTGTCCGGTGCCGTGCCGCGAGGGTCGCGTGTGCCGTCGCCGGCCCGTTCCTATGACTTCTTCGACACCCCCGCCGTTACGGACTCCTCCGACGTCGTGCCGGAGGCCCGGCGGTTCCCCGAGCTGCGCCCCGAGCGGCAGTCCGGTTCGGTGACCCCGCCGCCGCCCGCGGCCTCCGCGCGGTTCCCGGACGCGCCCCCGGTGGCTCCGGAGAACGCCGCGCGGCGCGCCACCGTGCCCGAGGAGCGGCCCACCGAGACGACCCGGCGGCTGCGGCCCATCCCGGCCCAGGAGCCCGCCGCACCTCCCCGTGTCCCCGTAGCGCGGCCCTACGTGTCGTTCGCGCAGCCGGAGACGTACGACGACGGCGGCGAGCGCCCGGGGCCGGCCGACGGGCGGCGCACCCGTCCCCGTACCGCGGCCGCCGCGGCCTGTGTCGTGCTCGGGCTCGGGCTCATCGGCGGTGCGGTGACGGGGAGTTGGCTGACCGGCGACGGCGGTGACGGAGCCGGTTCGCGAAGCGGCTTCGCGGCGGCAGGGGAGTTGTGGCACAGCGTGCCCGTGGACCAGCTCTTCCCGCCCACTGTGAAGGGAGACGGCGCGGGCCCCGGCGGCGCCGACCGTACCTGGACCCGGGTCGCCGTCGCCCCGGACACCGGCTGCGAGGACGCCTTCGACCCGATCCTGCGCAAGGCCCTCGCCCCGGTCGGCTGCCTGCGCCTGCTGCGCGCCACCTACACGGACGTCACCGGCAGCCATGTCACCACCGTCGGCCTGCTGTTCACCAAGGCGGACGCGGCGGCCATGGCCTCCCTGAAGGCCCGCTTCGAGAAAGAGGGCCTGGACCGGCGCACCGACCTGATGCCCCGCCCGTACGCCCCGAAGGGCACCGACGCCGAGGGCTTCGGCGCCGCCCAGCGCGCTTCCTGGACGGTGTCGGTCCTCACCGACGTCCCCGTCGTCGTCTACGCCGTCTCCGGCTTCGCCGACGGCCGCGCCGTCAACTCCCCGCAGCCCGCAGCCGACGCGATGAAGCCGGGCGCGACGACCGCCCCCGCGCAGGCGGGCCTCGGCCACGAGGCACAGGGCCTCGCCGACCGCGTCGAGCGAAGCCTCCGCAAGACCGCAACCTCGGCCACGGAGAAGCCGTCATGACCGCCCAGGCCACCCGCACGGCCGGAGGGCTCATCAGCGCCCTGCTGGCCGCCTCCCTCGCGCTCGTGCCCGCCACCACCGCGCACGCCGACGGCATCCGCGCCCAGCAGTGGGCGCTCGACGCGATGCACACCCAGGAGGCCTGGCGCACCACGAAGGGCAAGGGCATCACCGTCGCGGTCCTCGACACCGGCGTCGACGCCGAGCACCCGGACCTCGCGGGCAACGTCCTCACCGGCAAGGACATGGTCGGCTTCGGCGCGAGCCGCGGTGACCGGTCGTGGGCCCGGCACGGCACCGCCATGGCGGGCATCATCGCCGGGCACGGCCACGGACCGGGCAACGGCGACGGCGTCCTGGGCATCGCCCCCGAGGCGAAGATCCTCCCGGTCCGCGTCATCCTCGAAGACGGCGACTCCGCTCGTACGAAGGCCCGCAACACCCGCGGCAACGCCCTTGCCGAGGGCATCCGCTGGGCCACCGACCACGGCGCCGACGTCATCAACCTCTCCCTCGGCGACGACTCCAAGTCGGCCCACCCGGAACCCGCCGAGGACGCGGCCGTCCAGTACGCCCTGAAGAAGGGCGCCGTCGTCGTCGCCTCGGCCGGCAACGGCGGTGAGAAGGGCGACCACATCTCCTACCCGGCCGCGTACCCAGGCGTGATCGCCGTGACCGCCGTCGACCGGTACGGCACCCGAGCCTCGTTCTCCACCCGCCGCTGGTACGCCACCGTCAGCGCCCCCGGCGTCGACGTCGTCATCGCCGACCCGGACGACCGGTACTACGAGGGCTGGGGCACCAGCGCGGCCTCCGCGTTCGTCTCCGGCGCGGTCGCCCTCGTCAAGTCGGCCCACCCGGGCCTGTCCCCGGCCCAGATCAAGCAGCTCCTGGCGGACACCGCCCGCAACGCCCCCACCGGCGGCCACGACGACTCCCACGGCTTCGGCTTCGTCGACCCCGCCGCCGCGATCAAGGCCGGCGGCCGCCTCAAGCCCGAGGAGCTGCACTCGGCCGTGTACGGCGACAAGTACTTCGGTCCGGGCCCCGACACCTCCGCGGACGACGGCAGCTCCTCCGGCTGGGCGGTCGCCCTCGCCGGCGGCCTCGGCGTGGTGGTGCTGGCGACGGCGGTGGTGCTGTGGCGCGGCCGTGGGGGATCACGCCGGTTCGGCGTGTAGCACCGGCGCCGCGGCGGCGTACGCCTCGTTCGTCTCAGTCGTCGGCCGTGTCCCGGAACGCGGCGACCGCGGCCTGTGCCGCCGCCTCGACCAGCGAAATCCCCTTCGCCTTCGTCGAGTTGCCCTGAGACAGCGTCGCCACCAGATAGTCGTGCCCGTCGACGGTGACCCTCCCGATGCTGTTGATGACCCACAGCCCGGTCGTGCTGCGCGGCAACCACCCGTTCTTCAGGGCCCATTGGGCGCTGTCGGCCGCGACCGACACCCCCCAGTGCTGGCCGACGGCGATCTCGCCCATGAGCCCCTGGAGGTACGCCCGCGAGCTCTCGCCGAGTTCCGAGTCCTCCCCGAACACCTGCTGGAGCAAGGCCAGTTGATCGGCGGCCGTGGTCCGGGTCAGGCCCCACAGCATGCCGTCGCCGCCGTCCGTCCCGGTCAGCCCGAAGCGCTTGTTGGCGGAGTCCAGGCCGTCCGCCTGCCCGATCGCGCGCCACAGGGCGGACGCCGACGTGTTGTCGCTGTTCTCGATCATCGCGGTGGCGTACGCCTTCTCCTGCGCCGTCAACTGCCGGTCCGCGTCCTGCGCCTGGAGCAGCAGCGTGGCCAGGATGTCGACCTTGACGATGCTCGCGGTGTCGAAGGTGCCGTCGCCGTACACGGCGCTCTCCCCGGAGCCGGCGTCGAGGACCGCGACCGACACGTCGGGGCCGTCCTCCACCGTCACCGACTTCATGGACTTGGCGAGCAGCGCGTCCCGGTCCACCGGGAGCTCCGCCGCAGGTTCCACCGAGGCCTCCTCGCTGACGGCAGGCGACGCCGAGGACGACGATGACGCCGAGGACGACGATACGGGGCTCGGGCCGTCGTGCGCCTGTGCCTTCATGTACACCGTCCCGGCCGCCGTGCCGCCCACCAGGACGGCGGAGGCCACCGCCGTGGAGAGGAGCGTTCTGCGTCGGGTCGGACGGGCGTTGTGGCCCAGGGCTCTGTGGCGGTCCATCCCGCGATGCTGGGGGTCCGGGCTGTGCCGGGGGTTAGACGCACGTTAGATCTGTGTCAGGGATGGCTGAGAAACCCATGAGCCCCGTCACCGCCGCGTTTCCGGGGCCGCACAACCGCAGCAGCAGCCCCCCGATAGGGTCGGGACCGTGGCGAACAAGAACATTCCCGACTCCGGCTTCTCCGACGACGACGGCTCCGCCGACCCCCGGCTGAGCGCTGCGCTCGCGGCCTGGGCCGAGGACCGCACCGCCGTGCGGCCGGTCCTGGAGGCGCTCAAGGGCGCCCGGCTGCTCGTGCCCGTCGTGGCCGTCCTCGGCGAGGCCGAGGTGGACGAGAAGGGCCTCCGCCACGAGAAGACGAGCGACATGGCGGTGCCGACCCTGAAGGCCGGCAGCCGCACCGCCCTGCCCGCCTTCACGTCCACCGAGTCGCTGGCCCGCTGGGACCCGGCCGCCCGCCCCGTCGCCGTACCCCTGCACCAGGCCCTGCAGGCGGCGGCGCACGAGAAGGCCGACACGATCGTGCTGGACATCGCGGGACCCGTGCCCTACGAGCTGACCGGCCCGGCCCTGCTGGCGCTCGCCGAGGGACGGACGACGACGGACCCGCTCGCCGATCCGGCCGTGATCGAGGCGGTACGCGGGGCAGTGGCCGCCGAGCCGGCCGTGTTCTGCGCCCACCTCGGCCCCGGTCAGGCCGACGGCACCCTGGCCCTCGTACTGGACCCGTCCGCCGCCCCGGCCGACGCCGTCCGCGCGATCGCCGGGCGGCTCGCGGCCGACGAAACGCTGAGGGCCCGCCTGGTGCGCGGCCTCGACCTGGCACTTCTGCCGGCCGGGGCGACGCCTCCGGGCGAGCCCTTGTACGTACGGGCATGAACCAGCCGTGACCCGGGACCGGTCGTAGATCCGTAATCCGGGACCGGTCGCAGATAGGGACCGGCCGTAGATGGGAACCGGCCGTGGAGAGGGACTGGCCGCGGATCGGGACTAGCCGTAGACGGGGCCGGTGTACTTCTCGCCCGGGCCCTGGCCCGGCTCGTCCGGGACGATCGACGCCTCGCGGAAGGCCAGCTGCAGCGACTTCAGGCCGTCGCGCAGCGGCGCCGCGTGGAAGGAACTGATCTCGGTCGCGCTCGCGTCGAGCAGCCCGGCCAGCGCGGTCACCAGCTTGCGTGCCTCGTCCAGGTCCTTGTGCTCGTCGCCCTCCTCGGTCAGACCGAGCTTCACTGCGGCGGCGCTCATCAGGTTGACGGCGACCGTCACGATCACCTCGACCGCGGGGACCTCGGCGATGTCGCGGGCCAGGGTCTCGTAGTCGGGGTTCTGGGGAGGGGTGTCACTCATGCCTCACACGATAGGCCCCGGCACGTCCGCCCCGTGCGGGGGAGTGCCGGGGCGCTGCCCGGTGCACACCGGTTCGCGCCTCCTTCGGGGAGCTGCTAACCTTGTGTAACGACCGGTCGGACGCGCCAGCAGGTATGCAGCGTGTTCGGCCCACAAGTGGAGGCTCCGATCTCCCACCTGACCGTCCTCCGGGGCGGCGGGTCACCCGGTCAGGCGGCCACCACCGTTCCGTACGGACGGTGGAGTCGCCCGAAATTGCGCCCCGCGGTTCACCGCGGCGGTGCTCCGGTAGTTCTTGGAGCCCCGCCTGTGTACCGTCCGGGGCATTTTTCATATGCCGCGGCAGTTGGTCGCAGTGTCATCAGAGACAACGCGGCTGTCCGCCAGACCGCCGTGTGGTGCTACCGAGGAGGATCCATCAGCGCCGAGCCCCGCATCAACGACCGGATTCGCGTTCCCGAGGTGCGACTTGTCGGTCCCAGCGGCGAGCAGGTCGGGATTGTTCCGCTTGCCAAGGCCCTGGAGCTTGCGCAGGAGTACGACCTGGACCTGGTCGAGGTCGCGGCGAACGCCCGTCCGCCCGTGTGCAAGCTCATGGACTACGGGAAGTTCAAGTACGAGTCGGCCATGAAGGCCCGTGAGGCGCGCAAGAACCAGGCGCACACGGTCATCAAGGAGATGAAGCTCCGGCCGAAGATCGACCCGCACGACTACGACACCAAGAAGGGTCACGTCGTCCGGTTCCTCAAGCAGGGCGACAAGGTCAAGATCACGATCATGTTCCGTGGTCGCGAGCAGTCCCGGCCCGAGCTGGGCTACCGACTGCTGCAGCGTCTCGCGGAGGACGTCCAGGACCTCGGTTTCGTCGAGTCGAACCCGAAGCAGGACGGCCGGAACATGATCATGGTTCTCGGTCCGCACAAGAAGAAGACCGAGGCGATGGCCGAGGCCCGTGAGGCCCAGGCGGCCCGCAAGGCAGAAGCGAAGGCCAACCCCGGCCGCTCGCAGAACGCCGCCGAAGCCGAGACCGCCGAGGCCCCGGCCGAGGCGTCCGCCGAGGCCTGATCCCAGGGCGAAGGCCCCGGGGACTCACGGACAACCGTCCGCGGAGTCCCGGGACACCCGTCCAGGGATGTCAATCGATACATACATGACGTTCCACCGTGCCCGGTTTCGCGACCGGGCATCGGAACGCCACTGACGAGGAGAGAACGGCGCTATGCCGAAGAACAAGTCGCACAGCGGTGCCAGCAAGCGCTTCAAGGTCACCGGCTCCGGCAAGGTGCTCCGCGAGCGCGCCGGCAAGCGCCACCTGCTCGAGCACAAGTCGTCCCGTCTGACGCGTCGCCTCACCGGCAACGCCGAGATGGCCCCGGGCGACGCCAAGAAGATCAAGAAGCTTCTCGGCAAGTGACGTACGGGCGCCACTGAGCGCCGTACGCCAGGACCGGGACCCAATCGAATTCGGGCCGTGTGACGACCACCACGGCCCCGCTACAAGGAGTTAACAAGTGGCACGCGTCAAGCGGGCAGTCAACGCCCACAAGAAGCGCCGGGCGATCCTCGAGCAGGCCTCCGGCTACCGCGGTCAGCGCTCGCGCCTGTACCGCAAGGCCAAGGAGCAGGTCACCCACTCGCTGGTCTACAACTACAACGACCGCAAGAAGCGCAAGGGCGACTTCCGTCAGCTGTGGATCCAGCGCATCAACGCCGCTGCCCGCGCCAACGGCATCACCTACAACCGCTTCATCCAGGGTCTGAAGGCCGCGAACGTCGAGGTCGACCGCAAGATCCTCGCCGAGCTGGCCGTCAACGACGCCGGTGCGTTCGCCGCGCTGGTCGAGGTCGCGCGGAAAGCGCTGCCGGCGGACGTCAACGCGCCCAAGGCTGCGTGACGCTCGCGCCGGCCTTGAGCCGGACGTGAAGTGACCGGACCCGCAGGTGTTGCCACCTGCGGGTCCGTTGTGTTGTCGCCCGCCGCCCCTGCCCGTCCCGTACCTCGGGGCTGCCGCCCCCAGACCCCCGCATCGCGCTGACGCGCTCGTCCTCAGACGCCGGACGGGCTAGAACGTTCCAGCCCCGGCCGGCAAAAGTTCAGCCCCTCCGGCGTTTGAGGAGCGGGGTCTGGGGCGCTGCATCCATCAGCGGCTCCGCCGCGGGCCCAGGTCGAGACGGGCAGGGACGGCGGGGGCGACGAACCACCCACCCCGCAATCCCACCGAAGGTGACCCCATGCCCCCCGCCACCCCCGAGCTGATCTCCCCGCGCTCTCCCCGTGTCACCGCCGCGCGGCGGCTCGCCAAGCGGAACTTCCGGGGGAAGGACCGGCTGTTTCTCGCCGAGGGGCCGCAGGCCGTGCGGGAGGCGGCCGGGCATGCGGTGGACGGGACGCCCACGCTCGTCGAGCTGTTCGCCACCGTCGAGGCCGCGGAGCGGTACGCCGACATCATCGGGGAGGCCCGGGACGCCGGGGCCCGTGTGCACCTCGCCGACGAGGCGGTGATCGCCGACATCTCGACGACCGTGACCCCGCAGGGGCTGGTGGGGATCTGCCGGTTCCTGGACACTCCGTTCGAGGAGATCCTCCGGGCCGAGCCCAAGCTCGTCGCCGTACTCGCGCATGTCCGGGACCCCGGGAACGCCGGGACCGTACTGCGGTGCGCGGACGCGGCCGGTGCCGAGGCGGTCGTCCTCACGGACGCGTCCGTGGACCTGTACAACCCGAAGGCCGTACGGGCCTCGGTGGGGTCCTTGTTCCATCTGCCCGTCGCCGTCGGTGTGCCCGTCGAGCGGGCCGTGCAGGGGCTCAAGGACGCCGGTGTGCGGATCCTCGCCGCCGACGGCGCCGGTGACGACGACCTCGACGACGAGCTCGACAAGGGGGCCATGGGCGGGCCCACCGCCTGGGTGTTCGGGAACGAGGCGTGGGGGCTCCCGGAGGAGACGCGGGCGCTGGCCGATGCCGTCGTCCGCGTGCCGATCCACGGGAAGGCCGAGAGTCTGAACCTGGCCACGGCCGCCGCCGTATGTCTCTATGCGTCCGCCCGTGCACAGCGCGCCTCCGGAGGGTGCCGTTCCGTCACCGAGAGCTAGTAGGGTGACGGCCTCGGGGGCCCTCGGCGCGAGACGAGAGGTGGGGTACGGGGATGAGTGTCGGCACGAGCGGTGCGCAGAAGGCGCCGCGAGCACGGGACGTGCACGGCACATCCGCGTCCCGGCGCGGTGAACGCGCCACCGGGACAGAGGCCGGCACCGACCCCGCGGCCGGGCTGGGAATCGACCCCGACGACCTGCCCGACGGACTCGTTGTCGCCGACGAGCACGGCCGGGTGATCTGCTTCAACGCCGCCGCCGCCCGGATCACGGCGAGGCCCGCCGCCGACGCGCTCGGGGACCGGCTCGAATCGGTCCTCCCCTTAGAGGACCTGGAGGGCCGCAGATGGTGGCAGCTGACCGACCCGTACGGCGGTCTCGCGATCCGCAACGGCCAGCCCGAGCGCAATCTGCTTCTGCCCGGCGGCCGTGAGGTCCTCGTCTCGGCGCGCTATGTGCGGACAAACCCCACCGGCCCCGTCCACCGCGTCGTCGTCTCCCTCCGCGACACCGAGGCCCGCCGCCGCACCGAGCGCAGCCACGCCGAGCTGATCGCCACGGTCGCCCACGAACTGCGCTCGCCGCTGACCTCCGTCAAGGGCTTCACGGCGACGCTGCTCGCGAAGTGGGAGCGGTTCACCGACGACCAGAAGAAGCTCATGCTGGAGACCGTCGACGCCGACGCGAACCGCGTGACGCGGCTCATCGCCGAGCTGCTCGACATTTCACGGATCGACTCCGGGCGCCTCGAAGTGCGCCGCCAGCCCGTCGACATCGGCGCCGCCGTCGGCCGCCACATCCAGGCGTACGTCACCGCCGGCCAGCCCGCCGACCGCTTCCTGCTGCGCATCGCGCACCCCCTGCCCGCCCTCTGGGCCGACCCCGACAAGATCGACCAGGTGCTCAGCAACCTGCTCGAAAATGCGGTGCGGCACGGCGAGGGAACCGTCACGATTGATGTCACGCCCGCGGCGTCCCCGCGCGAGCGGGAGAACTGCCCGCGCGAGCGGGAGCAGGCAGAGAACGCAGAGCACGCAGAGAACGCAGCCACGTCGGTCACGGTGAGCGACGAAGGCACCGGCATCCCAGAGGAGTCCATGAACCGCGTCTTCACCCGCTTCTGGCGGGGCAGCAAGCGCGGTGGGACCGGCCTCGGGCTCTACATCGTCAAGGGCATCGTCGAAGCCCACGGCGGCACCATCACCGTCGGTCGCGCCCCCGGCGGCGGCGCCGAGTTCCGATTTACGTTGCCCGTGGGCACCCCGGCGTATCTCCAGTAGCGCCGCAGCGGCCCCCACGGGTGCCTTCGCAGGGGAGCCTCCCATGGACGCCAGTCCTGTGCAGGCCCCCACCCCCGTTAGACTCGGCCTTTGGCACCTTTGCGTCCCCGTTTCAGGGACGACGCGTCCCCCGAGTCGGGACGGGGACCCTCAGCCAGCCAACCGGAAGCACGGGAAGAGATGTCGGCACCGAATAAGTCGTACGACCCTGTAGAGGTCGAGGCCTTGAAACCGGAAGAGATCGAGCGCATGCGGGACGAGGCGCTCGCCGCCTTCGCGGCCGCCGGCGACCTCGACGCGCTCCAGGAGGCCAAGGTCGCCCACACCGGCGGCACCTCGCCGCTGGCCCTCGCCAACCGCGAGATCGGCGCCCTGCCCCCACACGCCAAGGCCGAGGCCGGCAAGCGTGTGGGCCAGGCCCGCGGCGCTGTGAACAAGGCGCTCGCCACCCGCCAGGCCGAGCTGGAGGCCGAGCGCGACGCCCGGGTGCTGGTCGAGGAGGCGGTGGACGTCACGCTGCCCTACGACCGCGTACCGGCCGGCGCCCGCCACCCGCTGACCACGCTGTCGGAGCGCATCGAGGACATCTTCGTGGCCATGGGCTACGAGGTCGCCGAGGGCCCGCAGGTCGAGGCCGAGTGGTTCAACTTCGACGCCCTCAACATCGGCCCGGACCACCCGGCCCGCGGCGAGGCCGACACGTTCTTCGTGCAGGGCCCGGAGGGCGGTACCGAGTCGGGCGTCGTGCTGCGCACCCACACCTCGCCCGTGCAGATCCGCTCCCTGCTCGACCGCGAGCTGCCGGTCTACGTGATCTGCCCCGGCCGCGTGTACCGCACCGACGAGCTGGACGCCACGCACACCCCGGTCTTCCACCAGGTCGAGCTGCTCGCCGTGGACGAGGGCCTGACCATGGCCGACCTCAAGGGCACCCTGGACCACATGGTCCAGTCGCTGTTCGGTGAGGGCATGAAGACCCGGCTGCGGCCGAACTTCTTCCCGTTCACCGAGCCGTCCGCCGAGATGGACATGCTCTGCTACGTGTGCAAGGGCGCGTCCGTCGGCAACCCCGACCGCTCCTGCCGGACCTGCTCCAGCGAGGGATGGATCGAGCTGGGCGGCTGCGGCATGGTCAACCCGCGGGTGCTCATCGCCTGCGGCGTCGACCCGGAGAAGTACAGCGGATTCGCCTTCGGGTTCGGCATCGAGCGGATGCTGATGTTCCGCCACAACGTCGAAGACATGCGAGACATGGTCGAGGGTGACGTCCGGTTCACCCGGCCGTTCGGGATGGAGATCTGATGCGGGTCCCGCTTTCTTGGCTGCGGGAGTACGTCGACCTGCCGGCGACTCGGACCGGGCGCGACGTCCAGGCCAAGCTCATTTCCGCAGGTCTCGAGGTCGAGACCGTCGAGCAGCTCGGCGCCGACCTCAAGGGCCCGCTGGTCGTGGGCCAGGTGCTGACCATCGAGGAGCTGGAGGGCTTCAAGAAGCCGATCCGCTTCTGCACCGTCGACGTCGGCCAGGCCAACGGGACCGGTGAGCCCCAGGAGATCGTCTGCGGTGCCCGCAACTTCTCCGTCGGCGACAAGGTCGTCGTGGTGCTGCCGGGGGCCGTGCTGCCCGGCAACTTCGCGATCGCCGCGCGCAAGACGTACGGCAAGACGTCCCACGGCATGATCTGCTCCGGCGACGAGCTGGGCATGGGCGACGACGGTTCGCACGGCATCATCGTGCTGCCGCCGGAGACCGAGGTCGGCAAGGACGCCATCGAGCTCCTGGAACTGGTCGACGAGGTCCTGGACATCGCCGTCACCGCCAACCGCGGCGACTGCCTGTCCATCCGCGGCGTCGCCCGCGAGGCCGCCATCGCCTACGGCCTGCCGCTGAGCGACCCGGCCCTGATCGACGTCCCGGGCCCGAACGAGTTCGGCTACCCGGTCGAGGTCTCCGACCCCGCAGGCTGCGACCGCTTCACCGCCCGTACGGTCACCGGTCTGAGCCCCGAGGCGCGCTCCCCGATCTGGCTGCAGCGCCGCCTGCAGAAGGTCGGAATGCGCCCGATCTCGCTGGCCGTCGACGTCACCAACTACGTGATGATGGAGCTCGGCCAGCCGCTGCACGCCTACGACCGCAACCTGGTCCAGGGCACCATCGGCGTGCGCCGTGCCCAGGAGGGCGAGAAGCTCGTCACCCTGGACGGCGTCGAGCGCAAGCTGCACGCCGAGGACCTGGTGATCACCGACGAGCGTGGTCCCATCGGTCTCGCCGGTGTCATGGGCGGCGCCAACACCGAGATCGCCGACCACGACGACCTCGAGAACGCGACCTCCGACGTGGTCATCGAGGCCGCCCACTTCGACCAGGTCGCGATCGCGCGCACCGCCCGCCGCCACAAGCTGTCCTCCGAGGCGTCCCGCCGCTTCGAGCGCGGCGTCGACCCGCAGGCGGCCGCCGCCGCGGCGCAGCGCACCGCCGACCTGCTGGTGCTGCTCGCGGGCGGCACCGCCGAGGCCGGTGTCACCGAGGTCATCACGCCCTCCGGGCCGCACACCATCGCACTGCCGGCCGACCACCCGGACCAGGTCGCGGGCGTCGACTACGGCCGCGAGATCGTCGTACGGCGTCTGCAGGGGGTCGGCTGCGACGTGTACGGGCAGGACGAGCTGATCGTCACCGTGCCGTCCTGGCGGCCCGACCTCCTTGAGCCGAACGACCTGGCCGAGGAGGTCATCCGCCTCGAGGGTTACGAGAACCTGCCCTCCACGCTGCCCAAGCCGGAGCCGGGCCGCGGTCTGACGCACCGGCAGCGGCTGCACCGCCGCGCCGGCCGCGCCCTGGCAGGGGCCGGGTACGTCGAGGCGCCGAACTACCCGTTCGTCAGCGAGCAGGTCTTCGACCAGCTCGGCCTGGCGGCCGACGACCCGGCCCGCCGCGTCGTCAAGCTGGTCAACCCGCTCAACGACGAGGAGCCCGCGCTCCGTACGTCGCTGCTGCCGGGCCTGCTCGGCGCACTGCGCCGCAACAACGGCCGGGGCTCGCACGACCTCGCGCTGTTCGAGACCGGCCTGGTTTTCCACCCGCGTGAGGAGCAGTCCGCCGCCGGCCACCTGCCCGTCGACCGCAGACCGACCGACGAGGAGATCGCCGCGCTGAACGCCGTGCTGCCCGAGCAGCCGCGCCATGCCGCCGTGGTCCTCGCGGGCGCCCGCGAGCAGGGCGGCTGGTGGGGCGAGGGCCGCCCGGCCGACTGGGCCGACGCCATCGAGGCCGCGCGCCTTCTCGCCCGCGAGACCGGGGCCGAACTGATCGTCCGCAAGGGCCAGTACGGGCCCTGGCACCTCGGCCGTACGGCCGAGCTGGCGGTCGTCGTGGACGGCGCCGAGCGGGTCATCGGGTACGCCGGTGAGCTGCACCCCGGCGTTCTGAAGACCCTGGGCCTGCCCGCGCGCACCTGCGCGATGGAGCTGAACCTGGACGCCCTGGACCAGGCGGGCGACGGCACCCCGCAGGCGCCGAGCATCTCCTCGTTCCCGGTGGCCACCCAGGACGTCGCCCTGGTCGTCGACCAGGCGGTCCCGCACGCGGACGTCGAGGCCGCGCTGCGCGAGGGTGCGGGTGAACTCCTGGAGTCCATCCGGCTGTTCGACGTCTACGAGAACGCCGAGCAGCTCGGCGAGGACAAGAAGTCCCTGGCCTACGCGCTGCGCTTCCGCGCTCCCGACCGCACGCTGACGGTCGACGAGGCGTCCGCGGCCCGCGACGCCGCCGTCGCGCTGGCGGCCGAGCGCACCGAGGCGGTGCTGCGCGGAGCGTAGTCCGCGGACGGCTGCGAGCCACCCTGAGGGGTACATCCGGAAGTCCGGATGTACCCCTCACCCGTTCGAGTGACAAGTCCGGGCGATCTGGCCCGATCGGGGCATGCGGTCGACAGAATCGGACCGGCCTCATGGAAGCCGTCTGCGCTGTCAGGGCCTATTGGGGGGCCAATCGGCATGATCCGTATCAAGGCTGGGGCTCCCCGCAGGGCAACGCCCCCGACGCATTCGCGGGCGCTGGCCCGAGCGGGCCTCGGACCGCGGGGCCGGGGCGGCCGTCTGCGAGCCGGGCTCACCCGGGCGGTGCGCGGACCGCGGCCCCGGCTGATCCGCGCACGAGTCCCGCGTTCTGGCCTCGACCGGGCGGTGCGCCGGGCCGAGCGGCGGCCGTTGCGCCGGGCGCTGAGCCTCGGGCTGCCCACCTTCTGGGGCGCGATGGCGATCACGTACAAGATGACCTGTCCGCTCGCGCAGCAGAACGGGATGAGCGCCCGGATCGCCACCAGCGCCGTCTTCTTCGCCGCCGGTACGGGCCTGATGCTGCACATGAGAAGGGTGCTCCTGCGGGAGGTGAGGCAGCTCCGCAAGGTCGCGGGCGCGGCCCAGAACGTACTGCTGAGACCGCTGCCTCCGCGCATCGACGGGCTGAACATCGCCGCGGCCCAGCTGTCGGCGGACCGGGGCGCGAGCCTCGGCGGTGACCTGTACGAGGTGATCGCCACCGAGCACGGCGTACGGATCGTCATGGGCGACGTCCGCGGGCACGGAATCGGCGCCATCGGGACCGTCGCCGCCGTCCTCGGCAGCTTCCGCGAGGCCGTGCATGACGAGCCCGAACTCGGCAGCGTCCTCAGACGCCTCGAACGCGCGCTGGCCCGGCATCTGCGCGAGCGGGCCCGCGCCGAGCACCCCTCGGCGGGGCTCGATCCGGACAGCGCGGTCGCCGAGGAGTTCGTCACCGTGCTGCTGCTGGAGATCCGCCGCGACGGCGAGGTCTACGCCCTCAACTGCGGTCACCCGTGGCCGTATCTGCTGCGCGGCCATGTCGAACCGGCCGGCGGCGATGAACCGGCCGTCGCGTGCGGCCATGTCGAGCGGCTGGCGGGCGGGGAACCCCTGCCCCCGCTGGGGCCGTTCCCGCTCCCGGCTGAGCTGACCGCCGTGCACTGCGGTCAACTGCTGCCCGGCGAGGGGCTCTTCCTGCACACCGACGGAGTGGAGGACGCGCGCGACGTACACGGCCGGTTCTTCCCGCTGCCGGCCGTGCTCACCGAAGCCGTCCGTGTCCAGCCCGTCTCACCCCCGTCCGTCCTGCGCGCCGTCCTCACCCAAGTCCTGCGCCACACCGGCGGGATGCCCGCCGACGACGTCGCGCTGCTCGTCCTGCGCAACGACCGCCGACGCGTCCCCGTACAGCACGGCGCCTCCGTCGCGCACCGGGTGACGTGAAGGAACGACCTGGCGCCGTCCGCCCGGCCGCGGAGTGTCGGGCAGGCGGCCGGGCGGACGGCGCGGAGCCGGGCCGCCGCACTGTACGAGGGGGAGCCGGCGGCCCGGTCCGGCCTCTTGCGAGGCATTTCAGTCAACCGGCCGGAAACGCTCTGCGACAGCGCACGTACTGCGCGGATGCGGGCACTCGCTTCACACCCCGTGTGAAACGGGACGCACTAGTCTGACGGCACCGAGCCACCCGGGGGGCCTTCATGCAGCCCAACACTCTGCTCGACGCGATTCTCGACGAGGCCGGCATCTCGCACGCGGGACTCGCCGCCCATGTCAACCAGGCGGGGAGAGCGCGCGGTCTCGCGCTCAGATACGAACACACCGCCGTGGCACGCTGGTTGAAGGGGCAGCGGCCGCGCGGCCAGGTGCCCGACCTGATCTGCGAGGTGCTCGCAAGCCGACTGCACCGGCCCGTCACGCTCGACGACATCGGCCTCGGCGTGCCCGGCGAGCCGTCCGCCCCGCACGGCACCTCGCTCTCCGGCTTCGTCGAACGCGCCACCGCCCTGTGGCGATCCGACGAGCAGCAGCGCCCGCACATCCTCGGCGCACCCGCCGTCACCGGAACGCCCGCCGTGATGCCCGTGTGGGAGTGGGAGAACCCGCCCGAGGACGTGGACGTCTCCCGCGGCGGACGCCACAACGTCAGCATGGCCGACATAGAGATGCTGCGCGCGGCCCGCGCCCACTACGAGCAGATGTACCGCAAGGCGGGCGGCATCGCGACCCGCACCCGCATAGTCGGCTTCCTCAACTCGGAGACCGCGCCCCTGCTGCGCGGCAGCTACACCGACGCCACCGGCCGCCAACTCCACCGCGCGACCGGCGGACTGGTCGCCATCGCGGGCATCTGCGCGTACGACTCCGACGCGCACGGACTCGCCCAGCGCTACTTCCACCAGGCGCTGCGCCTGGCGAAGGCCAGCGGCGACAGGGGACTTGGGGCCTACGTCATCGCCCTGCTCGTCAACCAGGCGCTGTTCATGCGCGAGTACCGGCAGGCCGTCGCCTTCGCCGAGGCCGCGCTGCGCGCCGCCGGACGGCACATCACTCCGGCGCTCGCCTCCGACCTCTTCGCGATGCAGGCCAAGGCGTACGCACACCTCGGCGACGGCAGCAGCGCGCTGTCCTGCATCCGGCGTGCCGAACAGGCAGCCGAGCGCATCCGGCGCGGTTACGAGCCCGACGAGACCGGCTATGTCCAGCCGGGCCTGGTCAACGTTCAGGTGGCGGAGGCGCTGCTCAGCCTCGGCGACCTCGTCGCGGCGGGCGAGCACGCCGTGGCCGCCGTCGACAACCCGGCCCACGACCGGGGACGCGTGCACCGGCTCGCCATGCTCAGCCAGATCGAGCTGCGCCAGGGCAATGCCGACAAAGCGGTGGCCACCGCGGTCCAAATGGCCGAGCAGGCACGGGGAATGGAGTCCCAGCGACTGCGCGACAGACTGCGCGCGGTGCGCGAATACCTGGTGCGCAGCGACTGCGCGGGCACGGCCGAGGCCGCCGAACTCATCGACGGAGCATTGCGCGTACCGCTCTAGGAGACGCTCCTGCTGCCATATTGCCATCTACTCGGCGGAAGGTGGCAGAACCGTGCAGTGGACGAAACAGAACGAACAAACTGTGTATGCAAACCGCTGGTTCAGCGTCAATCTCGCAGATGTGGAGCTGCCGGACGGTCGGCACCTCGATCACTTCTTGATACGGCTGCGGCCCGTTGCCGTGGCCACGGTGGTGAATGAGGCCAATGAGGTGCTGCTCCTGTGGCGGCACCGCTTCATCACCGACAGCTGGGGATGGGAACTCGCGGCGGGCGTCGTCGATGACGGCGAGGACATCACCGTCGCGGCCGCCCGCGAACTGGAGGAGGAGACCGGCTGGCGGCCGGGACCCCTACGGCATCTGATGAGCGTCGAGCCCTCCAACGGACTCACCGACGCCCGGCACCACATCTACTGGGCCGACGAAGGCACGTACATCGGACACCCCGTGGACGACTTCGAGTCCGATCGCCGGGAATGGGTTCCCTTGAAACTCGTCCCCGACATGGTCGCCCGCGGCGAGGTCCCGGCCGCCAACATGGCTGCCGCACTGCTCCTTCTGCACCATCTCAGGCTCGGGCCGGACGCGTTGCCCTGATCCGTTCCCCCACAGCGTCCTGGGGTCTAGTGGCCCAGAGTCTGCCAGACCGCCACGGCCAGCGCGCCCACGGCCGCGACGACCGCGAGGGTGGGCAGGGGCCAGCGGGTGTGTTCAAGGGCGACGACCCGTGCGCTCAGGTCGTTGAGATCCTTGGCGGTCTGTTCGTCGCGCTGAGTGAGCAGCGCCAGTCCTCCCTCGATGCGAGTAAGCCCCACTTCGAGGGACCGGCGTAACTCTGCGAGTTCCCCTGGGACCACGGGATGCTCGGGGTCGGCGGTCACGAGTCCGCTCCTTTCCGTAGTCGTCACATCCCTTACATGCGCACGGAAAGTCAACCGGCCTGCTGGACGCGTGGGGAGCGTGTGCGAGGGGCATATGCGGGCCCGGCGCACACACGGTGTGTGAATGGCGTGGGCCCGGCACCTGCGACAGGTGCCGGGCCCACGCAAGCCCCAGGCTCACGATCCGTAGTCATCCACGGCTGTCGTCAGTCAAGCCGCAGCTGTCATCGGCCATTGCCGTGGGTGATTATCAGCCAGAGCCGTGGGTGACGGTCAGTCGTAGGTGTAGAAGCCCGAGCCCGTCTTACGGCCCAGCCGGCCCGCGTCCACCATGCGCTGGAGCAGCGGGGGAGCGGCGTACAGCGGCTCCTTGAACTCCTCGTACATGCTGTACGCGACCGAGGCCACCGTGTCGAGGCCGATCAGGTCGGACAGCTTGAGCGGACCCATCGGGTGGGCGCAGCCCATCTCCATGCCGTTGTCGATGTCCTCGCGGCTCGCGATGCCCGACTCGAACATCCGGATCGCGGAGAGGAGATACGGGATCAGCAGCGCGTTGACCACGAAGCCCGAGCGGTCCTGGGCGCGGATGGCGTGCTTGCCGAGCGCCTTCTCGGCGAACAGCTGGGCGCGGCTGAGGGTGCCCTCGGAGGTGGTGAGGGCCGGGATCAGCTCGACCAGCTTCTGCACCGGGGCCGGGTTGAAGAAGTGGATGCCGATCACCTGGTCGGGACGCGACGTGGCGACCGCCAGCTTCACCAGCGGGATCGAGGAGGTGTTGGAGGCGAGGATCGCGTCCTGCCGGGTCACCACCTGGTCGAGCACCTGGAAGATCTCGGTCTTCACCTGCTCGTTCTCGACGACGGCCTCGATCACCAGGTCGCGGTCGGCGAACTCGCCGAGGTCCGTGGTGAAGTTCAGCCGGTCCTGGGTGGCCGTGAGCTCCTCCTCGGAGATCTTGCCGCGCTCGGCCGCCTTGGAGAGCGAGTTGAAGAGCCGGGTACGGCCGATCTCCAGGGCCTCGCCAGTGGTCTCGGCGACCATGACGTCCAGACCGGCGCGGGCGCACACCTCGGCAATGCCCGCTCCCATCTGGCCGCAGCCCACCACTCCGACGCGTTCGATGTCGGTCACATCGTCCCCTTCGCTGATCTACGGACCTGGCAGGAGCCCCGTTGTTCGGTGCCTGCTTGCACGTTACTCCGAAGTATCGATGATCGATCGTGCGGGTCCGGAATGCCGGGCGCGGAGACGGTCCATGAGGACGTGGATCCGGTGCGTAGGTCGCGCAGGGGGCGGAAAAGGGGAGGGTGTCGCGCGAGTGTTCGCGGTGAGCGTGAGGGCGACGCGGTCGGGGTTCGCGACAGCGGGGGCGGCTGCCCGGGTCGCGACGGACCGCATCGGTGCGACGGCACGGGCCGTCGCCGACCACTACCAGCGGCCGGCGAACCCTCCGCGCTGTGTTACTTGTTCTTCTGGTTCTGGTGGCGGATTTCGGTATCGGGGCCCGGTGAGCACACTCCCTCGTGCCCGTCCTCGAACTTCACGCGGTACGGCGGAGTGCCTTCCGCTCCCATGACCTCGGTGATCTTCCCGACCTTGTCGTGCTGCCCGACAACCCTGCCGTGCTGCACAAGCTGGTCGCCCACGGTTGCGCGCATCTGAACGGTCTCCTCGTCATCTGCGGGAGTAGCGGTTCGTGGCCGCAAGTTTACGGCTGGTGGCGCCGGTTGGCCCGGCCCGTGCGTGCCGGTCAGCCCCGCGCCCGCTGGGTGAGCGCGATGCAGACCAGTACGGCCGCGGCCGTCAGGGGTGCGGCCGGTGTGAGCTGCTCGCCAAGAAGCAGTACCGACCACACCAGTGTGAGCAGTGGCTGAGCAAGCTGCAACTGGCTGGCCTTGGGAATCCCGATCGACGCCATGCCGCGATACCAGACGACCAGACCGAGGAACTGCGACCCTGCCGCCACCCACAGCAGCCCCGTCACGCTGTGCGCCGTCAGCCGCACCGGCTCGTACGACAGTGCGAGGAGCGCGCCCGGCACAGCCGGCGGAAGACACAGGACCAGCGCCCAGCCGATGACCTGCCAGCCCGGCATGACCCGCGCCAGCCGGCCGCCCTCCGTATAACCCGCCGCGCAGATCAGCAGCGCCCCGAAGAGATACGCGTCCGCGCCGGTCAGCGCGCCACCGCTCTGCTGAACGGTGAACGCGATCACCGCGGCCGCGCCCGTGAGGGCCGCGAACCAGAACATCCGCGAGGGCCGCGCCCCGGTGCGCAGCGCCGACAGCAGCGCGGTCGTCAGCGGCAGCAGTCCGACGACCACGGCCGCGTGGGCGGTGGTCGACGTCTGCAGCGCGAGCGTCGTCAGCAGCGGGAAGCCGAGCACGACCCCGGCCGCGACGACGGCGAGCCCCGCCCAGTGCCGGCGTCCCGGTACGGGAACGCGCAGCGCCAGCAGACAGCCGCCCGCGATCACCGCCGCGAGGACGCTGCGCACGGCCACCAGGGACCAGGGGCCGAAGCCCTCCAGGCCCCAGGCCGTCGCCGGGAAGGTGAGGGAGAAGGCGGTGACACCGAGGGCGGCCTGCAGGGTGCCGGAGCGGCGGTCCGCCGACGTACCCCGTGTGGGTGCGCTCACCGCTATCTCGGTCGGGGCGATAGCGCTACTCTGTGTTCTCATGCATGAGCGTAGCAGTGTGGGACATCTGGCGAATCAGCTGCGTCGGGAGCTGAATCGCTACTCACCAGGTGGAAAGCTGCCGTCGAGCCGAGCGCTCGTCGAGCGGTTCCGGGTGAGCCCGGTGACCGTGTCACGGGCGCTGGCGCAGCTCGCCGCCGAGGGGCTGGTGGTCACCCGGCCCGGCGCCGGCGCGTTCCGGGCACAGCCGCGCACGGGCGCCGCGCCCGTCGGGGACACCTCCTGGCAGGAGGTCGCGCTCAGCGCGGACGCCGCCACCGAACTCGTACCGCGCACGGTGGACGCGTCCGGCGTTCTCGTCTCGCTCGCCGCCCCGCCGCCCGGCGTCATCGAGTTCAACGGCGGCTATCTGCACCCGTCGCTCCAGCCGGAGCGGGCGATGGGCGCGGCCCTGTCCCGGGCCGGGCGCCGCCCGGGTGCCTGGTCCCGGCCGCCCATGGAGGGGCTCCCGGAACTGCGCGAGTGGTTCGCGCGGGGGATCGGCGGCGCGGTCACCGCCGCCGAGGTGCTGATCACGGCGGGCGGCCAGTCCGGGCTGACCACCGCGCTGAGGGCGCTCGCCCCGCCGGGTGCGCCGGTGCTGGTCGAGTCGCCCACCTACCCCGGCATGCTGGCGATCGCCCGCGCGGCCGGGCTCAGGCCGGTACCCGTGCCGGTCGACGCGGACGGGGTGAAACCCGCGCTGCTCGCCGACGCCTTCAAGGCGACCGGTGCCCGGGTCTTCGTCTGCCAGCCGCTGTTCCAGAACCCGACCGGCGCCGTGCTGGCCCCCGAGCGGCGGGGCGAGGTGCTGCGCATCGCGCGCGATGCCGGGGCGTTCGTCGTCGAGGACGACTTCGTACGCCGTCTCGTGCACGAGGACGCGGGGCCGCTGCCGCGGCCGCTGGCGGCCGAGGACCCCGACGGAGTCGTCGTGCACGTCGGCTCGCTGACCAAGGCGACCTCGCCGAGCTTCCGGGTGAGCGCACTGGCCGCGCGGGGGCCGGTACTTGAGCGGCTGCGCGCCATCCAGGTCGTCGACACCTTCTTCGTGCCGCGCCCGCTGCAGGAGGCCGCGCTCGAACTCGTCGGCTCGCCTGCCTGGCCCCGCCATCTCCGTTCCGTGTCCGCCGAGTTGAGAACCCGTCGGGACACAATGACCACCGCGCTCCGCCTGACCCTCCCCGAACTCGCCCTCCCGCGCATCCCGTTGGGCGGCTACCACCTCTGGCTCCGCCTCCCCGACGGCACGGACGAGTCCGCCCTGGTGGCCGCCGCCCTCCGCGCAGGCGTAGCGGTCACCCCCGGCCGCCCCTACTTCAGCGCGGAGCCCCCGGCCGCGCACCTCCGGTTGAGCTTCGCGGCGGCGGCGGGGACGGAGGAGATCAAGGAGGGGGTAAGGAGACTGAGGGCGGCATACCAGGGGCTCAGCCCGTCCGGCGTTTGAGGACGAGCGCGAAGCGCGACAAGGGGGGTCTGGGGGCGGAGCCCCCCAGGTACGGGACGGGTAGGGGCGGAGGGGCGAAAACCGCCCATGACGCCCGCGGAACCGTGCGGCACCCGCCTAAGCAAGCCCACAGAGACCCCGCAGATACCCTGCGTAACCCCTCTTGACCTGAGGTGTCCCGCGTTCCACGATCTCCGCATGCATCGGGTCACTTTCGTAGCCGCCGCACGCAGCTCCTCGCTGCTGGCGGAACGCTTCGAGGACGACCGGCCACTGGACCAGGCCGGCTGGGACGAAGTGCAGCGCGCCGCCCCCGAGCTGGTGTCGCTGGCGGTGGCCGAGCTGCGCTACTGCTCACCGACGCCCCGCAGCCGGGCCACCGGCGACGCCCTGGGCTACGCGCCGCTCGTGCAGCCGGCCCTGCGCGACTGCGACATGGGCCGCTGGCGCGGCTTCACCCTGGGCGAGGCGATGGCCCGCGAACCCGCGGCCGTGGACGCCTGGCTCGCCGACCCGCGCTCCACGCCGCACGGCGGCGAATCGCTGCTGACCTTCATCGCTCGCGTCGGCGCCTGGCTCGACACCCGGCCCTCCGACGACGGCGGGCGGATCGTCGCCGTGGCCGAACCCTCGGTGATCCGGGCCGCCCTGGTCTACGCCCTGATGGCACCGCCCACGTCATACTGGAACATCGATGTACGTCCCCTGTCGACGACCACCGTCACGGGCCGCGCGGGCCGCTGGAACCTGCGCTTCGACGGAGCGTTCTCTCAGTCCACGCGCGCGTAGTCGGTGCTGAGCACCAGGTCCTTCGCGGGCCCCCGCACGCGCCACACGGTCCGCCAGTGGTTCTCGTCCCGGACGGTGAACTCACCCCGGTAGAGGTCCGCCGCGCACGGATGGTCGGCGACGTACCGCCCGGTGGTCAGGTCCAGGTCGTGGAAGGGGCGCCCGTCCGCGAACCGCACGTCCACCGTGCCGCGCAGCCGGCCCGGCAGGAAGCGCAGGGTCCGCTCGGCGGGGCGGGAGACGCCCCGCCAGACGAACGTGCCGGACTCCCGGTGCAGCAGGCCGCCTCCGTCGAGGTGACCGAACATCGTGGTTCCTTCGAAGCGGCCCTCGTCGCCGCTCGCCAGATCCCGCACCGACCGCTTCACGCGCCAGCTCCCGGCCAGGTACGCCAGCACATCGGGCACTGGCCAGAACTCGCCCATCCCGTGCCGTCCTCCGTCACTTCCGTTGCTGCGCGACCCATTGACGTCTCTCAGCCCTCTCCCCATCTTGCCGTTCGAACTGATGATCGGCGTCCCTGAGGATCAAGCGGGGCTGTCCCCTGCCGTGGGCTGCTGTCCGACCGGCAGCAGCCCACGCTCGGCGAAGACCTTCTTCGCGGCGAACGTGGCGTTGAGTGCCTTGGGCATGCCGCAGTACACGGCGGAGTGCAGCAGGGCCTCGACGATCTCCTCAGGTGAAAGGCCCACGTTCAGGGCCGCGTTGACGTGCACGTCGAGCTGGGCCTCGCAGCCGCCGAGGGCGGTGAGTATGCCGAGCGTCACCAACTGGCGGTCGCGCGGGGCGAGTCCGGGCCGGTCGTAGATGTCGCCGAAGGCCCAGGCGACGACCTGGTGGCCGAGTTCGGGGTTGATGTCCGAGAGCGCGTCGACGACCCGCTGACCGGCCTGGCCGTCCACGCGGTTGAGGACCTCCAGACCGTGCTTGAAGCGCTCTTCGCGGGTGGTGGAGCCGCTCACCGAGAGCGTCGGCTCCTGCGGGAAAGGCTGTTTTTCGGTCATGACAAGCACGCTAGGACCTGGAGCGCACTCCAGGTCAAGCCCACGGGGCGATCACCGGGCGCATGATCGCCGACTGATTCGGGCGCCGCCCTCGGGGCTACGGCCGGCGGCGGGGCTTGCCGCGCTTGGCGCCGCCCTTGGAGCCCGCGGAGCCGCCGCCGCGTGGGCTCTTGCCGGTGGCGGGCTTCCGCCGGGCGCCGCTGCCTGGGTCGGAGCGCTTGGGTGCGGCCTTGGGCTTCGGCTGGGCTGCGGCCGGAGTGCGGCCGCGTGAGCTGTTGACGGTCCGGCCGCGGACGATCCCGATGAAGTCCTCGACCATGTCGGTCGTCTCGTCCTGCGGCCAGGACAGCGCGACGCGCGACTCGGGGGCGTCGGTCACCGGCCGGTACGTGAGGTCCTTGCGGTGATGCAGACGGGCCAGCGACTGCGGGACGACGAGGACGCCGATGCCCGCCGCCACCAGTTCGACGGCGTCCGCCGTGGTGGCGGGACGCTCGATCGCGGGCCGCCCGGGCAGCCGCTCCCAGTCGAGGGTGTCGTCGAGGGGGTGCAGCACGATGTCGTCGGCGAGGTCCTCCGTGGAGACCTCGTCGACCGCCGCCACGATGTGGTCCTTCGGGACCACGACCACCGTCGTCTCGGTGTAGAGCGGGATCGCGCTGAGGTCGGTCCGGTCGACCGGCAGCCGCACGAAGCCCGCGTCGGCGCCACCGTCGCGCAGCAGGCCGAACGCCTCGGCGGTGGACACCGGGACCAGGGTCAGCGGGATGTCGGGAAGCCGTTCGTTCCAGATCCGCACCCATTTGGCGGGCGTGACCCCCGGGACGTACGCGAGACGGAATGAGGGGGGTGCTTCGGAGCCAGTCACTTCGTCAGGCTACCGGTCGTGCGGGCACCGGAGTGATCCGCGCTCGTGGTCGGCGGTGGCTCACATGCTCGATACCCTTGACACCATGAGTTCGCACCAGACCACCCAGACGATGAAGCCCGCCACCGCGGCGAAGAAGCTGGGTGTGTACCTCGAGGCCACCCCCGCCGAGTTCCGGGAGGGTGTCGTCTCGCGTGCCGAGCTGAACGCGCTGCAGGCCGACCCGCCCGAGTGGCTCCAGGAACTGCGCCGCAGCGGCCCGCACCCCCGGCCCGTGGTCGCCGCCAAGCTGGGCGTTTCCATCGCTGGGCTCGCACGCGGCGGGGTCACCGAGGCGCTCACCACGGAGCAGATCGAGGCGCTCAAGGCGGACGACCCCGAGTGGCTGCGGCGCGAGCGCGCCACCCAGGCTGAGGTCCGCAAGGAAGCGGACCGCATCGAGGAGAAGAACGCGGAACGCGCCGCCCAGTCCGGCGACGCGCGTTCCTGACCCGAGAAAGGTGATGTCCCTGCCCCGAGACCGGTCACCGGCCTCGGGGCAGGGACATCACCTTTCTCGGGGCTGTCCGCTCGCTGGGGAACGTCCTCGTCGGCATCGCGGAACGCGACGGAGCGCCTCGCATCTTCGTATCGCCGGTATCTCGTCTCGTATCGCCGCTATCCCGGCCCACGGCCCGCCCGCTGCGGACGCCCGCGAACGTCACGGCTGCGCGTCCTGGCGGTGCATCTTTGCCCGGTCGAGTACTTCGATGTACATGATCCGGCCGTTCACGACGTCCAGGTTCAGCATGCCTTCGGAGGGCAGGAGCAGCACGCACCGGTGGCCCGCGCCATACGGCTGCCCCTGCGGATGATCTGCCGTCCGGATGCTCTGGCAGAAGTCGTCGCCGCACCCGCACTCGCCGGCCATACGAAGATCCCACGCACAGATCGCCAGCTCACGTTCACCTTGATCCTCCAGGAGCGTCACCAGCTCGGCGACGAGGCTGGGATAGACGTCGCGGACGAGGGGGTGCTCCTGCTCCACCATGGGCGGAGGGTAGCCGCGGCGACCGGATGAGCACGACGGATTGCATAAACGTGCGGCGATACGTATAGTCATGCCATCTAAGAGGAGGGTTCCATGGCGGTACGTGCGGCGGTGGCCGGAGCAAGTGGGTACGCGGGCGGGGAACTGCTGCGTCTGCTCCTGGTGCACCCCGAGATCGAGATCGGCGCCCTGACAGGCAACTCCAACGCGGGCCAGCGCCTCGGCGCACTGCAGCCGCATCTGCTGCCGCTCGCGGACCGCGTCCTCCAGGAGACCAATCCCGACGTGCTCGGCGGACACGATGTCGTGTTCCTCGCACTGCCCCACGGGCAGTCCGCCGCCGTCGCCGAACAGCTCGGCCCGGACGTCCTCGTCGTCGACATGGGCGCCGACTTCCGGCTGAAGGACGCGGCCGACTGGGAGAAGTTCTACGGCTCCGCGCACGCCGGGACCTGGCCGTACGGCCTCCCCGAACTGCCGGGTGCCCGCGCCGCGCTGGAGGGGTCCAAGCGCATCGCGGTGCCCGGTTGCTACCCGACGGCCGCCTCGCTGGCCCTCTTCCCGGCGTACGCGGCCGGCCTCGCGGAGAACGAAGCCGTGATCGTCGCCGCTTCCGGGACCTCTGGTGCCGGCAAGGCGCCCAAGGCGCATCTCCTCGGCAGCGAGGTCATGGGCTCGATGTCCCCGTACGGCGTCGGCGGCGTCCACCGGCACACCCCCGAGATGATCCAGAACCTCGGCGCGGCCGCCGGTGAGCCCGTCACCGTCTCCTTCACGCCGACGCTCGCGCCGATGCCCCGCGGCATCCTCGCCACCTGCAGCGCGAAGGCGAAGCCCGACGTCACCGCCGAGTCCGTACGGACCGCGTACGAGAAGGCGTTCGCGGACGAGCCCTTCGTCCACCTCCTCCCTGAGGGGCAGTGGCCCGCCACGGCGTCCGTCTACGGTTCCAACGCCGTTCAGATCCAGGTCGCGTACGACGCCGCCGCGCACCGCATCATCGCGATCAGCGCCATCGACAACCTGACCAAGGGCACCGCGGGCGGTGCCGTCCAGAGCATGAACATCGCCCTGGGGCTCGACGAGGCCACCGGGCTGACGACGATCGGAGTTGCGCCGTGAGTGTGACGGCAGCAAAGGGATTCACGGCGGCGGGCATCGCCGCCGGGATCAAGGAGAACGGCAACCCCGACCTGGCCCTCGTGGTCAACACCGGCCCCCGACGCGCCGCCGCGGGCGTCTTCACCTCCAACCGCGTCAAGGCTGCCCCCGTGCTCTGGTCCGAGCAGGTACTGAAGGGCGGTGAGCTGACCGCCGTCGTCCTGAATTCCGGCGGCGCCAACGCCTGTACCGGTCCCAAGGGTTTCCAGGACACCCACGCCACCGCGGAGAAGCTCGCCGAGACCCTGACCGCCGCGGGGGTCGCCGAAACGGGCGCGGGCACCGTCGCCGTCTGCTCCACCGGCCTCATCGGCGTCCTGCTCCCGATGGACAAGCTGCTGCCCGGCGTCGGCACGGCGGTCGCCCAGCTCAGCCCGCACGGCGGCGAGAAGGCCGCCATCGCCATCAAGACCACCGACACCGTGCACAAGACGTCGGTGCACACGGGCGACGGCTGGACCGTCGGCGGCATGGCCAAGGGCGCCGGCATGCTCGCGCCGGGCCTGGCCACCATGCTGGTCGTGCTCACCACCGACGCGGACGTGGACAGCGAGACCCTCGACCGGGCGCTGCGCGCCGCCACCCGCACCACCTTCGACCGCGTCGACTCCGACGGCTGCATGTCCACCAACGACACCGTGCTGCTGCTGTCCTCCGGCGCCTCCGAAGTCACCCCGGCCTACGAGGAGTTCGCCGAGGCGGTGCGGGCGGTCTGCGACGACCTCGGTCAGCAGCTCATCCGCGACGCCGAGGGCGCCAGCAAGGACATCAAGGTCGAGGTCATCAACGCCGCGACCGAGGACGACGCCGTCGAGGTGGGCCGCTCCATCGCCCGCAACAACCTCCTCAAGTGCGCGATCCACGGCGAGGACCCCAACTGGGGCCGCGTCCTGTCGGCCATCGGTACGACATCCGCGGCCTTCGAGCCCGACCAGCTCAACGTCGCCATCAACGGCGTCTGGGTCTGCAAGAACGGCGGCGTCGGTGAGGACCGTGACCTCGTCGACATGCGCTACCGCGAGGTCCACATCGTGGCGGACCTCGCGGCAGGCAATGAGTCTGCGACGATCTGGACCAACGACCTGACGGCCGACTATGTCCACGAGAACAGCGCGTACTCCTCTTGACGTGCCCGCTTGGTTGTCGCGGGTCCTCGTCGTTGCCGACGAGGGTTCCTGTTTCACAGACGACCGCTCGCCCCGGACGAGTCCGGGACAAGTCTCACGTCGCCTCCGCAGGCCAACACCGCCCGCCCGGCGGCTGATCCGAGATCCTTCCGAAAGTCGGCTATGACGGTCAATCATCCAGAAGAGCGAATGTCCATCACCCGTAAGCACACCGCTCTGCCCAAGGCGCAGATCCTCATCGAGGCGCTGCCCTGGCTGACCCGGCACCGTGGCAAGACCGTCGTCGTCAAGTTCGGCGGCAACGCCATGATCGACGAGGAGCTGAAGGCGGCGTTCGCGCAGGACATCGTGTTCCTGCACCACGCCGGGCTGAAGCCCGTCGTCGTGCACGGCGGCGGCCCGCAGATCAGCCGGGCGCTCGACCAGCACGGCATCGTCAGCGAGTTCAAGGCGGGCCTGCGCGTCACCAGCGAGGACGCCATGGACGTCGTACGCATGGTGCTGGCCGGGCAGGTGCAGCGCGAGCTGGTCGGGCTGCTCAACCAGCACGGGCCGCTCGCTGTCGGCATGACCGGCGAGGACGCGCACACCATCACCGCCACCAAGCACCAGCCCGAGATCGACGGCGAGCCCGTCGACATCGGCCGGGTCGGCGAAATCACCCACATCGACACGGGCGCCATCGAGGCACTGCTCGCCGACGGCCGGATCCCGGTCGTCTCCTCGATCGCCCGCTCCCAGGACGACGGACATGTCTACAACGTCAATGCTGATACGGCGGCTGCGGCACTCGCTGCGGCACTGGGCGCCGAGACTCTCATGGTCCTCACGGACGTCGAGGGTCTCTACGAGGACTGGCCCGACAGTGACGAGGTGATCAGCCGCCTCACCGCCTCCGAGCTGGAGAAACTGCTGCCCGAGCTGGCCAGCGGCATGGTGCCGAAGATGGAGGGCTGTCTGCACGCCGTGCGCAACGGCGTCACCACGGCCCGCGTCATCGACGGCCGGGTCCAGCACTCGATCCTGCTGGAGATCTTCACCGACGAGGGGATCGGCACGATGGTCGTGCCGGACGAGAACACTCAGGGGACCGTGGAATGACCGGCACCGCGACCAACGCCGAGCTCACCCAGCGGTGGGAGGGCTCGCTCATGGACAACTACGGCACCCCGCGGCTGCCCCTCGTCCGCGGCGCGGGCACCAAGCTGTGGGACGCCGACGGCAAGCAGTACCTCGACTTCGTCGGCGGGATCGCGGTCAATGCGCTCGGGCACGCCCACCCCGCGATCGTCGAGGCGGTCAGCCGGCAGATCGGCTCCCTCGGCCATGTCTCCAACCTGTTCATCGCCGAGCCGCCCGTCGCCCTCGCCGAACGGCTGCTCCAGCTCTTCGGGCGCGAGGGCCGGGTGTACTTCTGCAACTCGGGCGCCGAGGCCAACGAGGGCGCCTTCAAGATCGGCCGGCTGACCGGGCGGAAGCACGTGGTCGCCACCACGGGCGGCTTCCACGGCCGGACCATGGGCGCCCTCGCGCTCACCGGCCAGCCCGCCAAGCAGGAGCCGTTCCTGCCGCTGCCCGGCGACGTCACGCACGTCCCGTACGGCGACGCCCAGGCCCTCGCCGCCGCGGTCACCGAGGAGACGGCCCTCGTCGTCATCGAGCCGATCCAGGGCGAGAACGGGGTCGTGGTCCCGCCGGCCGGCTATCTGAAGGCCGCGCGTGCCATCACCGCCGCCACCGGTTCGCTGCTGGTCCTCGACGAGGTGCAGACCGGCATCGGCCGCACCGGACACTGGTTCGCGTACCAGGCCCACGAGGGCGTCCTGCCCGACATCGTCACGCTCGCGAAGGGCCTCGGCGGCGGACTGCCCCTCGGCGCCACCGTCGCCTTCGGCCGCGCCGCCGGACTGCTGAAGCCCGGCCACCACGGCACGACCTTCGGCGGAAACCCGGTCGTCTGCGCCGCCGGACTGGCCGTACTCGACACCATCGAGTCCGAGGGACTCCTCGAGAACGTGAAGGCTGCGAGCGAGAAGCTGCGGGAGGGAATCGAGTCGCTCGGGCACCCTCTCATCGGCCACGTCCGAGGTGCGGGGCTGCTCCTGGGTATCGTGCTCACGGAGCCGCTCGCACCCCAGGTGCAGCAAGCGGCTCAGGACGCCGGCCTCCTGGTGAACGCGCCCGCCCCCGATGTCGTACGGCTGATGCCGCCGCTGAACCTCGGCGATGACGAAGTGGAGGCGTTTCTCCGGGCCCTTCCCGGCGTCCTCGACGCAGCCAACGGGGACGGATGATCCCGGGAAATGGGACGACGACGATGAGTCAGGCGCAGGACCACGAACCGGCCGGGCCTGCCGTGCCGCAGACCCGCACCGCACGCCACCGCCGGATCGTGGACATCCTCAACCGGCAACCGGTGCGCTCGCAGAGCCAGTTGGCGAAGCTCCTCGCCGACGACGGGCTGAGCGTCACCCAGGCGACGCTCTCCCGGGACCTGGACGAGCTGAACGCGGTGAAGATCCGCAACAACGACGGCGACCTCATCTACGCGGTACCGAGCGAGGGCGGCTTCCGCACGCCGCGCGCGCCGCTGGGTGAGTCGGCGAAGGAGGAGCGGATGCGGCGCCTCTCCGCCGAGCTGCTGATCTCGGCGGAGGCCTCGGCCAACCTCGTGGTCCTGCGCACCCCGCCGGGGGCCGCGCAGTTCCTGGCCTCCGCGATCGACCAGGCGGAGCTGCACGACATCCTCGGCACCATCGCCGGCGACGACACGGTGCTGCTGATCAGCCGGAATGCCACGGGTGGGCAGGCGTTGGCGGATCACTTGCTGCGGTTGGCTCAGAACAACCATTGATGGCCGGGGTGACCGTTGATGCTCGGGACAGCCGTTGATGTCCGGGCGTGGGCCGTGACGGGCGGCTCGCGCCCACGCGGCGGAGCCGCCGCAGGTTAACGTCCCGCGCCCACGCGGCGGAGCCGCCGCAGGTTAACGTCCCGCGCCCACGCGGCGGAGCCGCCGCAGGTCAACGTCCCGCGCCCACGCGGCGGAGCCGCCGCAGGTCAACGTCCCGCGCCCCTGACAGTTCAGCCCAGGCGTTGAGCCAATCCCCCCGTGCACCTGACCTCGTCGCCCGCGGTGATCAGCAGAGCCTCCACGTCCGGGAGGGACTCCAGCCAGGTCAGGGCCTCGCGTGAGCCCATGGCGAAGGCCGCCGTCGCCCAGGCGTCGACCCAGGTCAGCCGGGGGCCCACCACGGTCACGGCCACCAGGTCGGTGACCGCGGACTTGCCGGTGCGCGGGTCGACGATGTGGGCGCCGCGCTCGGCCGTGCCGGAGGTGGCCACCGCCAGCTGGTCGACGTCCGCGGCCGAGACGACGGCCGCGAGCGCACCCGGGCGCAGCGGGTCCGACACTCCGACCCGCCAGGGCCGCACCGGTCCGGGCGCACCGTACATCTGGACGTCGCCGCCGCCGTTCACGCTCACTCCGCTCGCCCCGGCCGCCGCGATGAGGCGTGCCGCGCGCTCGGTCGCCCAGCCCTTCACGATCCCCGTCGGGTCGAGCTGTCCCTCGTACGCCGTGCTGAACCAGCCCTTGCTCAGCCGCTCCGCCTCCGCGCCCAGGGCGAGCACCTCGGCGACCTCCGGATCGCACTGCTCGACGCTGAGCTCACCGCGTGCGAGACGCGAGATCTGGCTGTCCTCGCGGTAAGTGCTGAACACCTCGTTCACCCGGTGGAGCCCGGCGATCGCCTCCTCCAACGCGGCCTGTACGGCGGCCGGTTCCCCTCCGCGTACGTCGAAGGAGAAGACCGTGCCCATGACCTCCTCGGCATGGCGCAGCGCGGGCGGCGCCTCCGCCGGCTCAGCCACCGGCCTTGTCCAGCGCCGACTGGAGGGACTGCCGGTATCCGCCGCTGGTGTAGGTGGCTCCGGAGATGGCGTCGATGTCGGCGCTGCCCGCGGTGATGGCCGCCTGGTTGAGCTGGGGTACGGCGTTGTTGGTGATCTCGGTGCTGCGGCCGCCGCTGGGGGCCTGCACCGCCTCGGCCTTGGTGATCTTGTTGCCGGTGAGGGTCAGGCGGACCTGGACGGGCCCGTACTCGGTCTTGGCCACGGCGCCGACGACCGTACGGGCCCGGGAGGCCGGCGCCTGGGGGGACGAGGACGCCCCGGTGGACCCGCCGTCCCCTGCCTTGTCGAGCGCCGACTGGAGGGACTGCCGGTATCCGCCGCTGGTGTAGGTGGCTCCGGAGACGGCGTCGATGTCGGCGCTGCCCGCGGTGATGGCCGCCTGGTTGAGCTGGGGTACGGCGTTGTTGGTGATCTCGGTGCTGCGGCCGCCGCTGGGGGCCTGCACCGCCTCGGCCTTGGTGATCTTGTTGCCGGTGAGGGTGAGGCGGACCTGGACGGGCCCGTACTCGGTCTTGGCCACGGCGCCGACGACCGTACGGGCCCGGGAGGACGACTGCTGCGAGCCGCTGCCGCCCTGGGGCGACTCCTGCCCGGCCGCCGGCGGCTGGGGCACCGCTCCCCCCTGTGCCGAGGCCGCGGTAGGATCCGACGCCGGCTTCAGCGACAGCAGCAGGACGATCCCGGACACGGTGGCGGCGGTGGCGAGCATGACGCGCCGAATGGGGTGGCTCTTCTTCATCGCTCCTGACTCCCGTCGCTCACATCTCGAACGACTCGTGATGGATGCGGCGGGCGGGGACCCCCGCGCCGCGCAGTGCTTCGTAGACCTGCTGCGCGAAACCGGGCGGCCCGCACAGGAAGACGTCGTGGCGCTCGATGTCCGGCAGCTTCCGGCGCAGTGTGTCCGCCGAGATGTCCGGGCGCTCCCCGTCGGGGCTGTTCACCGCGTACATCAGGCGGGCCCCGCGCTCCTTGGAGATGGCGGCGAGCTCGTCCCACAGGGCCAGGTCCTGGGTGCTGTTCGCCCGGTACAGCAGCGTCAGGTCGCCGGACGCGCCGGGCAGCGTCTCGAAGAGCGCGCGCATCGGCGTGATGCCGACGCCGCCCGCCACCAGGAGCACCTTGCCGCGGCTGCGCTTGCCCGCCGTCAGCGCGCCGTACGGGCCCTCGGCCCAGACCCGGGTGCCCGGCTCCAGGTCGCGCAGCGCGCTGCTGTGGTCGCCGATCGCCTTCACCGTGATGCGCAGCATGTTGGGGCGGGGCGCCGCCGACAGCGAGTACGGGTGGCAGCTGAGCCGCATCCCCGGCGCCAGGAAGCGCCAGCGGAAGAACTGCCCGGCCTCCGCGCCGATCCGGTGCAGCTTCCGCCCGCTGATGAGCACCGACACGATGCCGGGCGTCTCCTCGATCACCGCCTCGACCCGCATCCGGTGCTTCACGTTGAGCTTGACCGGCACGATGATCCGGTACCAGATCACCAGCGCGGTCACCGACCCGTACAGCCCGTACCAGGCCGTCTTCGCGGTGGGCTCGACGGCGAAGTCGTTTCCGGTGGACAGCTGGTGCCAGAACGTCAGGAACACGGCCGCGTACGTCAGCAGATGGACGTGGTACCAGGTGTCGTACGGGATCAGGCGGCGGATCCCGCCGATGGAGATGAACCCGATGAGCACCAGCAGACCCGTGCCGATCGCCGCCTTGCCCATGTCCGGCAGCTGGTTGACCGAGTCGACGGTCTGCTGCACGATCCCGCCGAGCCCGTTGCCGGACTGCAGGGCGTAGCCCCACATGGTCAGGAAGAGGTGGGCGAGGACCAGGCAGATCGTGTACCGGCCGGTCATGGCGTGCCAGCGCGCGACCCGGTCGGAGCCGACCCGGCGCTCCAGGGCGGGCACCCGGGCCATCTGGAGCACCACGAGTGCCATCAGATAACCGGCGAGCAGCCCGGTGATCCGGCCCGCGTTGAGGATCTTGCTGTTGTTGTCGGCGATGGACGGGGTGTTGTTCCACCACAGCCAGATGACCCCGGCCGCGCCCGCCCACACGGCGAGCAGCAGCGGGACGGCCGGCGAGCGGCGAGGGCGGATACGGCGCATGGTCTGGCGCCGCGCGGCGCGGCCACCGGCGATCGTGGACACGGTTCCTCCGTGTTCGTCCGTGGAGACGGGGCATGGGGGGTGACCCCCTGGCCCAGAGATACGGTCCCGGACGGCCGTGCGTTCAGCGGCCTGGCGAGTCCGGTGTGAACGGGAGGGACTGGCGGTAACCGTCGCCGGTGTACGGGGCTCCGGAGACGCTCGGAGCGGCGCTCAGACGGCGGCGGGCGGAAGCGGAAGCGGCAGCCCGGGGAGGCCGTCCAGGCTCGTCGCGATGTGCTCCTTCTTCGCGAAGTACGCGTCCAGCGAGGCATCGTCCTCGCGCGCGAAGCGCTGGCGGTGCAGGTCGCGGTCCTCGTCGTACGACATGAAGGGGACCGCGTAGCCGCAGGTGTCGCGGACGAGTTCGGCCGTCACGACGATGATCGCGCGCAGGCCGTGCGGGGTCGGGTCGATGCCGGGGAAATGGGTGAGCAGTTCCTTGAAGCGCGGGTCGTCGCGGAAGACCGGCTCGCCGCGGCCGTGCACCCGGACGATGTTCGGCGGGCCCTGGAAGGCGCACCACATGAGGGTGATCCGGCCGTTCTCCCGCAGATGCGCGATCGTCTCGGCGTTGCTTCCCGCGAAGTCCAGGTAGGCCACGGTCAGTTCGTCGATCACGGCGAACGAGCCGGTGAGCCCCTTGGGGGAGAGGTTGACCGTGCCGTCCTCGGACAGGGGCGCGGTCGCGGTGAAGAAGAGGGGCTGCGCCTCGATGAACGTACGCAGGCGGCCGTCTATGCGCTCATAGGTCTTTCCCATGTCTAACGATTATTGGGCAAGGCCTTTCGTTTGTCTAAGGAATTGCGGGTTCCGTTGTCACTCGCCCCGCGCGTGGCCGTCACCCGCCCGGCGCATGACCGCATTGACGAATCATGCAGAGTCCTGCATACTCATGCATAACAGCGAATGCACTCTTGAGGAGAATCCCGTGACCGAGCGCGTCGTACTTGCCTACTCGGGCGGTCTGGACACCTCCGTCGCCATCGGCTGGATCGCCGAGGAGACGGGCGCCGAGGTCATCGCCGTCGCGGTCGACGTCGGCCAGGGCGGCGAGGACCTGGACGTCATCCGCAAGCGCGCGCTCGCCTGCGGTGCCGTCGAGGCCGAGGTCGCGGACGCCAAGGACGAGTTCGCCGATGAGTACTGCCTCCCGGCGATCAAGGCCAACGCCCTCTACATGGACCGCTATCCGCTGGTTTCCGCCCTCTCCCGGCCGACCATCGTCAAGCACCTCGTCGCCGCCGCCCAGAAGCACGGCGCCACCACCGTCGCCCACGGCTGCACCGGCAAGGGCAACGACCAGGTTCGGTTCGAGGCCGGCATCGTCGCCCTCGCCCCCGGCCTCAAGTGCATCGCCCCGGTCCGTGACTACGCGATGACCCGCGACAAGGCGATCGCCTTCTGCGAGGAGAAGAACCTCCCGATCGCCACCACCAAGAAGTCCCCGTACTCCATCGACCAGAACGTCTTCGGGCGCGCCGTCGAGACGGGCTTCCTGGAGGACATCTGGAACGCCCCGATCGAGGACATCTACGAGTACACCTCGAACCCGGCCGAGGCCCGCGAGGCCGACGAGGTGATCATCACCTTCAAGGAGGGCGTCCCGGTCGCCGTCGACGGCAAGCCCGTCACCGTGCTCCAGGCGATCCAGCAGCTCAACGAGCGCGCCGGCGCCCAGGGCATCGGCCGGATCGACATGGTCGAGGACCGGCTCGTGGGCATCAAGTCCCGCGAGGTGTACGAGGCTCCGGGCGCGATCGCCCTGATCACCGCCCACCAGGAGCTGGAGAACGTCACCGTCGAGCGCGAACTCGCCCGCTACAAGCGGCAGGTCGAGCAGCGCTGGGGCGAACTGGTCTACGACGGCCAGTGGTTCTCCCCGCTCAAGCGCGCCCTGGACGGCTTCATCAACGAGGCCAACCAGCATGTCAACGGCGACATCCGGATGACCCTGCACGGCGGCCGCGCGGTCGTCACCGGCCGGCGCTCCGAGTCGTCGCTGTACGACTTCAACCTCGCGACGTACGACACGGGCGACTCGTTCGACCAGGCCGCGGCCAAGGGCTTCATCGACATCTACAGCCTGTCGTCGAAGATCGCCGCACAGCGCCAATTGCAGGCATAGCCTGACGTAGACCTCGCGTAAGTAGCCTCGCGAGTACGAAGCGCGTACGACAGCCGCCTCCTCGCCGTACTGGTGGGGAGGCGGCAGCAGATGACCAGTCTTTGAGGAGCAGAGCAAGTGAGCAGCAACAGCGGTGACGTACGGCTCTGGGGCGGCCGTTTCGCCGACGGTCCCGCCGAGGCGCTGGCGAAGCTGTCCGCGTCCGTCCACTTCGACTGGCGGCTCGCGCCGTACGACATCGCGGGATCGCGTGCCCACGCGCGCGTGCTGCACAAGGCGGGCCTCCTCACCGAGGACGAGCTCACGCGGATGATCGCGGGCCTCGACCAGCTCGAAGCGGATGTCGCCGACGGCTCCTTCGTCGGCACCATCGCGGACGAAGACGTCCACACCGCCCTCGAGCGCGGCCTCCTGGAGCGCCTCGGCCCCGACCTCGGTGGCAAACTGCGCGCGGGACGGTCGAGGAACGACCAGGTCGCCACCCTCTTCCGCATGTACCTGCGCGACCACGCCCGCATCATCGGCGGCCTGATCGCCGATCTCCAGGACGCCCTGATCGGTCTGGCCGAGGCACACCCGGACGTCGCGATGCCGGGCCGTACCCACCTCCAGCACGCCCAGCCGGTGCTCTTCGCCCACCACGTCCTCGCGCACGTCCAGTCCCTGTCCCGGGACGCCGAACGCCTTCGCCAGTGGGACGAGCGGACGGCCGTGTCGCCGTACGGCTCGGGCGCGCTGGCCGGTTCCTCCCTCGGCCTTGACCCGGAGGCCGTCGCCCAGGACCTCGGCTTCGAGCACGGCAGCTCCGCCAACTCCATCGACGGCACGGCGTCCCGCGACTTCGTCGCCGAATTCGCCTTCATCACCGCGATGATCGGCGTCAACCTCTCCCGGATCGCCGAAGAGGTCATCATCTGGAACACGAAGGAGTTCTCCTTCGTCACCCTCCACGACGCGTTCTCCACGGGCTCGTCGATCATGCCGCAGAAGAAGAACCCGGACATCGCGGAGCTGGCGCGCGGCAAGTCGGGCCGTCTGATCGGCAACCTGACGGGCCTTCTCGCCACTCTCAAGGCGCTGCCCCTCGCGTACAACCGCGACCTCCAGGAAGACAAGGAGCCGGTCTTCGACTCCTGCGACCAGCTGGAGGTCCTGCTCCCCGCCTTCACCGGCATGATGGCCACGCTCACCGTCAACCGCGAGCGCATGGAGGAACTGGCCCCGGCCGGCTTCTCGCTCGCCACCGACATCGCCGAGTGGCTGGTCAAGCAGGGCGTGCCGTTCCGTGTCGCGCACGAGGTCGCGGGCGAGTGCGTGAAGGTCGCCGAGGCCGAGGGCAAGGAGCTGGACGGCCTCACGGACGAGCAGTTCGCGAAGATCAGCGCCCACCTCACCCCCGAGGTCCGCTCCGTCCTCAACGTCCCCGGTGCCCTCGCCTCCCGCAACGGCCGCGGCGGTACGGCGCCCAGTGCGGTCGCCGTTCAGCTCGCCGAGGTCAAGGCGGACGTGGCGGCCCAGCACCAGTGGGCGGACGCCAAGCAGTAGCAGGTCGCGTATCTCAGGGCCATCGCGGGTTACGTTGGTCGCAAGCCGTACCGGAGCCGACCGAACGGAGCCCGCGATGCCCTTCGCCCGCCTGGCAACAGCGACGACTCCCACCGCCCACATCGGCCTCGGCCTGGCCGCCGTGGGCCGCCCCGGCTACATCAACCTCGGCCGTGAGCAGGACCTCCCGGAGGGCCGCAGCGTCGACGCCCTGCGCGAGCGCACCCACGAACTCCTCGAAGCCGCCTACGCACAGGGCGTGCGCTACTTCGACGTGGCCCGCTCCTACGGCCGCTCCGAGGAGTTCCTCGCCGACTGGCTGAACGGCCGGCCCGACATCGACGACGTCGTCATCGGCAGCAAGTGGGGCTACACCTATACGGCGGACTGGCGCGCCGACGCCGAAGAAAACGAGGTCAAGGACCACAGCGTCGCCGCGTACGAACGGCAGCGCGGCGAGACGGCGGAGCTGCTCGGCGACCGCCTCGACCTCTACCAGATCCACTCGGTGACCCCGGACAGCCCGGCCCTCACCGACAAGGAACTCCACGCCAAGCTCGCCGAAGCGGCCGCGGGCGGTCTTTCGGTCGGCTTCTCCACCAGCGGGCCCCACCAGGCCGAGACCATCCGCGCCGCGCTCGCCGTCACGGTCGAGGGCGAGCCCCTCTTCCGTACGGTGCAGTCCACGTACAACGTGCTGGAGACCTCGGCCGCGCCCGCGCTCGCCGAGGCCCACGACGCCGGTCTCACGGTGATCGTCAAGGAGGGCATGGCCAACGGCCGGCTCGCGGAGCCGTACGCGCCGGACGCGCTCAAGTCCGTCGCCGCGGAGATCACCCTGGGCTGTGACGCGGTGGCCCTCGCGCTGATCCTGCGGCAGCCCTGGGCCGGCGTCGTCCTCTCCGGCGCGGCGACCGTCCTGCAGCTCGCCTCGAATCTGCATGCGGCGGTCGTCGACCTCGACGACAACCAGCTCGCGCGCCTCGACTCCCTCGTCGAGGATCCGCAGGCCTACTGGGAGCGGCGCGGACAGCTGCCCTGGCACTGAGAGAACCCCTGCGCCCGGGAGTGTGTGAGACCCGTACGCTTCTCATGAGACATGAATGTCTCATATGGACTACGCTTGTCTCATGGCTGTCGACCGTGAACATGTGCTGCGCAGCGCAGCCGCCCTGCTGACCCGCAAATCCACCGCCACCATGGACGAGGTCGCCAAGGCGGCCGGAATCAGCCGGGCCACGCTGCACCGCCAGTTCGCCGGGCGTGACGCGCTCGTACGGGCGCTGGAGGTGCTCGGCATCCAGGAATGCGAGGCGGCGCTGGAGGCCGCCCGCCTCGACGAGGGCACCGCTCAGGAGGCCCTGCACCGCCTGGTGAAGGAGCTCGAAAGCGCCGCCGGGCTGGTCGCCTTCCTCTACACCGAGAACCAGCTGTTCGAGGGCGAGGGGCAGCACGAGGGCTGGGCCCGGCTCGACGCGCGGATGGCCGCCCTGTTCCGGCGCGGCCAGGAGAGCGGCGAGTTCCGCATCGACCTCACCCCGGCCTGGCTCACCGAGGCGCTCTACGGGCTGATGGCCTCGGCGGCGTGGGCCGTGACCGAAGGCCGCGTCGCCGCCAAGGACTTTCACTACATGATCGTCGAGCTGCTGCTCGGCGGCGCACTACGGAGAGAGGAATCATGACCAGCACCCTGCGGCCGGCGTCCGTGACGCGGGAGACAGAGAGGCGGCCGGGCCGTTGGGCCGCGCTCGCGGTGCTGATCCTCGCCGTGCTCCTGGTGGCCGTGGACGCGACCGTCCTCGGCCTCGCGACCCCCCACATCAGTGAGGACCTGAAGCCCTCGGGCACGCAGCTCCTCTGGATCGGGGACGTCTACTCGTTCGTCATCGCCGGCCTGCTCGTGTCCATGGGCAGCCTCGGCGACCGTATCGGCCGCAAGAGGCTGCTGCTCGTCGGCGCCACGGCGTTCGGCCTGGTCTCCGTGCTCAACGCCTATGCCACGACACCGGAGTTGATGATCCTGGCGCGGGCGCTGCTCGGTGTCGCGGGCGCGACCCTGATGCCCGCCACGCTCGCCCTGATCCGCAACATCTTCCACGACCCGCGCGAGCGCAGCATGGCCATCGGCATCTGGGGCGCGACCGCCTCCGCCGGTGCGGCAGCCGGCCCGGTCGTGGGCGGCTTCCTGCTCGAACACTTCTGGTGGGGTTCCGTCTTCCTCATCAACCTCCCGGTGATGGTGGTCCTCGTGCTCGTCGGCAGCAAGCTGCTGCCCGAGTCGCGCAACCCGAACCCCGGCCCGTGGGACCTGAGCAGCGTCGTCCTCTCGCTCGTCGGCGTGATCGGCGTCGTGTACGCGATGAAGGAAGCCGCCGCGCACGGGCTGTCCTGGCAGCCTACGGCCACCGGTCTGGCCGGTGCCGTCGCCCTGTACTGCTTCGTGCGACGGCAACTCGCCCTGCCCACACCGCTGCTGGACGTGCGGCTGTTCCGCAACCGGGGGTTCTCCGGAGCCGTCCTCGCCGACCTGTTCACCGTCCTCGGGATGTCCGGACTCGTCTTCTTCCTCTCGCAGTATCTGCAACTCGTGCAGGGTAGAGGGCCGTTGGAGGCCGGGCTCGCCGAAGTCCCCGCCGCCTTGGGCGCGGTGGCGGCCGGTCTGGTCGCGGGCTCGGCCGCGCGGCGGTTCTCGGTGCGCGCCGTCGTCTCCGGCGGTCTCACCGCGGTGGGGCTGGCGCTCGGCGCGCTCACCCTGCTGAGCCAGTCCACCGGCTATCCGCTGCTCGGCGCCGCCCTGCTGATCGTCGGCCTCGGCGCGGGCTTCTCGTTCACCGTCACCGCCGACGTGATCCTCTCCAGCGTGCCCAAGGAGCAGGCGGGCGCCGCCTCCGCCGTCTCCGAGACGGCATACGAACTCGGCGCCGCCCTCGGCATCGCGCTCCTCGGCTCCATCGTGACCGGCGTCTACGCGGACTTCACCGGCCCGGCGGGTACGCCGGCCGCGGCGCACGAGTCATTGGGCGGTGCCGTGGAGGTGTCGGCGGGTCTGCCGACACACACCGCAGAGGCACTTCTTGGCGCGGCCCGTGAGTCCTTCGTCGACGGCCTCGCGATGGCAGCGGGCGCAGGCGCAGCGGTCCTGCTGGTCACGGCGGCGGCAGCGTGGTTCTTGCTGAAGGGACAGCGCCTGGAAAACGCCGGCCAGGGGAACGCCCCATAAGGGGCGCGGGGCTGTGACGATATGCGGCTCCGCCCCGTGGGCGCGACCAGCCCACGGACACCCGCGGTCGCCAGACGGCAGATCCCCAGTGGTCCTCTGCGAGCTTCGGTTTCCGCTACGCGGCTTTGGCCTTGGTGGCGTACATGTCCACGTACTCCTGCCCCGACAGCCGCATGACCTCCGTCATCACGGAGTCGGTCACCGCCCGCAGGACATAGCGGTCGCGGTCCATGCCCTCATAGCGCGAGAACTCCATGGGCGCGCCGAAGCGGACCGTGACGCGGCCGGGGCGCGGCATGCCGGCGCCGCCGGGCTGGATCTTGTCCGTGCCGATGATGGCGAACGGCACGATGGGCGCGCCGGTCATCATGGCCAGCCGTGCGATGCCGGTGCGGCCCCGGTAGAGCCGGCCGTCGGGGGAGCGGGTGCCCTCCGGGTAGATGCTGAAGACCTTGCCCTCCTCCAGCACCCGGCGGCCCGTCATCAGGGCCGCGACACCGCCGTGGCCGCCGTCCCGGTCGACCGGGATCATGCCGACGCCGGTGAAGAACCAGGCCATCAGCCGGCCCTTGAGGCCCTTGCCGGTGACGTACTCGTCCTTGCCGATGAAGAAGACCTGGCGGTCGCAGAAGAGCGGCATGATCATCGAGTCGATGAACGTGAGGTGGTTGCCGGCCAGGATGACCGGACCGTCGCCCGGGATGTGCTCCACGCCCTCCACCCGTGGGCGGAACATCAGGCGCATGATCGGTCCGAGCACTGCCTTGATGAGCGCGAAGCGGGACAACGGGCCCTCCGGTGTCAAGGGATCGGTATGAAGTCTGAGCAGGTGAGGACGATACCTCGCGGCCCCTGGGGTAGTGCACATCGGGCGCCCCGGGTTCACCCAGGTCTTACGCATTGTTGACCCACGTTTACCTGCGGTGGCGCGCGGTGAGCTGCCCCTAACACGGAGGCGACGATGTGACGCACATCGCGCGTGGCCGTATCGGGCGCCTACCCCGTGCGCGCGATCCGAAGCCCGACGGATCGCCACATCGCCTTCTCTGTACGGCCCGTACGCCTGTCCCGCACGGCCCACATGACATCCGGCGTCACCCGCGTGTTCCGTTCGGGGTATCCCGACCGCCATGTCCACCCCCCTACGATCGGCCCGCATGGACGACTGAGGACGGCAGAGGACGGCAGGAGGGCGCTCATGGAGACTCGGCAGCCGAACGAGCGAGCGGGCGGGACCGGACGGCGGATGCTCCTCGGAGCCGCGGTGCTCGGGGCGGGCGGAGCGGTCCTCGGCCTCTCCGGCACGGCGAGAGCCGACGAGCGGCACGGCGGCGGGGGTCTGAAGAGCCTGCCCGCGCCGACGGTCATCGGACACCGCGGGGCCAGCGGCTACCGCCCTGAGCACACGCTCGGTGCGTACCAGCTGGCCCTCGACATGGGCGCGGACATCGTCGAGGCGGGCGACCTGGTGCCCACCAAGGACGGTCACATCGTCTGCCGCCACGAGCCGGAGATCGGCGGCACCACGGATGTCGCGGCGCACCCCGAGTTCGCCGACCGCAAGACCACCAAGACCCTCGACGGGGTCGCCACCACCGGCTGGTTCACCGAGGACTTCACGCTCGCCGAGCTGAAGACCCTGCGTGCCGTCGAGCGCATCCCCGCCAACCGCCCGCACAACACCCTCTACAACGGCCGCTGGGAGATCCCCACCTTCGAAGAGGTGCTCCGCTGGCAGGACGAGCAGACCCGTAAGCGCGGCAAGCAGGTCTGGATCTACCCCGAGACCAAGCACCCCACCTTCTTCCGCAAGCTGGGCCTCGGCCTGGAGGAGCGGGTGGCCAAGCTGCTGCACAAGTACGGCAAGGACAAGTGGAACTCGCCGGTCATCCTCCAGTCGTTCGAGCCGACCAGCATCCAGCGGCTGAACAAGCTCGTCGACAACCCCCTGGTCGTCCTGCTCTCCAGCGCGACCAGCCGCCCCTGGGACTTCGTCGAGGCGGGTGACCCGCGCACGGTCGCCGACCTGATCACCCCCAAGGGCCTCAGGGAGATCGCCGGCTACGCGCAGGGCATCGGCCCGACCCTCGATCTGATCATCCCGAAGGACTCCAGCGGCAACCTCACCACGCCGACCAGGCTCGTGGCCGACGCGCACAAGCGGGGCCTGATCCTGCACCCGTACACCATGCGCAACGAGAACCCCTTCCTGCCCGCGAACTTCCGCAAGGGCACCGACCCGGACGCCTACGGGGACGCCTTCGGCGCCTTCAAGGCCTACTTCGAGACCGGCATCGACGGCGTCTTCACCGACAACCCGGACACCGCGCTGCTCGCCCGCGCGGACTTCGTCAACGGATGACCCCGTCACCCCGATGGGGGTGACAACCGGCCGCCCCGGCAACCTCGTGCCGGGGCGGCCGCGTCGTGCCGCATATGACACACGACATGGTTGCCACGCTGCGCCCGCTCCTCGCCGCCGAGGCCTCGGCCGAGGCCTATGCGTCCGGCGCCGAGCAGAGCGACCTGGAACAGGCCGTCTGGCTGCGCCTTCTGGAACGACTCGAGAAGGACCGCCCACCCGTGGACCCGCAGGGGTGGCTGCGCCGCGCCGTGCGCTCCGAGGCCCGCCGCAGCCGCCGTACCGCACGCCGTGAACTGCCGTACGGCTCCGAACCCGCCGACGACCGAGGGGCGGGCCCCGAGCAGGAGGCGATGACCGCCGACCGCCGTCGCACGCTGCACGCCGCCGTACGCCGCCTGCCCGGCCGCTGCCCGAACCTCATGGCGGCGCTGCTGTCCCCGGAGGACCTCACCTACCGGGAGATCGCAGGGGAGTTGGGTATCTCACAGGGCAGCCTTGGCCCGGAACGTTCCCGATGTCTGGGATGTCTGCGGCGATTGCTGACGGCGGAGGTTGCGGCTCGCTGACGGCGGGGATAGGAGTGAGGGACAACCGGCAGAACAGGTGAGCGGGAGGCATGCACACATGGGCATGAGCGTGACCATCTCGGGGGCGACCGAACAGGACGCCGAGCAGATCCTCAAGCTGCAGTACCTCTGCTACCAGAGCGAGGCCGAGCTGTACGGCGACTACGGCATCGAGCCGCTCACGCAGCCACTCGACTCCCTCAAGGCGGAACTGGCGGGCGGCACCGTCCTGGTGGCCCGGCTCGGGGAAGAGGTGGTGGCCTCGGTCCGCGGCGCCGTGGACGCCGACGGCACGGCCCGCATCAACAAGCTCATCGTCCACCCGCGCATGCAGCGCCACGGGCTCGGCGGACGCCTGCTCGCCGCGATAGAGGCACAACTCGCCGCGGACGGCGCGGCCAAGTCCTTCGAGCTCTTCACGGGCCACCGCAGCGAGCGCAACCTCCGCCTCTACCGCAAGCACGGCTACGCGCCGGTCTCCCAGGAGCGCGTCGACGACCGGCTGACGCTGGTGACGCTGGCGAAGGGCGCCGACGCGGGCGCGTTCGCGGCGAGCGCGTAGCGAACTCCGCCGCGTGGCGCGCCCCGTAAGGCGTGCGGGACATCCTGCGGCTCCGCCGCGCATGCGCGGCCGGCCACAGACGGGCGGCCCGCAGTCCGGGCGCCTGCGGCGGTGCCTTCAGCCGTTGCTCCGGTCCGCCCGGCGGTCCGGCCGGTCCGGCCCGGCCGTCAACGCGCCGTCGAACGCGCCTTGCGCAGCCAGTACATCGCCGACAGCGGCAGCAGCACCGGGATGAACAGATAGCCCATCCCGTAGTCCGACCACACCGTGGCGTCGGGGAAGGCGGACGGGTCCGCCAGCGTCCAGGTCCCGACGATCAGCACACCCGCGAGCTCGGCGGCGCAGCACACCAGCGCCGCCTTGCGGGCCCTCTCGCCGCCCCGCACGAGCGAGTACGTGATGAAGCCATAGATGACACCCGCGACCGCGGACAGCGAGTAGGCGAGCGGGGCCTTGTCGAACTCCGTGGAGATCTGCACGGCCGACCGTGAGACGGCGCCGACGACCATCACGCCGTACAGCCACACCAGCAGCATGCCGGGGCCGCCGATGAGCCGGGTCCGCTTCTGCCGCGTTTCCTCGGGCACCGTCTGCGTCCCGCCGGGCACCGTCTTCCGCGGCTCCTCGGGCGCGGTCCCGTTCTCCTCCGTGGCCGCCATCTCAGCCTCCCCAGATGTCGTAGAGCCGCACCTCGAGGACGGCGAGGACGATCCCGCCGGCCGCCGCCGTGACCGAACCCCAACGGGTGCGCTCCGCCAGCGACATGAAGCCCGCGGCCGGAACGCACGCGAAGGCGCCGAGCAGATACGCCACGAAGATCGTCGTGCCCTGCTCCGGCTTCTCGCCGCGCGCCAGCTGAACGATGCCGATCACCAGCTGGATCACGGCGAGCAGCGACACCACGGCCATGCCGATGAAGTGCCAGTCCTTCGTGGGCTGATCACGGTAGGCGGCCCAGCCGCACCAGGCGGCGAGCGCGAGCGCGGCGACGGAGGTGGCGACCGTCAGGGCATCAAGCATGCCGCGACCCTATTACGGGCCAAAAGACCCGATGCCCTCGCCCCCGGGCTGCCCCGTAGGGTCGAGGCCATGAAGATCCACGCTGAAGCCCTGCTGTTCGACAACGACGGAACGCTCGTCTCGTCCCTCGAGTCGGTGAACCGCTGCTGGACGCTCTGGGCGCGGGAGTACGGAATCACGGCCGAGGACTTCGCCTCGATCGAACTGCACGGCCGTCCCGTCGTCGACATAGCAGCCGACCTGCTGCCCGCCGGCCTCGTCCCCGAGGCACTCGCGCGCATCGAGCAGTTGGAGGTCGACGACGTACCGGGCGGGGTCGAGGCGCTGCCCGGCACCCTCGCCCTGCTCGACTCCCTGCCCTCCCCCACGTTCGGCTGCGCTCGCGCGGGGGGACCCCCATCCGCTGGGCCGTCGTCACCTCCGCGACCCGCCGCCTGGCCGAGGCCCGGCTCGGCGAGGTCGGCATCCGCCCCAAGACGCTGATCGCCGCCGACGACATCACCCGCGGCAGGCCCGACCCCGAGCCCTACCTCTTCGCCACCCGCGAAATGGGCGTCGAACCGGCCCGCTGCGTCGTCTTCGAGGACGCCCCCGCCGGTCTCCAGGCCGGCCGCGCCGCCGGCATGACCACCGTGGCGTTGGCCACAACTCACCAGGCCCACGAACTGGACGCCGACCTCGTGGTCACCGACCTCTCGGCCCTGTCCGTACTGGTCACAGGCTCCGGAGTGGAGATCTCCGTCCGCGAATGACGGGCGTCCACGGCTGTCCGCCATGTGGACAGCGCTGGCAGGCCCCAGCTGTGGGTCTGCTTTACTTGCGCACATGACCAACACGAGCAGCCGCACCCTTGCGACCGAGGCGACCATGACGCCCGGTGCTCGTTGTATGTGTCGAATGTGCGCCTTCTAGAGGGCCCCCGCACCAACGCCTGGTCTCGCGCCCCGAAGCGAGACGGCCGCCTCCTGTCCGTACCGCGTACGTGACCCGGGCTGCCCCGCGCACACGTTCTCCCCGGTTCCATCGCCATCGCGAGAACCGTGCCGCGTTCCCGACCGAATGCACCCGTGCCTGGCGCACACCCACGCCCTGCACTCGACAGTGACGGAAACCCCAGTGATCACGACAACGGGCCTCACCAAGGTCTACCGCTCGCGCGGCCGCGAGGTCACCGCCCTCGACGGCGTCGATCTGCACGTCCGCGAAGGCGAGGTGTACGGCGTCATCGGCCAGTCCGGCGCCGGCAAGTCCTCGCTCATCCGCTGCGTCAACCTCCTGGAGCGTCCCACCTCCGGAACGATCACCGTCGCCGGGCAGGATCTCACCGCTCTGGCCGGCCGCGGACCCCGCGCGGGCAAGGAACTGCGCAAGGCGCGCAGCCACATCGGCATGGTCTTCCAGCACTTCAACCTGCTGTCCTCGCGCACCGTCCAGGACAACGTCGAGCTGCCGCTCGAGATCCTCGGCGTCTCCGGCAAGGAGCGCTCCCGCAAGGCGCTCGAACTGCTCGACCTGGTCGGCCTCTCCGACAAGGCGAAGGCCTACCCCGCGCAGCTCTCCGGCGGTCAGAAGCAGCGTGTCGGCATCGCCCGCGCCCTCGCCGGTGACCCGAAGGTGCTGCTCTCCGACGAGGCGACCAGCGCCCTCGACCCGGAGACCACCCGCTCCATCCTCCAGCTGCTGCGCGACCTGAACCGGCAGCTGGGACTGACGGTCCTGCTCATCACCCACGAGATGGACGTCGTCAAGACCATCTGCGACTCGGCCGCGCTCATGGAGAAGGGCCGCATCGTCGAGTCCGGCACCGTCAGCGAACTGCTCGCCACGCCCGGCTCCGAGCTGGCCTCCGCGCTCTTCCCGGTCAGTGGCGACGCTTCCGGCGACGACCGCACCGTCATCGACGTGACCTTCCACGGGGAGGCGGCGACCCAGCCCGTCATCTCGCAGCTCTCGCGCACGTACAACATCGACATCTCGATCCTCGGCGCCGCGATGGACACCGTCGCCGGCAAGCAGGTCGGCCGGATGCGCATCGAACTGCCCGGCCGTTACGAGGAGAACGTGGTGCCGATCGGCTTCCTGCGCGAGCAGGGCCTGCAGATCGATGTCCAGGGCCAGGAGCCCGTTCTGGTGAAGGATGGTGCCAAGTGACCTGGTCCGAGATGCAGCCGCTGCTGTCCCAGGCGTGTTGGGACACGTTCTACATGGTCGGCTGGTCCACCCTCATCGCGATCGTCGGCGGTCTGCCTCTCGGCGTCCTGCTCGTCCTCACCGACCGCGGCGGACTCCTCCAGAACGTCGTCGCGAACAAGGTCATCGGCCAGATCGTGAACATCGCCCGCTCGATGCCGTTCATCATCCTGATGGTCGCGCTGATGAGCTTCACGCGCTCGATCACGGGAACCACGATCGGGCGCGAGGCGGCGATCGTGCCGCTCGCCATCGGCGCGATCCCGTTCTTCGCGCGACTCGTCGAGACGGCTGTCCGCGAAGTGGACGGCGGACTCGTCGAGGCCGTGCAGTCGATGGGCGGCAACATCTGGACCGTCGTCCGCAAGGTCCTCGTACCGGAGTCCATGCCGTCGCTGATCTCCTCCGCGACCACCACCGTCGTCGCCCTCATCGGGTACTCGGCGATGGCCGGCACGGTCGGCGCCGGCGGCCTCGGCGACATCGCGATCCGCTATGGCTACCAGCGCTTCGAGACCGGACTCATGTGGATCACCGTGGCGGTTCTCGCCGTGGTCATCTCCGTCATCCAGTTCGCCGGCGACTACGCCGCCCGCGGCCTGCACCGGCGCGGCGGGCACTCCGGTGCCGCGCCCAAGCTGCGGCTGCTCAAGGCGAAGACGCCCACCGGTGAGGGCGTGACGCCCACCGCCGAGGTCGCGACGGCTGAGGTCTCCAAGGTCTCCTGACCACCCCCGAACTCCTCCCCGTACCACCCCCGAATTCCCCGTACCACCCCAGACGGGGCCGTTCCACCCATAAGGAAAGGCACTTTTCGTGCGTAACACCGCCAAGATCACCACCGCGGTCCTCGCCGCCGGAGCCCTCACCTTCGGGCTCACCGCCTGCGGCTCGGACAAGGACTCCGCCTCCTCCGACACCAGCGGTCCGCTGATCGTCGCCGCCAGCCCGGTCCCGCACGCCGAGATCCTCACCTACGTCAAGGACAACCTGGCGAAGACGGAGGGCCTCGACCTGGAGGTCAGGGAGTTCACCGACTACGTGACGCCGAACACGGCGACCGAGGACGGCTCCGTGGGCGCCAACTACTTCCAGAACCAGCCCTACCTCGACGACTTCAACAAGAAGAACGGCACGAACATCGTGCCCGTCGTCACGGTGCACCTGGAGCCGCTCGGCCTGTACTCCCACAAGGTCAAGAGCGCCGACGCCCTGAAGAGTGGTGCGACGATCGCCGTCCCGAACGACAGCGTCAACGAGGCGCGCGCCCTCAAGCTGCTCGACGCCAACGGGATCATCACGCTCAAGGACGGCGTGGGCAACGAGGCGACCCCCTCGGACATCGCCAAGAACCCGAAGAACCTCAAGTTCAAGGAGCTGGAGGCGGCCCAGACCCCGCGCTCCCTGGACGACGTCGACGCCGCGGTGATCAACGGCAACTACGCCATCGAGGCCGACCTCAACCCCGCCAAGGACGCCCTCGTCCTGGAGTCCGCGAAGGACAACCCGTACGGCAACTTCCTCGCCGTCAAGAAGGGCAACGAGGACGACCCGCGCGTGAAGAAGCTCGCCAAGCTCCTGACTTCGCCCGAGGTCAAGAAGTTCATCGAGAGCAAGTACGCCGGCTCCGTCATCCCGTCGTTCTAGTCCGATGTAAAGAAGTTCATCGAGGACAAGTACAAGGGATCGGTCCTGCCGGTCACCGCCGGCTGACGGCCCTTCTCACCGCACGGGGTCCACTCCATCACCCGGTGGGGGTCCCCCACGCCCTTCGGGCAGTGGGGGACGACCCCGTGGTGCAGTTCAGTGCTTTCATGCTGCATGCTGGGCAGTTCAACGGGCCGACCGGTTTCCCGCGGCCCCGAAGTCCCGACGGTTACGGAGCGGCGCATGACGAGCACCTTCCCCGACATCTCCATCAGCACGGAGCGGTTGGTCCTGCGTGCGCTCGACGAGGACGACGTACCCGCGCTGGCCGAGATGATGAACGACGAGATGGTGGCGGCCTGGACGTCGGTGCCCCAGCCCTTCACCGAGGAAGGCGCCCGCACCTGGATCACCGAGTACGCGCCCACGGAACGCACGGAGGGCCGCGGACTCGACCTCGCCGTCACCGAGTTCCTCACCCAGCGCCTGGTCGGCGTCATCCAGCTCGGCAAGACGAACTGGCACGTACGGTCCACCGAACTCTCGTACATCATCGCCCCCTGGGCGCGCGGCGAGGGCTACGCCTCCGAGGCGGCGCTCGCCACCGCCCGATGGCTCTTCGGCGACCAGAAGTTCGAGCGCATCGAACTGCGTACGGCCGCCGACAACACCGCCTCGCAGCAGGTCGCCCAGAAGCTGGGCTGTATCAGCGAGGGCGTCCTGCGCAACGCCTGCATAGCCCGCACCCGTACCGAGGACGGAACCTGGGTCGACGTGCGCACCGACTTCATCGTATGGAGCCTGCTCCCGGAGGACCTCGAAGGAGTCGGCGAGCAGCTCGCCGACTCCGGTGGATTCACGTCGTACTCCGACTGGAACTGAGAACCACGGGAGCCTCGACCAGGGACTCGGGAGTCCCGCGCCACCTCCGCGGGACCGCTCCCACGCCCCGGAGCCCGTCGCTGCGCCGTCCGGCCGCACCAGGTACCCTCACGGAGCCCGCCCCGACCGTGGGCTGCCCCTGACGACCTGCGTAAACCTTCTGGAGACTGACGACGATGGCCGACCGGGTCACGGTGATCGGCTGGGACGGCTCGCCGCTGACTGCCGCGGCGCGCTCGGCGCTCGGTGCCGCCACGCTGGTGGCCGGCGCGGGCCACCACCTCGCGCTCCCCGAGGTGCCCGCGGCCGCCGAACGCATCCGCCTCGGCAGCGTCGCCCTCGCCGCCCGCCGGATCGCGAACCACCGGGGCACCGCCGTCGTCCTCGCCGACGGTGACCCGGGCTTCTTCGGAGTCGTACGTACCCTGCGAGGCCCCGAGTTCGGCCTGGAGGTCGAAGTCGTGCCCGCCGTCTCCTCGGTGGCCGCCGCCTTCGCCCGCGCCGGAATGCCCTGGGACGACGCACAGGTGGTCGTCGCACATGCCCGCACCCTGCGACGCGCGGTGAATGTATGTCGCGCCCACACTAAGGTCGCTGTCCTCACCTCTCCCGGCGCCGGCCCCGCCGAACTCGGTCTGCTCCTCGAAGGAGTGCACCGCACCTTCGTCATCTGCGAGGAACTCGGCACCGCCCGCGAACGCGTCACGATCCTCACCTCCGACAAGGTCGCCGACCACACCTGGCGCGACCCCAACGTCGTCATCGTCATCGGCGGCTTCGTGGCCGCGGCCGAGGGCGGCGGCTGGACCGCCGGTCGCGACCCCGGCAGCGGACCGCGCGGCTGGGCGCTGCCCGCCGAGGCGTACGGAGGTGCGCTCGGCGAAGGCGAAACGGATCTGCTGCGCGCCGCCCAACTCGCCCGCCTGGGCCCGCGCGTCGGCGACCTCGTCTGGGACATCGGCTCCGGCAGCGGCGCCTTCGCCACGGAGGCCGCGCGCACCGGCGCCGCCGTCCTCGCGGTCGACCGCAACCCGGGCTCCTGCGCCCGCACCGAGGACTCCGCGCGCCGCTTCGGCGTCCAGATGCAGATCGTGCAGGGCACCGCGCCGCATGTCCTGGAGAACCTTCCCGAGCCCGACGTCGTACGCGTCGGGGGCGGGGGAGCGGCGGTGGTCTCGGCCGTCGCCGACCGCCGTCCGCAGCGCATCGTGACGCACGCCGCGACCCGCGACGCGGCCGAACTCATCGGCCGGGACCTGACGGAGCACGGCTACCAGGTCGAGTGCGCCCTCATCCAGTCCGTCGAACTCGACACGAGGGCCTGGACGGAGAAGGAACGGAGCGTTGCGTTCCTCATCGCCGGACGCCTGCCTGATCGCGCCCCGTGATCCTGTCGTCATACCGCGCGCGGTAGGCTGGCCGATCGTTGTACCGCTCCCGGGGGGTCGGCCTTTCGTAGGTCAATGTCCGGAAAACGCGCCCGTTTTGAGGCGTGTGTGGTACGGCAGAAGCCGGAGGACGCGCAACGTGGCGCAGTCCACAGCGGGGCCTCGCGGATCAAGGTGACGCGGAGGCGGGACGACCGGGACAATGCCAGTTAATGGCTTTGTCGTCTTTCTGGGCCGGTCATTCGTGCCGCTGGGCACGCACGCTCGTTCTTGACTGTGGGGCGGTCGGTGCGCCGTTCCGGGCGAGCTGGACTTGGAAGCACTAACCGATGGGCGAGGGGTACGCATGACCGACACCGGCCAGGTCCCGGGCGAGGGACTGCCGGAGAACGCAGGCATGGTGGAGCAGCCGGGCGTCACCGCGCCGGGCGCGTACACCTTCCTCGACCCCTCCGAGAACCCCGCCGAAGACGACGACCTGCTCCTGATGCCCGGAGCGCAGGGCGCGTGGGGCAACGAGGTGCCGCCGCCTGCCCCGGTGCCGTTCGTCCACGAGCCGGGTCCGCACGAGCCGGGTCCGCACGAGACGGCCGGGCGCGACAGCGGCTCCGTCGACCTCGGCGCTGTCCGCATGCCGAGTCCCGCGCCCGCCCCGCAGCCGACGCCGCCACGCCGCCCGCTGCACCTGGGCCCGCCGACGCCCGACGGTTCGTCGAGCCCGGTGCGCTCGCTGGCCGACCGCGGCCCGGCGGGCGCGCCGGTGAGCCCCGCTCCCGTCGCCCCGGCGCCCGCGGCCGCTCCCGTAACTCCCGTACGGCACGCGGGTCCGCCGACGGTCGGGCCCGAGTACCTCGATGTCTCGCAGTTCGGCGAGACCCCGCCGCAGGGCGCGGTGCCGTGGGGCGCTCCGCCGGTCGCCTCCGAGGCGGCGGGCGCAGAAACGGTCGTCCCGGAGGCCGGGCAGACGCCTGCGCCCGTGATGGCCCACGAGGTCCCGGGTGCCGCTGAGGCGCCGCGGGGCGCGGAGGCCGCTCCGGTGGAGGCGGCCCAGGCGGGGGTCGCCGAGGTCCAGCCGCCCGTGCACGCGGTCCAGGTCGCGGAGGGTTCGTTCGCCCCGCAGGGCGCCCCCCAGGGCCCCGCGGAAGCGCAGGCTCCCGAGGCCGTGCCCGCCCTGGACGGCTCGCTCGACCCGCGGGCCGCGCATGCCGGACAGACTGCGGACGCGACGCCCTTGCCTGCGGCGTCGGCGGCACCGGAAGCACCGGCGACCCCGGAGTTTCCCCACGCCCTCCACGCGGCCGACGCCACCGAGTTCCCCGGACACGCAGGCGGCGACGTCCACGTCCACGTATCCGCGCACGAGGCCGCACCGGCGCGGATCCCGGCGGACGGCGAGCACTTCACGCCCGCTCAGGCGGCGCACGACGCCCCGCAGCAGATCGCCGACCCGGCTGCCGTCGCCCCGGCCGCCGTCGACCAGATCGCCGTCGCCCCGGCCGCCTACGGAGCCGATGGAGCAGCCGCGGCCGAGCCCGAGGCCCAGGTCCCCGCCCAGGCCCACCAGTTCGGGAACCCCGGTGTCCATATCCCGGAATCTGCCGCCCAGTTCGCGGACGCGCGATCTCACGCGGAGGCCGCGCCGCCGCTCGCGGAGCACGCGCCGCACGTTCGCGCCCCCGCGCAGGCAGCGCTCACTGTGGACGCGGACGCCTCGTACGGCGGTGTGGTCCCCGGCCTGGAAGCCTTCCCGGCCCAGCAGTTCGCGGATCCGGCCGCCTTCGCCGCGACCGACGCCGCCGAGGAGTCGCACGGAGTGCCGGTTGGGGTGACCGCCCACGCGGAGGCCCCCCAGGCGTCCGTGGGCGGGTCCCACGGCGAGCAGCACTTCCCCGGTGCCGGGGACGCGGCAGGTGCGTCCGGGCTCCCAGGCGCTCCTGTGGAGTCTCACGCGGACCACAGCCTCGGCCAGTTCGTCCCCGTGGAGGGCACGGTGCCGACGACTCCGCACCTGGCCCCGACCCCGCCGCACGCCATGACCGTGCCGCCCCTCCCCGTTGAGGAGCAGCCCACGGCCGAGGAGCCCGCGGAGGAGGCGATCGCGATGGCGCCCGCCCCCGCCGAGGAGATCGTCGACCAGAACGCGGACCAGATCACCGAGCAGCTCACCGAGCAGCTCACCGAGCAGGTCACCGAGGAGCCCGCAGAGGAGCCCGCCGAGCGATCCTCGGAAACTGCCGCGCAGAGCCCCGCCGCCGAAGCGGAGCCGATCGCTCCGCCCGTCGTACCGGCGCCCCGCGAACCCGAAGCCGAAACCGAGACACCCCTCGTGCCGGAGCCGCCCGCCGCGGCCCCGGAGCCCGTAGTCGCACAGCAAGCGGATGACCTGGACACCCAGGGCGCCGACCAGGAAGAGAGCACGGCCGCAGTGGAAGACGTACGAGAGTCCACCGGCCCGGCGGCACCCGGATACGGCGACGCCGAGCGCGAGGCCGTGCTGCGCGTGATGCGCGAGCGCCGCGACATCCGCAACGGCTTCCGCAGCGACCCGATCCCGCACGACGTCCTGCTCCGCGTGCTGGAGGCCGCGCACACCGCGCCGTCCGTCGGCCACTCCCAGCCCTGGGACTTCGTCGTCATCCGCTCCGCCGAGACCCGGCGGTCGATGCACGAACTGGCGACCCGTCAGCGCGAGGCGTACGCGAAGTCGCTGCCCAAGGGCCGTGCGAAGCAGTTCAAGGAACTGAAGATCGAGGCCATCCTCGACACCCCGGTGAACATCGTCGTCACCGCCGACCCGACCCGCGGCGGCCGCCACACCCTGGGCCGTCACACCCAGCCGCAGATGGCCCCGTACTCCTCCGCGCTCGCGGTCGAGAACCTGTGGCTCGCGGCCCGCGCCGAGGGCCTCGGCGTCGGCTGGGTCAGCTTCTTCGACGAGCGCGAGATGGTCCGCGCCCTCGGCCTCCCCGAGCACCTCGAAGTGGTGGCGTACCTCTGCGTCGGCTACGTCGACGAGTTCCCGGACGAGCCCGAGCTGATGCAGGCCGGCTGGTCCAAGCGCCGCCCGCTGTCCTGGGTCGTGCACGAGGAGACGTACGGCCGTCGCGCCCTGCCCGGCGAGGAGCCGCACGACCTGCTCGCCGAGACGGTCTCCAACATCCGCCCGCTCGACGCCAAGGCGCTCGGCGAGGCGTGGGAGCGCCAGAAGCGGATGACCAAGCCCGCAGGTGCGCTCGGCATGCTGGAGATCATCTCCGCACAGCTGTCGGGCCTGTCCCGGATGTGCCCGCCGCCGATCCCGGAGCCGGCCGCCGTCGCGATCTTCGCGGGCGACCACGGCGTGCATGCCCAGGGCGTCACCCCCTGGCCGCAGGAGGTCACCGCCCAGATGGTGGCCAACTTCCTCGGCGGCGGCGCGGTCTGCAACGCCTTCGCCAACCAGGTGGGCGCCGAGGTCTGCGTCGTCGACGTGGGTGTCGCCTCCGACCTCCCCGCGACCCCGGGTCTTCTGCCGCGCAAGGTCCGCGCGGGCACCGCCGACATGACGACGGGCCCCGCGCTGACCCGCGAGGACGTCATCGCGGCGATCGAGGTGGGCATCGAGACCGCCCGCGACCTGGTGGCGGCGGGCAACAAGGCGCTGCTGACCGGCGAAATGGGCATCGCCAACACGACGGCGTCCGCTGCCCTGATCTCGGTCTTCACGGGCACCGACCCGTCCGAGGTGACGGGCCGGGGCACCGGCATCAACGACGAGACCCTGGCCCGCAAGACCGAGGTCGTACGCCGCGCCATCGAACTCCACCAGCCGGACCCCGCCGACCCCATCGGCGTCCTCGCGGCCATCGGCGGCCTCGAACACGCCGCCATGGTCGGCCTCCTCCTCGGCGGCGCCTCCCTCCGTACGCCGGTGATCCTGGACGGCGTCAGCGCCGGCGCCGCCGCCCTCGTGGCCCGCGCTATCGCCCCCGAGGCCCTCGCGGCCTGCATCGCGGGCCACCGCAGTGCCGAGCCCGGCCACGTGGCCGCCCTGAACAAGCTGGGCCTGCGCCCGCTGGTCGACCTGGACCTCCGCCTGGGCGAGGGCACGGGCGCGTTGCTGGCACTCCCGGTCGTGCAGAGCGCGGCGAGGGCGATGCACGAGGTGGCGACCTTCGATTCGGCAGGGGTGACCGAGAAGTAAGTGCCGCGGCTGTGGGCAGTCGTTCCTCCCCAGTGCCTTAAGGGCCTGGGAGGTATCCCCAGCGGCGGAACGGGTGGGCACAGCCGCCCACAGCCCGCAGACGAACGGGGGGTCCGGGGGCGCAGCCCCCGGTTTCGGGAAGGGGCTGGGCTTGGGGAAAGAAACCCCACCCAGCCCAGCCCCCCACCCGCCCCGCACCCTAAAATCCGCATGTCAGGGGCAACTCCAGAGCCGTAGGGGCCCCGCCCAGCAAAGCCCCGCACGAGGAGCCGCACCGCCATGGCCGAACACCCCGCCTACCCCGTAGGCCTCCGCCTCACCGGCCGCCGCGTGGTCGTCCTCGGCGGCGGCCAGGTGGCCCAACGCCGCCTCCCGGCGCTCATCGCGGCAGGCGCGGACATCCACCTCGTATCCCCGCAGGCGACCCCGTCCGTCGAGGCGATGGCCGACGCGGGCGAGATCACCTGGACGAAGCGCCCGTACGAGGACGGCGACCTCGCCGACGCCTGGTACGCGCTGATCGCCACCAGTGACCCCACGGCGAATACCGCGGCCTCCGCCGAGGCGGAGCGGCACCGCGTCTGGTGCGTCCGCTCCGACGACGCCGACGCGGCGACCGCCTGGACCCCGGCCACGGGCCACAGCGCGGGCGTGACGGTGGCGGTCCTCACGACGGAGGCCAAGGGCCGCGACCCCCGCCACACCGCCGCGATCCGTGACGCCGTGGTGGAGGGCCTCCGCGACGGCACCCTGGTGGCGCCGCACCACCGCACCCGCACGCCGGGCGTCGCCCTGGTCGGCGGCGGCCCCGGCGACCCGGACCTGATCACCGTCCGCGGCCGCCGTCTGCTCGCCGAGGCCGACGTGGTCATCGCGGACCGCCTCGGCCCGCGCGATCTGCTCGCCGAACTCCCGCCGCACGTCGAGGTGATCGACGCGGCGAAGATCCCGTACGGCCGTTACATGGCCCAGGAGGCCATCAACAACGCGCTGATCGAGCACGCGAAGCAGGGCAAGTCCGTCGTACGACTCAAGGGCGGTGACCCGTTCGTCTTCGGCCGCGGCATGGAGGAGGCCCTGGCGCTCGCCGAGGCGGGCATCGCCTGCACGGTCGTCCCCGGCATCTCCAGCTCGATCTCGGTGCCGGGCGCGGCCGGCATCCCGGTCACCCACCGGGGTGTCGCGCATGAGTTCACCGTGGTCAGCGGGCATGTCGCGCCCGACGACGAACGGTCACTCGTCGACTGGGCGTCCCTGGCGAAGCTGCGGGGCACGCTCGTCGTCCTCATGGGCGTCGACAAGATCGGCAAGATCGCCGAAACCCTCGTCGCGCACGGAAAGCCGGCCGACACCCCCGTGGCCCTCGTCCAGGAGGGCACGACCGCCGCGCAGCGCCGCGTCGATGCGACCCTGGCGACGGTCGCCGAGACCGTACGCACCGAGGACGTGAAGCCCCCGGCGGTGATCGTCATCGGCGAGGTCGTGAACGTAGGCCCCGGACTTCACAAGTAACCACGGGTAACCCAACCCGTCCCCAGCCGTTGGCACCGCATCCAGGACAAGGCAGTATCACCCTGTGGCCGATCTCATCACCATTGAGAACCCCGACGACCCGCGTCTGCGCGACTACACGGGCCTGACCGACGTGGAGTTGCGCCGCAAGCGCGAACCCGCCGAGGGCCTGTTCATCGCCGAGGGCGAGAAGGTCATCAGACGGGCCAAGGACGCCGGGTACGAGATGCGCTCGATGCTGCTCTCCGCCAAGTGGGTCGACGTCATGCGCGACGTCATCGACGAACTCCCGGCCCCGGTGTACGCCGTCAGCCCGGAGCTGGCCGAGCAGGTCACCGGCTATCACGTGCACCGCGGTGCGCTCGCCTCCATGCAGCGCAAGCCGCTGCCGGCGGCGGAGGAACTCCTGCGGTCCGCGCGCCGGGTGGTCGTCATGGAGTCGGTCAACGACCACACCAACATCGGCGCGATCTTCCGCTCGGCCGCCGCCCTCGGCATGGACGCGGTCCTGCTCTCCCCGGACTGCGCCGACCCGCTTTACCGCCGGTCCGTGAAGGTCTCCATGGGCGCGGTCTTCTCGGTCCCGTACGCGCGTCTCGACACCTGGCCCAAGGGCCTGGAGTCGGTCCGCGACGCCGGCTTCACGCTGCTCGCCCTCACGCCGGACGAGAAGGCGAAGTCCCTCGACGAGGCCGCCCCGCACCGTATGGACCGCGTCGCGCTGATGCTCGGCGCGGAGGGCGACGGCCTCTCCACGAAGGCCCTGATGGCGGCGGACGAATGGGTCCGCATCCCCATGGCCCACGGCGTCGACTCCCTCAATGTAGGCGCGGCGGCCGCGGTGGCCTTCTACGCGGTGACCACGGGGCGCCCGCAGGGCTAGGCGCCCGCGCCCCGTCAACAGCAGGGGGCGTTGGCGCGACCCATCACGGACGACCGTGGTCAACGCTCCGTGCTCAGCCGTTCCGTCGGCAGCGGCTCGTAGGTGCGCACCTGCCGTACGTCCTGGCCGGCACCCCCGTGATGCAGCCCGCGCGCGGGCCCTTGGCACCCCTGCGCCGCGGCGATGCCGAGGGCGACGAGCAGCGTCACCACGACGAACACGAAGAGCCGCTGGCGCAGCAGCCGCGGGTTGGCGGGCCGCCGCCCGGTGCCCGTGGTCCGGGGCGCGGAACGCCCGGTACCGCTGCGGGGCGCGGGCCTGTTGCCGGTGCGGCCGGTGTTCCGGGCGGGCGCGGGGCGCGCACCCGGCCGTGTGCCGCCGTTCGTCCCGCCCGTGCGCGGCGGGGGAGTGCCCTGCGGACGCCGCTGGGTGCGCTGCTCGGCCAGGCGTCCCGTCGGCCGGTCGGGATCCGTGCGCGGCGCGGGCGGCCGTACATCCCCCATGCCCTGTGCCTCGCGGGCCGCGATCTCCTTGAGCCGCAGGGACAGTTGGAGGGTGCTGGGCCGCTCCTCGGGGTCCTTCGCCAGACACGCCCGTACGAGCGGAGCCAGGGCGTCCGGAACACCTTGCAGTTGGGGCTCCTCGTGCACCACCCTGTAGAGCATCACTTCCGAACTGCCGTGCCCGAAGGGCGAGTCCTGGGTCGCCGCGTACGCGAGCGTGGCCCCGAGCGCGAACACGTCCGTGGCCGGGGTGACGGCAGCTCCGCGCACCTGCTCGGGGGCGAGGAAGCCGGGCGAGCCGACGGCCGTACCGACGTGCGTCAGTGTCGAGGCGCCCGTCGCCCAGGCGATGCCGAAGTCGATGATCCGCGGCCCCTTCGGGGACAGCAGGATGTTGGACGGTTTGAGATCCCGATGGACGACCCCGGCCTCATGCACGGCGACGAGCCCCTCGGAGAGGGCGGCACCGACGGCGGCGACGTCGGCGGCCGACAGCGGGCCCTCCTCGGCGACCTTGTCGTGCAGGGAGGGACCCGGCACGTACTGCGTGGCGAACCACGGCCGTTCCGCCTCCAGATCCGCGGCGACGAGCCGCGCCGTGCAGCCGCCCCTGATGCGCCGGGCCGCAGAAACCTCGCGGGCGAACCGCGACCGGAACTCCTGATCCTCCGCCAGATCCGGTCGGATCACCTTCAGTGCGACCCGCTGGCCACGCCGGTCGGAGCCCAGGTAGACAACGCCCATCCCGCCCGCGCCGAGCCGTCTGTGAAGCCTGAACGAGCCGACGACACGCGGGTCCTCGCGCCTCAGGCGCATCATCGCCATGTCCATCCCCGCTGCCCGGTCCATTTGACGAGCCACAGCTTACGTTTCCGCGGCCGGGGGCGCGCAGAGGCCGCGCCCTCTCGGCCCGATCGATTGTCAGTGCCGGGTGCGAAACTTGAGAGGTGGTCAGGGAGCGTGCGATCAGGACGGCTTTGGGCTGCCTGTGATCCCAACCCTCCGTCGCAGAAGGGGGATTGAGCCCGTGAAGGGTGACCGTGTGGAGATAGTCGTGGACGCCGGTGACACGACGCGTACGTACGAGGTGGTGGCGAGCAGGGCGGGCCGCCGGGTGGAGACGGCGGTACGCCGAGGTGTCGTGGAAGTGAGCGAAGTCACCCGAAGCGGTTCGGTGGTGCGAACCGCCCGTTTCATGGCGACCCGGGTGCTGGCGCTGGTGGAGCAGCCGGTCCCCAGGGAGGACAGCTCGGAACGGTCCGGGGACGCAGGACGCCCCCTCCGGGAAGACCCTGAGACCTAGGTCCTCATCTCCACCCAGCGGAGTACACCGCCGGTCATCGCTCATCCTCCGGGAGGCCCGCCAATCGGTACGAGGGCATGACGCCCCAGCACCGCGGCGCGCCTAGATTTGAGGTCAAGCGGCGGGTGCAGCACTCGTCCCCCGAGGTCAGACACCCGCCGCTGCCAACACAACAGAAGCTCGGTCAGGAGAGGACCATGGCCCACACGGCATCGCGGACAGCGCTCCGCACGCAGGGACGCAAGGCGTACGGCGCCGCGTTCGGCACCCGCCGCCAGGGCCGGCGCCACCCGCTGGTGGCGACAGCGATGGTCCTGCCCCTGGCGGCCCTGCTCGTAGTCGCCTTCGGCGGCTGGGAAGCGGTGGTCACACAAGCGTCGTCCGTGGGCGTGATGCTGGGGCGCTGAGCGGCGCCCCAGGCCCGGAAGAGCGGTCCGGGCGGGGACATCCGGCCATGAAACCCCGTGGGGACGGGGGTGCGGCGGACGGCACAAATGCCCGCGCAGCTGGGGAGCTGCGCGGGCATTTACGTCTTTTTGCGCCTGAACCGGCGCCGCTCTCGCGGACCTGGTTGCTCGCCGTCGTGGTTCCTGAATTGATGGTTGCGGTGCGTGGGGGGTTTGTAGCCGTAGCTGCGGGCGCTCGCGCCGCTGAGGGCGGCTGCCCACCCCTGCGTCCTGGCTGCGGGCAGTCGTGCCGCTGGGGCGGCACGGGTGGGCGCAGCGGCACCCTGCAAGCGCAGGTAAGCGCACCCCCCTCGAGTTCAGCACCCACGCCGGGTACCGCCCGCCCGCCCGGGTGCTCCTATGTGCCCACGGCGGGGCCCCAACGCCGGGCCCCCAACGCCAGGCACCCCCAACGCCGGGGGCTCCCATGCCCGGGTACCCACACACCCGCCCCGGGCCCCCCAAACCCCCGGCCCCCCCACCCCCGTACGCTCACCCCCAGACCCGTACCCCAGAAGGACCCGTGAGCGCCAACTCCCTGCTCCCCGCACTCACCGCAAAGACCCGCCTCGAAGCTCACCCGGCGCCGGGGATGGCGGCGACGATGACGGCGACGGCCCCCTGCCCCTGCGGGACCATGGACAAGGTCCTCGCCGACCGCGACGACGGCACCGTCGTCCGCCACGGCGACACGGTGGCCAAGGCCCACGCCCCCGGCACAGACCCCACCGAACTCTCCCGCCGCCTGGCGGCCACCACGCACCCCGCCCTCCGCGGCATCCTCCTCACCCCACTCAGCCCGGCCCCCGTCGCCCTCCACGGCCGCCAGGTCACCTTCTGGCCGTACGGCAGCCCCGTAGACCCGGAGAACCCGGACGCGGCCCCCTGGGAGGCCGCCGCCACCCTGCTGGCCCGCCTGCACCGCACCCCCGCTCCGCACGGCCTGCCGCCCATGCGCGGCCCCCGCAAGGCGGCCACCGCGATCGCCCGGCTCAGGGCGGCCGGCCCGCACCCGGCCGCCGCCCCCGTCCTGCGCGCCTGGGCCGGCCTGCCCGCCTGGGCCCGCGCCGAGGCCCCGATGCCGGAGGCCACGACCCTGTGCCACGGGGACCTGCACCTCGGCCAGCTCGTCCGCCACCCCGCGCCGGCCGGCCCCTGGCTTCTCATCGACGTCGACGACCTGGGCGTCGGCACTCCGGCCTGGGACCTGGCCCGCCCGGCCGCCTGGTATGCATGCGGTCTGCTCCCGCCCGACGAGTGGCTGCGCTTCCTGACCGCCTACCGGCGCGCGGCCGGGCCGGCCGTCCCCGCCGACGGCGACCCCTGGCCCGCCCTCGACGTCGCGGCCCGCGCCCTCACCGTGCAGACGGCGGCCCTGGCCATCGCCAAGTCCGCCGCCGCCGGGCAGCCGTTGGACGAGGTCCAGCAGGCCGTCATCGACGCCTGTGACCGAATGGGCACCGCCCCGCCCGAGTTGGCGCACGGTTTGCCGACGTAGGGTGCAACCGACCGAAGCCGGACAGAGTCTGTCCTGGCGGAAGCAGTACCGACCGGCGAGGAGTTGAGCCGAGCATGCAGTGTCCGAAGTGCCATGCGCCGATGAACACGTACAACCGCAATGGCGTCCAGATCGAGCAGTGCAGCGGCTGCCGCGGGATATTCCTGGACTACGGCGAGCTGGAGGCGCTGACCCGCCTGGAGTCGCAGTGGTCGCAGCCCGCCCCGCCTCCGCCCGCCCCGGGTGCCTACCCCTCCGCTCCCGCGCCCGCCTGGGGCGCCCCGCAGCACGGCGGACACGGAGGTCACGGCGGTCACTACGGCGGCCACCACCGCCAGAAGAGCTTCGGCCGGATGCTCTTCTCGTCCTGATCCCGTCCTGAGGACGACGAAGCCCCCGACCGTACGAGACGGCCGGGGGCTTCGGCTGGTGCGCGATACTGGGATTGAACCAGTGACCTCTTCCGTGTCAGGGAAGCGCTCTCCCGCTGAGCTAATCGCGCAGGTCGCGCGGCCGGAGCCACACTTGCTGCTGGTACTGCGTGCGCGATACTGGGATTGAACCAGTGACCTCTTCCGTGTCAGGGAAGCGCTCTCCCGCTGAGCTAATCGCGCGGGTTCGGATCTCTCCGGAACTGCTGGAAGATCCAGTGGACGATACTGGGATTGAACCAGTGACCTCTTCCGTGTCAGGGAAGCGCTCTCCCGCTGAGCTAATCGTCCTTGGAGGTGGAGACGGGATTTGAACCCGTGTAGACGGCTTTGCAGGCCGTTGCCTCGCCTCTCGGCCACTCCACCAGGAGTGTAGGGGTTCGGGACGATCCCCCACTTCCTGCGAGCGGACGACCAGGTTCGAACTGGCGACCTCAACCTTGGCAAGGTTGCGCTCTACCAACTGAGCTACGTCCGCTTGTCGTTTCCGTTTCGCTTGCGCGTCCCGGCGACGTGTTGAACTCTAGCGGATTCCGGGGCCAGCACAAAAACGCGTTTGTGCAGCGTGCTGCGCTCTGTCTGCCCGAGGGTCCGCCCAAGGACACGGTCAGGGCACCCGCACGTCACCCGCCCTAGACTCGACTGCGTGCTCGATCTCCCTCCTCTCGCCCGCTTCGGCGGCCTCGTCGCGACCGGTCTCCGCGACGTCACCAGCGATCCCGCGGCCTTGGACTCTACGGGTTTCTGGGCCGTCTCGGCCGACTTCGAAGGGCGTCTGATCTGCGCCCGCTTCGGAGACGTGCGAGAGGAGCCGGTTCCCGCGCCGGTACCTGGGCGGTGGCGGGGGCCCTCGGCAGGTGACTGGAAGTCGTCCCTCGACCGCGCCGCGTACACCGCGGGCGTACGCCGCATCCGCGAGCACATAGCCGCCGGCGAGGTCTATCAGGCCAACCTCTGCCGTGTGCTCTCCGCGCCCGTCGCCCCCGACGCCGACGTCGACGCACTGACCGCGCTGCTCGCCCGCGGCAACCCGGCGCCGTACGCGGGAACGATCCGCCTGCCCGGCCACGGCGTCGAGATCGCCACCGCGTCCCCCGAACTCTTCCTGAGCCGCGGCGGCCGGGTCGTCGAGTCGGGCCCGATCAAGGGCACCGGACGCACCGAGGCGGACCTCCTGGAGAAGGACTACGCCGAGAACGTCATGATCGTGGACCTCGTCCGCAACGACATCGGCCGGGTCTGTGCCACCGGCACCGTGACCGTCCCCGACCTGTGCGTCGTCGAGAAGCACCCGGGCCTCGTCCACCTCGTCTCCACCGTCCACGGCGAACTGCGCTACGACGTCGGCTGGCCCGAGCTCCTCGCCGCCGCCTTCCCGCCCGGCTCGGTCACCGGCGCCCCCAAGTCCAGCGCCCTGCGGATCATCGAGGCTCTGGAGACCGCGCCCCGCGGCCCGTACTGCGGAGGCATCGGCTGGGTCGACGCCGACCGCGGCACCGGAGAGCTCGCCGTCGGCATCCGCACCTTCTGGATCGACCGCGAGGAAGGGGTCCTGCGGTTCGGGACGGGCGCGGGCATCACCTGGGGCTCGGACCCCGAAGGGGAGTGGCGGGAGACCGAACTGAAGGCCTCCCGACTGCTCGCGGTAGCGTCGGGGACGTACGAGGCGAGCGGGGAGACCCTGACGAGCTGTGTCCATCCAGCGGACGCAGCGGGCGACAGGGGCTCCGCCGTGGGCCGGCCCCCCGGCCGAAAAGACACCTCGGACGACGCATCCGGCACATTCCTGCGAGGTAGACACCAGTGAAGCTTTGGCTCGACGGCGAGCTGCAGGAGATCGAGACCGCCCGCGTCTCCGTCTTCGACCATGGACTGACCGTCGGCGACGGCATCTTCGAGACCGTGAAGGCGGTCGACGGGCGGCCGTTCGCGCTGACCCGCCACCTCGACCGGCTGACCCGCTCGGCCCGCGGCCTCGGCCTGCCCGACCCCGACCTCGACGAGGTGCGCCGCGCCTGCGCCGCCGTCCTCGAGGCCAACCCGATGCCGCTCGGCAGGCTCCGCATCACGTACACCGGCGGCCACGGCCCGCTCGGGTCCGACCGCGGCGAGCACGGCCCGACCCTGGTCGTCGCCCTCGGCGCGTCCGCCCGGCGCCCCGACTCCACCGCCGTCGTCACGGTCCCCTGGACCCGCAACGAGCGCGGCGCCCTCACGGGCCTCAAGACCACCTCGTACGCCGAGAACGTCGTCGCCCTGGCCCGCGCGCGCGAACAGGGGGCGACCGAGGCGCTGTTCGCCAACACGGTCGGTCAGCTCTGCGAGGGAACGGGGTCCAACGTCTTCGTCGTCCTCGACGGCGAGATCCACACCCCGCCGGTCGCCTCCGGCTGCCTCGCCGGCATCACGCGCGCGCTCACCGTCGAGTGGACCGGCGCCAAGGAGACCGACCTGCCGCTGGACGTCCTGGAGCGCGCCGACGAGGTCTTCCTGACCTCCACGCTGCGGGACGTACAGGCCGTGCACCGCGTCGACCGCCGTGAACTCCCGGGCGCGCCGGGCCCGGTGACCGCCAAGGCGATGCGCATCTTCGACGAGCGGGCCGGGGACGACCTCGATCCGTAGGGATCGCCGCTCAATATCCGGATGACGGCACGCCCTCGGGCGGGTAGAACACCCCTGATGACCACCACCCTGCGGCCGGTCGAGCCGCTTCAGCACGCCGTCGACGGGACGCGCTCGCGCCGCTTCCAGGTATGTGTCAACAGCCGTCCCGTGGGCGAGATACACCTCGCGACGGGCTCCCGCTTCGGGCCGTCCGTCGCCAAGATCCACGAGCTCCGCATCGAGGAGCCGGACCGCCGGCGCGGCCGGGGCACGGTGGCCGCGCTCGCCGCCGAGGAGGTGGCCCGCGGCTGGGGGTGCCGGCAGATCGAGGTGGCCGTCCCCGGCAACGCCGAGGCCGGGCTCAGACTCACCAAGGCGCTCGGATACGTCACCCGCAACCGCCGCATGGAGAAGGCGCTCGACGGCACCCCGCCCGGCCTTCCCGAGGGGAGCGTCGGGCGCCCCATGACGCGGGCCGAGTACGACGCCTGGGACGGGCACGCCAGGGAGGGGTACGCGCAGGACTGGATCCGGCGCGGCGTGCCGGAGGCCGAGGCGTACGCCAAGTCGAACCGGGACCACGACCAGTTGCTGCCGCAGGGGCTCGCCACCGAGAACACGCACTTCAGCGTCCTGGAACACGAAGGCACGCCGGTCGGCGACCTGTGGCTGGGGGAGCACTTCGGGCACGCCTACGTCTACAACGTCGAGGTCCACGCGGCCCATCGGGGCCGGGGCCACGGCCGTACGCTCATGCTGCTCGCCGAAGCCCAGGCGGTGTCCGCCGGCGAGAACCGCATCGGTCTCAACGTCTTCGCGGGCAACGCCCCGGCCGAGCGGCTCTACGCGTCACTCGGCTACGAGACGACGACGTACTTCCTGTACAAGGACCTGCTTTGAAGTTCTCTCCCGGATGAATCCGGGAGATTCTCCCCTGGATCGCTCCGGGGAGTTTGACAGGTCATGCCTGTCCAGCGACGACCCTTCCGGCCGCAGGAGCAAGTACGGGACTCACTCGGATTGTTGGGGACTTGGTTGTCGCCCCCGACGATGCACTGAGCGTACCAAATGCATTACGGAGTGATGCGGCGGTGCTGTGCATTGTCCGTTGCAGTGGTCCACAGTCGTCGTCCGCTGTCGGGGGCGGCGTCACTGCTCCTGGTCGGCCAGCAGCCGGTCGGTGATCTCCTCGATGCGCTCGCGCAGGCCCTCCTGGCTCTTGCCGCCGTCGAGGCGTTCGCCGCCGATGACGTACGTCGGGGTGCCGGTCACGCCGATCGCCTTGCCCTCGGCCTGGTCGGCGTCGACGATCAGCATGTGCCGGCCGTCGATCAGGGCCGTGTCGAACTCCTCGGCGTCCAGGCCGAGTTCACGGGCCACCTCGACCAGGAAGGGTTCTCCCTTATGGTCCAGCTCCTCGACGCGGCCGAGTACGGCCTCGACGTACGGCCAGGCCTTGCCCTGTTCCGCGGCCTCCTCGGCGGCCTGTGCGGCGGCGAAGGCGTGCTTGTGCCTCTCCAGGGGGAAGTGCCGCATCCGCAGCTCCAGACGGTCGCCGTAGCGGGCACGCAGCTCGCGCAGGTCGGCTAGGGCGCTGCGGCAGTCGGGGCACTGGAGTTCGCACCAGACGTCCAGGACGACGGGGAGGGTGGCGGAGGAGTCGTTCATGGAGACCAGTCTCCCAGCCACGGCGGTCGCGGCCCAACCGGGACCGGGGGCGTGCCTTCGTCACTCCGGCCGGGATCGACGAGGACCAGCTGGATCGACGAGGACTGATCAGGCGCTCGGACGACCGGGACCTGGGGAGGACGCCGACCCGGAGATGTCCCTGAGGTGCACCCGGAGCATGGCATATCGGGCGTCGGGCGGTGCAGGATGGAGGGGACGAACGGACCCTGCCCGACCGAGCCCTGCCTGGAGGACCGGATGATTGCCGAGACAGTCTGTTCAGCCGTCTCCGCGGCCGGCCTGGGCATCGCCGCGATCACGGCCTACCGCAAGCGCTTCCTGGCGGCCGTCCGCATCGCCGCCTACTCGCTCGTGCCGATCGGCCTGGTGATGACCGGGGTGGTCGAATGGCTGGCCGACACCGCGTTCAGCCCGACCGCGTGGGCCGGCTTCGCCGTGCTTGCCGTCTCCTGGCTGTTGTTCATGACCACGCGGGTTGTTCAGCGGCGTCGGGGCGGGACACGGAAGGAACGCAAGGCGGCGGCGAGGGCCGCTCAGCGCGAGGCGGTGGCCCCCTCGGCCTCGGTGCCCTCGCTGGCCCCGAGCACCCGCCCGGCCGCCGGTCCCACGACGACGTCTCGTGCCACCGGCTCCGGGGACGACTTCAGCGACATCGAGGCCATCCTGAAGAAGCACGGCATATGACCGGCTGAAACACGCAAGGGTTCGCGGGCGCTTCGCGGAGTGCGCCGAAGCGTTCATGTTCGAGCGCCTCCGTCACATGATCGAGCGAACTCCCGTACATTCCGGGCGTGTTGATCGCGCGAGGGGTGTCGGCTGCGCCATCATCGCCGCGAGATGCTGGACACAACACAGAGCGACACCGCCGCCCCGTCCGAGGAGCGGCGTGGTTGTCTCTTCGCGCTCTCCCAGCCGCCGCTGATGATCTTCCTTGCGGTGATCGGCTGTCTGCTGCTCATGGCTTCGCTGCACGACCTGCTGCTGCTCTGAGCCGTACACGGAGCCCCTGGCGCCACCCGCCGAGGGCTCCGTCAGTCCGCCGCTTCCTGTCAGCCCGCCGCTTCCTTGCGGCGCGCGCGGTACGCGGCCACGTGGAGGCGGTTTCCGCAGGTGCGGCTGTCGCAGTAGCGGCGGGAGCGATTGCGGGAGAGGTCGACGAAGGCGCGCCGGCAGTCCGGGGCCTCGCAGCGGCGCAGCCGCTCCTGCTCCCCGGCGACCACGAAGAAGGCCAGCGCCATCCCGCAGTCGGCCGCGAGATGGTCCGCGACGGAGGCACCCGGCGCGAAGTAGTGGACATGCCAGTCGTAGCCGTCGTGATCCGTGAGCCGGGGCGTGGTGCCCGCCGCGGCGACCAGTTCGTTGATGAGCTCGGCGGCGGTCCGCGGATCGTCGGCCGCGAAGATCCCGGCGAACCGCCCGCGAACCTTGCGCACGGCGGCGAGATCGTGCTCCGACAACACGCCGACATCACTGATTTCGTGCTTTCGTACGAAATCAGCGAGGGACGTCACATCCGCGAGCCCATCCGTCGTCTCGTCCTCCGGGGCGGTGTTCACCAGGTCCACCACGGCGTCGAGCGCGCACCGGGTGTCGTGGGTGATCAGCACGTTTCGCTCCCTGGCCTGGGGGGTCGGGCAGGCGCCCGCCGATGCTGGCCGATGGTAGTGGCTTCACGGTCCGGGTGAGGGGCGGTGGGGAGCCGGGCGCAGGGGGACGGGCGGCAGGCGGGGTGCGGGGCGCGCAGGGGCGTGCCTGGGTGCGCACGGGCGCCGCCTCCGCGGTTAGCCCGCGACGACGGCGCCTGTGTGCCCTATGCGGTTGTCTAGGCCCGAGCCGTCTCCCCGAGTGGACGGCGCCGGGCGGCTCTGTGGGGCCGCGCTAACTCTCGGCCAGGATGTGTGAGAGCTCCGTGTCGAGATCGAAATGCCGGTGTTCCGTGCCCGGGGGCACGGCGGCGTCCGTTCGCTTCAGGAACGACTCCAGGGCCCGCGCCGGGGCCTCGAGCAGGGCCTCGCCCTCCGGGGAGCTCAGGGCGATGCATACGACGCCCTGGCCATGGCTGCGGGACGGCCAGACTCGGACGTCTCCGGTACCAGTGGGCCGATGCAGGCCCTCGGCGAGGAGGTCGCGGGCGAACACCCACTCGACGGTTTCCTCGGCTCCGGTGTGGAAGGTGGCGTGCACGGCGTAGGGATCGGCCGTGTCATACCGCAGTCCTGCGGGTACAGGCAGTGAGGACTCGCTCGACACAACGAGGCGCAGGTGCAGCTCGCAGCTGACCGTGGTGTTCATAAGCGCCAGGGCCTTTCGCTCAGTGTGCGCTCGGGGATTCGCACGTCGGCGAAATCGACATGCCACCTACGGTGCCGTTGTAAACCCCTCTGAGTGTTTTGCGTGCCTTTACGTAACTCATCCGGCCGAGAGTGCGTTCGCCGGATAGGGCCATTCCGGTGACTGGTTCCTCTCGGGTAAGGTTTGGCCGTATGAATACGGGGAGTGACGAGCCGGGCAAGATCGCCACGGCTGACGACAGGATGAAGGGCGAACGGGAGCTCGGCTCACGGGCGCCGGAATTCATCAAGGCGCGACGCGTGCTGCACCTGAGCTGGCAGGTGGGCGTCTTCGTCGTGGGACTCGCGGTGGTCGTCGCGGGCGTGATCATGCTTCCGCTGCCGGGGCCGGGCTGGCTGGTGATCTTCGGCGGCATGGCGATCTGGGCGACCGAGTTCGTCTGGGCGCAGCTGGTGCTCCGCTGGACGAAGCGCAAGGTCACGGAGGCGACGCAGCGGGCGCTCGACCCCGAGGTGCGGCGTCGCAACATCATCCTCACCACCGTCGGCCTGGTGATCATCACGGTTCTTGTCGGCGTCTACGTCTGGAAGTTCGGCATCGAGATGCCCTGGAACATCAAGGAATGACGCAGCCCCTCGGGCGCTGCCCTGAGGGGGCGCGGATGGTCGAAGCGCCCTCTGACATGGGGTAATGTTCTACGTGCGCCCGGGCGATTAGCTCAGCGGGAGAGCGCTTCGTTCACACCGAAGAGGTCGCTGGTTCGATCCCAGTATCGCCCACCACCGCGATAGGCGGCCTGGTCCACGGAATACGTGGACCAGGCCGCCTTCGTCGTTTCTGCGTCGTCTGTGCGGCGACGCCGCACCTGGAACTCTTTCTTCCTGATGTCCAAGTAACACTTGAAATCCGTCCGCTTGGTGCGGTCGTCAGAACCCTGCCAGACATAACGGATCGTCACCGCCCCGCACTCCGCAAGACTCTGACGGCAATTCGCCGGGTGTTGTCCGGAATGCCATCGGCTTCCTGTGCAAGTAGGACGCGAAGAATATGCCGCCGTAGGGGCTCAGGAGTCAGTCCATCTTCCCCAGTACCTCCCGCACGCGGCGCGCGTCGCGAATGCGCTGCTCGTACGTCGCTCCCAGGGTGAGCAGCAGCAGACCGGCGAGTGCCGGAGGCACCCAACGGGGGAGCGCGTCGACCACCTGCACGATGTACGGGGCGAGTTCGTGCAGTGCGTCCAGTGTGAGCACCGTGCCGCCCATCACGAGCGGCGCCCGCAAACGGTGTCGCGCGCCGAGGAGGGTGATCAGGAGCGCCGCCGCGCCGAGCAGCAGCGGGCGAAGCCAGTGCGCGTCGCCCCACGCCGCGAGGAAGCTCGGCACGAGCGTGACGGACAGGCCCGGGCCGTACGCCGTCCACGACGAGACCTCGGTGTCCTTGCGCCGCCTGACCGCGCCCACGAGCAGCGCCGGGACGGTCACCGGAAGCGTGTACGCCTCCGGGGAGCCGACCTCCCAGGCCGCCAGCCGGACCCACGTGGCCAGCACGAACAGGGCGGCGGCCGCGTATCCGACGGAGCGCCGGTCCTGCCGTACGGCCGTGCCCGCGGCGATCACTCCGCAGAGGGCCAGCACCAGGGCCAGCATCGACGGATCGGCGACGGTGAGTCCGATGGCGAGGAGTCCCGCGGCGGCCCCAGCCACCTCCACCGGCACGGTGAGGGACGAGCTGCCCAGCCGCGCCGCGAGGAGGGCCGCGCCGACCGGCACCACGAGGACGAGCAGCGCGGTGTGCTGCGGCTGCCAGCCGAAGGACGCTCCCGCGGCGCAGGCCAGGGCGGTGACGTACACCAGGGAGGTGGGTGCGGCGACCGGACCGAGGCCGGGCCGCCAGGCGGCGGCTCCGAACAGGGCGGCCAGCGCGGCGAGGACGATCAGGGTCGCGCCCTCGGAGGCCAGCGAGAGGAACGCGAGGCTGAGGGAGGTGAGGAGGGCCAGGCCGAGCGCGGGTATCACGAGCGCGGGTATCAGTGGCCGTGTGGTGGTGCCGGGCTCGGGCGTCGGTGGCCGTGTGGTGGTGCCGGGCTCGGGCGTCGGTGGTTGTGTGGTGGTGTTGGGTTCGGGCGTCGGTGGTTGTGTGGTCGTGCCGGGCTCGGGCGTCCGTGGCTGTGTCGGGCGGGCGTACGCCAGGGCCGCGACCGTCGTGAGCCCCTGTGCCAACAGGACTGCCGGGTAGGGGAGTTCGAGGGTCGCCGGGAGGACGAGCGCCGTCGCCCACGTCAGGGTCAGTGCGCCGGTCAGCGCATGCTGACGCCAGTGCGTGCCGCGGACCGCCACCGCCAGGACCGCGGCGACGAGCGCGAGGACGAGCGGCGCCGTGGCCGCGTTCGTGGGCCAGGACAGGTCGGTGGTCACCGCGTCGCGGGCGGTCGCCGGGGCGCCGGACCAGATCCGCTCGACCCAGCCGAGCGGGCCCAGCAGGGCGACCGCGACCAGGGGCAGCGCCCACACCACAGCGACGGCCTGCACGGAGCCGGAGGCCCCGGCGAGTCCGCGCCGCAGCGGTTCGGGCAGGCCGGTGCGTACGACGGCCAACAGGGCGACGCCGCACACCAGATAGCCCGGAACCGTCCAGTCGTCGGGCAGCGACGAACGCAGGACACCGCCGAGTCCGGCGACGGTGATCAGGCCGCCCGCCGTCGCGATTCCGGCGGCGATGTCCGGCTTCGGGGCGCGCCACGCCGCCGCCAGGGCGATCGCCGCGGCAAGGAGGAGGAGCGCCGCCGCACGGGCGGCGGCGCTCGGGCCGGAGGCCGTCCAGGACAGCCAACCGGCGGCAAAGGTGCCCCAACCGCCCATGCCGTACGCGCCGGTGGCGGCGACGAGACGGACGGACGTCGCGGGGGACAGGAGCGCGACAGCCGTGTCGAACGTGGCCGTCGCCAGCAGCGCGGCCGCGAGGGTGTGAGCGTCCGCGTCGGCCGCCGCCGCCCAGAGGACCAGCGGGAGCTGCGCCGCGGTCACGGCGGCGGGCAGGGGCAGCCGCAGGCCCGTGGAGGTGGCCGTCGGCCGGCTCGGCGCGCCGACGGCGAGTCCGTACGCCGCCCACACCGCGGCCAGCACCGCCGAGGCGGTCGCCGCGTACCCGAGGCCGTCGGTGTCCGGCAGCGCGACCTCGTGCAGGGCATAGACGTCCAGCACCGTCAGGGCGAGGCCGATCCCCGCCACCGACTCGGCCGTCGAGCTCAGCCCGCGGCGCAGCAGCGGCACCGGCGCGCCGAGCGCCGCCAGCGTCACCGCGCCGAGGACCAGGGCCCGCCCGGCGATCCCCAGATGCCCCCAGCTGACGACCGTGAACACGACCGCGGCCACGGTCAGCAGGATGCCGCCGAGCAGCAGGAGCACGTTCTGGACACTCGGTGCCGTGGTCTCGGGCTGACGCGTCGGAGCGGCCTGGAGCCCGTGCGTGGGAGCCGCTTGGGGCTCGTGCGGGGCAGCAGGCTGCTGAAGGGAGGCGATCAGCCAGGCGCGGCGTGTCAGCAACAGGGCCCGGCGCGCGTCGAGTTGCCGCAGCTCGGCGTCGAGGAGCCGCAACTCCTCGGCCGGGGGCGGTATGTGGGTCATGCCTCGGAGTGTGGTCCCGGTCACGTCCCCCGGCATGAGTGCGCGTACTCAGGACGTACTCAGTTCTCCGGACGTCGGTTTCCGGACATCGGTTTTCCGGATGGGGCACACTCGGTTCATGGACTGGAGCCATTTCCGCTTCCGCAGTGTGTGGGACCTGCCCGCGCCCCGCGCCACCGTCTACACCGTCCTCGAACAGGCCGAGCACTATCCGCGCTGGTGGCCCCAGGTGCGCGAGGTGACCCGCGTCGACGAACGCAGCGGCGTCCTCCGCGTCCGCTCGGTCCTCCCGTACGACATGACGTTCACCGGGCGTGAGGTGCGCCGCGATCGGGCCGGCGGCGTCCTGGAGATCGCGTTGTCCGGCGACATGGTCGGCTGGGCACGCTGGACGCTCACCGCCGACGGGCCGGGTACCCGGGCTCAGTACGACCAGGAGGTCGATGTCAGCAAGCCGCTGCTGCGGCGGCTCGCGGTCCCGGGACGGCCCGTCTTCCGCGCCAACCACGCCCTGATGATGCGCGCGGGACAGCGCGGACTGGCGGCCTACCTCGAAGCGGTTTGAACCACACCCGCCGGGACCTGTATGGTTCAGTGCGTTCCCGGGCGATTAGCTCAGTGGGAGAGCGCTTCGTTCACACCGAAGAGGTCACTGGTTCGAACCCAGTATCGCCCACCCGGAGAAGGCCGGTCCGTCACAGACGGACCGGTTTTTCTGTGTTCCCGCGCCGTTCCCAGGCCGTTCCCAGGCCGTCCCCGGGCGTTCCTAGGCGGCTGCCGCCGACAGGCCCGGACGCAGCGGCCACGCCGGATCCACCGCCTCCTCCGAGCCGCTGCGCGCGAACCACGCTTGCAGTCCGCGCGCCTGCGCCGCATGCCACACCGCCTGCAGCGTGTGCAGCTCGGCCGGTGACAGCCGCTCCAGGCGGGCCGCGAAACGGCGCCCCACCGCGCGGACGACCTCCATCGCGGCCAGTGCGTCGGCCCCCGCGTCGTGCGCGCCGTCGAGGACCACGCCGTAGTGCGCGCACAGGTCGGTGAGGGTGCGGCGGCCCTTGCGATAGCGGTCCAGATGCTTGTCGAGGACGCGTGGATCGAGCACGAGCAGCGGAGTCGACTCGAACCAGTGGCCGAGGGACGAAGCGCGGTGCCTGCGCAACTCCCGGTCCAGAAGCGTCAGATCGAAGGGTGCGTTCATCACCACGAGCGGGCGGCCCGCCGCGGCCTGTTCGCCCAGCTCTCGGGCTATCTCCTCCATCACCGGCGACGGCCAGCGGCCGTTGCGCTGCAGATGCTCCTCCGTGAGCCCGTGCACCGCCGTCGCCCCCTCGGGCACCGGCACTCCCGGGTTCACCAGCCATCGGGTCACCCGCGGACGGGAACCCGGGGCGTCCTGGACGACGACGGCGGCCGACACGATCCGGTCGGTCTCGACATCCACGCCCGTGGTCTCCGTGTCGAACGCGGCCAAGGGGCCTTCGTACCAGCACGTCATACGTACACAACTCCTCGTTCACCCACGGCAGCTGACGTACCGTCTTCTGCCCGTTTGGTGATACCCGGGCTGTTTGCGCCATACGCCGCGAGGAGACAACAGAGGTACGGGTCTTTGCAGTTCAGCGGCCCGTCACGGGGATTCACCAAGCTTGGAAGGCTGTTGGACTCATGGCACTCGCGCAGCCCGAACGGGGCGGGCTGCTGCCCCAGCGGACGGCACCCCATCGCGGCACGCTCGCCACCACCGCCTGCATGGAGACGTTGCAGGTGGGCTATCTGCACGCCGTCGCGGCGGCCGCGGGCTGCTCGCTGTCCCAGCCCTTTCCGGACAACGGCATCGACTGGCACGTCAGCCACAGCGCCCCCGGGCACACGGTCGACGACGAAGTCACCATCAAGGTGCAGCTCAAGTGCACGTACCAGATCCCGCCGAACCCGCCCGCCCGTCTCCCACCACCGCCCTCAACCGAGGGGCCTGCGGTCCCGCCCCGCCGTCTGGGGCCCGCCTTCTCCTTCACGCTCGACAACGAGCACCTGGCGAAGCTCGCCCGCACCCCGGTCTCGGTGCACAAGATCCTGGTCGTGATGCTCGTGCCCAGGTCCCAGGACGACTGGCTGCGCGCCAGCCACGACCGCCTCGACCTGCGGCACTGCTGCTACTGGACCAACCTCGCCGGACACGCCATCACCGGCCGGCGCAGGACCACCGTTCGCATACCGACCGCCCGGATCTTCGACGACCGGGCACTCTGCGAGATCATGACGCGGGTCGGGACGGGAGGCAGACCATGACCCACCGCCCGATCGACGAAGCCCTGCGACCGGTCAGGCCGCATCCCGTCGACGCCTTGTGGACACAGCCTCCGGAGCCCGGCCAGGTCGACCCCGCCGTGCTCAGCGCCCTGCTGCACCGGCACGGCTGGCAGCGGCGCGGCGGGGCCGTGGGACGGTACGGCCGATGGACCCCACCGGGGCCCGGTGGCGGCGGTACCAGCCTGCTGGTGCCGGAAAGCCGGGCCTTTCCCGACAGCGACGACCTCCTCGGCGAGGCCCTGGTCGCGCTCTCCCGTAGCGGGTCACCGTCCGCGCGCGACGTGCTGGTCGCGCTCGCCGTGCCCAGCGACGAGATCCGCTGGTTGAGGGAGGTCCCGGCCGGCCCGGTGGGCGCCGCCCCCTGGACGGTCGAGGAACAGCTGCGCGCCGCCGCCCGCCAGACGCTCCTCGCGGGCGCACTGGCCACGCGCGCGCGTGCGGGCTATTACGGCGCCCGCCACCGCAGGTCCGCCGCGGCGTCCCTGGACAACGTCCTGGTCGGCGCCGAACCCGGCGGACGCCGGCTCACCGCCTTCCTGCCCGTCTCCACCGGGCGGCCGCTCGCGATACGACTGCACGAGGCGCTGTACGCCGCCCGCGAGGCCATCGACTACCAGCGGGCCACCGGTGGTATGGACGCCTTCGACGCGGCCGTCGAGGCGGGCGTCAGCCGTGAGCTCCTGGAAGCGCTGGTAGCCCTGGTCCGCGGCACCGAGGGCGCCCGGATCGCCGTCGAGTGGGCGCCCTCGGAGGGGGTCCCCGAGGGGTGTGCCGCACCGGCCGAGCCCGTGGAGTTCTCCCCCGGCGACCTGCCCGTGCTGCGCGAGGCCGGAGCCCGCTATCTGCGCGAGGAACCGTCCGTGCCGGTGCGCATCACGGGTGCGGTGGTGCGGATGCGCAGGTCGGGGCCACGCGGCGCGGGCACGGTACGGCTGCGGGTCATCGCCGGCGCCGAGATCCCGCACGTCCGCATGACACTGGACGAGGAGGCTTACCGGATAGCGGGGCATGCCCACCTGGTCGGGCTGCCGGTGCGGGTGCACGGGCGCCTGGAGAGCCGCGGCGGCTTCCGCAGGCTCACGGACGCCTCCGGGGTCGTACCCGTGCAGGTGGACGAGGCCGAGCGGGACCGGCTGATGAAGTCGCTCCAGGAGAACCTGGACTTCTTCGAGGAGGCGTGCAGCGGGGACTGATGGGGTGCAGAGGTGGCGTGCAGCGGGAAATGAGGTGGTGCAGAGGAGGCGTGCAGCGGGGACTGAGGTGGTGCAGAGGTGGCGTGCAGCGGGGACTGATGGGGTGCAGAGGTGGCGTGCAGCGGGAAATGAGGTGGTGCAGAGGAGGCGTGCAGCGGGAAATGAGGTGGTGCAGAGGAGGCGTGCAGCGGGAAATGAGGTGGTGCAACGGTTAACCGTTTCGCGAAGGGCGCCCCGGGCTCGGTAGGATTCAGGGCATTGCCATGCCATCCCGTATGTGGTGGGCGCCCCCTTCAGTCAGGAGAGTCCGGTGTCAGACGTCCGTGTGATCATCCAACGCGATTCCGAGCGGGAAGAGCGCGCGGTGACGACGGGCACTACGGCCGCCGACCTCTTCGCCGGTGAGCGCACCATCGTCGCGGCCCGCGTGGGCGGCGAGCTGAAGGACCTCGCGTACGAGGTCAAGGACGGCGAGACCGTCGAGGGCGTCGAGATCTCCTCCGAGGACGGTCTGGGCATCCTGCGCCACTCCACCGCGCACGTCATGGCCCAGGCCGTGCAGGAGCTGTTCCCCGAGGCCAAGCTGGGCATCGGCCCGCCCGTCAAGGACGGCTTCTACTACGACTTCGATGTCGAGAAGCCGTTCACGCCCGAGGATCTCAAGGCCATCGAGAAGAAGATGCAGGAGATCCAGAAGCGCGGCCAGCGCTTCTCGCGCCGCGTGGTCACCGACGAGGCCGCCCGCGAGGAGCTCGCGGACGAGCCGTACAAGCTGGAGCTGATCGGCCTCAAGGGCTCGGCCTCCTCGGACGACGGCGCGGACGTCGAGGTCGGCGCGGGCGAGCTGACGATCTACGACAACCTCGACGCCAAGACCGGCGACCTGTGCTGGAAGGACCTCTGCCGAGGCCCTCACCTGCCCACCACCCGGAACATCCCGGCGTTCAAGCTGATGCGCAACGCGGCCGCCTACTGGCGCGGCAGCGAGAAGAACCCCATGCTCCAGCGCATCTACGGCACCGCCTGGCCGTCCAAGGAGGAGCTGAAGGCGCACCTCGACTTCCTGGCCGAGGCCGAGAAGCGCGACCACCGCAAGCTGGGCAACGAGCTGGACCTGTTCTCCATCCCCGACCAGATCGGCTCCGGCCTGGCCGTCTTCCACCCCAAGGGCGGCATCGTCCGCCGCGTGATGGAGGACTACTCGCGGCGCCGCCACGAGGAGGAGGGCTACGAGTTCGTCTACACCCCGCACGCCACCAAGGGGAAGCTCTTCGAGACCTCGGGCCACCTGGACTGGTACGCCGACGGCATGTACCCGCCCATGCAGCTCGACGAGGGCGTGGACTACTACCTCAAGCCCATGAACTGCCCGATGCACAACCTGATCTTCGACGCGCGCGGCCGCTCGTACCGTGAACTGCCGCTGCGCTTCTTCGAGTTCGGGACGGTGTACCGGTACGAGAAGTCGGGCGTCGTGCACGGCCTGACCCGTGCCCGTGGCTTCACCCAGGACGACGCGCACATCTACTGCACGCGCGAGCAGATGGCCGAGGAGCTCGACAAGACGCTCACCTTCGTCCTGAACCTGCTGCGTGACTACGGCCTCACCGACTTCTACCTGGAGCTCTCCACCAAGGACCCGGAGAAGTTCGTCGGCGCCGAGGAGGCCTGGGAGGAGGCGACCGAGACCCTCCGCCAGGTCGCCGAGAAGCAGGGCCTCCCGCTCGTCCCGGACCCGGGCGGCGCCGCCTTCTACGGCCCGAAGATCTCCGTCCAGGCCAAGGACGCGATCGGCCGGACCTGGCAGATGTCGACCGTGCAGCTCGACTTCAACCTGCCGGAGCGTTTCGACCTGGAGTACACGGGCCCCGACGGCTCCAAGCAGCGTCCGGTCATGATCCACCGCGCGCTCTTCGGCTCGATCGAGCGCTTCTTCGCGGTGCTCCTGGAGCACTACGCGGGCGCGTTCCCGGCGTGGCTCGCGCCCGTCCAGGCGATCGGCATCCCGATCGGCGACGCGCACGTCGAGTACCTGCAGAAGTTCGCGGCCGCGGCCAAGAAGAGGGGCCTGCGCGTCGAGGTGGACTCCTCCTCGGACCGCATGCAGAAGAAGATCCGCAACGCGCAGAAGCAGAAGGTGCCCTTCATGGTCATCGCGGGCGACGAGGACATGACGGCCGGCGCCGTCTCCTTCCGCTACCGCGACGGCTCGCAGGAGAACGGCATCCCGGTCGACGAGGCGATCGCCAAGATCGCGCAGATCGTCGAGGAACGCGCACAGGTCTGATCTCCGTCGAAGGCCCCCGGGAAGCTCAGCTCCCCGGGGGCCTTTCGTCACCCTCCCGCGCGAGCACCTGAAGCAGCCACGACGAGAACGACCCCGTCACCGCACCCAGCAGCGCCAGACCGCACCCCATCAGCCCCACCGCGATCGTGCGCCCCCAGAACGTCACCGGGGTCACATCCCCGTACCCCACGGTCGCGAGCGTCGAGCACGTCCACCAGACCGAGTCCCCGAACGTGCGGATCGTCGCCCCCGGCGCCGCGTGTTCCAGCTGGTAAATGGCAAGGGCGCCCGCGAAACCGAGCAGGAGCACCGACAGCCCGGCGTAGACGATCACGCGCGCATACAGCGCGAGCCGAGGCCCCCCATGCCGCCTCAGCACGGCCTCGTAGAGCTTCACGACACGCAGGGGCCGCAACAGCGGCAGAGCGAGCACCACCGTGTCAAGCCAGTGACCCCGGACGAACCGGAACCCCTCCCCACTCAGCCGCCACCGCACTCCGTAGTCGACGGCGAACATGCCCCAGGCGGCCAGCATCACCGCGACGCAGCCGTCCCGCCAGACCGAGGGCAGACCGTGCGCGAGCACAAGGACGGCGTACGCGGCGAGGAACAGCACCGAGCCGAGCGCGAGCGATGCCTGGGTGCGCCGCTCCCAGCGGCCCTGAGGGCTGTCGTCGTCCATCACGTCAGCTTGACCGCGGGCCGATCCGTCCGGTACCCGCCGACACGCCGCGAACGGGCGAAGCCATATGCTGCACAACATGACGAGTGAGCCGGAGCAGCAGATCGGAGTGGGAACGCAGGACGCGTTCCAGCGCCTGTGGACGCCCCACCGGATGGCCTACATCCAGGGCGAGAACAAGCCCACCGGCCCGGGAGCCGATGACGGCTGCCCCTTCTGCTCGATTCCGGCCAAGTCCGACGAGGACGGGCTGATCGTGAAGCGCGGCGAGCAGGTGTACGCCGTGCTGAACCTCTACCCGTACAACGGCGGCCACCTCATGGTCGTGCCCTACCGCCACGTCGCCGACTACACCGACCTGACAGATCCGGAGACCGCCGAACTCGGCGAGCTGACCAAGCAGGCCATGACCGCGCTGCGCACCGCCTCAGGCGCACACGGTTTCAACATCGGCATGAACCAGGGCACGGTCGCGGGCGCCGGGATCGCCGCCCACCTCCACCAGCACATCGTGCCCCGCTGGGGCGGCGACACGAACTTCATGCCGGTGGTGGGCCACACCAAGGTCCTGCCCCAGCTCCTGGCAGACACCCGCAAAATGCTGTCAGAGGCCTGGCCCACGCCCTGACAGCCGCCCGCGCCGCACGGGGGCCGTGCCGGTCCATCATCTGCCGCCGCGGGATGTTTTTCGCCCCCTCCGCCCCTACCCTCCCCCACTCTCGGCTTCTCCCCCAGTGCCTTAAGGGCCTGGGAGGTACCCCCAGAGCGGGGGGACCCCCATCGTCCCTGGGGGCTGCCGCCCCCAGCCCCCCGCTTCGGCCTGAACGGCCTCGTCCTCAAACGCCGGACGGGCTGAAAGACCACCTTCGCCGGACGGACCGAAGGACTCCGCCGGCCGGGGGTATGGAGGGCGCACGCCCCCACCCACCCGCAGTCGCCAGACCACGGAAGCCGTGCCGTGCCGGTACATCACATGCCCGTCGCTTACGCCCGGATCTGGAAACGTCTCCCCACAAGCCAACGTCTGATCCACCGGCGACGGGCGGATGTACCGGCACGGCACGGCCCCGACCTCCATCCGGCGGAAAGCGAACCCCCCGCCCCGCCGGCGAGGCGCTACGCGTCGTAGACGTCCGCCTTCCGAGGCATAGGATCCTGCACCGCAGTACTGAGAAACGCCGACCGATTGCCGAACTTCTCGGTATCGACCCCGTTCTCCTCCAGCACCCTGATCGCCGCGGAGTGCACCACCCGCAACACAGGCGCAGCCGCCCGCAGCGCGTCATCGGCCATGAACCGATGCCGCCACGGCTGATCGGCCCAGGCGTGCCGCAGCCCGAAGGGCTCGGGAAGCGTCACCGTCCCGCCCAGCCAGTTCAGCAGCGGCGGATACCAGGTGAACGGAGCCCGCACAGCCAGCCGCACGACCTCGTCCGTCGTCACCAGCGGCAGAGTCACCTTCCGGGTCTCCCAGAACTTGACCGCCTTGGCGACCTCCTTCGTCGGAGCCTCCGGCTTCGTCGTGAAGAGCGAGTTCACCGGCCCCAGCGCATGCCCGGTGACCTCGATGCGCAGCGTCTCGTGCAGCACGGTGACGGTGATCAGCATGGTGATGATCAACTGGCCGTCCCAGAGCGTCCATTGGACCCCGAGGTAGTGCCGGTCCCCGCTGCCGAACTGCTGCTTGTTGCAGATGTCCTGTATGGCATGCGTCTTGATCGTGTACGCATCGACATCCGTACCGCCCGGCCGGGACACGGCCTTCGCGTTCTCCCCGATCGGCGTGACGATCCAGTGCTTGATCGAAGGGGCCGGGAACCCCCCGGTGTTGAGCGGCCCCCGCTCCAGCATCCGCAGCTGGTCGTGGACGGACCGTATGACGTCCCAACTGCGGAAGGGATGGATCTCCTTGTCCGCCTCACGAGGCACCAGGTCCTCGGCGAGCTGCCAGCTACCCCAGCGCGTCCCCATGCCGAGTATCCCCTTGGGCCCGGCGTAGAAGACGGAGTTGGACTGCTGCTCGGCGGTGAGCCGGGCGAGCGCCTGCCGCAGCCGCTCGGCGGCGGTCTCACCGGGGCTCCCGGGCACGGCCTCGGGGATCTTGGCGCCGATCCCGCCGCCGGACAGCAGACTGCCCCAGCGCTCGCGCAGGTCCTTGGCCGTGCGCTCGCAGATCTGCTTGGCCCAGAGCCATCCGACGACCGGCAGCACGATGGCCGCCCGGGCGTACCAGGCCCAGAAACCCGTGAGCGGCGTACGGATGAGGAAGATCACGGCGACGGCGCCGACGGCGACGAGGAGCGCCGTCGCGAGGGCGGAGGCCCGCTTGTCCTCACGCTTGGCGATCTGCGTGCGGATCTGGAAGACCAGCAGCCAGACGAGCAGCCCGGGCAGGAAGAGAAGCCCGCACAGCACCATCACGGCCGACAGCCAGTTGTCGCGCTCCCGGCGGATGCGGTTCGCGGCCAGGCAGTGCTCCACGATGACCTGCGGGTCGGTGCCGAAGGACTGGATGAGCGGCTTGCGGCCGGTGCCCAGCATGCGGTCCACCACGGCCCGCGAGAAGGCTTCGCCCAGGTTCGGCGAGAACAGCTTGATCCTTCCGTCCTTGACGGTGGACTTGTGCCACTCGTTGTCGGCCTTGAGGATTTCCTTGACCTCGTTGTCCCGGTACGCCGCCGAGGCCAGCGCGAAGGTCGCCGCCGTCTGCCCCGCGGAGCCCGAGAGCGGCACCTGCGCCCCGGGAGTGAAATCGAAACCGTCGAATGCCACTTCCGCCCCCATCGCCGCTGCCCGCTCCTGCGGCTTTTCCCGACTTGCCTGCCCCGCACACCTGTTGATCAGGTCATCGTCTTGATCAGGTTCTCAGAGTATCGGCCGCGACCGACATTCGTCGGCGGACGGCCGAAGCCGCCCGCCGATGCACGAGACGCTCAACCGTCAAGCGTCCTTGGCCTGTTCACGAATCCTTTCGGCGACCTGAGACGGCATCGGCTCGTGCCGCGCGTACCTGCGGTTGAAGCGCGCGGTCCCGTGCGAGAGGGAACGCAGATCGACGGCGTACCGCCCGATCTCGATCTCCGGGACCTCGGCCCGTACGAGGGTCCGCCCGCCGCCCGCCTGCTCGGTGCCGACGACCCGGCCGCGCCGCCCCGACAGGTCGCTCATCACGGCGCCCACGTATTCGTCGCCGACCAGGACCGTCACCTCGGCCACCGGCTCCAGGAGATGGATCCTGGCGTCGGCGGCCGCCTCGCGCAGGGCGAGCGCACCCGCCGTCTGGAACGCGGCGTCGGAGGAGTCCACCGAGTGCGCCTTGCCGTCGAGCAGCGTGATCCGTACGTCGATGAGCGGATAGCCCGCGGCCACGCCCTTGGCGGCCTGGGCGCGGACGCCCTTCTCGACGGACGGGATGAACTGCCGCGGTACGGCCCCGCCGACGACCTTGTCCACGAACTCGATGCCGGAGCCGTTCGGCAGCGGTTCGACCTCGATCTCGCAGATCGCGTACTGGCCGTGCCCGCCGGACTGCTTCACATGGCGGCCGCGTCCGGCGGACCTGTCCGCGAACGTCTCCCGTAGGGAGACCTTGTGCGGCACGACGTCGACCTGGACGCCGTAGCGGCTGCGCAGGCGCTCCAGGGCGACGTCCGCGTGGGCCTCGCCCAGGCACCACAGGACGACCTGGTGGGTGTTCTGGTTCTGCTCCAGACGCATGGTGGGGTCCTCGGCGACCAGCCGGGCGAGGCCCTGCGAGAGCTTGTCCTCGTCGGGCTTGCTGTGCGCCTGGATGGCGAGAGGCAGCAGCGGGTCGGGCATCTGCCACGGTTCCATGAGCAGCGGGTCGTCCTTGGCCGAGAGGGTGTCCCCGGTCTCGGCGCGGTTCAGTTTCGCCACGCACGCCAGGTCGCCGGCGATGCACTGCGAGAGGATGCGCTGCTGCTTGCCGAACGGCGTGGACAGGGCGCCGACGCGCTCGTCGACGTCATGGTCCTCGTGACCCCGGTCGGTCATTCCGTGCCCGGACACGTGCACCGTCTGGTCGGGGCGCAGGGTGCCCGAGAAGACGCGTACGAGCGATACCCGGCCCACGTACGGGTCGCTGGCCGTCTTCACGACCTCCGCGAGCAGCGGCCCGTTCGGGTCGCAGGCGTTCACCTCGCGCGGTGCGCCCTCCGGCGTCGTGACCGTGGGTGCCTCGCGCTCCAGCGGGGTCGGGAAGCCGCCCGTGACGAGGTCGAGGAGCTCGACCGTGCCGAGGCCCTGACGGGCGCCCTCGGCGGCCGGAGCGGCGGCCAGCACCGGGAAGAAGGTCCCGCGCGCCACGGCCCGCTCAAGATCCTGCACGAGGGTCTTCAGGTCGATCTCCTCGCCGCCGAGGTAGCGGTCCATGAGGGTCTCGTCCTCGCTCTCGGCGATGATCCCCTCGATCAGCCGGTTGCGTGCCTCCTCGATGTGTGGCAGCTGGTCGGGTCCAGGCTCGGCCTCCTTGCGCTCCCCGGAGGAGTAGTCGAACAGCCGCTGGGAGAGGAGCCCGGTCAGCCCTGTCACGGGGGCGTGCCCGTCGGGACCCTCCTCGCCGCGCAGCGGCAGATACAGGGGCAGTACGGCGTCGGGGTCGTCCGCGCCGAAGGCCTCCGCGCAGATCCGCGTCATCTCCTCGAAGTCCGCCCTGGCGGCTTCCAGATGCGTGATCACGATGGCCCGCGGCATGCCGACGGCCGCGCACTCCTCCCACACCATGCGGGTCGAGCCGTCCACGCCGTCCGAGGCCGAGACGACGAAAAGGGCCGCGTCCGCCGCTCGCAGACCGGCCCTCAGCTCCCCGACGAAGTCGGCGTATCCGGGAGTGTCGAGGATATTGATCTTGTATCCGTCCCAGTCGACGGGTACCAGGGAGAGCTGCACCGAGCGCTGCTGCCGGTGCTCGATCTCGTCGTAGTCGGAGACGGTGCCGCCGTCCTCCACGCGGCCCGCCCGGTTCACCGCTCCCGCTGTCAGCGCGAGAGCTTCCACCAGAGTCGTCTTGCCCGATCCGCTGTGGCCGACCAGCACCACATTCCGTACGGACGCGGGGTGGTCGGCCGCTGTAGCCCTGCCGGCGGCTCCGGGGTGTGCGTTCGCCTTGTCGCCCATGGCCTTGCCTCCCGTGCACGGTGAGGTCTCTGTGGGCGCGGGCATAGGGAGGCCGCGTGCGGTGGCGGCTCCGATGACGCCCGCGGTGTCTTCGAGCTTTGCACTCACGTCACGGTGCGTCCATACGGAGGACGCGATCCCGTCGTGACACCGGTGGCATCCCGTCGTGACGCCTGGGTGCGGGTGCCCGGCCGTCGCACACCCGCGCGCGTGGCTACGATGGGCCAGCCGGAGGCCAGCAGGGGCCCCTCGGCGACACCGACCCTCGGGAAGGCCATGCTGAACAAGTACGCGCGTGCATTCTTCACGCGTGTCCTCACACCGTTCGCCGCGTTTCTCATCCGCCGGGGGGTAAGCCCCGACGCGGTGACCCTCCTGGGCACGGCCGGAGTCGTGGCGGGCGCGCTGGTCTTCTACCCCCGGGGAGAGTTCTTCTGGGGCACGATCGTCATCACGCTCTTCGTGTTCTCGGACCTGGTCGACGGCAACATGGCGCGCCAGCTCGGCCGCTCCAGCCGCTGGGGCGCCTTCCTCGACTCGACCCTCGACCGGGTCGCAGACGGCGCGATCTTCGGCGGCTTCACGCTCTGGTACGCGGGCAACGGCGACAACAACGTCCTGTGCGCCGTCTCGATCTTCTGCCTGGCCAGCGGCCAGGTGGTCTCGTACACCAAGGCCCGCGGCGAGTCGATCGGTCTGCCCGTCGCGGTCAACGGCCTGGTCGAGCGCGCCGAGCGGCTGGTGATCTCGCTGGTCGCGGCCGGGCTCGCGGGACTGCACACCTTCGGTGTGCCCGGCATCCAGGTGCTGCTGCCCATCGCGCTGTGGATCGTCGCCGTCGGCAGCCTCGTCACGCTCGTCCAGCGCGTCGTGACGGTGCACAAGGAGTCCGCGGAGGCGGACGCGGCCGCGGCCCAGAACAGCGAGGCGACGTCATGAGCAGCCTCCAGGACAAGCTGGTAGACGGGGCGTACGCGCTCGGCTGGAGCGCGGTCAAGAAGCTCCCCGAGCCGGTCGCCGTACACCTGGGCCGCACCGTCGCGGACATCGCCTGGAAGAGGCGCGTCAAGGGCATACAACGCCTGGAGAGCAACTACGCGCGCGTGGTGCCCGGCGCGACCCCGGAACGGCTCGCCGAACTCTCCAAGGCGGGTATGCGCTCGTACCTGCGCTACTGGATGGAATCCTTCCGCCTGCCCGCCTGGAGCGAGGAGCGCGTGAAGACGGGCTTCGACCCGAAGGACGTGCACTACCTCACCGACGGGCTCGCCTCCGGCAAGGGCGTGATCCTGGCCCTCCCGCACATGGCCAACTGGGACCTCGCGGGCGCCTGGGTCACCACCAAGCTGGAGACGCCGTTCGCGACGGTCGCCGAGCGGCTCAAGCCCGAATCGCTGTACGACCGTTTTGTCGCCTATCGCGAGGGCCTCGGCATGGAGGTCCTGCCGCACAGCGGCGGCACCGCGTTCGGCACGCTGGCCCGGCGGCTGCGCGACGGCGGACTGATCTGCCTGGTCGCCGACCGCGACCTGTCCGCGTCCGGCGTCGAGGTGGAGTTCTTCGGCGAGGCGACCCGGATGCCCGCGGGCCCGGCCCTCCTCGCGCAGCAGACCGGCTCGCTGCTCCTCCCGGTGACGCTCTGGTACGACGAATCGCCCGTGATGCAGGGCCGCGTGCATCCCCCCGTCGACGTCCCCGAGGCAGGTACCCGGGCGGAAAAGACGTCTGCCATGACACAGGCGCTGGCCGACGCCTTCGCCTCGGGGATCGCCGACCATCCGGAGGACTGGCACATGCTGCAGCGCTTGTGGCTGAAAGACCTCGATGCCGGGAAGGCTCCGGCTAACTCCGCGAAGGGTCGCGGGAACGCCGTGCAGGATGCGGGGAACTCCGCGAGTGATCCCAAGAAGAACTCCGCGAGTGATCCCAAGAAGGGGACCCCGTGAGGATCGGCATCGTCTGCCCGTACTCCTGGGACGTGCCGGGCGGCGTCCAGTTCCACATTCGCGACCTGGCCGACCACCTCATCCGCCGCGGGCACGACGTCTCCGTCCTCGCCCCCGCCGACGACGAGACACCTCTCCCGCCGTACGTCGTCTCGGCGGGCCGGGCGGTTCCGGTGCCGTACAACGGCTCCGTGGCACGCCTGAACTTCGGCTTCCTGTCGGCGGCGCGGGTACGGCGCTGGCTGCACGACGGCACCTTCGACGTGATCCACATCCACGAGCCGGCCTCGCCCTCGCTCGGCCTGCTCGCCTGCTGGGCCGCGCAGGGGCCCATCGTCGCCACCTTCCACACCTCGAACCCGCGCTCCCGGGCGATGGTCGCCGCGTACTCGATCCTCCAGGCGGCCCTGGAGAAGATCAGCGCGCGGATCGCGGTGAGCGAGTACGCGCGCCGCACCCTCGTCGAACATCTGGGCGGCGACGCCGTCGTCATCCCGAACGGCGTCGACGTCGACTTCTTCGCACGCGCCAAGCCCAAGCCCGAGTGGCAGGGCGAAACCCTCGGCTTCATGGGCCGCATCGACGAGCCCCGCAAGGGCCTGCCGGTCCTCATGAAGGCCCTGCCGAAGATCCTCGCCGAACGCCCGCAGACGCGGCTCCTGGTCGCCGGGCGCGGCGACGAGGAAGAAGCCGTGGAGTCACTGCCCGCCGAGATGCGCTCCCGCGTCGAGTTCCTCGGCATGGTCAGCGACGAGGACAAGGCACGCTTCCTGCGCAGCGTCGACGTGTACATCGCGCCCAACACCGGCGGCGAGAGCTTCGGCATCATCCTCGTGGAGGCGCTGTCCGCGGGGGCACCGGTGCTCGCCTCCGACCTCGACGCGTTCGCCCAGGTCCTCGATCAGGGCGCGGCGGGCGAACTGTTCGCCAACGAGGACGCGGACGCGCTGGCCGCTGCCGCGCTCCGGCTCCTGGGCGACCCGGCACGCCGGGCGGAACTGCGCGAGCGCGGGAGCGCCCACGTACGCCGCTTCGACTGGTCGACGGTCGGGGCGGACATCCTGTCCGTGTACGAGACGGTGACGGACGGTGCGGCGGCGGTGGCCGCGGACGAACGCACAGGGCTGCGCGCCCGGTTCGGGCTGGCGCGGGACTGAACCTGCCGGACGCGTCGGGCGGGGGAGGGGCGAATCCTGGACCGGGCGCGGCGGTTTCCGTTGCGCCCGGGACCTGGACCGTACCCGGGTAGCGTCTCGGATTGGCTTAGCAAGCCTGAGCATTGCTCAGGGGTGTGGGCCAATCGCCTTCGTGCGCTGGTGCTGAACGGTGAGAACCGCCAGTCCGCGTGGCACGTCCCTCCGGACGCTGGTCGGTCAGGTCTCGCGACCTGGCCGAGGAGGGTGCCCGACGTCGCCTGGGCGCCGAGCGTGCGCGTGACAGGGCCACAGAATGACTACGTTTCGCTCATACGACTAGGGGAGCCTTGCCGCCCGTGACCGCAACCCTCATCTGGATCCTCGTCGCCCTCGTCGTGATCGGCCTCTACTTGAGCTGGACCGCCGGGCGTCTGGACCGGCTGCACGCCCGCATCGACGCCACCCGCGCCGCCCTCGACGCGCAGTTGCTGCGCCGTGCCTCCGTGGCGCAGGAGCTGGCCACGTCCGGGGTCCTCGATCCGGCCGCCTCGATCGTGCTGTACGAGGCGGCGCACGAGGCCCGGCAGGCCGAGGAGGAGCAGCGTGAGGTGGCCGAGAGCGAGCTGAGCCAGGCGCTCAGGGCAGTGTTCGGGGAGACGCAGCAGGTCGAGGCGGTGCGGGCCGCCCCTGGGGGTGAGGAGGCCGCGCGTGAGCTGGCGCAGGCCGTGCGGCGGGTGCCGATGGCCCGGCGCTTCCACAATGACGCCGTACGCGCCGCCCGCGCCCTCCGCCGCCACCGCAAGGTCCGCTGGTTCCGGCTGGCAGGCCACGCCCCGTTCCCGATGGCCTTCGAAATGGACGACGAGCCACCGGCTGCCCTGGCGGACCGCCCGACGAGCTGATTTCAGCCCGTCCGGCGTTTGAGGACGAGCGCGGAGCGCGATACGGGGGTCTGGGGGCGGAGCCCCCAGGTGCGGGACGGGTAGGGGCGGAGCGGGCGAAAACGATCCACCGGCTCCCTATTGGCCCTTGCTGTGGCCTGCTTCCCTCACGTTTCCTCGGTGGAGCACAAAACCCTCTTCACCGAGTGAGGTCAATCCGTGTCCAGCACGCTCTCCCACCCCGCCCAGACCCCCGAGACCGGCACCGCCCGCGTAAAGCGCGGCATGGCCGAGCAGCTCAAGGGCGGCGTGATCATGGACGTCGTCACGCCGGAGCAGGCGAAGATCGCCGAGGACGCGGGCGCCGTCGCCGTCATGGCCCTGGAGCGGGTCCCGGCCGACATCCGCAAGGACGGCGGAGTGGCCCGCATGTCCGACCCGGACATGATCGAGGGCATCATCGAGGCCGTGTCCATCCCGGTGATGGCCAAGTCGCGCATCGGCCACTTCGTCGAGGCCCAGGTGCTCCAGTCCCTCGGCGTCGACTACATCGACGAGTCCGAGGTCCTCACTCCGGCCGACGAGGTCAACCACTCCGACAAGTGGGCGTTCACCACCCCCTTCGTCTGTGGCGCCACCAACCTGGGCGAGGCTCTGCGCCGCATCGCCGAGGGTGCCGCCATGATCCGCTCGAAGGGCGAGGCCGGCACCGGCAATGTCGTCGAGGCCGTGCGCCACCTGCGCCAGATCAAGAACGAGATCGCGCGTCTGCGGGGCTACGACAACAACGAGCTGTACGCCGCCGCCAAGGAGCTGCGCGCCCCGTACGAGCTCGTCAAGGAGGTCGCCGAGCTCGGCAAGCTCCCGGTCGTGCTGTTCTCCGCCGGTGGCGTCGCCACCCCGGCCGACGCCGCCCTGATGCGCCAGCTCGGTGCCGAGGGTGTCTTCGTCGGCTCCGGCATCTTCAAGTCGGGCGACCCGGCCAAGCGCGCCGCCGCCATCGTGAAGGCCACCACCTTCTACGACGACCCGAAGGTCATCGCGGACGCGTCCCGCAACCTGGGCGAGGCCATGGTCGGCATCAACTGCGACACCCTCCCCGAGACCGAGCGCTACGCCAACCGCGGCTGGTAAGGCATCAGGTGGAGGCACATCACTCATGAACCCCCCCGTCATAGGCGTCCTGGCACTCCAGGGCGACGTACGGGAGCACCTGATCGCCCTGGCCGCGGCTGACGCCGTGGCCAGGCCGGTTCGGCGCCCCGAGGAGCTCGCCGAGGTGGATGGCCTGGTCATCCCCGGCGGCGAGTCCACCACCATCTCCAAGCTGGCCGTCCTCTTCGGAGTGATGGAACCCCTCCGCGCGCGCGTGCGGGACGGCATGCCCGTCTACGGCACCTGCGCGGGCATGATCATGCTCGCCGACAAGATCCTCGACCCGCGCTCGGGCCAGGAGACCATCGGCGGCATCGACATGATCGTGCGCCGCAACGCCTTCGGACGTCAGAACGAGTCCTTCGAGGCGGCTGTCCAATTCAAGGGCGTCGAGGGCGATCCTGTAGAGGGCGTCTTCATCCGCGCCCCCTGGGTCGAGTCCGTGGGCGCCGAGGCCGAGGTGCTCGCCGAGCACGACGGCCACATCGTCGCAGTCCGCCAGGGCAACGCGCTGGCCACGTCGTTCCACCCGGAACTGACCGGCGACCACCGCGTGCACGGCCTGTTCGTCGACATGGTGCGCGCGAACCGGGCACCGGAGTCCTTGTAGGATCTCTGCCGTTCGTACAGAGATGGGTTACGCGAAGGAGACAGGCAGATGTCCGGCCACTCTAAATGGGCCACGACGAAGCACAAGAAGGCCGTGATCGACGCCAAGCGCGGCAAGCTCTTCGCGAAGCTGATCAAGAACATCGAGGTCGCGGCGCGCATGGGCGGCGTCGACGTGGACGGCAACCCGACGCTCTACGACGCCGTACAGAAGGCGAAGAGGTCGTCGGTTCCGAACAAGAACATCGACTCCGCGATCAAGCGCGGTGGCGGTCTCGAAGCTGGTGGCGCCGACTACGAGACGATCATGTACGAGGGCTACGGCCCGAACGGTGTCGCGGTGCTCATCGAGTGCCTCACCGACAACCGCAACCGCGCCGCCTCGGACGTCCGCGTCGCCATGACCCGCAACGGTGGCTCGATGGCCGACCCGGGCTCCGTGTCGTACCTGTTCAACCGCAAGGGTGTCGTGATCGTCCCCAAGGGCGAGCTGACCGAGGACGACGTCCTGGGTGCCGTGCTCGACGCGGGCGCCGAAGAGGTCAACGACCTCGGTGAGTCCTTCGAGGTCATCTCCGAGGCCACCGACCTGGTCGCGGTGCGCACCGCGCTCCAGGAGGCCGGAATCGACTATGACTCGGCCGACGCCAACTTCGTCCCGACCATGCAGGTCGAGCTGGACGAGGAGGGTGCCCGGAAGATCTTCAAGCTGATCGACGCCCTCGAGGACAGCGACGACGTGCAGAACGTGTTCGCCAACTTCGACGTGAGCGACGACATCATGGAGAAGGTCGACGCGTAGCGCTGCCGCTTTTGCGGAGATTTCGCCGGGCCGGTGGGGACACGTCCCCACCGGCCCGGCGTCGTTGTCGGTGGCAGCGGATAGCCTGGCGAGGACAGATGATGATCGCTGTCCACGGACCGTAACCATCAATTGAGGAACCACGACGGCGATCAGCCATCTCCGCGAGAGCGGCGGCGGTTCAGCCGCAGAAGGGGCGGGGCGGGGTGCGGGTACTGGGTGTTGACCCGGGGTTGACCCGGTGCGGTGTCGGTGTGGTCGAAGGAGTCGCGGGACGGACCCTGACCATGCGCGGCGTCGGTGTCGTACGCACCCCGGTGGACGCCGAGTTGGGCCTGCGCCTCGTCGCCGTCGAGCAGGGCATCGAGCAGTGGCTCGACGAGTACCGGCCCGAATTCGTCGCCGTGGAGCGCGTGTTCAGCCAGCACAACGTCCGTACGGTGATGGGCACGGCCCAGGCCAGCGCCGTCGCCATGCTCTGCGCCGCCCGGCGTGGCATCCCCGTCGCCCTGCACACCCCGAGCGAGGTCAAGGCCGCCGTCACCGGCAGCGGACGCGCGGACAAGGCCCAGGTCGGGGCGATGGTCACCCGCCTGCTCCGGCTCGACGCGCCCCCCAGACCCGCCGACGCGGCGGACGCCCTCGCCCTTGCCATCTGCCACATCTGGCGCGCCCCCGCCCAGAACCGGCTCCAGCAGGCCGTCGCGCAGAACCGCCTCCAGCAGGCCGCCGCCCAGCACGCATCGAAACTCGCATCGAAAGGCCGTACCGCATGATCGCCTTCGTCAGCGGCCCCGTCGCCGCACTCGCCCCCGATTCCGCGGTGGTCGAGGTCGGCGGCATCGGCATCGCGGTGCAGTGCACCCCCAACACCCTCTCCGGGCTCCGCACGGGGCAGCAGACCAGGCTCGCGACCTCCCTCGTCGTCCGCGAGGACTCGCTGACCCTGTACGGCTTCGCGGACGACGACGAGCGGCAGACGTTCGAGCTGCTGCAGACCGCGAGCGGCGTCGGCCCGCGCCTGGCCCAGGCGATGCTCGCCGTGCACAGCCCGGACGCGCTGCGCCGAGCGGTGTCCACCGGCGACGAGAAGGCGCTCACCGCCGTCCCCGGCATCGGCAGGAAGGGCGCCCAGAAACTCCTCCTGGAGCTCAAGGACCGGCTCGGCGAACCGTTCGGCACCGGCGGCCCGGCCATCGGTACGGCGGTCACCACCGGCTGGCGCGACCAGCTGCACGCCGCGCTCATCAGCCTCGGCTACGCGACGCGCGAGGCCGACGAAGCCGTCTCCGCGGTCGCCCCGCAGGCCGAGGCGGCCGAGGGCACACCCCCGGTGGGCCAGCTCCTCAAGGCCGCTCTGCAGACTTTGAACCGAGCCCGCTGACCACCGGCCGTCCGTCGGCCCCCGACCGCGCCCGCCGACTGCCGGCCGCCCGACCACCACACCGCGAGGCACACGCAATGAACTGGGACGACACGACCGACGAGACCGCCGCCGAGCGGCTCGTGGACTCTGTCGCCGACCGCGAGGACCAGGCCGTCGAGGCCGCCTTGCGCCCCAAGGACCTGGACGAGTTCATCGGCCAGGAGAAGGTCCGCGAGCAGCTCGACCTCGTCCTGCGCGCCGCACGCGCGCGTGGCGCCACCGCCGATCACGTGCTCCTCTCGGGTGCCCCCGGACTCGGCAAGACCACCCTCTCGATGATCATCGCGGCCGAGATGGACGCCCCGATCCGCATCACCAGCGGCCCCGCCATCCAGCACGCCGGAGACCTCGCCGCGATCCTCTCCTCCCTCCAGGAGGGAGAAGTGCTGTTCCTCGACGAGATCCACCGCATGTCCCGGCCCGCCGAGGAGATGCTCTACATGGCGATGGAGGACTTCCGCGTCGACGTCATCGTCGGCAAGGGCCCCGGCGCCACCGCGATCCCGCTGGAGCTGCCCGCCTTCACCCTGGTCGGCGCCACCACGCGCGCGGGTCTGCTGCCGCCCCCGCTGCGCGACCGCTTCGGCTTCACCGCGCACATGGAGTTCTACGAGCCCGCCGAGCTGGAGCGCGTCGTCCACCGCTCGGCGCAGTTGCTCGACGTCGAGATCGGCTCGGAGGGCGCCGCCGAGATCGCCGGGCGCTCCCGGGGCACCCCCCGTATCGCCAACCGCCTGCTGCGCCGCGTACGCGACTACGCCCAGGTCAAGGCCGACGGAATCATCACCCGTGAGATCGCGGCGGCCGCGCTGCAGGTCTACGAGGTCGACGCCCGCGGCCTCGACCGCCTCGACCGAGGTGTCCTGGAAGCCCTGCTCAAGCTCTTCGGCGGCGGTCCGGTCGGCCTGTCCACGCTCGCCGTCGCGGTGGGGGAGGAGCGCGAGACCGTAGAGGAGGTCGCCGAGCCCTTCCTCGTACGGGAAGGACTGCTCGCCCGTACTCCCCGTGGCCGCGTGGCCACACCGGCGGCATGGGCGCATCTGGGACTCACCCCGCCCCGCCAGTCACCCGGTGGAAACGGACAAGGGGACCTGTTCGGGGCGTGACGGCGCGGACAGGTGCCGGGCCAGGAACCCCGGTGCCATGCTGAGCGTTGTTCCCTGAGTGCGGACTCGCTTAGACTCCGCCGATGCCGCCCTTGTGGGCGGCGCCCACCACCCCCATTCACCAGGCCGCTCTTCCCGCGGTCGTGCGAAGGAAACTCCGTCCCGTGAATATCGTGACCCTCCTCCCGTTCATCGTGCTCATCGGGGCCATGTTCCTGATGACCCGCTCGGCCAAGCGCAAGCAGAACCAGGCCGCGCAGATGCGTAACCAGATGCAGCCCGGCGCCGGCGTCCGCACGATCGGGGGCATGTACGCGACGGTCAAGGACGTCAGCGAGGACACGGTCCTCCTTGACGCCGGCCCGGGGGTCGAGCTTCTCTTCGCCAAGAACGCGATCGGTGCCGTCCTGACCGACGACGAGTACAACCGCATCGTCCACGGCATCGAGCACGACCTGAAGACCGACGGCGCCGTCGTCCCGGACGACGCCTCCTCCCTCACCGAGACCGACGAGCCCGCCGCCGACGCCTCTTCCGACGCTTCCGACGACAAGCCCATCGACCTCGGCAAGAAGGACGCGGCGGACGAGCCGGCCGACGAACCCGCCGAGGCGAAGGCCGACAAGGCCGACGAGGCCAAGGTCGACGAAGCAGAGCCGAAGAAGACCGACGGCGAGGCCGGCGCGAAGTAGTCACGACCCGGGAAGCACGGCGCGACCCGCTCGCGCCCCGTGCCTTCCGGGACGTGCTGTTTCTCGCACGAAGTCCCGACACCATGGCATGGCCGCCCGCGCGCTGACCGGGCGCGAGGCGGCCCGAGAGGGAGTACGAGAAGGTGGCAGCACCGAAGAAGGGCCGGAGCGCGAGCGCCCAGAGCAGGCCGGGGCGCTCACTGGCCCTAATCCTGATCGCCATCGCGGCGCTCACCGGGGGGATGTTCTACTCCGGGCACCCCACCCCGCGTCTCGGCATCGACCTCGCCGGCGGCACGAGCATCACGCTTGAGGCGAAGAACGAGCCCGGCCAGCCCAACGCGATCAACAAGACCAACATGGACACCGCGGTAGACATCATGAACCGCCGTGTCAACGGTCTCGGCGTCTCCGAGGCGGAGGTGCAGACCCAGGGCGACAAGAACATCATCGTCAACATCCCCAAGGGCACGAACTCCAAGCAGGCCCGGGAGCAGGTCGGCACCACCGCCAAGCTCTACTTCCGTCCGGTCCTGACCACCGAGGTCTCCGGCGCCGCCGCGACGGCCAGCCCCTCGCCGAGCGCCTCCGACAGCGCTTCCGGCAAGCCCACCGACAAGGCGAGCCCCTCGGCGTCCAGCTCCGCGACCCCGTCGGCCACCGCCACCTCCCAGGGCCGCGCGGTCACCGACGCCCTGAAGGCCGACACCACGCCGTCGGCCGGCAGCTCAGCCTCCGCGAGCTCCTCGGCGTCCGCCGGCGCCTCCGCCGATGCGTCGCCGTCCCCGAGCGGCAGCGCCGACGACGACACGGCCAAGCTCCAGGCCGAGTACACCGCGCTCGACTGCACCAACAGGGAGGCCCGCGCCAAGGCCGGCGAGGGCGCCAGGCCCACCGACCCCACTGTGGCCTGCGGCCAGAACTCCTCTGGCCAGTGGCAGAAGTACATCCTGGGCCCGGCCGAGGTGTCCGGTACGGACATCAAGAAGGCCGCCGCCGTCTACGACACGCAGAGCGCCGCGGGCTGGAAAGTCACCATGGACTTCACGTCCGGTGGCGCCAAGAAGTTCGCCAGCATCACCGGCAAGCTCGCGCAGAACCAGTCCCCGCAGAACCAGTTCGCCATCGTCCTCGACGGTGAGGTCGTCTCCGACCCGTACGTCAGCCAGGCGCTGACCGGCGGCAACGCGGAGATCTCCGGCAGCTTCAGCCAGACCGAGGCGCAGGACCTGGCCAACATGCTGAAGTACGGCGCCCTGCCGCTCACCTTCACGGAGGCGAGCGTCACCACGGTGACCGCCGCGCTCGGTGGTGAGCAGCTGCAGGCCGGTCTGATCGCCGGCGCCATCGGCCTGGCCCTGGTCGTCATCTACCTGGTGGTCTACTACCGGGGCCTGTCGCTCATCGCCGTCGCCTCCCTGCTCGTCTCCGCCGGGCTCACGTATGTGCTCATGTCGTTGCTCGGCCCGACCATCGGCTTCGCGCTGAATCTCCCGGCCGTCTGTGGTGCGATCGTCGCGATCGGTATCACGGCGGACTCGTTCATCGTGTACTTCGAACGCATCCGGGACGAGATCCGCGAGGGCCGTTCGCTGCGGCCCGCCGTCGAGCGTGCCTGGCCGCGCGCCCGGCGCACCATCCTGGTCTCCGACTTCGTGTCGTTCCTGGCCGCCGCGGTGCTGTTCATCGTCACCGTCGGAAAGGTCCAGGGCTTCGCGTTCACGCTCGGTCTGACCACCCTGCTCGACGTGGTCGTGGTCTTCTTCTTCACCAAGCCGCTGATGACGATCCTGGCCCGCAAGAAGTTCTTCGCGAGCGGTCACAGCTGGTCCGGCCTCGACCCGAAGCGACTGGGCGCCAAGCCGCCGCTGCGCCGCACCCGTCGCGCGTCCGCCCCCGTCGACACGAAGGAGGCGTGAGATGTCGAAACTCGGCACCCTCGGCGCCCGGCTCCACCGCGGCGAGATCGGCTACGACTTCGTCGGCAAGCGCAAGATCTGGTACGGCATCTCGATCCTCATCACCATCACGGCCATCCTCGGCCTGACGGTGCGCGGCCTGAACATGGGCATCGAGTTCCAGGGTGGAGCCGTCTTCACCACCGAGAGGACCAGCGTCTCGGTGACCCAGGCCGAGACGTACGCGGAAGAGGCCTCCGGCCACGACGCGATCGTCCAGAAGCTCGGCAACGGCGGCCTGCGCATCCAGGTCGCCGGCATCGACACCGCACAGTCCGACCAGATCAATGAGCAGCTCGCCAAGGATCTGAAGATCGACGCGGACAAGATCAACGCGGAGCTGGTCGGCCCCAGCTGGGGTGACCAGGTCGCCAACAAGGCCTGGCAGGGTCTGGCGATCTTCATGGTCCTCGTGGTGATCTACCTGGCCATCGCCTTCGAGTGGCGCATGGCCCTGGCCGCGCTCGTCGCCCTGATCCACGACATCACCATCACGGTCGGCATCTACGCCCTGGTGGGCTTCGAAGTCACCCCGGGCACGGTGATCGGCCTGCTCACGATCCTCGGTTACTCGCTCTATGACACGGTCGTCGTCTTCGACAGTCTCAAGGAGCAGACGAAGGACATCACCAAGCAGACCCGCTACACCTACAGCGAGGTCGCCGACCGCTCGATCAACGGCACCCTGGTCCGCTCCATCAACACCACGGTGGTCGCGCTGCTCCCGGTCGGGGGCCTGCTGTTCATCGGTGGCGGTGTCCTCGGTGCCGGCATGCTCAACGACATCTCGCTGTCGCTGTTCGTCGGCCTCGCGGCCGGTGCGTACTCCTCGATCTTCATCGCCACGCCGCTCGTCGCCGACCTCAAGGAGCGCGAGCCGCAGATGAAGGCCCTGCGCAAGCGCGTGCTCGCCAAGCGGGCCCAGGCAGCCGCCAAGGGCGATTCCCTGGAACCCCAGGCCGTCGGCGAGGCGTACGACGACGAGCCGGAGGACGCCGCCCCGGCGGTCGTCGGCCCGCGCAACCAGCCCGCGTCCCGCACCCGCGGCCGCGGCCGACCCTCCGGGAAGCGCCGATGACCGACATCGAAGAGCTGCTGCTCAGCCGCATCCGCGATGTCGCCGACTACCCGGAACCCGGGGTGATGTTCAAGGACATCACCCCGCTCCTGGCGGACCCGGCGGCCTTCACGGCGCTCACCGACGCGCTCGCGGACATCGCCGTCCGCACCGAGGCCACGAAGATCGTCGGCCTGGAGGCCCGCGGCTTCATCCTCGCCGCCCCGGTCGCCGTCCGCGCCGGGATCGGCTTCATCCCCGTACGCAAGGTGGGCAAGCTCCCCGGAGCGACCCTGTCGCAGGCGTACGACCTGGAGTACGGCTCCGCCGAGATCGAGGTGCACGCCGAGGACCTGGCCGTGGGCGACCGCGTTCTGGTCATCGACGACGTCCTCGCCACCGGTGGCACCGCCGAGGCCTCGCTCCAGCTCATCCGGCGGGCGGGCGCCGAGGTCGCGGGCGTCGCCGTGCTGATGGAGCTCGGCTTCCTGGGCGGCCGCGGCCGCCTGGAACCGGCGCTCGCGGGCGTTCCGCTGGAGGCGCTCCTCCAGGTCTGAGGACCGAGGTCCGAGGATGCCGGTCTGAGGATCGAAGTCTTAGCACCCCGGGGAAAGCCTCAGGACAGGCCTCGGAAAGCCCTGAGACACCCGTAGGACGCCGCGGAGGCGGGCCCGGAGGAATCCGGCGCCCGCCTCTTGCGTTCCTCTGGTACGAGACCGTCCCAACGGCCGGAAGCGAGTCAGACGCCCAGGATCGCTACCATGGGGTTTCCGGAGCCTGACCGGGGGACCCGGAACGCGCACGAGGAGCCCTCTTGCCAGACGAGGCCCAGCCACTCACCGCCGCCAAGCCCGAGCGAGCCTCGGCGCCCGCGGAGAAGCCCGCCAAGAACGCCGCGAGCGGGCCGGTCGAGCACGTCCAGTCCGCGCCCGAGCACAAGGCGGCCGAGAAGCCACGCCCCAAGCCGGCTCCTGCCGAGCGCCCCGCGAGCACCCGGGCGGTCCGCCCGGCGGCGGGCCAGCCCGCGCGCACCGGCGGCTCCTCCAACCGCGTACGCGCCCGCCTCGCCCGGCTGGGCGTGCAGCGCTCCAACCCGTACAACCCGGTCCTGGAACCGCTGCTGCGGATAGTGCGCAGCAATGACCCCAAGATCGAGACGTCGACACTGCGGCAGATCGAGAAGGCATACCAGGTCGCCGAGCGCTGGCACCGCGGCCAGAAGCGCAAGAGCGGCGACCCGTACATCACGCACCCTCTCGCCGTCACCACCATCCTCGCCGAGCTGGGCATGGACCCGGCAACCCTGATGGCGGGCCTGCTGCACGACACCGTCGAGGACACCGAGTACGGCCTCGACCAGCTCCGCCGCGACTTCGGCGACTCCGTCGCCCTGCTCGTCGACGGCGTCACCAAGCTGGACAAGGTCAAGTTCGGCGAGGCCGCGCAGGCCGAGACCGTGCGCAAGATGGTCGTCGCCATGGCCAAGGACCCGCGCGTCCTGGTCATCAAGCTCGCCGACCGCCTGCACAACATGCGCACCATGCGCTATCTCAAGCGCGAGAAGCAGGAGAAGAAGGCGCGGGAGACGCTCGAGATCTACGCGCCGCTGGCCCACCGCCTGGGCATGAACACCATCAAGTGGGAGCTGGAGGACCTCGCCTTCGCGATCCTCTACCCCAAGATGTACGACGAAATCGTGCGCCTGGTCGCCGAGCGCGCCCCCAAGCGGGACGAGTACCTCGCCATAGTGACCGACGAGGTCCAGTCCGACCTGCGCGCGGCCCGCATCAAGGCGACGGTCACCGGCCGCCCGAAGCACTACTACAGCGTCTACCAGAAGATGATCGTCCGCGGCCGTGACTTCGCGGAGATCTACGACCTGGTGGGTATCCGGGTACTTGTCGACACGGTCCGCGACTGTTACGCGGCCCTCGGCACCGTGCACGCGCGATGGAATCCGGTCCCCGGCCGGTTCAAGGACTACATCGCGATGCCCAAGTTCAACATGTACCAGTCGCTCCACACGACGGTCATCGGCCCCAACGGCAAGCCGGTCGAACTCCAGATCCGTACGTTCGACATGCACCGCCGCGCCGAGTACGGCATCGCCGCGCACTGGAAGTACAAGCAGGAGACCGTCGCCGGCACCTCCAAGATCCGTACGGACGTGCCCCGGGCGGCCAAGGGCAGCGCGGGCCATGACACCGTCAACGACATGGCGTGGCTGCGCCAGTTGCTCGACTGGCAGAAGGAGACCGAGGACCCCAGCGAGTTCCTGGAGTCCCTGCGCTTCGACCTGTCCCGCAACGAGGTCTTCGTCTTCACGCCCAAGGGCGACGTCATAGCGCTCCCGGCGGGCGCCACCCCCGTGGACTTCGCTTACGCGGTCCACACCGAGGTGGGCCACCGCACGATAGGCGCACGGGTCAACGGACGCCTCGTCCCGCTCGAATCCACCCTGGACAACGGCGACTTGGTGGAGGTCTTCACCTCCAAGGCGGCTGGCGCGGGCCCCTCCCGCGACTGGCTGGGCTTCGTCAAGTCCCCGCGTGCCCGCAACAAGATCCGCGCCTGGTTCTCCAAGGAGCGCCGCGACGAGGCAATCGAGCAGGGCAAGGACGCCATCGCCCGGGCGATGCGCAAACAGAACCTGCCGATCCAGCGCATCCTCACCGGCGACTCCCTGGTCACGCTGGCGCACGAGATGCGCTACCCCGACATCTCGTCGCTGTACGCGGCGATCGGCGAGGGCCATGTCACCGCGCAGAGCGTCGTACAGAAGCTCGTCCAGGCCCTCGGCGGCGAGGAGGCGGCCACCGAGGAGATCGACGAGGCGGTACCGCCCGCGCGGGGCCGTGGCCGCAAGCGGCGCAGCACCCAGGACCCGGGTGTGGTCGTCAAGGGCGTCGAGGACGTGTGGGTCAAGCTGGCCCGCTGTTGTACGCCCGTACCCGGCGACCCGATCATCGGCTTCGTCACCCGCGGCAGCGGCGTCTCGGTGCACCGCAGCGACTGCGTCAACGTCGACTCGCTGTCCCGCGAGCCCGAGCGCATCCTCGACGTCGAATGGGCACCCACCCAGTCCTCGGTCTTCCTGGTCGCCATCCAGGTCGAGGCCCTGGACCGCTCCCGGCTCCTCTCGGACGTCACCCGCGTCCTGTCGGACCAGCACGTCAACATCCTGTCCGCGGCCGTCCAGACCTCCCGCGACCGGGTCGCCACCTCCCGCTTCACCTTCGAGATGGGCGACCCCAAGCACCTGGGGCACGTCCTGAAGGCGGTACGGGGCGTGGAGGGCGTGTACGACGTGTACCGGGTGACGTCGGCCCGACGGCCTTAAGGCCCCCGAAGCCTTGATCGCCCACTACGTAGAGGGGCTCCCGTACGGACCGTACGGGAGCCCCTCTACGTAGAAGCCGAAAAACTCAGCCGTCTCCAGCCGTCTCAGCCGCCGAACTCTTGCAGCCCCTTCAGGGCCTGGTCGAGCAGCGCCTGGCGGCCGTCGAGCTCCTTCTGGAGCTTGTCGGCCTTGGCCGTGTTGCCGACCGCCCGAGCCGCCTCGATCTGGCCCTGGAGCTTGTCCACGGCGGCCTGGAGCTGACCGGTCAGACCCTCGGCACGCGCGCGTGCCTCCGGGTTGGTCCGGCGCCACTCGGCCTCCTCGGACTCCTGCAGAGCCCGCTCCACCGCGTGCATCCGGCCCTCGACCTTCGGGCGGGCGTCGCGCGGCACATGACCGATGGCCTCCCAGCGCTCGTTGATCGAGCGGAAGGCGGCGCGGGCCGCCTTCAGGTCGGTCACCGGGACGAGCTTCTCGGCCTCCTCGGCCAGCTCCTCCTTGAGCTTCAGGTTCTCGGCCTGCTCCGCGTCGCGCTCGGCGAAGACGGAGCTGCGTGCCGCGAAGAACACGTCCTGGGCGCCGCGGAAGCGGTTCCACAGGTCGTCCTCATGCTCGCGCTGGGCGCGGCCCGCGGCCTTCCAGTCAGCCATCAGCTCGCGGTAGCGCGCCGCCGTCGGACCCCAGTCCGTCGAGCCGGACAGCGACTCGGCCTCGGCGACCAGCTTCTCCTTGGTCTTGCGGGCCTCCTCACGCTGCGCGTCCAGCGAGGCGAAGTGCGCCTTGCGCCGCTTGGAGAACGCCGAGCGGGCGTGCGAGAAGCGGTGCCACAGCTCGTCGTCCGACTTGCGGTCGAGCCGCGGCAGCCCCTTCCAGGTGTCCACCAGGGCGCGCAGCCGTTCACCAGCGGCACGCCACTGGTCGCTCTGCGCCAGCTCCTCGGCCTCGACGACCAGCGCCTCCTTGGCGTGCCGCGCCTCGTCGGACTGCTTGGCCCGCTGGGCCTTGCGCTCCTCACGGCGCGCGTCGACCGTCTCGACGAGCTTGTCCAGCCGCTTGCACAGTGCGTCCAGATCGCCGACCGCGTGGTGGGCGTCCACCTGCTCGCGAATATGGTCGATGGCGGCCTGGGCGTCCTTCGCCGACAGGTCGGTGGTCTTCACTCGCTTTTCGAGGAGGCCGATCTCGACAACCAGGCCTTCGTACTTGCGCTCGAAGTAGGCCAGCGCCTCATCAGGAGAGCCGGCCTGCCAGGAACCGACGACCTGCTCGCCATCGGCCGTACGCACGTACACGGTCCCCGTCTCGTCGACGCGGCCCCACGGGTCGCTGCTCACAGCGCCTCCTCCACATGATGCCTCTGAGGGGCGTCCCCGCCCCTGGCATCGTCCACAGTTTCGTCACGGCCAACATAGGCGACCAGCACGGCGGCTGTCCGCATCCAGCGCGACCGAAATTTCGCAGTTGACGGTCAGGATTTCGTCACGGTCATCTTGTTGATGACGACGGTCGCGTTGGGCGCGCCGTCGCCCTGTCCTGTGCTGTCACCGGCCGCGGCGATCTTCTTGAGAACCTTCATGCCGGACGCGGAAATAGTTCCGAACGGTGTGTAACTGGCCGGCAGCTGACTGTCCTGGTAGACGAGGAAGAACTGGCTGCCGCCGCTGTGCTTCTGGCCGGTGTTGGCCATCGCCACCGTGCCGGCCGGATACACGCCGCCCTTGAGGACCTCGTCCTTCAGGTTCTCGTCCGGGATGGTGTAGCCGGGACCGCCGGAACCGGCGGCCGTCGGGTCACCGCACTGCAGCACGTAGATGCCGTTCGTGGTGAGCCGGTGGCACTTGGTGTGGTCGAAGAAACCTTTGCCCGCGAGGAAGTTGAACGAGTTCACGGTGTGCGGGGCCGCGGCCGTCTTCAGGGCGATGTCGATGTCACCGCACGTCGTCGCCATCTTCATCGTGTAGTCCGCGGACTTGTCGATGGTGACGGCCGGCTCCTTCTTCCAGCCCAGCGACTCCACCTTGCCCTCGGCGGGCTTGTCGCACGGGTCCGGCGCCTTGCTCGTCGGCGCGGCGCTCGGCGTGACCTCCGCGGCGGCGTTGGCCTTCTTGTCGTCGTCGTTCTTGAAAACCCCGGTCGCGTACGACACGACACTGCCCACCACGACGACGCCGAGGACCGAGGCGACGACCGCGTTGCGTGCGTGCGTCTTGCGTCGCGCGGTCGTACGCCGCTGCTGCTGCCGCAAGAACTTCTCCCGGGCGAGCTGACGCCGCCGCTGCTCCTGGCTGACCACCGGGTCTTCTCCTCATGCGTCTCGTACGTCAAGTGGGACGCGTGCGTCTTGTGTGCCGACCGCCTGCGTGTGCCCCGTACCGTATATGGGTTCGCTGAGGAATCGGCAGCGCCGGTAGGCTCTGATCCACAGCCACCCACCCCGTACGAGACAACCGCGTACGCCACCACGAAGGACGATCGTGCTCATTGCCGGGTTCCCCGCCGGGGCCTGGGGGACCAACTGTTACCTGGTCGCCCCGGCCGCGGGTGAGGAGTGCGTGATCATCGACCCGGGCCATCAGGCCGCCCAGGGAGTCGAGGACGCACTCAAGAAGCATCGGCTCAAGCCCGTCGCGGTCATCCTCACGCATGGTCACATCGACCATGTCGCCTCGGTCGTCCCAGTGTGCGGAGCGCACGACGTACCGGCGTGGATCCACCCCGAGGACCGGTTCATGATGAGCGACCCGGAGAAGGCGCTCGGCCGGTCGATCGGCATGCCGCTGATGGGTGAGCTGACCGTGGGGGAGCCGGACGACGTCAAGGAGCTGGCCGACGGCGCCGAGCTGAAGCTGGCGGGCCTCGACCTCTCCGTCGCGCACGCGCCCGGCCATACCAAGGGGTCGGTGACCTTCCAGATGCCCGAAGCCCGCGACGGATCAGACATCCCGTCCGTGTTCTTCTCCGGGGATCTGCTCTTCGCCGGCTCCATCGGACGCACCGATCTGCCCGGCGGCTCCCACGCCGAGATCCTCGACTCGCTGGCCCGTGTGTGCCTGCCGCTCGACGACTCGACCGTGGTGCTGTCCGGCCACGGCCCCCAGACGACCATCGGCCAGGAGCGCGCCACCAATCCGTACATGCGGCAGGTGGCGGCCGGCCAGGGAGCATCGCCCGCTCCCCGACGAGGAATGTGACGAGACTTTCCGTGAGCACCTTCAAGGCCCCCAAGGGCACGTACGACCTGATCCCGCCGGACAGCGCCACATACCTGGCCGTCCGCGAGGCGATCGCCGCCCCGCTGCGCAACTCCGGCTACGGCTACATCGAGACGCCCGGCTTCGAGAACGTCGAACTGTTCGCGCGCGGTGTCGGTGAGTCCACCGACATCGTGACGAAGGAGATGTACGCCTTCGAGACGAAGGGCGGCGACAAGCTCGCCCTGCGCCCGGAGGGCACGGCCTCCGTCCTGCGCGCGGCCCTGGAGGCCAGCCTGCACAAGGCGGGCAACCTCCCGGTCAAGCTCTGGTACTCGGGCTCGTACTACCGCTACGAGCGCCCGCAGAAGGGCCGTTACCGGCACTTCTCCCAGGTCGGCGCCGAGGCGATCGGCGCGGAGGACCCGGCGCTCGACGCCGAGCTGATCATCCTGGCGGACCAGGCGTACCGCTCGCTGGGCCTCCGTAACTTCCGGATCCTGCTGAACAGCCTGGGCGACAAGGAATGCCGTCCGGTGTACAGGGCGGCCCTGCAGGACTTCCTGCGCGGCATGGATCTGGACGAGGACACCCTGCGCCGCGCGGAGATCAACCCCCTGCGCGTCCTGGACGACAAGCGCCCGGACGTCCAGAAGCAGCTGGCCGGCGCGCCGCTCCTGCGTGACTACCTGTGCGACGCGTGCAAGGTGTACCACGAGGAGGTGCGCGAGCTGATCACGGCCGCGGGCGTCTCCTTCGAGGACGACCCGAAGCTGGTGCGCGGGCTCGACTACTACACCCGTACGACCTTCGAGTTCGTCCACGACGGCCTGGGCTCCCAGTCCGCGGTGGGCGGCGGCGGTCGCTACGACGGCCTCTCCGAGATGATCGGCGGTCCCGCGCTGCCGTCGGTCGGCTGGGCCCTCGGCGTCGACCGTACGGTGCTGGCGTTGGAGGCGGAGGGCGTCTCGCTCGAACTCCCCGCGTCCACCAGTGTGTTCGCGGTGCCGCTGGGCGAGGAGGCCCGGCGGGTCCTCTTCGGTGTCGTCACCGAGCTGCGGAAGCTCGGCGTGGCCGCCGACTTCTCGTACGGCGGGAAGGGGCTCAAGGGCGCGATGAAGAACGCGAACCGGAGCGGCGCCCGCTACACGATCGTCGCCGGTGAGCGTGACCTCGCCGAGGGCGTCGTACAGCTCAAGGACATGGAGTCCGGTGAGCAGGTCGCGGTGGCCGTGGAGGCGATTGTGGCGGAGCTGGAGTCGAGGCTCGGCTGAGGCGCGCGGGGGCGAGCGGGGGTGAGGCTTTTCGCCACCGCCGCCCCCGCCGTCGGTCCTTTATGTCCATCGAACGGTGGGCATCGGGGCGCGTACGGCACAATGACCGTACCCGCAGGCCCCTTCGAAGCTACGGAACGGCGTGATGAGCAAGACGACAGCCAAGGACGTCTCGACCGACCAGGAACGCGTCACCGCTCCCCGGACGGTCGGCGGCAGCCGTGGGCTCGCCGTGCTGCTGTTGATCACCGGTGCGGCCGGTCTGCTGGCCTCGTGGGTCATCACGATCGACAAGTTCAAGCTGCTGGAGAACCCGAACTTCGTGCCCGGGTGCAGCCTGAACCCGGTCGTCTCCTGCGGCAACATCATGAAGAGCGACCAGGCCGAGGCCTTCGGGTTCCCCAACCCCATGCTGGGCCTCGTCGCGTACGGCATCGTCATCTGCGTCGGCATGAGCCTGCTCGCCCGGGCCACGTTCCCGCGCTGGTACTGGCTGACCTTCAACGCCGGCACTCTCTTCGGTGTCGGATTCTGCACCTGGCTGCAGTTCCAGTCGCTGTACCGCATCAACTCGCTGTGCCTGTGGTGCTCCCTGGCCTGGGTCGCCACGATCATCATGTTCTGGTACGTGACCTCGTCGAACATCCGCAACGACTTCCTGCCCGCACCGCGCTGGCTGAAGAGCTTCTTCGGCGAGTTCACCTGGGTCCTGCCGGTCCTGCACATCGGCATCATCGGGATGCTGATCCTGACCCGCTGGTGGGACTTCTGGACCAGCTGATTCCAGCCTTTTCGGGGCCGGGCAGCGTTGTCAGTGGTGTGACATAGGGTTTTCTACGTGGAGCCCGACCTATTCACCGCCGCAGCGGAAGAACGCCAGGAGAAGGACCCGACCGGCAGCCCCCTGGCGGTACGGATGCGCCCGCGCACCCTCGACGAGGTCGTGGGCCAGCAGCATCTGCTGAAGCCGGGATCGCCCCTGCGCCGACTCGTCGGCGAGGGGAGCGGCGGCCCGGCGGGACCGTCCTCGGTGATCCTCTGGGGCCCGCCCGGCACCGGCAAGACGACCCTCGCGTACGTCGTCTCCAAGGCCACCAACAAGCGCTTCGTGGAGCTCTCCGCGATCACCGCGGGCGTCAAGGAAGTACGCGCGGTCATCGACGGAGCACGCCGCGCCACCGGCGGCTTCGGCAAGGAGACCGTCCTCTTCCTCGACGAGATCCACCGCTTCAGCAAGGCCCAGCAGGACTCCCTGCTCCCGGCCGTCGAGAACCGCTGGGTGACGTTGATCGCCGCGACGACGGAGAACCCGTACTTCTCGGTGATCTCCCCCCTCCTCTCCCGCTCCCTCCTCCTCACCCTCGAACCGCTCACGGACGACGACCTGCGCGGCCTCGTCAAGCGCGCGCTCACCGACGAGCGCGGCCTGAACGAAGCCGTGACCCTCCCCGAGGACACCGAGGAGCACCTGCTGCGGATCGCCGGCGGCGACGCCCGCCGCGCCCTGACCGCCCTGGAGGCCGCGGCCGGAGCGGCCCTCGACAAGGGCGAGGCGGAGATCGGTCTCCAGACGCTGGAGGAGACGGTCGACCGTGCGGCCGTGAAGTACGACCGCGACGGCGACCAGCACTACGACGTGGCGAGCGCGCTCATCAAGTCCATCCGCGGCTCGGACGTCGACGCCGCACTGCACTACCTGGCCCGGATGATCGAGGCCGGCGAAGACCCCCGCTTCATCGCCCGCCGCCTGATGATCTCCGCCAGCGAGGACATCGGCCTGGCCGATCCGAACGCGCTGCCCATAGCCGTGGCCGCCGCCCAGGCCGTCGCGATGATCGGCTTCCCCGAGGCCGCGCTCACCCTCAGCCACGCCACCATCGCCCTCGCCCTGGCGCCCAAGTCCAACGCCGCGACGATGGCGATCAGCGCCGCCATGGAGGACGTACGCAAGGGGCACGCGGGCCCGGTGCCGATCCATCTGCGCGACGGGCACTACAAGGGCGCGGCCAAGCTGGGGCACTCCCAGGGATACGTGTATCCGCACGACCTGCCCGAGGGCATCGCCGCCCAGCAGTACGCCCCGGAGCAGCTCAAGGACCGGGAGTACTACGCACCCACCCGCCACGGCGCCGAAGCGCGCTACGCGGACGCGGTGGAGTGGACCAGGAAGCACCTCGGTCGAGGGAAGCCTTGATGCCTGTGGCCACGCCCTGATACCTGCGGCCACGCCCTCTGGTCGAAGGCGCTCCTGACCCCCCTGTAGAATGACTCCCAGCGCTGCGTCCCGTGTCCGGCTCCGGTCGGCACCACCAGAACGGGACATGCAGCCGGAGCCCCTGCCACCACGGAGGGATTCCAGGAGCGTCGCGCACCGTCGAAGGTGTCGCGGGCAGCCCACCACCACCCGGTACCGGGGACGGTCGGTGGGCCACTCGCGTGCTGCACGTATGTGCCCAGACCCAGGAGCGGCTGCCCGCCCCGTCCTCAGGGACGAGGAGGGTTTCCCGGGCTGCGGATGCGACCTCCCTTAACCCTGGTGAAGCCGTATTCACATCAGAAACACGAGGTGTTTGGTTCATGGCGAACCAGTCCCGCCCCAAGGTCAAGAAGTCGCGTGCCCTCGGCATCGCGCTGACCCCGAAGGCCGTCAAGTACTTCGAGGCCCGCCCCTACCCGCCGGGTGAGCACGGTCGCGGCCGTAAGCAGAACTCGGACTACAAGGTCCGTCTGCTCGAGAAGCAGCGTCTGCGCGCGCAGTACGACGTGTCCGAGCGCCAGCTCGTCCGCGCCTACGAGCGTGCCTCCAAGGTTCAGGGCAAGACCGGTGAGGCCCTGATCATCGAGCTGGAGCGTCGTCTCGACGCGCTGGTCCTGCGTTCGGGCATCGCCCGCACGATCTACCAGGCCCGCCAGATGGTCGTCCACGGCCACATCGAGGTCAACGGCCAGAAGGTCGACAAGCCGTCGTTCCGCGTCCGTCCCGACGACGTCGTGATGGTCCGCGAGCGCAGCCGTCCGAAGCCGCTGTTCGAGATCGCCCGCGAGGGTGGCTTCGCCGCCGACGGTGAGACCCCGCGCTACCTCCAGGTGAACCTCAAGGCCCTGGCGTTCCGCCTGGACCGCGAGCCGAACCGCAAGGAGATCCCGGTGATCTGCGACGAGCAGCTCGTCGTCGAGTACTACGCCCGCTGATCCTCCGGCGGACGTAGCACCACCTGCGCGTCAGCCCGCCGTGTCCCCGCCCTTCGAGGCGGGCGATGCGGCGGGCTTCCGCATGTCCGGGGGCATCCTGCGGGGCGAGGGCACCGCACCGAGGGGCCGTGCCCGCGGGAGCCGTTAATGCGGTACGAAGCGGCGGTCGTGGCGCGATAGGCTCGGGGCACGACTTTTCGATGTTCAGGTACGCATAAGGGAGCGGGTGCGCACAGTGTCCGGTGGAGAGGTGGCCGGGATTCTGGTGGCCGTCTTCTGGGCGATCCTGGTCTCCTTCCTCGCCGTCGCACTGGCGAGGCTGGCCCAGACGCTCAGGGCGACCACCAAGCTCGTCGCGGACGTGACCGACCAGGCCGTCCCGCTCCTGGCGGACGCCTCCGCGGCGGTGCGCTCCGCGCAGACGCAGATCGACCGGGTCGACGCCATCGCGTCGGACGTCCAGGAGGTCACGTCGAACGCGTCGGCGCTGTCCACCACCGTCGCCTCCACCTTCGGCGGCCCCCTGGTCAAGGTGGCGGCGTTCGGGTACGGCGTGCGCCGGGCCATCGGAGGCCGTCGTGAGAGTGTGCCCGACAAGGCGTCCCGACGTACCGTGATCGTGGGCCGCACCGTCCCGTCCGCGCGGCGGGAAAAGCGGAAGAAGGACTGACGCAGCGATGTTCCGCCGTACGTTCTGGTTCACCGCCGGCGCAGCCGCGGGAGTATGGGCCACCACCAAGGTCAACCGCAAGCTCAAGCAGCTGACCCCCGAAAGCCTCGCGGCGCAGGCCGCGAACAAGGCGATCGAGGCGGGCCACCGGCTCAAGGACTTCGCGCTCGACGTCCGCGACGGCATGGCCCAGCGGGAGGCCGAACTCGGCGAGGTGCTCGGGCTCAATGACCACCCCGAAGTGCCTGGCCCGCGGCGTGTCGCCGCCATCGAGAACCGCAACAACCCCAAGTACGTCGAGAGGTCGACGTACTCGTACAACCGGAATGAGGACCACTGATGGAGTCGGCTGAAATCCGCCGCCGCTGGTTGAGCTTCTTCGAGGAGCGCGGTCACACCGTCGTCCCTTCGGCGTCGCTCATCGCGGACGACCCGACTCTGCTCCTGGTCCCCGCGGGCATGGTCCCCTTCAAGCCGTACTTCCTCGGCGAGGTCAAGCCGCCCTATTCGCGCGCCACCAGCGTGCAGAAGTGCGTGCGCACGCCCGACATCGAAGAGGTCGGCAAGACCACCCGGCACGGCACGTTCTTCCAGATGTGCGGCAACTTCTCCTTCGGTGACTACTTCAAGGAAGGTGCCATCACCTACGCCTGGGAGCTGCTCACCTCGCCCCAGGACAAGGGTGGTTACGGGCTCGACCCCGAGCGCCTGTGGGTGACGGTCTACCTCGACGACGACGAGGCCGAGCAGATCTGGCGCGAAAAGATCGGCGTCCCCGCCGAGCGCATCCAGCGCCTCGGCAAGAAGGACAACTACTGGTCCATGGGCGTCCCCGGCCCCTGCGGCCCGTGTTCCGAGATCAACTACGACCGCGGCCCCGAGTTCGGCGTCGAGGGCGGCCCGGCCGTCAACGACGAGCGGTACGTGGAGATCTGGAACCTGGTCTTCATGCAGTACGAGCGCGGCGAGGGCACCTCGAAGGAGGACTTCGACATCCTCGGCGAGCTGCCCAGCAAGAACATCGACACCGGTCTCGGCCTCGAGCGACTCGCCATGATTCTGCAGGACGTGCAGAACATGTACGAGATCGACACCTCCATGGCCGTCATCAAGAAGGCCACCGAGCTGACGGGCGTCGAGTACGGCGCCGCCCACGAATCCGACGTCTCCCTGCGCGTGGTCACCGACCACATGCGCACGTCCGTGATGCTCATCGGCGACGGTGTGACCCCCGGCAACGAGGGCCGTGGCTACGTGCTGCGCCGCATCATGCGCCGCGCCATCCGCAACATGCGCCTCCTCGGCGCCACCGGTCCGGTCGTCAAGGACCTCATCGACGTCGTGATCGAGATGATGGGCCAGCAGTACCCGGAGCTCATCGCCGACCGGCAGCGCATCGAGACCGTGGCCCTCGCCGAGGAGGCCGCCTTCCTCAAGACGCTGAAGGCCGGCACGAACATCCTCGACACGGCCATCACCGACACCAAGGAGTCCGGCGGCAAGGTCCTGCCCGGCGACAAGGCCTTCCTGCTCCATGACACCTGGGGCTTCCCGATCGACCTCACCCTCGAAATGGCCGCCGAACAGGGCCTTTCCGTGGACGAGGACGGCTTCCGGCGCCTGATGAAGGAGCAGCGGGACAAGGCCAAGGCCGACGCCCTGGCCAAGAAAGTCGGCCACGCCGACCTCGGCGCCTACCGGCAGATCGCCGACGCCGCCGGTGAGACCGACTTCATCGGCTACGACCGGACCGAGGGCGAGTCGACGATCGTCGGCATCCTGGTCGACGGTCTGTCGTCTCCCGCCGCCACCGAGGGCGACGAGGTCGAGATCGTCCTCGACCGCACCCCGTTCTACGCCGAGGGCGGCGGCCAGATCGGCGACACAGGCCGCATCAAGCTGGACACCGGCGCCGTCATCGAGGTCCGCGACTGCCAGAAGCCGGTCCCGGGCGTGTACGTCCACAAGGGCGTCGTCCAGGTCGGCGAGGTGACGGTCGGCGCCAAGGCCCACGCCTCGATCGACTTCCGCCGCCGCAAGGCCATCGCCCGAGCCCACTCGGCCACGCACCTCACCCACCAGGCCCTGCGCGACGCCCTCGGCCCGACGGCCGCCCAGGCCGGTTCCGAGAACCAGCCCGGCCGATTCCGCTTCGACTTCGGTTCCCCGTCCGCCGTTCCGACGGCCGTGATGACCGACGTCGAGCAGAAGATCAACGAGGTGCTCGCCCGCGACCTGGACGTCCAGGCCGAGGTCATGAGCATCGACGAGGCCAAGCAGCAGGGCGCCATCGCCGAGTTCGGCGAGAAGTACGGCGAGCGCGTGCGCGTCGTCACCATCGGCGACTTCTCCAAGGAGCTGTGCGGCGGTACGCACGTCCACAACACCGCCCAGCTCGGCCTGGTCAAGCTGCTCGGCGAGTCGTCGATCGGCTCCGGCGTACGGCGCATCGAGGCCCTCGTCGGCGTCGACGCGTACAACTTCCTCGCCCGTGAGCACACGGTCGTCGCCCAGCTCCAGGAGCTGATCAAGGGCCGCCCCGAGGAGCTCCCGGAGAAGGTCTCCGCCATGCTCGGCAAACTGAAGGACGCCGAGAAGGAGATCGAGAAGTTCCGCGGGGAAAAGGTCCTCCAGGCCGCCGCCGGTCTCGTCAAGTCCGCCAAGGATGTGCGGGGCGTCGCCCTGGTCACCGGCCAGGTCCCGGACGGCACCACCGCCGACGACCTGCGCAAGCTGGTCCTCGACGTGCGCGGCCGCATCCAGGGCGGCCGGGCCGCCGTGGTCGCCCTGTTCACCACGGTCAACGGCAAGCCGCTGACGGTCATCGCCACCAACGACGCCGCCCGCGAGCGCGGCCTCAAGGCCGGTGACCTGGTCCGTACGGCCGCCAAGACCCTCGGTGGCGGCGGTGGCGGCAAGCCGGACGTCGCCCAGGGCGGCGGCCAGAACCCGGCCGCCATCGGCGAGGCCGTCGACGCCGTCGAACGCCTCGTGGCGGAGACGGCCAAGTAAGGACTTCGTGGAGATGCGCAGAGGACGCCGCCTCGCGATCGATGTCGGGGACGCCCGTATCGGGGTCGCCTCGTGCGACCCCGACGGGATCCTCGCGACACCGGTGGAGACGGTCCCGGGGCGTGACATCCCGGCCGCCCACCGCCGGTTGAGACAGCTCGTCGAGGAGTACGAGCCGATCGAGGTCGTCGTCGGACTCCCTCGCTCCCTCAAGGGGGGCGAGGGCCCGGCCGCCGTCAAGGTCCGCGCCTTCGCCCAGGAGCTCGCGGGCGGCATCGCGCCGGTTCCCGTGAGGCTCGTGGACGAGAGGATGACCACAGTGACGGCCAGCCAGGGCCTGCGCGCCTCCGGCGTAAAGTCCAAAAAGGGCCGCTCTGTCATCGACCAGGCGGCCGCCGTGATCATTTTGCAGCAGGCTCTGGAATCCGAACGAGTGTCAGGTAAAGCTCCCGGCGAGGGCGTCGAAGTGGTCATCTGATCGCGGTACGGTAACGTTCCGCGCGATGCGGCGGCGTTCGAACAGCCGCCGCACAGCAAAGAGGCGGACGGGAGCCGTGCCACAAGCGCCGACAGCCGCCGCCTCGCGGCTCGTAGGGGATCGATGACTGAGTATGGCCGGGGCCCAGGCTCCGAACCGTGGCATCCCGAGGACCCGTTGTACGGGGACGGCGGATGGAGAGGACAGGCTGCCGACGGCCAGTCCTCCTACGGCGGCCGGCAGCAGCAGTATCCGCAGCAGCCGCAGCAACAACAGCAGCAGCAGTACGGCGACTGGGCCACCGGGCAGCAGCCCGTGTACGGCCAGGAGCAGCAACAGTACGGCGGCCAGGGCCAGCAGCAGTATCAGCAGTTCCCGGCTCAGGATCACCCGCAGTACGCGGACCAGCCGCAGCACCACTACCACGGCCAGGCCCAGCAGCAGTACGGCGGTCAGGGCGGACAGCAGCAGTACAACGACGGCAGCTGGGACACCGGGGCGCACCCTCAGGTCCCGTACGCCGCTGATCCGGCGGACCCCTACGCGGGCCAGTACAACGGTGGGCAGCCGGACCACTACGGCACAGCCGACGCCTACCCGCCGCCCGAGCCGCCCGCCCGCCGCCGCGCCGAACCCGAACCGGAGACGGACTGGGACCCCGGCCCGGACCAGGGCGAGCACGCCTTCTTCGCCGGTGATGGCGACGATGACGACGACGATCCGAAGGGCGGCCGTGGCCGCGGTGACCGCCGCGGCCAGGGCGGCGGCAAGGGCAAGAAGGGCCGCAGCGGCGTTGCCTGCCTGGTGGTCGTCCTGGTCTTCGGCGGCGGGATCGCCGGGGTCGGGTACTACGGCTACCAGTTCTACCAAGACCGGTTCGGCCCGGCGCCGGACTACGCGGGGGACGGCACGAGTGAGACTGTCATGGTCCAGATCCCCGGTGGTGCGGGCGGCTACGAGATCGGTCAGGAGCTGAAGGCGCGGGGCGTCGTCAAGAGCGTCGACGCCTTCGTGTCCGCGCAGAAGAACAACCCCGACGGGGACAAGATCCAGGCCGGCGCCTATCTGCTGAACAAGGAGATGTCCGCCGCGAGCGCCGTCGAGCTGATGCTCGACCCCAAGAGCCAGAACAACGTGATCGTTGCCGAGGGCCGGCGCAATTCCCAGGTCTACGCGGCGATCGACAAGAAACTCCAACTGCGCAGCGGCACCACCCAAGCCGTCGCCAAGAAGAAGTACAAGAGTCTCGGACTTCCTGACTGGGCGAACACGAACAGCGACATCAAGGATCCGCTGGAAGGATTCCTCTACCCGGCCGCCTATCCCGCGGCCAAGGGCATGAAGCCCGAGGACGTACTGAAGCAAATGGTGGCGCAGGCCACGGAGAAGTACGCGGGGATGGACCTCAAGGAGAAGGCCGAGGAGCTCGACCTGGAGAACCCGCTGGAGTTCATCACGGTCGCGAGTCTCGTCCAGGCCGAGGGGAAGACCCATGACGACTTCCGGAAGATGGCCGAGGTCGTCTACAACCGGCTGAAGTCCAGCAACACCGAGACCAACCAGCTGCTCCAGTTCGACTCGACCTTCAACTACTTGAAGGGCCAGAGTAAGATCCACATCACCGAGCAAGAGATCAACAGCAATAAGGACCCGTACAACACGTACACCCAGAAGGGTCTGCCGCCCGGACCGATCGGCAACCCGGGTGATGAGGCGTTGAGTGCGGCTCTCAACCCGACCGACGACGGCTGGATCTACTTCGTGGCGACCGACGGTCACACCAACACCGAATTCGCCAAGACGTACGACGAATTCGTGAAGCTCAGGGACAAATTCAATGCGAACTCGGGCAACTGACGGCCGCCGCGCCGCCGTACTGGGTTCCCCCATCGCCCACTCCCTCTCCCCGGTGCTGCACCGGGCCGCGTACAAGGAACTCGGCCTCGGCGACTGGTCGTACGACCGTTTCGAGGTCGACGAGGAGGGGCTGCCCGGGTTCTTCGGAGAACTCGGGCCGGAGTGGGCTGGGCTGTCCTTGACCATGCCGCTCAAGCGCGCGGTGATTCCGCTGCTCGACGAGATCACCGAGACGGCGGCCTCCGTCGAGGCGGTCAACACGGTGGTCTTCACCGAGGACGGCCGACGCGTCGGCGACAACACGGACGTCCCCGGGATGGTCGCCGCCCTGCGCGAGCGGGGGATCGAGGCGGTGGACTCCGCCGCCGTCCTCGGCGCCGGCGCCACCGCGTCCTCCGCGCTCGCCGCGCTCGCGCGGATCTGCACCGGTGAGGTCGTCGCGTACGTCCGCAGCGCGGCGCGCGCCGCCGAGATGCGGCAGTGGGGCGAGCGGCTCCGCATCGAGGTGCGGACGGCCGACTGGGCGGATGCCGCGCAGGCGCTGCGGGCGCCGCTCGTGATCGCCACGACCCCGGCCGGCACCACGGACGCGCTCGCCGCGGCCGTACCGGAGCGGCCCGCGACCCTCTTCGACGTGCTGTACGACCCGTGGCCGACCAACCTGGCGGCGCGCTGGTCCGGGTACGGCGGCGCCGTGGTCGGCGGACTCGATCTGCTGGTGCATCAGGCGGTGCTCCAGGTCGAGCAGATGACGGGGCGTTCGCCCGCGCCGCTCGACGCCATGCGGAGTGCGGGCGAGCACGCGCTCGCGGCACGCTGAATCGGGCGTCATCGCGCCAGTGCTCCGGGGAATGTAAATCCGGGGAACGTAAAGGTGACGTGCTGTCCGTGGTCGGATCCCGCACGCTCTCTTGAAGATGGGGGATGCCTCCGGTAATGATCTCCGGGCGGCCCGGCGACGGCGACGGGCGTGTGAACGGAGTCCCCATGACTGGACACGCCCGGCGCAGATTTCTCACGTACCTGGTGGCCGCGCCCACCTTGGCCGTTGCGACGCGGATAGGTCTCGACGGCTACGCTCCCGGCACCGCTGAGGCGGCGATACCCACCCCGCCGGCACCGGCCGATCTGGTCGACCTCGGTGATCTGCTGATCCTGGCGGGCCAGCCCACCGCGGGCATGCTCGTGCTGAGCGTGGACGAGGACGGTGTCGTCCACTTCCGGCTGCCGCGCGAGGAGGTCGGGCAGGGCCTGACCACGGCGGTCGCGATGCTGGTGGCCGAGGAGTTGGACGTCCCGCTCGACCGCGTACGTGTCCAACTGGAGGATGCCCGGCCCGAGTTGCTGTTCAACCAGCTGACCGGCAGCTCCAACTCCATCCGGTCGCTGTACGACCCCGTGCGGCACACGGCGGCGGCGGCCCGGGCCCGGATGGTCGGCGCGGCGGCGAAGCAATGGGGCCTGAACGCAGGTGATGTGACGGTTCGTCAAGGCGTAGTGACCGCGCCGGACGGCCGCACCGCCTCCTACGGCACGCTCTCGGCGGCGGCCGCCTCCCACGACCTGGGCTCGCTGCTCGTCACGCCCAAGAAGGAGTCCGAGCACACCCTCGTCGGCACCCCCACCTCCCGCATCGACGCCCGGGCGCTGGTCACCGGCCGACAGGCGTACACGCTCGACCTCGATGTCCCCGGTGCCAAGCCCTGCATGGTGCGGCGCCCGCCGACCATCAACGGCACCGTGAAGGCGGTCAACAACGAGACCGTCGTACGGGCGATGCCCGGCGTCCTCGACGTGGTCGCCATCGACACCGGCGTCGCCGTGGTCGCCGATACCTTCGGCCAGGCCCTGGACGCCAAGGAGGCCCTCGACGTCACCTGGGGCGGCGGCACGGTCGACACACTGTCGGACGACGAGATCCGAGCGAAACTCAAGGCGGCGACGCCGTCGCTGGATCCGCTGGGGCTGCTGGTCAGCAAGGTGGACGCCGAGTTCGACTTCGCGTTCGCGAGCCATGCGCCGATGGAGACCAACTCCGCCGTGGCCGACGTACGCGCCGACGGGGCCGAGATCTGGTCGGGCATGAAGTCGCCGATCGCCGCCCAGGCGGCCATCGCGGCGGCCGTGGGACTGCCGGTGGGCAAGGTCAAGGTCCATGTCGTGCAGTCGGGCGGCTCCTTCGGGCGCCGGCTGTTCTACGACGCCGCTCTGGAGGCGGCCGTCGTGTCCAAGAAGAGCGGCCGCCCGGTGCGGCTGATGTGGTCGCGGATCGACGACATGCGGCACGGCCGGATGCGGCCCGCGACCCATCACCGGATCCGCGCCACCTACGCGCTCGGCCAGGTGCTCACCTTCGTCCACCAGGTGGCCGCGGTGGAGACCGACTTCCGCCACGGTCTCGGCGACGCGATCACCGCCGCAGCGGCCTCGCTGCCCACCGGCCTTGGCAACGCGACCTTCGCGCAGACCCTGTTCCTGACCACGGTGAAGTCCCCGTACAACTTCGGTGTCACCACCCAGGCGCTCACCGAGGTGCCGCTGAAGATGCACACCGGGTCATGGCGTTCGGTGTACTCGGCGAACACGCGGGGCGCGGAGGAGATCGTCGTGGATGAGCTGGCGGCGGCGCTTCGCCGGGATCCCGTCTCCTTCCGGCGCTCCTTCCTCAAGAACGAACGGCAGCGGGCTGTCCTGGACAAGGTCGCGCAGGAGGGGGACTGGGGCCGCACCATGCCCGCCGGGTGGGCCCAGGGTGTCGGCTTCCACGAGGAGTACATGTCCTGCACCGCCTGCCTGGTGGAGATCGACGCCACCGATCCCAAGAGGCCGCGGGTCACGAAGGCGGTCATCGCGGCGGACGTGGGGCGGCCGGTCAATCCGCGCGGCCTGGAGGCACAGCTGCTCGGCGGACTCACGGACGCGATCTCCACCACGCTCCGTGCCGGGCTCCACATCGACAAGGGACTCCCGCTGGAAGGCAGCTACTCGCAGTTCCACTACGCGCGCCAGAAGGACTCCCCGAGGGACGTACGGATCTTCGTCCTGCCGACGGACCACGAGCCCGGCGGCGCGGGTGAGCTCGGCGTTCCGGCGGCCGTGGGCGCGATCGCCAACGCGTACGCGCGGGCCACCGGCACCAGGCCGCGCAGCTTCCCCGTGAACTTCGACGTCGACTTCACCCCCTTCCCACGCTGACCTCGGCGCCGGCCGCGCGCTGACGCCGCGCGACTTCTCGCCGCCCCTTCGCCTCAGGAGCAGGAGCCTCCATGCCCTCCCACACTTTCACCGTCAACGGGAAGACCGTCACCGTCGACGCCCCCGACGACCTGCCCCTGCTCTGGGCGCTGCGCGATCTGCTCGGCGTCCGCGGTCCCAAGTACGGCTGCGGCGTCGACGTCTGCAAGGCCTGCACCAGCCACCTCGACGGCGAGGCCGTACGCCCCTGCGTGGTGCCGGTCGCCGAGGCCGCGGGGCGCGAGGTCACCACCATCGAGGGGCTCGCGGACGGCGACCGGCTGCACCCGGTGCAGGAGGCCTGGCTGGAGCAGGACGTTGCCCAATGCGGCTACTGCCAGCCCGGACAGATCATGGCGGCCGTCGCCCTGCTCAAGCGCACGAAGAACCCCACGGACGCCGACATCGACGAGATCGCGAACGTCTGCCGCTGCGGCACGTACTTCCGCATCCGCGAGGCGATCAAGAGCGCGGCTGCGCGGATGGGGTGATACCGGGGGCCGTGGTGCCCGGCGGCGTCCGTCCGCCTGATGGACCTGCGGCCGGTTCCCGGGCCGGGACGTGGGAGGATCGGAGGTGGCGGGCCAGGGCCGCGCACCCGGCCGCGCCGCCTGCGTACGCGAGGACGCGCATACGCAGCAGCAGTACCAGGGCGCGAGCATGAGGAGCACCGTTGAGCAGGTTGCGCTGGCTGACCGCGGGGGAGTCCCACGGTCCCGCACTTGTCGCGACGCTGGAGGGCCTTCCCGCCGGCGTGCCGATCACCACGGAGACGGTGGCGGACCACCTTGCCCGGCGGCGCCTGGGCTATGGACGCGGTGCCCGGATGAAATTCGAGCGCGACGAGGTCACCTTCCTGGGCGGCGTACGCCACGGCCTCACCCTCGGCTCGCCGGTGGCCGTCATGGTCGGCAACACCGAGTGGCCCAAGTGGGAGCAGGTCATGGCGGCCGACCCGGTCGACCCGGAGATCCTCGCCGACCTGGCCCGCAACGCCCCGCTGACCCGGCCCCGGCCCGGCCACGCCGACCTCGCCGGCATGCAGAAGTACGGCTTCGACGAGGCCCGGCCGATCCTGGAGCGCGCCTCCGCGCGCGAGACCGCCGCCCGCGTGGCCCTGGGCGCGGTGGCCCGTTCGTATCTGAAGGAGACGGCCGGGATCGAGATCGTCTCGCACGTCGTCGAGCTGGCCGCGGCGAAGGCGCCGTACGGCGTCTACCCCACGCCCTCCGACGTCGAGAAGCTCGACGCCGACCCCGTGCGCTGCCTCGACGCCGACGCGTCGAAGGCGATGGTCGCGGAGATCGACCAGGCCCACAAGGACGGCGACACCCTCGGCGGCGTCGTCGAGGTGCTGGCGTACGGCGTGCCGGTGGGCCTCGGCTCGCACGTGCACTGGGACCGGCGCCTCGACGCCCGGCTCGCGGCCGCGCTCATGGGCATCCAGGCCATCAAGGGTGTCGAGGTCGGCGACGGCTTCGAGCTGGCGCGGGTGCCGGGCTCCCAGGCGCACGACGAGATTGTCACCACCGAGGACGGCATCCGGCGCTCCTCCGGCCGCTCCGGCGGCACCGAGGGCGGTCTGACCACCGGTGAGCTGCTGCGCGTCCGCGCCGCGATGAAGCCGATCGCGACCGTGCCGCGCGCGCTGGCCACCATCGACGTCGCCACCGGCGAGGCCGCCAAGGCCCACCACCAGCGCTCCGACGTCTGCGCGGTCCCGGCCGCGGGCATCGTCGCCGAGGCCATGGTCGCCCTCGTCCTGGCGGACGCGGTGGCGGAGAAGTTCGGCGGCGACAGCGTCGCCGAGACCCGTCGCAACGTGCAGAGCTACCTCGAGAACCTGGTGGTCCGGTGACCGCTCCGCTGCTCGTCCTCGTCGGTCCGATGGGGGTCGGCAAGTCCACCGTGGGCGCGCTGGTCGCGGAGCGGCTCGGCTGCGTCTTCCGGGACACGGACGACGACATCGTGGCCGAACAGGGCCGCACCATCGCCGACATCTTCGTCGACGAGGGCGAGCCGGCCTTCCGTGCGATCGAGAAGCGGGCCGTGCGCAAGGCGCTCGCCGGGCACGACGGCGTCCTGGCGCTCGGCGGTGGCGCGATCCTCGACGAGGACACCCGCGCGCTGCTCGCCGGGCACCGGGTCGTCTACCTCTCGATGGACGTCGAGGAGGCCGTCAAGCGCACCGGCCTCAACGTCGCCCGGCCGCTGCTCGCCGTCAATCCGCGCCGGCAGTGGCGCGACCTGATGGAGGCGCGGCGTCACCTGTACACCGAAGTCGCCGGCGCGGTCGTCCCCACCGACGGCCGCAACCCCGAAGAGGTCGCCCAAGCGGTCCTCGACGCAGTGGAGTTGAAGACTGCAATTCCCGGGGGACAACCCCCGGACCCCCGGCAGGAGGATGTCATGGCAGCGCCGGTAACAAGGATCCAGGTCGGCGGCACGGCGGGCACCGACCCCTACGAGGTCCTGGTCGGCCGTCAACTCCTCGGCGAGCTGGGCGGGTTGATCGGCGACAAGTCCCACCCGTCGCCCACCACCACCCTCAACGGAGGCGCTTCGCGCCGCAGTAACACCCAAAGGGTCGCGGTCATCCACCCCGAGGCGCTCGCCGAGACCGGCGAGGCGCTCCGCGCCGACCTGGCCGGGCAGGGCTTCGAGGCCGTCGCCATCCAGGTGCCGAACGCGGAGGAGGCCAAGACCGCCGAGGTCGCCGCCTACTGCTGGAAGGCGCTCGGCCAGTCCGGCTTCACCCGCACCGACGTCATCGTCGGTGTCGGCGGCGGCGCCACCACCGACCTGGCCGGATTCGTCGCGGCGACCTGGTTGCGCGGGGTCCGCTGGATCGCCATCCCCACCACCGTGCTCGCCATGGTGGACGCGGCGGTCGGCGGCAAGACCGGCATCAACACGGCCGAGGGCAAGAACCTGGTGGGCTCCTTCCACCCGCCCGCGGGCGTGCTCTGCGACCTGGCCGCGCTGGACTCGCTCCCGGTCAACGACTACGTCTCCGGGCTCGCGGAGATCATCAAGGCCGGTTTCATCGCCGACCCGGTGATCCTGGAGCTCATCGAGGCCGACCCGCAGGCGGCGCGCACCCCCGCGGGCCCGCACACCGCCGAGCTGATCGAGCGCTCCATCAAGGTCAAGGCCGAGGTCGTCTCCGGCGACCTCAAGGAGTCCGGGCTGCGCGAGATCCTCAACTACGGGCACACCCTCGCGCACGCCATCGAGAAGAACGAGCGCTACAAGTGGCGGCACGGCGCGGCCGTCGCCGTCGGCATGCACTTCGCCGCCGAACTCGGCCGTCTGGCGGGCCGGTTGGACGACGCGACCGCCGACCGCCACCGCACGATCCTGGAGTCCGTCGGCCTCCCGCTGAGCTACCGCTACGACCAGTGGCCCAAGCTCCTGGAGACCATGAAGGTCGACAAGAAGTCTCGCGGCGACCTGCTGCGCTTCATCGTCCTCGACGGGCTCGCCAAGCCGACGGTGCTCGAAGGCCCCGACCCGGCCGTCCTCTTGGCCGCGTACGGCGAAGTGGGCGAGTGACGGCCTGAGAAGTGGGCGGGTGACGGCCTGAAGCGGGCGAGTGACGGCCTACGGCGACGGGCCGGCGTAACCGTCCCCGCGATGCGCGGACGCGGCCGTCCCCGCGACGCGCGGACGTAACGTCCAACGGGCCCTGCTTGGGCCGTTTTGCCCTCCGTCGACGGGCACTTCGTACGTTCCCCGGCCGTTCACACAACGGCGGCCGGGGAAGGTACCGTTCGGTTGGGGCCCCTACCACGCCCTTTAGGCTGTGGGGGAGAGCGGGACCAAGGCTCCGCTCGCCCGCGTCAATTGCCTGCACGAGACGGAGTGGCACCGGATGCAGCACGCAGTGGGGGCTCCGCTGCCGCCGCCCCACCAGCCGGGGCACGGACCGGCCGCCGGCTGGTCCCCGGCCGGACAGCACCCCGGGCACCCGGGGCCCGCACCCGCCCCGGGTTTCGCCGGAGCGCCCGTGCCTCCCGGGGTGCCTCCCGCCCAGGCCCCGCAGCATCAGGTGCCCCCGCAGCACGCTTCCGCGCACCAGCCGCACCACGCTCCCGTACCGCCCACGCCGGACACGACCGGGCATGTGCAGCTGCCGCCGGGCGGCCCCGTGGCCATGCCGTCGCCGACGCCCGCCGCGGGGACGCCGGACCCCACCGCCACCACGCTCGCGGTGCTGCTCATCGGCCCCGCGGGCGCCGGAAAGACCAGCGTCGCCAAGTACTGGGCGGACCACCGCCGGGTCCCGACCGCCCACATCAGCCTCGACGACGTACGCGAATGGGTCCGCTCGGGCTTCGCGGACCCGCAGTCGGGGTGGAACGACCATTCGGAGGCGCAGTACCGCCTGGCCCGCCGTACCTGCGGCTTCGCCGCGCGGAACTTCCTGGCCAACGGCATCTCGTGCATCCTCGACGACGCCGTCTTCCCGGACCGCCCGGTCGTCGGCCTCGGCGGCTGGAAGCGGCACGTCGGGCCCGGCCTGCTGCCCGTCGTCCTCCTGCCGGGCCTGGAGATAGTCCTGGAGCGCAACGCCGAGCGCTCCGGAAACCGCCGCCTCACCGACGAGGAAGTCGCCCGCATCCACGGCCGGATGGCCGGCTGGTACGGCTCGGGGCTCCCCATCGTCGACAACTCCCAGCTCGACGTACCCGCCACAGCCCGCGTCCTGGACGACGTACTCGCCCGGTCGATCGCCAGCCCGCCGCAGTGGTGAACATCCGGCGAGGACACCCCGCCCCACACGTCCGGCCCCGCTGAACCGGCGACATCCGGCCACCGCTCGTAGGCTCGATTCATGGCAGAGGTGTACGCGGCCCGCAGAGAGCGGGTCCGGGAGCGTTGTACTGCGGGCGGCAGCGCGACGGCGCTCGTCACCCGCCCGGCCAACGTCAGGTATCTCGCCGGCGCGGCCCCACGCGGCGCCGTGCTCCTGCTGGGCAGGGGCGAGGATCTGCTGCTGTGCGGCAGCCCGCCGAGCGGCGAGGCCGGCGAGGGGCGACCCGACGAGGCGGTGGCCGTCCGGGTGCTGCCGCGCGCCGGCGGTGACCCCGCCGTCGCCGCCGCCGATGTCGCCGTGGCCCGGGGCGCCGAGTCCCTCGCGGTCGAGGAGCACCATCTGACCGTGACCCGGCACCGCGCGATCGGCTCGGTGGCGCCGCGGCTGCGTCTCGCCGACCTGGGCGGCGCGGTGGAGCAGCTGCGGGTGGTCAAGGACGAGGAGGAGATCTCCTGTCTGCGGATCGCCGCCGAGATCGCCGACCAGGCCCTCGGTGAGCTCCTCGAATCCATCCTCGTCGGCCGGACGGAACGCCATCTCGCCCTGGAGCTGGAGCGCCGCCTCGTCGACCACGGCGCCGACGGCCCGGCCTTCGCGACCTCGGTCGGCACCGGCCCGAACTCGGGGCGGCGCGGCCACCGGCCCACCGACCGGCGTGTCGAGGAGGGCGATTTCCTCTCCGTCTGCCTCGGCGCCACCTACCGCGGCTACCGCTGCGAGATCGGCCGTACGTTCGTGATCGGCACCTCGCCCGCCGGCTGGCAGATCGAGCTGTACGACCTCGTCTTCGCCGCCCAGCGCGCCGGACGGGAGTCCCTGACGCCGGGCGCCGCCTACCGTGACGTGGACCGCGCGGCCCGCCAGGTACTGGACTCCGCGGGGCATACGGAAGGCCTTCCACCGATGACCGGGCACGGTGTGGGGCTCGAAATCGACGAGGACCCGCAGCTCGCCCCCGCAGCCATGGGTAAACTGGACGCTTGCGTGCCGGTCACCGTCGAACCGGGGGTCCACCTCCCGGGCCGGGGCGGTGTCCGGATCGATGACACGCTCGTCGTACGCCCCGAGGCGGACGGCGGACCCGAGCTACTCACCATCACGACCAAGGAACTGCTCGCGCTCTAGCCCGGAGCTGAGCGCGTGTCCCGGGGTCGTCCACGTCAGTCCAGGAGATTCCGCAACCGTGGCTTCCACGAACGACCTCAAGAACGGCCTGGTGCTCAAGCTCGAAGGCGGCCAGCTCTGGTCCGTCGTCGAGTTCCAGCACGTCAAGCCCGGCAAGGGCCCGGCCTTCGTGCGCACCAAGCTCAAGAACGTGCTCTCCGGCAAGGTCGTCGACAAGACGTTCAACGCCGGTGTCAAGGTCGAGACGGCCACTGTCGACAAGCGCGACATGCAGTTCTCGTACATGGACGGCGAGTACTTCGTCTTCATGGACATGGAGACGTACGACCAGCTGATGGTCGACCGCAAGGCCGTCGGCGACGCCGCCAACTTCCTGATCGAAGGCTTCACCGCCACCGTCGCGCAGCACGAGGGCGAGGTGCTCTTCGTCGAGCTGCCCGCCGCCGTCGAGCTCGTCGTGCAGGAGACCGAGCCGGGCGTCCAGGGCGACCGCTCCACCGGTGGCACCAAGCCCGCCACCCTGGAGACCGGTCACCAGATCCAGGTCCCGCTCTTCATCACCACCGGTGAGAAGATCAAGGTCGACACCCGTACGAGCGACTACCTCGGCCGGGTGAACAGCTAACCGTGGCTGCCCGCAACACGGCCCGCAAGCGCGCCTTCCAGATCCTTTTCGAGGGCGACCAGCGCGGCGCCGACGTTCTGACGGTCCTCGCGGACTGGATCCGGCACTCCCGGACCGACACCCGGCAGCCGCCGGTGAGCGAGTACACGATGCAGCTCGTCGAGGGCTACGCCAAGAAGGCTGCCCGGATCGACGAGCTGATCGCGCAGTACGCCGTCGGCTGGACGCTGGACAGGATGCCGGTCGTCGACCGCAACATCCTGCGTCTCGGTGCCTACGAGCTGATCTGGGTCGACGAGACCCCCGACGCCGTGGTGCTCGACGAGGCGGTGCAGCTGGCCAAGGAGTTCTCCACGGACGAGTCGCCCTCGTTCGTGAACGGCCTGCTGGGCCGGCTGAAGGACCTGAAGCCGTCGCTCCGCCGCGACGAGGCCTAGTCGTAGTCGTACCGACGAAGCTCGCTCGTACGACGTACGAAAAAATGCCGGAGGGCCCGCAGCGCGACTGCTGCGGGCCCTCCGGCGTTCCCGTACCCAGGAGGCTCCCGAGGACCGCAGAAAGCCGCCGGGGTGGCCGGAACGCTACGGTTCCGGCCACCCCGGCGGTACGTTTCTGCTGAGCTGCGCTAAGGGGTCAGCTCTCGTCGTGGGTGACGGCGCGGCGCGCGTCCGCGTCCAGGACACCCCAGCTGATCAGCTGCTCGGTGAGGACCGAGGGCGACTGGTCGTAGATGACGGCGAGGGTGCGCAGGTCGTCCTGGCGGATCGACAGCACCTTGCCGTTGTAGTCACCGCGCTGCGACTGGATCGTCGCCGCGTAGCGCTGCAGAGGGCCTGCCTTCTCGGCCGGCACGTGGGCAAGCCGCTCCAGGTCCAGGACCAGCTTCGGCGGCGGCTCGGCGGCCCCGCCGGGAGTGGTGCCCGGCAGCAGTTCCTGCACGGGAACCCCGTAGAAGTCCGCCAGCTCCGCGAGGCGCTGCACGGTGACGGCGCGGTCGCCGCGCTCGTACGAACCGACCACGACCGCCTTCCAGCGTCCCTGGGACTTCTCCTCGACGCCGTGGAGGGAAAGGCCCTGCTGGGTGCGGATCGCCCGGAGCTTGGCCCCGAGCTGTTTGGCGTATTCGCTGGACATATAGCTCCCCGGACGCTGTATCAACGTGCGGCTCCGCCGCGCGGCTGGTGACTCTGGTGACTCACTGTGAGGTTACGCAGCGTTACTCTCCCCCGTCAAGCCGAATGGTCCGGACCGACCCTTCCGTGGGGTCACCGGCGGTGGCCCGAGGGCATGTGATCAGGGGCGTTGCCGGGCTGGTACCGTGGAGGGCGCAAATCCGACGTCCTTTAATGATCCGTCCCGTGAGGCGGAGAAGGAGGTCCGTTTCGTATGGACACAGAGCAGGACAAGCGGCAGTACGAGGCCGATGCGCGCCCCGTACTCGAAGCCCCCGACATCGCCCGGGTGCTGACCCGCATCGCCCACGAGATCGTCGAGCGCGCCAAGGGCGCGGACGACGTGGTGCTCCTCGGCATTCCGACCCGAGGCGTTTTCCTGGCCCGCAGGCTGGCCGTCAAGCTCGAAGAGATCACCGGCCGCACGATCCCGGTCGGCTCCCTCGACATCACCATGTACCGCGACGACCTGCGCATGCACCCGCCGCGTGCGCTGGCCCGCACCGACATCCCCGGTGACGGCCTCGACGGCCGCCTGGTCGTCCTCGTCGACGACGTGCTCTTCTCCGGCCGCACCATCCGCGCGGCGCTCGACGCGCTGAACGACATCGGCCGCCCGCGCGCCGTGCAGCTCGCGGTCCTCGTCGACCGCGGCCACCGCGAACTGCCCATCCGCGCCGACTACGTCGGCAAGAACCTCCCCACGTCGTTGCGGGAGACGGTCAAGGTCCAACTCGCCGAGGAGGACGGTCGCGACACCGTGCTGCTCGGTGCGAAGCGGACCTCCCCGGGCGGGGAGTAGGAGCCACTCGAAGGCGTACGCCTCTGCCGTACGCCCCTCGAGTGCATCTGAGTGCAATCCCCGCACGCCGGTACACCGGTATGCCCGGCTGTGCCTTCCGGGGGCCCCAGGACCCCCGCCTCCCGAACTGAACTGCCTTACGGAGCCTGAAAGATGCAGCGTCATCTCATCTCGGCCGCCGACCTCACCCGCGACGACGCCGTCCTGATCCTCGACACCGCCGAGGAGATGGCCCGGGTCGCCGACCGGCCGATCAAGAAGCTGCCGACCCTGCGCGGCCGCACCGTGGTCAACCTCTTCTTCGAGGACTCGACCCGCACCAGAATCTCCTTCGAGGCCGCCGAGAAGCGCCTCTCCGCGGACGTCATCAACTTCACCGCCAAGGGTTCCTCGGTGTCCAAGGGCGAGTCCCTGAAGGACACCGCCCAGACCCTCGAAGCCATGGGCGTCGACGCCGTCGTCATCCGGCACGGCGCCTCCGGAGCGCCGTACCGGCTCGCCACCTCCGGCTGGATCGACGCCGCCGTCATCAACGCCGGTGACGGCACCCACCAGCACCCCACGCAGGCCCTGCTCGACGCCTTCACCATGCGCCGCCGGCTGGTCGGCCGGGACGCCGGGATAGGGCAGGACCTGTCCGGCAAGCGCATCACGATCGTGGGCGACGTCCTGCACAGCCGGGTCGCCCGCTCGAACGTCGACCTGCTGCACACCCTCGGCGCCGAGGTCACCCTCGTCGCCCCGCCGACCCTGGTGCCCGTCGGCGTCGAGTCCTGGCCCTGCGAGATCTCGTACGACCTCGACAGCACCCTCTCCAAGTCCGACGCGGTGATGATGCTGCGCGTCCAGCGCGAGCGGATGAACGCGGCGTTCTTCCCGACCGAGCGCGAGTACTCGCGGCGTTACGGCCTGGACGGCGACCGCATGGCGAAGATGCCCGAGCACGCCATCGTGATGCACCCCGGCCCGATGGTCCGCGGTATGGAGATCACCGCCGAGGTCGCCGACTCCGGCCGCTGCACCGTCGTCGAGCAGGTCGCCAACGGCGTCTCGATCCGCATGGCCGTCCTGTACCTGCTCCTGGGCGGCAACGAGCCCGCCGTCACCCACACCCGCCCACCCGTCTCCCACCACCACCCTTCCAACGAGCGCTCCGCGCACACCATTTCCGCGGACGAGGAGAAGTAAGACCATGAGCAAGATCCTGATCCGTGGTGCGAAGGTGCTCGGGGGAGAGCCGCAGGACGTTCTGATCGACGGTCAGACGATCGCGCAGGTGGGTGTCGGCCTCAGCGCCGACGGCGCCGAGGTGGTCGAGGCCGACGGCAAGGTGCTGCTGCCGGGCCTCGTCGACCTGCACACCCATCTGCGCGAGCCCGGTCGTGAGGACTCCGAGACCGTGTTGACCGGTACGCGGGCCGCCGCCTCCGGTGGTTACACCGCCGTGTTCGCCATGGCCAACACCTTCCCCGTCGCCGACACCGCCGGTGTGGTCGAGCAGGTCTACCGGCTCGGCCAGGAGCACGGCTACTGCGATGTGCAGCCCATCGGCGCCGTCACCGTCGGCCTGGAGGGCACGAAGCTCGCCGAGCTGGGCGCCATGCACGAGTCCGCGGCCGGCGTCACCGTCTTCTCGGACGACGGCAAGTGCGTCGACGACGCGGTGATCATGCGCAGGGCGCTGGAGTACGTGAAGGCCTTCGGCGGTGTCGTCGCGCAGCACGCGCAGGAGCCCCGCCTCACCGAGGGCGCGCAGATGAACGAGGGTGTCGTCTCCGCCGAGCTGGGCCTCGGCGGCTGGCCCGCCGTCGCGGAGGAGTCGATCATCGCCCGCGATGTGCTGCTCGCCGAGCACGTCGGCTCGCGCGTGCACATCTGCCACCTGTCGACCGCCGGCAGCGTCGAGATCGTGCGCTGGGCCAAGTCCCGCGGCATCGACGTCACTGCCGAGGTCACCCCGCACCACCTCCTCCTCACCGATGAGCTGGTGCGCACGTACAACCCGGTCTACAAGGTCAATCCGCCGCTTCGTACGGAGCGGGACGTCATGGCCCTGCGCGAGGCGCTCGCCGACGGCACGATCGACATCGTCGCCACCGACCACGCCCCGCACCCGCACGAGGACAAGGACTGCGAGTGGGCCGCGGCCGCCATGGGCATGGTCGGCCTGGAGACCGCGCTGTCCGTCGTCCAGCAGACGATGGTCGAGACGGGGCTGCTCGACTGGGCCGGTGTCGCCGACCGCATGTCCTTCAAGCCCGCGCGGATCGGCCAGGCGCAGGGCCACGGCCGTCCCGTCTCGGCAGGCGAGCCCGCCAGCCTCACCCTGGTCGACACGGCATACCGTGGGGCCGTGGACCCCGCGGGCTTCGCCTCGCGCAGCCGCAACACCCCCTACGAGGGCCGTGAGCTGCCGGGCCGGGTCACGCACACCTGGCTGCGGGGCAAGGCCACCCTCGTCGACGGGAAGCTCGCGTGACACCTCTCATCTCCCTGGCCGCCGAACAGAAGTCGGCGGAAGTGACCGACTGGGCCGCCCGGATCGGCTGGCTCGTCGGCCTCGCCCTCTTCGTCGTGCTCATCTACTGGCTGATGCGCGAGGGCTGGAAGTGGCGCGGCACCCTTCAGGGCGACCTGCCGGAGCTGCCCGCCCGCCCGTCGCCCACCACCACCCTCAACGGAGGCGGCAAGCCGCCGCTGCCTGGAATGCTGGACGAGCCCGGTGAGGCCAAACTGACGATGGAGGGCCGCTACCACGGGTCCACCACCGCCGGGCAGTGGCTCGACCGCATCGTGGCGCACGGCCTGGGCACCCGCAGCCGGGTCGAGCTCACGCTGACGGACGCGGGACTCGACGTCGTACGCCCTGGAGCGGCCGACTTCTTCATCCCCCTGGAGGCCCTGCGCGAGGCCCGGCTCGACAAGGGCATCGCGGGCAAGGTCCTCACCGAGGGCGGCCTGCTCGTCGTCACGTGGGCGCACGGAGACAAGCTGCTCGACTCCGGCTTCCGCTCGGACCGCGCTGCCGAGCACAACGAGTGGGCCGACACCCTGAACAGCATGGTCAACAAGAGCATCAAGACGGAAGGCGCACGATGACGACCTCCACCAGGGGATCCGCGAAGGTTCCCGCCGTACTCGTCCTGGAGGACGGCCGGATGTTCCGCGGCCGTGCCTACGGGGCCGTGGGGGAGACGTTCGGCGAAGCGGTGTTCTCCACCGGCATGACCGGCTACCAGGAGACCCTCACCGACCCGTCGTACCACCGTCAGGTCGTCGTGATGACCGCCCCGCACGTCGGCAACACCGGCGTCAACGACGAGGACCCCGAGTCGAAGCGGATCTGGGTCGCCGGTTACGTCGTACGCGACCCCGCGCGCGTGCCCTCCAACTGGCGCTCCAGGCGTTCGCTGGACGAGGAGCTGCGGCACCAGGGCGTCGTCGGCATCAGCGGCGTTGACACGCGTGCGCTGACCCGGCACCTGCGTGAGCGCGGCGCCATGCGCGTCGGCATCTTCTCCGGCAACGCGCTGCCCGACGAGGGCACCATGCTGGCCGAGGTGCGCCAGGCGCCCGAGATGAAGGGCGCGGACCTCGCCGCCGAGGTCGCCACCAAGGAGCCGTACGTCGTCCCCGCGATCGGCGAGAAGCGCTTCACCGTCGCCGCCGTCGACCTGGGCATCAAGGGCATGACCCCGCACCGCATGGCCGAGCGCGGCATCGAGGTGCATGTGCTGCCCGCCACGGCCACGGCCGAGGACGTGTACGCCGTGAACCCGGACGGCGTGTTCTTCTCCAACGGCCCGGGTGATCCGGCCACCGCCGACGGTCCGGTGGCCGTCATGCGGGAGGTGCTCGCCCGTAGGACGCCGCTCTTCGGCATCTGCTTCGGCAACCAGATCCTCGGCCGCGCCCTGGGCTTCGGCACGTACAAGCTGAAGTACGGCCACCGCGGCATCAACCAGCCGGTGCAGGACCGTACGACCGGCAAGGTCGAGGTCACCGCGCACAACCACGGCTTCGCCGTCGACGCCCCGCTCGACCAGGTGTCCGACACCCCCTACGGCCGCGCCGAGGTCTCCCACGTCTGCCTCAACGACAACGTGGTGGAGGGCCTCCAGCTGCTCGACCAGTCGGCCTTCAGCGTCCAGTACCACCCCGAAGCGGCAGCGGGCCCGCACGACGCCGCCTACCTGTTCGACCGCTTCGTATCTTTGATGGAGGGCCAGCGTGCCTAAGCGCACCGATATCCAGTCCGTCCTGGTCATCGGCTCCGGCCCGATCGTCATCGGCCAGGCCGCCGAGTTCGACTACTCCGGCACGCAGGCCTGCCGGGTTCTCAAGTCCGAGGGCCTGCGTGTGATCCTGGTGAACTCCAATCCGGCGACGATCATGACCGACCCGGAGATCGCCGACGCCACGTACGTCGAGCCGATCACCCCGGAGTTCGTCGAGAAGATCATCGCCAAGGAGCGGCCCGACGCCCTCCTGCCCACCCTGGGCGGTCAGACGGCGCTCAACACGGCGATCTCGCTGGACGAGAACGGCGTGCTGGCCAAGTACGGCGTCGAGCTCATCGGCGCCAACGTCGAGGCGATTCACAAGGGTGAGGACCGCGATCAGTTCAAGCTGGTCGTCGACGCGGTTCACAGCAAGATCGGGCATGGCGAGAGTGCACGCTCGGTCATCTGCCACTCGATGGACGACGTCCTCAAGGGCGTCGAGACGCTCGGCGGCTACCCCGTCGTCGTCCGCCCGTCCTTCACCATGGGCGGCGCCGGTTCCGGCTTCGCGCACGACGAGGACGAGCTACGCCGGATCGCGGGCCAGGGCCTCACGCTCTCCCCGACCACCGAGGTGCTCCTGGAGGAGTCCATCCTCGGCTGGAAGGAGTACGAGCTGGAGCTGATGCGCGACAAGCACGACAACGTCGTGGTCGTCTGCTCCATCGAGAACTTCGACCCCATGGGCGTGCACACCGGCGACTCGATCACCGTCGCGCCCGCGATGACGCTCACCGACCGCGAGTACCAGATCCTGCGCGACATCGGCATCGCGATCATCCGCGAGGTCGGCGTCGACACGGGTGGCTGCAACATCCAGTTCGCGGTGGACCCCGAGGACGGCCGGGTCATCGTCATCGAGATGAACCCGCGCGTGTCGCGTTCGTCGGCACTCGCCTCCAAGGCGACCGGCTTCCCGATCGCCAAGATCGCGGCCAAGCTGGCCGTCGGCTACACGCTCGACGAGATCCCGAACGACATCACCGAGCAGACCCCGGCGTCCTTCGAGCCGACGCTCGACTACGTGGTGGTCAAGGCTCCGCGGTTCGCCTTCGAGAAGTTCCCGTCGGCGGATTCGACGCTGACCACGACCATGAAGTCGGTCGGCGAGGCCATGGCGATCGGCCGTAACTTCACCGAGGCGCTGCAGAAGGCGCTGCGGTCGCTGGAGAAGAAGGGCTCGCAGTTCACGTTCGTGGGCGACCCCGGCGACAAGGCCGGGCTGCTGGCCGAGGCCGTGCGCCCGACCGACGGCCGGATCAACACGGTCATGCGGGCCATCCGCGCGGGTGCCACGCCCGAGGAGGTCTTCGAGGCGACGAAGATCGACCCCTGGTTCGTCGACCAGCTGTTCCTGATCAAGGAGATCGCGGACGAGCTGGCCGAGGCAGAGCGTTTGGATGTCGAACTCCTGGCGGAGGCCAAGCGCCACGGCTTCTCCGACGCCCAGATCGCCGAGATCCGCGGGCTGCGCGAGGACGTGGTGCGCGAGGTGCGGCACGCGCTGGGCGTGCGCCCGGTGTACAAGACGGTCGACACCTGCGCGGCCGAGTTCGCGGCGAGGACGCCGTACTTCTACTCCTCGTACGACGAGGAGAGCGAGGTCGCCCCGCGCGAGAAGCCCGCGGTGATCATCCTGGGCTCCGGCCCCAACCGCATCGGCCAGGGCATCGAGTTCGACTACTCCTGTGTCCACGCCTCCTTCGCGCTGAGTGACGCGGGTTACGAGACCGTGATGGTCAACTGCAACCCCGAGACCGTCTCCACGGACTACGACACCTCCGACCGCCTGTACTTCGAGCCGCTGACGCTCGAAGACGTGCTGGAGATCGTCCACGCGGAGTCGCTGGCCGGTCCGATCGCCGGTGTCCTGGTCCAGCTGGGCGGCCAGACCCCGCTGGGTCTGTCGCAGGCGCTGAAGGACAACGGCGTTCCCGTCGTCGGTACGCCCCCGGAGGCCATCCACGCCGCCGAGGACCGCGGTGCCTTCGGGCGGGTCCTCGCGGAGGCCGGCCTTCCGGCCCCCAAGCACGGCACCGCCACGACGTTCGCCGAGGCCAAGGCCATCGCCGACGAGATCGGCTACCCCGTTCTGGTGCGGCCGTCGTACGTGCTCGGCGGGCGCGGCATGGAGATCGTGTACGACGAGGCCCGCCTCGAGACCTACATCGCCGAGTCGACCGAGATCAGCCCGTCCCGGCCGGTCCTGGTCGACCGCTTCCTCGACGACGCCATCGAGATCGACGTGGACGCGCTGTACGACGGCGAGCAGCTGTACCTCGGCGGCGTCATGGAGCACATCGAGGAGGCCGGTATCCACTCCGGCGACTCGGCGTGCGCGCTGCCGCCGATCACGCTCGGCGGGTTCGACATCAAGCGGCTGCGCGCCTCGACGGAGGCCATCGCGCGCGGCGTCGGCGTCCGTGGGCTGATCAACATCCAGTTCGCGATGGCCGGGGACATCCTGTACGTCCTCGAAGCCAACCCGCGTGCCTCGCGCACCGTCCCCTTCACCTCGAAGGCGACCGCGGTGCCGCTCGCCAAGGCCGCCGCCCGGATCTCCCTGGGCGCGACCATCGCCGAGCTGCGCGCGGAGGGGCTGCTGCCGGCGGCCGGAGACGGCGGCGAACTGCCGCTGGACGCGCCGATCTCCGTCAAGGAGGCCGTCATGCCGTGGTCGCGTTTCCGCGACATCCACGGGCGCGGCGTCGACACGGTGCTCGGCCCGGAGATGCGCTCCACCGGTGAAGTCATGGGCATCGACTCGGTGTTCGGGACGGCGTACGCCAAGTCGCAGGCGGGCGCGTACGGTCCGCTGCCGACCAAGGGCCGCGCCTTCATCTCCGTCGCCAACCGCGACAAGCGCTCGATGATCTTCCCGGCGCGTGAACTCGTCGCCCACGGCTTCGAGTTGCTCGCCACGTCCGGCACGGCCGAGGTGCTCAAGCGCAACGGCATCAACGCCACGGTCGTGCGCAAGCAGAGCGAGGGCGAGGGCCCGAACGGCGAGAAGACCATCGTCCAGCTCATCCACGACGGCCAGGTCGACCTCATCGTCAACACGCCGTACGGCACCGGTGGCCGCCTCGACGGCTACGACATCCGTACGGCCGCCGTGGCGCGGTCCGTCCCGTGTCTGACGACGGTTCAGGCGCTCGCCGCCGCCGTCCAGGGCATCGACGCGCTCAACCGCGGTGACGTGGGGGTGCGTTCACTCCAGGAACACGCCGAGCATCTGACCGCGGCCCGCGACTAGCAGCCCTGAGGGGGACACCGGAAACGGTGTCCCCCTCTTCATGAGGACACTGAGATGTACAAACTCTTCTTCAACCTGGTCTTCAAGCGCATGGACCCGGAGCAGGCGCACTACCTCGCCTTCCGCTGGATCCGGCTCGCCGTCCGCATCCCCGTTCTGCGCACCTTCATCGCCGCCGCGCTCGCGCCCCGCTACAAGGAGCTGCGCACCGAGGCGTTCGGGCTGCGGATGCATGGCCCCTTCGGGCTCGCCGCGGGCTTCGACAAGAACGCGATCGCCGTCGACGGCATGTCGATGCTCGGCTTCGACCACGTCGAGATCGGCACGGTCACGGGTGAGCCGCAGCCGGGCAACCCCAAGAAGCGGCTGTTCCGCCTCGTGCCGGACCGGGCGCTGATCAACCGCATGGGGTTCAACAACGAGGGCTCCGCGGCCGTCTCCGAGCGCCTGGCCGCCCGTACGCCCGTCTTCAAGACCGTCGTCGGTGTCAACATCGGCAAGACCAAGGTCGTTCCCGAGGCGGAAGCCGTCGGCGACTACGTGAAGTCGACCGAGCGGCTCGCCCGGCATGCCGACTACCTCGTGGTCAACGTGAGCTCGCCGAACACCCCCGGCCTGCGCAATCTGCAGGCCACGGAGGCGCTGCGGCCCCTGCTGACCGCCGTCCGGGAAGCCGCCGACCGCGCGGTCACCGACCGGCGTGTGCCGCTGCTCGTCAAGATCGCGCCCGACCTCGCGGACGAGGACATCGACGCGGTCGCCGACCTCGCCGTCGAACTCGGCCTGGACGGGATCATCGCCACGAACACCACCATCGCGCGCGAGGGACTCGGTTTGAAGTCCGAACCCTCCCTGGTCAAGGGGGCCGGTGGACTCTCCGGCGCGCCGCTGAAGGCACGCTCCCTGGAGGTGCTGCGCCGCCTCTACGCGCGCGTGGGCGACCAGATCACCCTCGTGGGCGTCGGCGGCATCGAGAACGCCGAGGACGCCTGGCAGCGCATCCTGGCCGGCGCCACCCTGGTCCAGGGCTACAGCGCCTTCATCTACGAGGGCCCCTTCTGGGGCCGCGCCATCCACAAGGGGCTCGCCGCACGCCTTCGTACGAGCCCGTACGCCACCCTCGCCGACGCGGTCGGCGCCGATGTGAGGAAGTCCGCATGAGCCTGGAACCCTTCGGCGCCCGGCTGCGCCGCGCCATGGAAGACCGGGGCCCGCTGTGCGTGGGCATCGACCCGCACGCCTCCCTGCTCACCCAGTGGGGCCTGAGCGACGACGTCGCGGGTCTGGAGCGGTTCAGCATGACCGTCATCGAGGCGCTCGCCGACCGGGTCGCCGTCCTCAAGCCGCAGAGCGCGTTCTTCGAGCGCTTCGGCTCGCGCGGCATCGCCGTCCTGGAGAAGTCGGTCGGGGTGGCACGGGCGGCCGGTGCGCTGGTCGTGATGGACGCCAAGCGCGGCGACATCGGCTCGACCATGGCCGCGTACGCGGAGACCTTCCTGCACAAGGACGCGCCGCTGTTCTCGGACGCGCTGACCGTGTCGCCGTATCTTGGCTACGGCTCGCTGAAGCCCGCAGTGGAGCTGGCGCGCGAGAGCGGGGCCGGGCTCTTCGTCCTCGCGCTCACCTCCAACCCGGAGGGCGGCGAGGTGCAGCACGCGGTCCGCGCGGACGGCCGGAACGTCGGGGCGACGATGCTCGGGCACCTGGCCGCCGAGAACGCGGGGGAGACGCCCCTGGGGTCCTTCGGCGCGGTCGTCGGTGCCACGCTCGGCGACCTCTCCTCGTACGACCTGGACATCAACGGGCCGCTCCTCGCGCCCGGAATCGGTGCGCAGGGGGCCGCGGCCTCCGATCTGGCCGGTGTCTTCGGGGCGGCGGTGCGCAATGTCGTCCCGAACGTGAGCCGGGGTGTTCTGCGTCACGGTCCCGGCATGATCGCGCTGCGAGAGTCCGCGGACCGCTTCGCGGAGGAGATCAGGGCGGCCCTGGCGTCCGCCTGAGTCCCCCGGTCGTCGCGCGACAGTCCTGCGATGAGTGTCATCGAGGCGGCCCGAGCCTGAATACATCCTCAAATCCGGGGCGTAATGTCGGAAATGTCTGGCTCCAGCGAGGCTGACCAGGACTTTTCCGCTGTTCTCGCTGACTCTGGCGGACTTGCCCGCTAGTCTCCGTCGAGTGGGGGCACCACCCACGCCCTCAAGGCAGTGGGGGAGAACGGGCAAGCGTGTTGCTCGTAGCTCCCCAGGTGTGGGGCGACTAGGTTCCTCACCGGTCCGTATCCGACAGTTCGACATCCGAGGTGACGTAGGCGTGGCTCTTCCGCCCCTTACCCCTGAACAGCGCGCAGCCGCGCTCGAAAAGGCCGCCGCGGCTCGCCGGGAGCGGGCCGAGGTCAAGAATCGACTCAAGCACTCCGGCGCCTCCCTCCACGAGGTCATCAAGCAGGGCCAGGAGAACGACGTCATCGGCAAGATGAAGGTCTCCGCTCTCCTCGAGTCCCTGCCGGGCGTGGGCAAGGTCCGCGCCAAGCAGATCATGGAGCGACTCGGGATCTCCGAGAGCCGCCGCGTGCGTGGCCTCGGCTCGAACCAGATCGCCTCCCTGGAGCGCGAGTTCGGCGGCTCCGGCGCCTGAGTCCTGGGCACACCGGGATTGCTGGAATAATCGCTGCATGAGTGAACGTCCGCGGCTGACCGTGCTCTCCGGCCCCTCAGGGGTCGGCAAGAGCACGGTCGTCGCCCATATGCGCAAGGAACACCCCGAGGTCTGGCTGTCGGTTTCGGCGACGACCCGCAAGCCGCGCCCCGGTGAGAAGCGCGGAGTCCACTACTTCTTCGTCACCGACGACGAGATGGACAAGCTGATCGCCAACGGCGAGCTGCTGGAGTGGGCCGAATTCGCCGGCAATCGCTACGGGACGCCCCGCGGCGCCGTCCTCGAGCACCTGGAGGCGGGTGTGCCGGTCCTCCTGGAGATCGACCTCCAGGGCGCCCGGCAGGTTCGTGAGTCCCTGCCGGAGGCCCTGCTCGTGTTCCTGGCTCCTCCCTCCTGGGAGGAGCTGGTGCGCAGGCTCACCGGGCGGGGCACCGAGCCGCCCGCGGTGATCGAGCGCCGCCTGCAGGCGGCCAAGATCGAACTGGCGGCCGAGCCGGAGTTCGATGTCACCCTGGTCAACACCTCCGTCGAGGACGTGGCGCGCGAGCTGCTAGCCTTGGTAGACGTTGTGTGATCTTCACTGATCAATCCCACCTTTCGGAAGGCAGAGCGTGTCCTCTTCCATCACCGCGCCCGAGGGCATCATCAACCCTCCGATCGACGAGCTCCTCGAGGCCACCGACTCGAAGTACAGCCTCGTGATCTACGCGGCCAAGCGTGCCCGTCAGATCAACGCGTACTACTCGCAGCTCGGCGAGGGCCTCCTCGAGTACGTCGGTCCGCTCGTCGACACCCACGTCCACGAGAAGCCGCTGTCGATCGCCCTGCGGGAGATCAACGCGGGTCTGCTGACGTCCGAGGCCGTTGAGGGCCCCGCGCAGTAAGCGATCCCTCGCGGTAAGTAATATCTGCAGATTGCAGAAGGCTTTTCCACAGGCCCGGCAGCACGACTGTCGGGCCTGTGGTGTGTCATGGATGCGTACGCCGATGAGCCGAGGCGTGCGTGTGTCGAGTGTGGGGAGGCCCGGTGGACAAGCCGAAGGTCGTGCTGGGGGTCAGCGGTGGCATCGCCGCGTACAAGGCCTGTGAGCTGCTGCGCAGGCTGACGGAGTCGGGCCACGACGTACGCGTCGTACCCACCGAGTCGGCGCTGCACTTCGTCGGCGCTGCCACCTGGTCCGCGCTGTCCGGACACTCCGTGTCCACCGAGGTCTGGTCGGACGTGCACGAGGTTCCGCACGTCCGCATCGGGCAGCACGCCGATCTGGTGGTCGTGGCCCCGGCGACGGCCGACATGCTGGCCAAAGCGGCCCACGGCCTGGCCGACGACCTCCTCACGAACACCCTGCTCACCGCCCGCTGTCCGGTCGTTTTCGCGCCCGCCATGCACACCGAGATGTGGGAGCACCAGGCCACCCAGGAGAACGTGGCGACGCTGCGCCGCCGTGGCGCCGTCGTCATCGAGCCCGCTGTGGGCCGCCTGACCGGCGTCGACACCGGCAAGGGGCGGCTGCCCGATCCCGGAGAGATCTTCGAGATCTGCCGCCGGGTGCTCGCGCGGGGCGTGACCGAGCCCGATCTCGCCGGCCGGCACGTCGTCATCAGCGCGGGCGGCACGCGCGAGCCGCTCGACCCGGTCCGCTTCCTCGGCAACCGCTCCTCCGGCAAGCAGGGGTACGCCCTCGCCCGCACCGCTGCCGCGCGGGGCGCCCGGGTCACGCTGATCGCCGCGAACACCGGGCTGCCGGACCCGGCGGGCGTGGATGTCGTGCAGGTCGGAACCGCCGTGCAGCTGCGCGAGGCGGTGCTGAAGGCGGCCTCGGACGCCGACGCCGTGGTGATGGCCGCGGCGGTGGCTGACTTCCGCCCGGCAACGTACGCGGCCGGAAAAATCAAGAAGAAGGACGGCCAGGAACCGGAACCGATCGTTCTGATCCGGAATCCTGACATCCTCGCGGAGATCTCGGCGGACCGGCCGCGCCCCGGCCAGGTCGTCGTCGGCTTCGCCGCCGAGACGGACGACGTCCTCGCCAACGGTCGTACGAAGCTGGAGCGCAAGGGATGCGACCTCCTCGTCGTGAACGAGGTGGGGGAGGGCAAGACCTTCGGTTCCGAGGAGAACGAGGCAGTGGTGCTGGGAGCCGACGGCAGTGAGACCCCCGTGCCGTACGGACCCAAGGAAGCTCTGGCCGAGACTGTGTGGGATCTGGTGACGCCCCGTCTGAGGTGAATGTCTCATTAGCCTCAACGGGCGACCCCCATCCGTGCGAAATCTGGCGTGGCGACCCTGGTGGAGACCGATCGGCATGGCGCAGAATGCCCGTGCCGCAGGTCACAGCCCTTCCGAGAAGCGAGACAGGGTCACCTGCGGCTGAGCGCGACCGATAAACTGTTCTCGGACGGCGCCGGGCGCAGCCCCCGAGCCCGTCCGCCCATGATCAGCCAGCAGCCGCTGCAACCACAGGGAGCGTTGTGTCCCGTCGCCTGTTCACCTCGGAGTCCGTGACCGAAGGTCACCCCGACAAGATCGCTGACCAGATCAGTGACACCATTCTCGACGCGCTTCTGCGAGAGGACCCGACCTCCCGGGTCGCCGTGGAAACGCTGATCACGACCGGCCTGGTGCACGTGGCCGGCGAGGTCACGACCAAGGCGTACGCGCCGATCGCCCAGCTGGTCCGCGACAAGATCCTGGAGATCGGTTACGACTCGTCGAAGAAGGGCTTCGACGGAGCTTCCTGCGGTGTGTCGGTGTCGATCGGCTCGCAGTCTCCCGACATCGCGCAGGGTGTCGACACGGCGTACGAGCAGCGTGTCGAGGGCGATGAGGACGAACTGGACCGCCAGGGCGCCGGCGACCAGGGCCTGATGTTCGGGTACGCGACCGACGAGACCCCGAACCTGATGCCGCTCCCGATTCACCTCGCGCACCGCCTCTCGCGCCGCCTCTCCGAGGTCCGCAAGAACGGCACGATCCCCTACCTGCGCCCCGACGGTAAGACCCAGGTCACCATCGAGTACGACGGTGACAAGGCGGTCCGCCTGGACACGGTCGTGGTCTCCTCGCAGCACGCCTCGGACATCGACCTGGACTCCCTGCTGGCCCCCGACATCCGCGAGTTCGTGGTCGAGCCGGAGCTGCGGGCTCTGCTGGACGACGGCATCAAGCTGGACACCGAGGGCTACCGCCTCCTGGTCAACCCCACCGGCCGCTTCGAGATCGGCGGCCCGATGGGCGACGCCGGCCTGACCGGCCGCAAGATCATCATCGACACGTACGGCGGCATGGCCCGCCACGGTGGCGGCGCGTTCTCCGGCAAGGACCCGTCCAAGGTCGACCGCTCCGCGGCGTACGCGATGCGCTGGGTCGCGAAGAACGTCGTCGCCGCGGGCCTCGCCTCCCGCTGCGAGGTCCAGGTCGCCTACGCCATCGGCAAGGCCGAGCCCGTCGGTCTCTTCGTCGAGACCTTCGGCACCGCCAAGGTCGACGCGGAGAAGATCGAGACCGCCATCGCCGAGGTCTTCGACCTCCGCCCGGCGGCCATCATCCGCGACCTCGACCTGCTCCGCCCGATCTACTCCCAGACCGCCGCGTACGGCCACTTCGGCCGCGAGCTGCCCGACTTCACGTGGGAGCGGACGGACCGGGTGGAGGCGCTGCGCGCGGCTGCCGGTCTGTAGTTCTCCGGTCGTGTGGTGAGGCCCGGTGCCCCTCTGGGGGTGCCGGGCCTCACTCATGAGTCGTCGGCGCCCGGTCGCAGAGGGGGCTGACCGCGCGTCCCTGGCGTGGGGAGTTCGGGCGCCGTCGGTTGTCAGTGCGGTCTGGTAGGAATGCTGCTGTGAGCAGCGAGAACAGGCCGGGGGAAGGCGGTGCGGAGAGTGCGCCGCCTGAGCAGCTCGCGCTGATTCGGGAAGCCGTTCGGAAAGCCAAGGCGCCCAAGGCGAAGCCGCGGACGTGGCGGGGGGCCACGCTGGCGAAGGAGTTGCCCGTCGCGCGGGTGCTGGTCGACAAGGGCGTGCTGCATCTCGACCGGTACTTCGACTATGCCGTGCCGGAGGAGCTGGACGAGGCCGCGCAGCCCGGGGTGCGGGTGCGCGTGCGGTTCGGGGCCGGAGGGCGCCATGTGCGGGAGGGGCGGCGTGAGGGCGGCGGGCTGATCGACGGGTTCCTCGTCGAGAGGGTCGCCGAGTCCGACTATGCCGGGCCGCTGGCCGCGCTCGCCCAGGTCGTGTCGCCGGAACCCGTGCTCGGGCCCGAGCTGCTGGGGCTCGCCCGGGCCGTCGCCGATCGGTATGCGGGCAGTCTCGCGGATGTGCTGCAGCTGGCCGTTCCGCCCCGGCATGCCCGGGCCGAGGCGCGGGAGCTCCCCGATGCTCCACCACCGCCTCCTCCGCCCGACCCGGGCACCTGGAGGCGGTACGGGCGCGGGCCGGAGTTCCTCGCCTCGCTCGCCTCCGGTGGGGCACCACGGGCCGTGTGGACCGCGCTGCCCGGGCCTCAGTGGGCCGAGGAGATCGCCCGGGCCGTGCAGGCGACGCTCGCCTCCGGGCGCGGGGCGCTGGTCGTCGTACCGGCCGGGCGGTCCGCCGCGCGCGTGGACGCGGCGCTCAGCGCCCACCTCGGGGAGGGGCAGCACGCCGTGCTGACCGCCGACGCCGGGCAGGAGCGGCGGTACCGGGAGTGGCTGGCCGTACGGCGGGGAGCCGTGCGCGCCGTCGTCGGTACGCGGGCCGCCATGTTCGCGCCCGTACGGGATCTCGGCCTGGTCGTCATGTGGGACGACGGCGACGCCAGTCACAGCGACGACAACGCTCCCTTCCCACATGTGCGGGAGGTGCTGGAGCTGCGCGCCGCGCGCGACAAGTGCGGTTTTTTGCTGGGGAGTTGGAGCTGCACGGTGGAGGCGGCGCAGCTCGTGGAGAGTGGCTGGGCGTTGCCGCTGGTCGCGGAGCGGGAGCAAGTGCGGAGCGCCGCGCCGCTGGTGCGGACCGTGGGGGACGGGGATCTCGCGCGGGACGAGGCCGCTCGGGCCGCGCGGCTGCCCACGCTCGCCTGGCAGGTCGTCAGGGAGGGGCTGCGGCACGGGCCCGTGCTCGTGCAGGTGCCGCGGCGGGGGTATGTGCCCCGGATGGCCTGTGTGCAGTGCCGGACGCCCGCCCGGTGCCGGCACTGCGCCGGTCCGCTGGGGGCGCAGGACGCGGGCGCGCTGCGGTGTGCCTGGTGCGGGCGGGACGAGGCGGCCTGGCACTGCCCCGAGTGCGGCGGGTTCCGTCTGCGGGCGCAGGTCGTGGGGGCGCGGCGCACCGCCGAGGAGCTGGGGCGGGCGTTTCCGGCGGTGCCGGTGCGCACGTCCGGGCGGGAGCAGGTGCTGGACACCGTCTCCGAGGCGCCCGCGCTCGTCGTGAGCACGCCGGGGGCGGAGCCCGTCGCCGAGGGCGGGTATGCCGCCGCGCTGCTGCTCGACGGCTGGGCGATGCTCGGGCGGCCCGATCTGCGGGCCGGTGAGGACGCGTTGCGGCGGTGGATAGGGGCGGCGGCGCTCGTACGCCCGCAGGGTGCCGGTGGCACCGTGGTCGTCGTCGCCGAGCCGACCCTGCGGCCCGTCCAGGCGCTCGTCAGGTGGGACCCCGTCGGGCATGCCGTACGAGAGCTCGCCGAGCGGGCCGAGCTGGGGTTTCCGCCCGTCTCGCGGATGGCGGCCGTCTCCGGGACGCCAGAGGCCCTCGCCGGGTTTCTCGCCGCGGCCGAACTGCCGCGCGATGCCGAGGTGTTGGGGCCGGTGCCGATGCTCGTCACGGAGGCGGGGAGACCCCGGCAGGCCGGAGGGCCGCCGCCCGGTGAGTACTGGGAGCGTGCCCTTGTTCGCGTACCGCCGGGGAGCGGTGCCGCGCTGGCGGCCGCGCTGAAGACCGCGCAGGCGGCGCGGATGGCGCGCGGGGGGAGTGAGCCCGTACGGATCCGGATCGATCCGCCGGACATCGGGTGACGGTGCGGCGGGTGCCCGTACGGCGGGTGACAGCCGGGCGATGGACGGCAGTGCGGGTGTCGTCAGGAGGGTTGCCTCCCGGTCCTGTCGTCGGTCCGGGAGGCAGCGGGGAGTGGGTCAGCCGTTGCGCGGGCCCGGGAAGGCCGATGGCCTGACCTCTTCTCGGAGGGTGGAGCTGCCCGCCGTCGGCTGGGTCGGCATCGAGCGCGCCGCGGGGACCGTCGGCACCGCGGGGATACCGGTGTTGACGGCTACCGCGTGGCTGCCCGACGTCTCCGTGGCCCGCTCGGCGTCGGCGGCCGCCTGGGCAGCGGCGCGGCGGGCGCCGTAACGGCGGTGGACCGCCTGTTTGGTGACCCCGAGGGCCGAGCCCACCGCGTCCCACGAGAAACCGAGTGAGCGGTCGAAGTCCACGGCGGCCGTGACCAGGGTCTCGACGCTGTCCCGCAGCTCCTGGGCGAGGCGGACGGTCGGGGCGGGGGCGCGTCCGTAGACGACGAAGCCCGTGGAGGGGCCGGAGCGGCGCGGGCGGTAGACGTTGCCCAGTTGGGCGGTGAGCGTGCGCAGTGCGTCCACCTGCCGGCGGACCCGCTCGATGTCCCGCACCAGCAAGTGCAGGCTGGCCCGAGCCTGGGCGTCGTGGGTTGCGTGGTCGGCCATGAACAAGCCTCTCGAACCGGCGATGAAAAGGATCGGGCCGCGATTGCGGCCCGCGTTGGTCAACTCTTTCTTGACCAACGCGTTTCCGCTCCGCTGGTCACGCATCGGGGGCGTAAGGGCATATGCGCGGGGCGCGTCATGATGCGTACGCCCCCAGTGGGGGACTCGCCTCGGCCTTCGTCCTTGGCTCGGGTGTTCTCCCGCCCGCGCACCGCCCGTGCGAGTTGGATGGCAAGTGGGGGTCTCCCGGCGGGCCGCCGTCTGCGGGCTGCGGGCTGCTGGTCGGGGGGCGGGGGTTGTGGGGGGACAGGCGCAGAACTGGCGGGCTCGCAGGCCCCGGGGGCCGCATAGACTGGTGCGCTGCCCCGTACCGCGCCCCACGCGGCACACGTGCGGGGGCTCAAGAACCCCCGCCCGAGAGGCCAACCGCCACCCATGAAGCTCGTCTTCGCAGGTACCCCCGAGGTCGCCGTTCCCGCTCTGGACTCCCTGATCGCCTCCGGGCGGCACGAGGTGGCCGCCGTCGTCACCCGGCCCGACGCACCCGCCGGGCGGGGGCGACGGCTTGTCGCGAGTCCGGTCGCCGAGCGGGCGGAGGAGGCCGGGATCGAGGTGCTGAAGCCGGTGAAGCCGCGGGACGAGGAGTTCCTGGCGCGGCTTCGGGAGATCGCGCCCGACTGCTGCCCCGTGGTCGCGTACGGGGCCCTGCTGCCTCGGGTCGCCCTCGACGTCCCCGCCCACGGCTGGGTCAATCTGCACTTCTCGCTGCTGCCCGCCTGGCGCGGCGCCGCCCCCGTGCAGCACGCGATCATGGCCGGCGACGAAATCACCGGTGCCTCCACCTTCCTGATCGAGGAGGGGCTCGACTCCGGGCCCGTGTACGGCACCGTCACCGAGGAGATCCGGCCCACCGACACCAGCGGGGACCTGCTCACGCGGCTCGCCTTCGCCGGCGCCGGATTGCTCGCCGCGACGATGGACGGGATCGAGGACGGCAGCCTCAAGGCCGTACCGCAGCCCGCCGACGGCATCACCATGGCGCCGAAGATCACCGTCGAGGACGCCCACATCGACTGGTCCGCCCCGGCGCTGCGCGTCGACCGGGTCGTGCGCGGGTGTACGCCCGCGCCCGGCGCGTGGACCGTCTTCCGGGGCGAGCGGCTCAAGCTCATCCAGGTCGCGCCCGTGCCCGAGCACATGGAACTCGCCCCGGGCGAGCTGTCCGTCGGCAAGAACAACGTGTACGTCGGCACCGGTTCGTACGCCGTCGAGCTGCTCTGGGTGCAGGCCCAGGGCAAGAAGCCGATGCGCGCCGCCGACTGGGCGCGCGGCGTGCGCATCCCCTCCGGGGAGCGGGTCGGCGTCTGACGGGCGCGGCGCCCAAGGGTGTCGGCTCGCGGGCCGTGAGCCAGGCCCCCGCGAGGCCGCCGGCGGAGGCCTGCCCGTGAAGCCTGGGGAGGCATGCCCGCGAGGCTGCTTGTGAAGGCCTGCCCGTGAGGTTTGCGGAGGCCTGCCCGCGGCGCCGCCCGTGCACCGCCGGACGTAGGCTGGACGGGTCGAACCATCCAGGATCCGGAGCACCTTTTTCGTGAGTGAGCAGTCCCGACGGCCGCGCAACCCCGGCAAGCCCTACCGTCGTCCCCAGAAGGACCCGGTCCGCATGCTCGCCTTCGAGGCGCTGCGCGCGGTGGACGAGCGGGACGCGTACGCGAACCTCGTCCTGCCGCCGCTGCTGCGGAAGGCGCGCGAGAAGGGCAACTTCGACGGGCGGGACGCGGCGCTGGCCACCGAGCTGGTGTACGGGACGCTGCGCCGGCAGGGGACGTACGACGCCGTCATCGCCGCTTGTGTGGACCGGCCGCTGCGTGAGGTCGATCCGCCGGTGCTGGATGTGCTGAGCCTGGGCGTGCACCAGCTCCTCGGCACGCGCATCCCGACGCACGCCGCCGTGTCGGCCTCCGTCGAGCTCGCCCGTGTCGTGCTCGGCGACGGGCGGGCCAAGTTCGTCAACGCCGTACTGCGCAAGGTCGCGCAGCAGGATCTCGACGGCTGGCTCGAGCAGGTCGCGCCGCCCTACGACGAGGACCCCGAGGACCATCTCGCCGTCGTGCACTCGCACCCGCGCTGGGTCGTCTCCGCGCTGTGGGACTCGCTGGGCGGCGGCCGTGCCGGCATCGAGGACCTGCTCGAAGCCGACAACGAGCGGCCCGAGGTGACCCTCGTCGCCCGTCCCGGACGCTCCACCGCCGACGAACTCCTCGACGCCCTCGGCGACGAGGCCGCGCTCCCGGGCCGCTGGTCGCCGTACGCCGTCCGGCTCACCGAGGGCGGCGAGCCGGGCGCCATCGACGCCGTACGCGAGGGCCGTGCGGGCGTCCAGGACGAGGGCAGCCAGCTGGTCGCGCTCGCCCTGGCGAACGCGCCGCTCGACGGGCCCGACAAGGTCTGGCTGGACGGCTGCGCCGGACCCGGCGGCAAGGCCGCGCTGCTGGCCGCCCTGGCCGCCGAACGCGGCGCCGCCCTGCTCGCCTCCGAAAAGCAGCCGCACCGGGCGGGCCTGGTGGCGAAGGCGCTCGCGGGCAACCCCGGGCCCTACCAGGTCATCGCGGCCGACGGCACCCGTCCGCCGTGGCGGCCCGGCACCTTCGACCGCGTGCTCATGGACGTGCCCTGCACCGGTCTGGGCGCTCTTCGCCGCCGCCCCGAAGCCCGCTGGCGGCGCCGCCCCGATGACCTGGAAGGCTTCGCGCCGCTCCAGCGCGGGCTGCTGCGCACCGCGCTCGACTCGGTGCGGGTCGGCGGCGTCGTCGGGTACGCGACCTGCTCGCCGCACCTCGCCGAGACCCGCGCGGTCGTCGACGACATCCTCAAGCACTACGACGGCGGCTCCGCCGAGCTGATCGACGCCCGCCCGCTCCTGCCCGGCGTACCGGCCCTGGGCGACGGCCCCGACGTACAGCTGTGGCCGCATCTGCACGGGACGGACGCCATGTACCTGGCCCTGATCCGCCGGACGGCCTGAGGCGATTCGTCCCCTCCGCCCCTGCCCGTCCCGTTGTCTGGGGGCTGCGGCCCCAGGCCCCCGCTCCGGCCCGAACGGCCTCGTCCTCAGACCCCGGACGGGCTCTCCTGCCCGTCACGGCCCCTAGGTCCGCACCGGGGAGAGCAACCGGGCCGGGGCATGGCACGCTTGGGTCATGGCCGTGCAGATCAACCCCAGCATCCTGTCCGCCGACTTCGCCCGTCTTGCCGAGGAGGCAAAGGCGGTGGACGGCGCCGACTGGCTCCATGTCGACGTCATGGACAACCACTTCGTACCGAACCTCACACTCGGTGTGCCGGTCGTAGAGTCTCTCGCCCGTGCGACGGACACGCCGCTGGACTGCCACCTGATGATCGAGGACCCCGATCGGTTGGCGCCCCAGTACGTGGAAGCGGGTGCCGGTTCCGTCACCTTCCACGCCGAGGCGGCCGCCGCGCCGGTGCGGCTCGCCCGCGAGATCCGGGCCAAGGGCGCCCGAGCCTCCATGGCTCTCAAGCCCGCGACCCCCATCGAGCCGTACGAGGACCTGCTCCCCGAACTCGACATGCTGCTGATCATGACGGTCGAGCCCGGCTTCGGCGGCCAGGCGTTTCTCGACATCATGCTTCCCAAGATCCGCCGCACCCGGGAGCTGATCAGCAAGCACGGCCTCGAACTGTGGCTCCAGGTCGACGGCGGCGTCTCGGCATCCACCATCGAGCGGTGTGCGGAGGCGGGAGCTGACGTCTTCGTCGCCGGTTCCGCGGTGTACGGGGCCGCGGACCCGGCTGACGCGGTACGTGCATTGCGCACACAGGCTCAGGCCGCGACGGCCCATGCGGCGTGGGCGTGCGACCACTGAGCCAAGGGAACGTGAACGCCGCCCATCAGGGCTGATCAAGCGCGCCGGATCTGCGAGGATGAACGGCGAATCCAGAGTGTGAACAGCAGTGAGGAGATCGCCGTGTCGGGTATGTCGGCGGGCCGGTCAGCCATGCGGATGGGACCCGCTGAGCTGGTGCAGGCGGCGGCCATGGCCCGCCGCTTCTACCTCGAGGGCAAGTCCAAGATCCAGATCGCCGAGGAGTTCGGCGTCAGCCGCTTCAAGGTGGCCCGGGTCCTGGAAACCGCCCTCGAACGGGATCTCGTGCGCATCGAGATCCGTGTGCCGGCCGAACTGGACGCCGAGCGCTCCGACGCGCTCCGCGCCCGTTACGGCCTCAGGCACGCCGTCGTGGTCGAGTCCCCGGCCGAGGCCGAGGAGTCGCCCGACCCCGAGAACCTCGGCGAAGTCGCCGCCGACCTGCTCGGCGAGCTCGTCAACGAGGGCGATGTCCTCGGCCTCGCCTGGGGCCGCTCCACCATCCACATGGCGGCGGCCCTCGACCGGCTCCCGCCGTGCACGGTGGTGCAGCTGACGGGCGTGTACGACGCCGGGACCGCAGAGCGCGGTTCGGTGGAGGCGGTGCGCCGCGCCGCCCAGGTGGCGGGCGGGGACGCCCACCCGATCTACGCGCCGATGCTGCTGCCCGACGCGGCCACCGCGGCCGCGCTGCGCAACCAGACCGGGATCGCCCGCGCCTTCGAGTACTTCGACAAGGTCACGGTCGCGTGCGTGTCCATCGGCTCCTGGGAGCCGGGCATCTCGACGGTGCACGACATGCTCAGCGACGAGGAGCGCGAGCACTACGCGTCCTTCGGTGTTGCCGCCGAGATGTCCGCGCACCTCTTCGACGCCGAGGGCCGCCGGGTCGGCCGTGACCTGGGCGAGCGCTGCATCACGGTCGAGGCCGACCGGCTGCGCCGCATCCCGGAGGTCGTCGCCATCGCGGGCGGGCAGCGGAAGGCGGCCGCGATCGACGCGGTGCTGCGTTCCGGGCTGGTCACCAGCCTGGTGACGGACACGTCGGCCGCGGACTATCTGATGACGGCGGGGCCGACGCCACGCCCGGCCCTCAACCGGGCGGACCCGGACGGGGTGTGACAACGAGTCGCCCCGCACCGTTCCTTCAGGGTCCGTGCGGGGCCAGGCGGCAGCGGGTGCTACCGCGAATACACCGTCACCTCCGCAGCCGTGTCCAGCCGAGGTTGCTCGGTTGTCCACGCCTTGTCGCGCTCCCGACTGCCCCCTACGACGAGGCGGGGCGCTGGTGCTCGCCCCCTCCGCAGTCTGATGTGACCGCCACACTGGAGCACACTGCCGCCGGTCCAGGCTCGGTGAAGGTCAGTTCCGGTTCGGCGCGGTGAACGCGACCTTCTGCATGGCCTCGATGAACGAGGGGTGCTCCTCGGGCGACAGCGGCTGGAGCAGGCGTTGCCGCACCCGGGCCACCCCCCGGCCCGACGTCGGCCAGGGTCCGTGCCCCGCGCGGGGTCAGATGCGGCAGATTGCGCCGCGAGTCCGCGCTGTCCCGGGTTCGGGTGATCAAGTCGCGCCCGCACATCCGGGTGACCAGGCCGACGCCGGTCGCCCTGTCCGCCGACACCAGCTCGCCCAGCGCTGGTCGATGCCCTCCCGGTGGCCCAGCGCCACCAGCACCGAGTGCCGGACCGGGGTGACCGACCTGCCGACCTCCTCCGCCCAGTACGCGGTCCCCGGGCCGTCGAGGGGCGCTCCGGCGGGCGAACGCGCTTGGCGGATCCTCCGAACCGGCCACTGACCAGCCTGGATGATCTGTCCGTGCCTCGCATACCGGCTGACATGGGACAATGAAGTACGTGCTCTTCCCCCTGGCTGACCTGTCCGGGGGCCACCTCTGATCGACTGGGATGTGCAGCACGTGCGTTTCCTCAATGACATCCAGCCCCCCTACGACCTGACGTACGACGACGTCTTCATGGTCCCCAGCCGTTCCGCGGTCGGCTCGCGCCATGATGTGGACCTCAGCTCCCCCGACGGGTCGGGCACCACGATCCCGCTGGTCGTCGCCAACATGACCGCCATCGCGGGCCGTCGGATGGCCGAGACCGTCGCCCGCCGCGGTGGCCTCGTCGTCATCCCGCAGGACATCCCGATCGAGGTCGTCACCGAGGTCATCTCCTGGGTCAAGGGACGTCACCTGGTGCTCGACACCCCCATCGTTCTCGCCCCCCACCAGACCGTCGCCGACGCGCTGGCGCTGCTGCCCAAGCGCGCGCACAACGCGGGTGTCGTCGTGGACGAGGACGGCCGCCCGGTCGGTGTGGTCACCGACGCCGACCTCTCCGGCGTGGACCGCTTCACGCAGCTGGCCGAGGTCATGTCGAAGGACCTGCTGCTCCTCGACGCGGACATCGACCCGCGCGAGGCGTTCCACACACTCGACGGCGCGAACCGCCGCTACGCCCCGGCCGTGGACGCGGACGGCAAGCTCGCGGGCATCCTGACCCGCAAGGGCGCCCTGCGTGCCACGCTCTACACCCCGGCCACCGACGCGGACGGCAAGCTGCGCATCGCCGCCGCCGTCGGCATCAACGGCGATGTCGCGGGCAAGGCGAAGCAGCTGCTCGACGCGGGCGTCGACACGCTCGTCATCGACACGGCGCACGGCCACCAGGAGTCGATGATCAGCGCGATCAGGACGGTGCGCGCGCTCGACCCGCAGGTGCCGATCGTCGCGGGCAACATCGTCGCCGCCGAGGGTGTGAGGGATCTCATCGAGGCGGGCGCCGACATCGTCAAGGTGGGCGTGGGCCCCGGTGCCATGTGCACCACCCGGATGATGACCGGCGTCGGCCGGCCGCAGTTCTCCGCCGTCATGGAGTGTGCCGCCGAGGCGAAGAAGTACGGCAAGCACGTGTGGGCCGACGGCGGGGTCCGTCACCCGCGTGACGTCGCCATGGCGCTGGCCGCGGGTGCGTCCAACGTCATGATCGGCTCCTGGTTCGCCGGGACGTACGAGTCCCCGGGCGACCTCCAGCACGACGCCGACGGGCGCCCGTACAAGGAGTCGTTCGGCATGGCGTCGGCCCGTGCGGTCAAGAACCGCACCAGCGAGGAGTCGGTGTACGACCGTGCCCGCAAGGCGCTGTTCGAGGAGGGCATCTCCACCTCGCGCATGTTCCTCGACCCGGTTCGCCCGGGTGTCGAGGACCTGATCGACTCGATCATCGCGGGCGTCCGCTCCTCCTGCACCTACGCGGGCGCCAACTCCCTGGAGGAGTTCGCCGAGAAGGCCATCGTCGGCATCCAGAGCGCGGCGGGCTACGCCGAGGGCCAGCCGCTGCACGCCAGCTGGAGCTGACGCGCTTTCCTGGCCGACGGCCCCCGCGGTGAGCCCGCGGGGGCCGTCGGCGTAGGTACGCCGTCAGGGTCGGGCGGATGAAGATCGCCGTCTGTACGACTGCCGATGTCGCCCTTCTCGACCAGTACATCGGCTCCGCGGAGCCACCTGCGCTGATCCACGAGGCCGAGGAACGGGCGCGCGAGCGCGGCTTCGCCGTCATCGGCCTCGGCGTGAGCGCTGACAACCCCCGCGCGGCCGGGCTGTACGCACGGCTGGGGTACCTGCCCCTCACCGGGTACGTCGACCGCTGGTCGTACGAGGAGGGGGACGGTACGACCCGTGAGTGCGCGGACGCGTGCACCTTGACCGCGCGATGCAGGGGCCGCACCCGCAGCCGGTGCCGGTGCCGCGAAGGCGACGGTCCTCAAGTCGGCGTCGAGGGAAGGCAGTTGCCCGGGACGCGCCGAAGCGAACACCACGAGGTGCCGCCGCCGGACGCGGCGACCGCCACGCCGCCGTGCCACTGCGCCGTCGTACCCCACACGCCCGTCCGGCATGACATCGACGGGACCCCAGGAAGCCCATCCGGCCCCGAGGCGACCGGATCTGACGAGGCGTCAGTCGGGTGCGAAATCGGTGCCGCGCAACCATTGAACGGCCCCGTGCAACGAACATCCGCCGCGATGCGATGAACGCAATGATCTTGCAGAGATGCGCAAGGTTGCTGCATTACGCCCGCGAAGCCCGGACTCATAGGGTCAAGCGCGGTACATGGTGTGGCGGGGACTCCGCTCGGTGGGTCCCTGCTGCCAGGGGTGCTGCCGGTCCCCGCCGTTTCCGACCGGCAGCGATGAAGGAGCCAGCGCGTGCTCGATCAAGGCGCACCCCCGCAGTCCCGCACCCCGTCCGCCCCATCGTCCCCGGGCATAGGCGCGCGCCTCATGCGCCGCAAGCCGGTGGAACGCCTGGTCGCCGAGGGTGGCTGGCGGTGCCCGCGAGTCCGCGCGCGCCAACACGATCATGGTCATCGTGAAGATCGGCGCCCTGGTGCTGTTCTGCGCGATCGGCGTCCAGGGCTTCCGCTCCGGCAACTACGAGAACTTCATGCCGCTGGGCATGGCGGGCGTCAGCGCCGCTGGCGCCACGCTCTTCTTCTCGTACATCGGCTTCGACGCCGCCTCCACGGCCGGTGAGGAAGCGAAGAACGCGCAGCGCGACCTGCCGCGCGCGATCATGCTCTCGCTGGTCATCGTGACGGCGCTGTACGTCCTCGTCGCCGCCGTCGCCGTCGGGGCGAAGCCCTGGCAGCGGTTCGGCGACTCGGAGGCCGCGCTCGCCGAGATCATGAAGGACGTCACCGGGCAGACCTTCTGGGGCACGCTGCTGGCCGCCTGCGCCGTCGTCGCCATCGCGAGTGTGGTCCTGACGGTGCTGTACGGCCAGACGCGCATCCTCTTCGCGATGTCCCGCGACGGCCTCGTGCCGAAGGTGTTCGCCCGCGTCCACCCGAAGACCGGCACGCCGCGCGCCAACACGCTGTTCGTCTCTCTGTTCTGCGGTGTCCTCGCCGCGGCGATCCCGCTCGGCCAGCTCGCCGACGCCACCAGCATCGGTACGCTCTTCGCCTTCGCGCTGGTCAATGTGGCCGTCGTGGTGCTGCGCCGGACGCGCCCGGAGATGCCGCGCACCTTCCGGGTGCCGCTGTCTCCCGTGCTGCCCGCGATCGGCTTCGCCTTCTGCCTGTGGATGATGGGCAGCCTGTCGGCCGTCACCTGGGTGGTCTTCGGTGTCTGGATGGCCGTCGGGCTCGTGTTCTACTTCAGTTACGGCTACCGCCGGTCCCGTATCGCGGCCGTGGATACGACCGCGGAAACACTCGCAGAAAAGTGAACCACCCGCAGTGCTGAACGATCTCGACGAACGCATCGTGCACGCCCTCGCCGAGGACGCCCGCCGCTCCTACGCCGACATCGGCCACCTGGTCGGACTGTCCGCGCCGGCCGTGAAGCGACGGGTGGACCGGTTGCGCGCGACCGGGGCCATCACCGGATTCACCGTACGGGTGGATCCGTCGGCGCTCGGCTGGGAGACCGAGGGGTTCGTCGAGATCTACTGCCGCCGCAACACCTCGCCGGAGACGATTCAGCGCGGTCTCGAGCGGTACCAGGAAGTGGTGGCCGCCTCCACCGTGACGGGGGAGGCGGACGCGGTCGTGCAGGTCTTCGCCTCCGACATGCGGCACTTCGAGCGGGTTCTGGAGCGGATCGCCGGGGAACCGTTCGTGGAGCGGACGAAGTCCGTGCTCGTTCTCTCGCCACTGCTGCGACGGTTCTCTTCCGGGTCGCCCACGTAGGCGCCTCCGCGGAATTCCCGAGGATCAGGATCACCGTGCCCGCACCAACTGGCCATACGTGCCAGGCGTGTTGAACGGAGCGGTTACACCCGGCGTATTGAACATCGAGTCAGTTTGCGAAGTCATTGCGGTCCGGGCGAGTCATCCCGTACCTTGATCGCTCTCGCGAACAGCGGGTAAACGCCGATGGGTAACCAACCGTCGCCCGGCCACCCGACCGTCCTGCCGTCCTGGGGAGACCCATGCGCTGGCCCTTCGGCCGTCCCACCACGGTCCGTATCCGCATCGTGGCGCTCGCACTCGCTCCGATGATCGCCCTCATCGGGCTGTGGAGTTTCGCCATGGTGTCCGTCACCGGCGAACTGCGCGCGCTCGTCCGGCTTCAGGGGGTGTACGAAACCTTCGGCACACCGGTCGACACGGCGGTCGGCCAGATCCAGATCGAACGGCGGCTCTCGGCCGCGTACCTGGGCGCGGACCACAGTACGGCGGCGGCCATCGACCTGCTGGAGCAGCAGCGCCGCACCGACCGCGCCGTGACCGCCATGCGGGACGTGATCCGGGACGGGAGCAGCGACCTCTCCGACGGGCAGCGGCAGGTGCTCGACACCATGCTCGACGCCGTCGGCGGGCTGGAGGGGCTGCGGGGGCGCGTGCTGTCCCGCGACATCTCCTGGGACCGGGCCGTCGCCGAGTACAGCGCCCTCGTGGAACCGGGCTTCGCCGTCCAGTCCGCACTCACCGCGCTCCAGGCCGGACAGCTGGCGCGCGAGGCCCAGATCGTCATCGAGCTGGTGCGGGTGCGGGAGTTCGTGTCGCGCGAGGACGCCCTTGTCGCCGGAGCGCGGGCGGCCGGAACGCTCACGGACCAGCAGTACGACACGCTCACCGCGACGATCGAGGACCGCCGGATCTTCGAGCGGACGTATGTGCCGGACTTCCCCGCCGACTCACGCGCACTCTTCGAGGCGTTCCAACGCGAGGACGTCCACCGGCAGTTGACCCGGGGCGAGGACGCCCTGCTGCGGGCGGGCGCGCAGCGTGCGGGCGACGCCGTCGCCGCCGACTCCTGGCGCACCACCACGGACCGGGCCGCCTACCGCTACTGGGAGTTGTGCGTCCAGGCGGCGATCAACTCCGCCGAGCGCGGGCGGGCGTTCGCCTACTGGGAGCTGGCCAAGGCCGCGGTCGTCGGAGTGCTCGGACTCGCCGCCGTCATACTGTCCCTGTGGTTCGCCATGCGCGGCGCGCGTCGTATCTCGCGCCGCCTGGAGGCGCTGCGGGACGCCGCCGACCTCCTGACCACGTACCAACTGCCCGATGTGATGGAGCGGTTGAGCCTGGGTGAGGACGTGGACGCGGCCGCCGAGGCGCCGCCTCTGGCCGACGAGGAGGCGGGGGACGACGAGGTCGGCCAGGTCGGCCGGTCCTTCAACGCCGCCCGCCTCGCGGCCGTCGAGGCCGCCGTCAAGCAAGCCACCCTGCGCCGCGCACTGTTCGCCGTACTCCTCAACATCGCCCGCCGCAACCAGGCGCTCGTCCACCGCCAGCTCAAACTCGTCGACACGCTGGAGCGGCGCACCAGCGACCCGGACGTCCTGGAGAACCTGTTCCGGATCGACCACCTCTCCACCCGTATGCGGCGCCACGCGGAGAGCCTGATCATCCTCTCCGGCGCGGCGCCCGGCCGCAGATGGCGGCGGCCCGTGCCCATCGCCCAGGTGGTGTCCTCCGCGGTGGGCGAGATCGAGGAGTACGCGCGCGTCGTGATCCCGCCGATGCCGGAGGTGGGTATCGCGGCGGGCGCCGTCGCCGACCTCGCCCATCTGATCGCCGAACTCATCGAGAACGCCACCGTGTTCTCGCCGCCGCATACCCAGGTCACCCTGCGCACCAGTTGGGCGGAGAACGGTTTCGTCCTGGAGATCGACGACCGGGGCCTGGGTCTCGGGCCCGAGCAGATCGAGGAAGCCCACCGCACCATCACCAAGCCGGACGACTTCGACCCGACCCGGCACGACCGGCTCGGGCTGTATGTGGTGGGGCGGCTCGCCGCGCGGCACGGCATCGAGGTCACGCTGTGCCGGTCGCCGTACGGCGGTACGACGGCGGTGGTGCTGCTTCCGGAGGCGGTCCTCGCGCAGGTCGAGCCCGAGCGGTCGGAGACGGTAGCGGACACGGACCGGAGGGCGCTGCCTTCCCGCACGGCGCCGGCCTCAGGGACGGCGCTGCCCTCCCGAAAGGGAGCCGCGGTCCTCCAGAAGCCGCGGACGGGGCGGCAGGAGCAGGAGCAGGAGCAGACGCAGGAGCACGAGCAGACGCAGGAGCACGAGCAGGCGCAGGAGCACGAGCAGGAAGCGGGCCGTGCGCCGGCCAGTGGCCGGGCTTCGGGTACGCCCGCCCTGCCCACCCGCGTCCGTCAGTCCTCCCTCGCCCCCCAACTGCGCACCGAGGATCCCGCAGCCGGCGAGACGCCGGAGCGCGAGGTCACCCCCGAGGAGGTCCGCGCGGTCTTCGGAGCCTTCCAGCGCGGCCTCGACCGCGGCCGCAAGGGCCTGCCCACGGAAACCGGCCCCGCGCAGCGAACCGACACCGAGGAAGGGATGGACGCCGACCATGCTCAGTGACCAGCCCCCCGAGCACCCCGCCCAGGGCTCCGAGGCCCCGGACACCACCCCCGAACCGCCCGGCACGGACCTCGGCTGGCTGCTCGACGACCTGGTGGCCAGAACCGATCACGTCCGCCAGGCCGTCCTCCTCACCGCCGACGGCCTCCCGCTGAGCTGCTCGGACGGCATGCGGACAGCGGACATCGAGCACCTCGCCGCCGTCTGCTCCGGCTTCCACAGCCTCGCCCGGTCGGTCGGCGAGCGCTTCGACGCGGGGGAGGTGCGCCAGACCATGGTGATGCTCGACGACGGCTACCTCTTCATCACCCCGGCGGGCGACGGCAGCCGGCTGGCCGTCCTGAGCGAGGTGCAGACGGACGTCGGACAGCTCGCCCACGAGATGGCGCTGCTCGTCCGCCGCGTCGGCCGCCACATGGCCGCCGCCGTTCGGCCGTCCGCCGACCCCGCGGGCCCCTGATGCGCCCGTGACCGACGACCACTGGTACGAGGACGAGACCGGGTCGATGGTGCGGCCCTACACCGTGACACGGGGCCGGACCCGGCCCTCGGACCGGCACACGATCGATCTGATGTCGCGAGTCACAGCCGTGGCGACGGACGAGGGGCAGCCGGGCGTCGACCACGCACGCGCCGCCCTGCTCGATCTGGTGCGCCGCGGAGGCCGGCCGGTCGTCGAACTCGCCGTTGACGCGGACCTGCCCCTGACCGTCGTACGGGTGCTGCTCGGCGACCTGGCCGAGGCCGGTCTGGTGCGTATCGACGCACCGCGGCGGCCGGCGCAGGGCGGGCCGGCCGCCGACCCGGAGCTGTTGCGCGAGATCGTGGAGCGGCTGCGCGCGCTGTGAGGACCGGACGCGAGCCGCGAGCACGGGAACGCGGGCCGTACGGCGGGGCGCACGCCTGTGACCTGCACCTCAAGACGATCCGGGCCACGCGCGGGGTGCGCAACGAATCGCCGCCGAGCGCCTGGTGCGCGCAACGATTCGTCCAGTGGCGCGCAACGGGTCCTTCTTGTCGGCCCGAGCCCACCGCCCGTACCGTCTATCTGGCCCTCAAACCCCTCCGTACCCGCGAGGAACACGCATGCGCACAGCCCTGCTCCAGAGCTCCGGCCGCCCCGGCTCGGTCGTCGAGAACCTCAAGGTGCTCGACGAGGCCGCGGGCCGTGCCGCCGCCGCGGGTTCCGGGCTGCTCGTGGCGCCGGAGATGTTCCTGACCGGGTACGCGATCGGCGACGACATCGCCCGGCTCGCCGAGCCCGCCGACGGCGAGTCCGCCGACGCGATCGCCGAGATCGCCACCCGGCACGGCGTGGCCGTCGCCTACGGCTACCCGGAGCGCGCGGGCGAGCGAAGCGAGATGGGGGTCCCCCCGGCCGAAGGCTGGGGGAGGGTCTTCAACTCCGCGCAGCTGATCTCCCCCGACGGCACCCGTCTCGCGAACTACCGCAAGACCCACCTCTTCGGCTGCTTCGAGCGCGACCACTTCACCTCCGGTGAGCAGCCGGTCGTACAGGCGGAGCTGCACGGCCTCCGTGTCGGCCTCATGATCTGCTACGACGTCGAGTTCCCGGAGAACGTCCGGGCGCACGCACTCGCCGGCACCGACCTCCTGCTGGTGCCGACCGCGCAGATGCATCCCTTCCAGTTCGTCGCCGAGTCCGTCGTCCCGGTGCGCGCCTTCGAGAACCAGATGTACGTCGCGTACGTCAACCGGGTCGGCGCGGAAGGTGAGTTCGAGTTCGTCGGGCTCTCCACGCTGGCCGGGCCGGACGGCGTCGCCCTCACCCGGGCAGGGCGCGCCGAGCAACTGGTCTTCGCCGACGCCGACCCCGTCTTCCTCGCGGCCTCACGCGAGGCGAACCCGTATCTGAAGGACCGCCGCCCCGGCCTCTACGGGTCCCTGATCTGACATCACGTCAAAGAGCCTCCCCTCTCAAGCTTTCCCGCAAGGAGTCCGTACCCCATGACGTCCACGGTGCCCAACGCCGTCCAGCACGCCGACGTGCAGCAGCCGCCGATCACCATGTTCGGCCCGGACTTCCCGTACGCGTACGACGACTTCCTCGCGCACCCCGCGGGCCTCGGCCAGATACCCGCGACCGAGCACGGCACGGAGGTCGCGGTCATCGGCGGCGGCCTGTCCGGCATCGTGGCCGCGTACGAGCTGATGAAGATGGGCCTCAAGCCCGTCGTCTACGAGGCCGACGAGATCGGCGGCCGGCTGCGCACGGTCGGCTTCGACGGGTGCGACCCCTCGCTCACCGCCGAGATGGGCGCCATGCGCTTCCCGCCGTCCTCCACCGCCCTCCAGCACTACATCGACCTGGTGGGCCTGGAGACCCGGCCGTTCCCCAACCCCCTTGCCGAGGCCACGCCTTCGACGGTCGTCGATCTCAAGGGCGAGTCGCACTACGCGACCACCGTCGACGACCTGCCGCAGGTCTACCGCGATGTGATGAACGCGTGGAACGCGTGTCTCGAAGAGGGCGCCGACTTCTCCGACATGAACCAGGCCATGCGCGAGCGCGATGTGCCGCGCATCCGCGAGATCTGGTCCCAGCTCGTCGAGAAGCTCGACAACCAGACCTTCTACGGCTTCCTCTGCGAGTCCGAGGCCTTCAAGTCCTTCCGGCACCGCGAGATCTTCGGCCAGGTCGGCTTCGGCACGGGCGGCTGGGACACCGACTTCCCGAACTCGATCCTCGAGATCCTGCGCGTCGTCTACACCGAGGCCGACGACCACCACCGCGGCATCGTCGGCGGCTCGCAGCAGCTGCCGCTGCGTCTGTGGGAGCGCGAGCCGGAGAAGATCGTGCACTGGGCGTACGGGACGTCGCTCGCCACGCTGCACGACGGCACCCCGCGCCCGGCCGTGACCCGGCTGCACCGCACGGCGGGCAACCAGATCACGGTGACGGACGCGAACGGCGACATCCGTACGTTCAAGGCGGCGATCTTCACCGCCCAGTCCTGGATGCTGCTCTCGAAGATCGCCTGCGACGACTCGCTCTTCCCGATCGACCACTGGACGGCGATCGAGCGCACGCACTACATGGAGAGCTCCAAGCTCTTCGTGCCCGTCGACCGGCCCTTCTGGCTGGACAAGGCCGTCGACGACAGGGGAAATCCGACGGGTCGTGACGTGATGTCCATGACCCTCACCGACCGCATGACCCGCGGCACCTACCTTTTGGACGACGGTCCGGACAAGCCCGCCGTCATCTGCCTCTCGTACACCTGGTGCGACGACAGCCTGAAGTGGCTGCCGCTGTCCGCGAACGAGCGGATGGAGGTCATGCTGAAGTCGCTCGGCGAGATCTACCCGAAGGTCGACATCCGGAAGCACATCATCGGCAGCCCGGTGACCGTGTCCTGGGAGAACGAGCCCTACTTCATGGGCGCGTTCAAGGCCAACCTGCCGGGCCACTACCGCTACCAGAGGCGCCTGTTCACCCACTTCATGCAGGACCGGCTGCCCGAGGACAAGCGGGGCATCTTCCTCGCGGGCGACGACATCTCGTGGACGGCCGGCTGGGCCGAGGGCGCCGTGCAGACCGCGCTGAACGCGGTCTGGGGCGTCATGCACCAGCTGGGCGGGGCGACCGACCCGACCAACCCCGGGCCCGGCGACGTCTACGACGAGATCGCGCCGGTAGAGCTCCCCGAGGACTGAGTCTGAGGACTGAGGACCGGGCCGGGGCTCCCGTAGGGTTCAGACCCCGGCCGCCCGCGCCGCCGTGTGCACCTCGGCGGCCACGTCCTTGAGCTCCTCCGCGTCCCGCACGGAGCTCTGCAGGTCGACGAAGATCTCGTCGAGGCCGACCTCGGCGTGGGCCACCAGATCCTCCACGATCTGGTCGACGCTGCCCTGGAAGGGGCTCCGGTTCGCGCCGTCGTACGCCTTCGCCGTGTACTGCGCATTGGTGCGCAGCACCGTCCGGATCGGCTCCGTGCGGCCGCGCTCGGCCGCCAGGTCCTGCAACTGGTGCCACTGCGCGGCCAGTTGCCCGGCGCCGTAGGCCCCCGGGATCCAGCCGTCGGCCATGTCGACGAGCCGGCGCCGGGCCTTGTTGGTGCTCGCGGCCAACAGGACCGGGATCGGCCGGGCGGGCTTCGGGCCGACCGCGGCCGACGCGATCTTGGTGAGCTTGCCGTCGTACACCACCGGGTCGGGTCCCCACACCGCGCGGCACACCTCGATCAGCTCGTCCAGGACCTGGCCGCGCTCCTCGAAGGGCCGCACCGACGCCGCCGCGTACTCGTCGAGCGACCAGCCCGTGCCCAGGCCCGCGACGACGCGGCCGCCACTCGCCGCGTCGAGAGTGGCGAGGGCCTTGGCGAGCTGGAACGGCACATGCAGCGGGGCGACCAGCACGCTGGTGCCGAGCAGGGCCCGCTCGGTGGCCGCGGCCGCGAGGGTCAGGGTCACGAGAGGCTCGGCGACACCGCGGTACGCCTCCGGCCAGGCCAGTCCCTCGATGCCGTAGAGCCCCTGCGTCGCGGGGTCCGGGAACAGGGCGCGCTCGAAGACCCACAGGCTGTCGTACCCGATGTCCTCGGCCGCGCGCGCCACGTCGGGCACGTCCCGTCCGATGTCGTACTGCTTCATCTGGGGGAGGCCGAGGCCGAGCCGAGTCGTCATACCTGTTTGCTCCTTCGCATACGGGTGTGCCCGCCGATCAACGTACAGCGATCTCACCGGCGTTCCGGCGACGACGGCCAGGCGTGGCCGGATCAGTCCGGCAGCGGAGTGAGCAGCATCCGCCCGGCGAAGCCCACCGCGGCGTCGAGGCGGTCGCCGAACTCCTCGGCGAGGTCGGGGAGCCCGCGCAGCGCCCAGAGGGCCCGCGCCGCGGCCCAGGTCGCGTCGCGCGCCCGTTCCAGGCTCCAGGAGCCGAGCAGATGGGTGAGCGGATCGGCGATCTGGAGCAGATCGGGGCCCGGCATCAGATCTTCGCGGACGCGCTCCTCCAGCGAGACGAGGAGGTCGCCCACGCGATCGAACTCGTCCTCCAGATCGGCCGGTTCGCAGCCGAGCGTACGACAGGCGTCCACGACGGCCAGCGCCAGATCGTGCCCGATGTGCGCGTTGATGCCCGCGAGCGCGAACTGCAGTGGACGTACGCCGGGATGGCGCCGGAACTGGATCAGCGGCCGCCAGCAGGCGGGCGCGCACCCCTCCTCCGCCACCGCCAGATAGCGCTCCGCGAACCGCACGTCCAGCGCGATCGCGGCCGTGAGGTCCGGGAACTCCCCGGCGTCCAGGCGCCGGTCGACCTCCTCGGTGACGGCGAGGTAGACGCGGTTGAAGACGGCGATCCCGTCGCGCTCGGGCAGGGTCGCGTCCAGGGCGCGCATACGGGAAACGACCGCGTCTACGGGGGTGATGAACTGTGCCAACTCGGCCATAAGGGCAGCGTCCCAGCCCTAGGCTGGCCGGAGTGCCGCCGGGCCGGAGGCTTCCCCAGAACGGGGGAACGCATTCGTGGCGGGAGTGGGGGAGTGGGGGGAGCAGGACGTGTCAGGCTTACGCGCCCAGCGCACGGCCGCGCGCCGGGCCGAGCGCAGGCGGTCCGCCCGGCGTGGCGCCATGGTCGCCGCGGCCTCGGTCGTAGTCGCCGTCGGTTCGGTGACCGGGACGGTGTCCGCCCTCGGCGACGGGCGCTCCTCCGGCGACGCCCAACCGCAGGTCACCACCCGCTCGCCCAGCCTCCAGCCGCTGCCCGCCCTGCCGTCGCCCTCGCCTTCGCAGGCTTCGGCCTCGCCGTCCTCGTCGAAGTCCCCGTCGGCAAAGCCGACCCGCCCGAAGCCCTCCACGAGCAAGCGGAAGCAGCAGCCCGCGGCTGCCCCCGCCCGGCTCTACCGCCACCCCGCGTCCCAGGCCCTCGACTGGGTCGCGGCCCATCCCGGCGACGCCCGGCGCGAGGTCATCGAGTCCCGGATCGCCGACCGTCCGGCCGCGGTCTGGTTCGCGGACTTCACGCCGTCCACCATCACCGCGCGGGTCAGGGCGGTGACGTCGGCCGCCGCCGCGCTCGGCCGTGTCCCGGTCGTCGTTCCGTACGCCATCCCGCAGCGGGACTGCGGCGGCGCCTCGGAGGGCGGGGCGCCCAGCCTCGCCGCGTACGACGGCTGGATCGACAGGTTCGCGGCGGGGCTCGGCTCCGGCGAGGTCATCGTCGTCCTGGAGCCCGACGCGATCGCCCAGTCCGGCTGCCTCACCGAGGGCCAGCAGGCCGGCCGCTTCGCCTCGCTGGCCCGCGCGGGCCGGGTCATCAAGGCCGCGAACCCCAGGGCACGGGTCTACTACGACGCCGGGCACTCCGACTGGAACTCCACCGCCCAACAGGCCTCGCTGCTCGACCAGGCGGGCGCCGCGTCACCCGCCTCCTCCGACGGCATCTTCACCAACGTGTCCAATTTCCACCGTACGAGCGATGAGATCGCGTACGCCCGGCAGGTGCTGTCCGCGCTCGGCGGCCCCGCGAGCCTGGGCGCCGTCGTCGACACCAGCCGGAACGGCAACGGCGCCCCGGCCGACGGCGAATGGTGCGATCCGGCGGGCCGGAAGATCGGACAGGCGCCGACCCTGAAGACCGGGGAGGCCAGGATCGACGCCTATCTGTGGGTGAAGCTGCCGGGCGAGTCGGACGGCTGCAAGGGCACGCCGGGGACCTTTTCGCCGGCGTACGCCTATGAGCTGGCGCGCTGATCCTGCGCGGCGGGGGCCTTCGCGGCGTCGGGAGCGCGCTCCTCGTCGTAGGAGTCCTCGTCATAGGAGGAGGTGCCTTCGTCGAGCAGCGGCTCCTGCGTCTTGAGGTGGGCCGGAGCCATCACCCGCAGCGTGTGGTAGCCGGTGATCACGACGAGGGTGCCAAGCGCGATGCCGTTCAGCGAGAAGTTGTCCGTGAACTTCAGCGAGACGCCGCCGACGCCGATGATGATGCCCGCGGCGGCCGGGACCAGGTTCAGCGGGTTGCGCAGGTCGACCCGGGCGTTGAGCCAGATCTGGGCGCCGAGCAGGCCGATCATGCCGTACAGGATGACGGTGATGCCGCCGAGGACGCCGCCCGGGATCGCCGCCACGACCGCGCCGAACTTGGGGCAGAGGCCGAAGAGGAGAGCGAAGCCCGCGGCGGCCCAGCAGGCGGCGGTCGAGTAGACGCGGGTCGCGGCCATCACACCGATGTTCTCGGAGTACGTGGTGTTGGGCGGGCCGCCGACCGCCGTGGACAGCATCGAGGCGGCGCCGTCGGCGGAGATCGCGGTGCCCAGCTTGTCGTCCAGCGGGTCGCCGGTCATCTCGCCGACGGCCTTGACATGCCCGGCGTTCTCGGCGACCAGCGCGATCACGACCGGCAGGGCGACGAGGATCGCCGACCACTCGAAGGACGGGCCGTGGAAGTTCGGCAGACCGATCCAGTCGGCCTGGCCGACGGCGGAGAGGTCCAGCCGCCAGTGGTCCGTGAGCTTGCCGCTCGCGTCCACCGAGTGGATCTTGCCGAAGATCCGGTCGAAGGCCCACGAGATCCCGTACCCGAAGACCAGACCCAGGAAGATCGCGATCCGTGACCAGAAACCGCGCAGGCACACCACGGCCAGACCGGTGAACAGCATCACCAGCAGCGCCGTCCACTGGTCCTGCGGCCAGTACGTCGACGCCGTCACCGGCGCCAGGTTGAAGCCGATCAGCATGACGACCGCGCCGGTCACGATCGGCGGCATCGCGGCGTGGATGATCCGCGCCCCGAACCGCTGCACCGCGAGTCCCACCAGGAACAGCGCGATGCCGACGACGAAGACCGCGCCCGTCACCGTCGCGCTGGTGCCGCCCTGCGCGCGGATCACGGCGGCGACGCCCACGAAGGAGAGCGAGCAGCCCAGGTAGCTGGGCACGCGGCCACGCGTCGCCAGCAGGAAGATGACCGTCGCGACGCCGGACATCATGATCGCGAGGTTCGGGTCCAGGCCCATGAGCACGGGCGCGACGAAGGACGCTCCGAACATGGCCACCACGTGCTGGGCGCCGAGCCCGACCGTGCGGGGCCAGGAGAGACGTTCATCGGGGCGGACGACCGCTCCCGGGCCGGGCGTGCGCCCGTCACCGTGCAGCTTCCAGCGCACGCCGAGGTCCATAAGTGAGGCTTCGCTTTCTCTGTACCTGAAGACTGTCCGGACCATTGTCACCGGTATGCGGAGGTCCTCCGTTCACAGGGACCTTCCTGTGAACCGCGTTCAGATGTCTGACCGGGCCTTGTCGGTCCCCGTCCGGCTCGACGCCGGTTCAGGGCTTCGCGTGGGGAACCGCCGCGGCCGGCGGACTGACCGCCGGGCGGTTGCCATTGCCGATGCCGCCGCCGGTACGCAGCACGCGCGCCAAGGCCGCGACCCCACACGTGAGCACCGTCACCAGACCGAATGACACGACCAGGCTCGTCACCTGCGCCAGGCCGCCGATCGCGCTCGGGGCCGCCAGTCCCGAGGTGTAGGTGATGGTGGCGACACCCGCGATGGCCTGGCTCGGGTTGGGTCCGCTGTGGCCGGCCGCCGCGAAGCACAGCGGGACGACCACCGCGATGCCGAAGCCCAGCAGCGCGAAGCCGGCCATCGCCACCGCGGGGTTCCGTGCCACGACGATGAGCAGGCCGCCGAGCGTGGCCAGGACGCCGCCGACGCGTACGGTGCGCACCGCGCCGAAGCGGTTCACGACCGCGTCGCCCACGAGGCGGGCCACCGCCATGGTCAGCATGAAGCCGGTCGTCGACGCCGCCGCCAGCCCGTCCGAGGTGCCCAGTTGGTCCCGCAGGTAGACCGCCGACCAGTCCAGGCTGGCGCCCTCGGCGAACACCGCGCAGAACCCGACCGCGCCGATGAGCAGCGCCGACCTGGGCGGCAGCGTGAACCGGGGCGGCGGCTCCTCGTCCTCGGCGGACTGCAGATCGAGCACCCAGCGGCAGGCGAGCAGACCGAGCAGGGTGAGCGACGCCGCCGCCAGCGCGTGGTGCAGGCGCGCGTCCGAGCCCAGGTGGGCGGCGAGGGTGCCCGCCGCCGAGCCGATCAGGGCGCCCGTGCTCCACATGCCGTGCAGCCCGGACATGATCGACTTGTCGAGCCGGCGCTCGACCTCGACGCCCAGCGCGTTCATGGCGACATCGGCCATACCCGACGTCGCGCCGTAGGCGAACATCGCCAGGCAGAGGGTGAGCAGATTCGGCGCGAGGGACGGAAGGATCAGCGCCAGCGTCCAGAGCGCCATGAGCCCGCGCAGTGCCGTACGGCTCCCGAAGCGGTGGGTGATCCGGCCGGCCAGCGGCATCGAGCAGGCGGCGCCGAATGCCGTGAAGGCGAGGGCGAGTCCCAACTGACCCGCGCTGACCGAGGCGTGGTCCTGGATCCAGGGCACGCGGGTCGCGAACGAGCCGGTGACGGCGCCGTGCACGGCGAACACGGCGGCCACGGCGTACCGGGCCCGCTTCACCTCGCGTCGCTCACCTTGGTCGTACGCCACTTCACTCATGCTCGGACCCCTCCCCGGGTCTTGGCCACTAAGCGACCCCGGGGAAGTTCAGGCACGCCCCCACGCCGCCCGGCACGCCCTCTCGCCGCACCGGACGAAGACCCAAGTAGCTCCGCTACGAGGGCCTTCGTCCGGCACGCCGAGAGCACGCACCGAACGACGCGGGAACGCACCCGCACTTCCCCGGAGCCGCTTAGCCTCTCCACGCTGCCGCCGTAAACTATCAGGAACCCTGCCTGATAGATAGAGAGTTACCGGCCGCCCACCCACGGGGCGGCCCCGCCGATCTGGGAGGATTCCCGGCATGCCCGCATCCCCGAGCACCGCCCGGGCCATCAACGACCGGCTCGCCCTGCGGCTGCTGCAGCAGGAAGGCCCGCTGACGGCAGGGCAGTTGAAGCAGCTCACCGGCCTGTCCCGGCCCACGGTCGCCGACCTCGTCGAACGCCTCACCGTCGCCGGCCTGGTCGCCGTGGTGGGGGAGTCAGGGGAGCAGCGGCGCGGCCCGAACGCCCGCGTGTACGGGATCGTCGCCGACCAGGCCCACCTGGCGGCCCTGGACGTCCGGACGGAAGGCGTCTCCGTGGTCGTGTCCGACCTGCTCGGCGAGGTGCTGGCCGAGGCGTCCGTGCCGATCGGAGGCGACACCGGGACCGGGCCCGCGGTCGAGCGGGCGGTGGCGCTCGTCGAGCAGGTCGCGAAGGAGGCGGACGCCGTGCGGGAGCCGCCGCGTGGCCCCGTTCCAGGGCGGGGGAGGCTGCACACCGTCGGCATCGGCGCGCCCGGCCTGATCGACCCCGCCACCGGCGAACTCCGCGACTCCTCGGGCCTGCCCGCATGGCACCGCCGCCTGGTCGCCGCCCTTCAGGACCGCCTGCCCGCCCGCGTCCTCGTCGAGAACGAGACGAACCTCGCCGCCCTCGCCGAACAGCGCGACGGCGCCGCGCGCGAGCGTGACACCTTCGTGCTGCTGTGGCTGGGGCACGGCGCCGGCGCCGCCGTCATCCTCGACGGGAGGCTCCGCCGCGGGGCCTCCGGCGGCACCGGCGAGATCGGTTTCCTTCCCGTGCCCGGTACCTCGGGCCTTCCCTCGGCGACGGACTGCGAGGGCGGGTTTCACTCGTTGGCGGGGGCGATGGCTGTCGCGGCGCTCGCGGCCGAGTGCGAGGTGGTGGCGGAGGCGGCTCCGTACGAACCGCACGCGGCCGCGCTGGTGCGGCGGGCGGTGGCGACCGCCGATGCCCCGCACTCCGGCCGCTTTCTCGACGCCCTCGCGGACCGCCTCGCCATCGGTGCGGCGTCCGTCATCGCTGTGCTGGATCCCGGTTGCGTGGTGCTCGGCGGTGAAATCGGCCAGGCGGGCGGGGACGTGCTCGCCGAGCGGGTCTCGGCACGGCTCGTACGGATGTCGCCGCTGCCGACCGAGGTGCGCGCGAGCGCGCTGGGGGGTGGGGCGGTGCTGCGGGGCGCGTTGCTGATGGCGCGGGACGAGGCGCAGGAGGAGTTGTTCGCCCCCGCCGCCCCGACCCATTCCCGTCGCCTGGGGGCTGCGCCCCCAGACCCCCGTCCGGCCTGAACGGCCTCGTCCTCGAACGCCGGACGGGCTGGGACTCGAACGCCGGACGGGCTAGGACTTTCCAGCCCTCAGGTACTCCTCGAACGTCCCCTTCCCCACCGCACGCCCCGGCGTGAGATGCCCCCCGCTCCGGAACGCCCGGTACGTCTTCCCCGCAAGCGGCACGCCGACCAGTGGCCTCCGCTTCCCTGTGGCCCGTACATACGCCTCGGCCAGCGACCGGAACGTACGCACCTCGGGCCCGCCCATGTCGGAGACGCGCCCCGCCGGCTCCCCGAGTGCCAGTGCGGCGAGGCGGTCGCGGGCGGCCGGGGGGTGGAGACCCGGCGGCGGGGCAAGGGCCTCCGTCACCGCCGCCGGGCCGACTGGGGGGTGTCGACAAACGGGGGTGTCGACAAACCGGCCGCAGCGCACCGGTGATCGCAGACCCTAAAAGGACTAGACCAGAGAGGGCAATAGGTATGGACCATAATCAAGGGTGGGCGGTGAGGCGGAAGTTGGCCACTCGCGCGTCGCCGCGGAAGTCCATCCGTATGGCCTGTGAGCCACCCCACAGGCTTTCGCCCGCATGGGTGTCGATCAGGCGTGGCACACTGGCTCTGTACCAGAAGCAGCGCACTCCGGGGTCGGTGAAACTCCGAACCGGCGGTTACAGTCCGCGACCCGGTCGCTTCCAGCGGCCGGTTGACCAGGTGAAATTCCTGGACCGACGGTTAAAGTCCGGATGGGAGGCAGTGCGCGGTGGGCGGGCATTCGTGCGCGCCGCCGTTTGTTGCGACTCGTCCTGTGCGGCGAGTCTCCTTTCGGCGTCGCTCCCGGTGTCGTCGTCCGCTTTCTCTGTCGTCTTCGACAGGCCCCGGAGTCCGTGCCCCATGAGGCAGGAGGACCCGGGAAGTGTTCACCGGAATCGTCGAAGAGCTGGGTGAGGTCACCGCCGTCGAGAACCTCGACGACGCCTCCCGTTTCCGCCTGCGTGGCCCCGTCGTCACGCAGGGCGCGCAGCACGGCGACTCCATCGCCGTCAACGGCGTCTGTCTCACGGTCGTCGACCACGAGGGCGACGAATTCACCGCCGACGTCATGGCGGAGACCCTGGACCGCTCCAGCCTCGGCGCCCTGGCCGTCGGCTCCCGCGTCAACCTGGAGCGCCCCATGGCCGTGGGCGGGCGGCTCGGCGGACACATCGTGCAGGGACACGTCGACGGCACCGGCGCGATCATCGACCGCAAGCCGTCCGACAACTGGGAGATCGTCAAGATCTCGCTCCCCGCGGACCTCTCCCGCTATGTGGTCGAGAAGGGCTCCATCACCGTCGACGGCATCAGCCTGACCGTGGTCGAGGCGGGCCCGGACTACTTCACCGTCAGCCTCATCCCGACCACCCTCGCGCTGACCACGCTCGGCCTCAAGCAGTCCGGCGACCCGGTCAACCTGGAGGTCGACGTCATCGCCAAGTACGTCGAGCGACTGCTCGGCGCGCAGGGCGAGCAGCCGGTCGCGCTGCCGGGCATCCAGGGGAGCGCGCGGTGAACTGGCTGAACTCCGAGGCCTTCACGCTCTTCGGACAGCACATCAAGTGGTCGGACATGATCGGCAACGTGATCGGTCTGATCGGCCTCGCCCTCGGCTGGCGGCGCTCGATATGGAGCTGGCCGGTCCAGTTCCTCTCCGGCGTCATCCTCTTCGCGGCCTTCGCGACCGCCCACCTCTCCGGCAGCGCCGGCAAGCAGGTCGTCGTCATGATGGTCGCGGTGTACGGCTGGTGGCAGTGGAACCGCGGCAAGGGGCAGGACGGCTCCATCGCGGTGCGGTTCGCCACCGGGCGTGAGCGTGCCGTGCTGGTGGGTGCCGCCGCCGTCGGCACCGTCGCGGTCGCCGGTCTGTTCACCGCGTACCCGACGCTCTCCTGGGACCCGTGGCCGGACGCGTACATATTCGTCGGCACCGTCGTCGCGATGTACGCCCAGGCGCGCGGCATGGTCGAGTTCTGGTTCGCGTGGCTGCTGGTCGACCTGGTGGGCGTGCCGCTCAACTTCGCCAACGGCTTCGCCTTCTCCGGTTTCGTCTACGTCATTTACGGCGTGCTCGTCCTGTGGGGCCTGCGCGACTGGTGGCTGCGCTCCCGCAAGGCCGGGCAGCCCGTCCTGGAAGGAGCTCCGGCATGACCACGGCGCCGGTCTTGTACAGCACTGACAACATCGAGGACTTCGCGCTCGACCCGGTCGAGCAGGCCATCGCCGACATCGCGGCGGGCCGCCCGGTCGTGGTCGTCGACGACGAGGACCGGGAGAACGAGGGCGACCTCGTCATCGCCGCCGAGAAGGCGACCCCCGAGATCGTCGCCTTCATGATGAGCGAGTGCCGGGGACTGATCTGCGCGCCCATGGAGGGCGACGAGCTGGACCGGCTCCGGCTCCCGCAGATGGTCGACGACAACACCGAGTCGATGAAGACCGCGTTCACAGTGTCGGTGGACGCGTCCGCCGCTCACGGTGTGACCACCGGTATCTCGGCATCGGACCGTGCCACCACGCTTCAGCTCCTCGCCGACGGCACCGCCCAGGCCGACGACTTCGTCCGCCCCGGCCACGTCTTCCCGCTGCGCGCCAAGCCCGGCGGTGTCCTGGTCCGCAACGGCCACACCGAGGCCGCCGTCGACCTCGCTCGCCTCGCCGGCCTGCGCCCGGCCGGTGCGATCGTCGAGATCGCGGGGGAGGACGGCCGGATGCTCCGCCTGCCCGAACTGATCCCCTTCGCCCGCAAGCACGGCCTGACGATCATCTCCATCGAGGACCTGATCGCCTACCGCCGCACCGCCGAGCCGACGGTCCGCCGCGAGGCCGAGGTCCACCTGCCCACCGCCCTCGGCGAGTTCACGGCGTACGGCTACCGCTCCACCGTCGACGGCGTCGAGCACGTCGCCCTCGTCCACGGTGAGATCGGCGACGGCGAGGACGTCGTCGTCCGCGTCCACTCCGAATGCCTCACCGGCGACGTCTTCCACTCGCTGCGCTGCGACTGCGGCCCCCAGCTGCAGGCCGCCATGGAGCGCATCCAGACCGAGGGTCGCGGCATCGTCGTCTACCTGCGCGGCCACGAGGGACGTGGCATCGGGCTGCTCTCCAAGCTGCGCGCGTACGAGCTCCAGGAGCGCGGGCGCGACACCCTCGACGCCAACCTGGAGCTGGGCCTGCCCGCGGACGCCCGGGACTATGGAGCGAGCGCCCAGATCCTCGAGGACCTCGGCGTGCGGAGCCTGCGCCTGATGACCAACAACCCCGACAAGACCGACGCGCTCGTCCGCCACGGCCTCAAGGTCACCGCGCGCGAGCCGATGCCCGTGCACGCGGGCGAGCACAACCTCCGCTACCTGCAGACCAAGCGGGACCGGATGGGGCACGACCTGCCCTGGCTGGACACGACCACCGTGTCCGCCTGCGGCAACCAGTAACGATCGCACGACCGGCAACACAGCACAGCAGCACTGAGGAGAGACGTGAGCGGCAAGGGTGCACCTGAACTGTCCGTACGCAACTGCGGCGACCTGCGCGTCGCGGTCATCGCGGCACAGTGGCACGAAAAGGTGATGGACGGACTCGTCGACGGCGCGCTGCGCGCCCTGCACGAGCTGGGGATCGACGAGCCGACCCTCCTGCGGGTCCCCGGCAGCTTCGAGCTGCCGGTCGTCGCCAAGGTCCTGGCGGGCCGCGGCTACGACGCGATCGTGGCGCTCGGCGTCGTCATCCGCGGCGGGACCCCCCACTTCGACTACGTGTGCCAGGGCGTCACCCAGGGCCTCACCCAGGTCTCCATCGACACCGGCGTGCCCGTCGGCTTCGGTGTGCTGACCTGCGACACCGAGGAGCAGGCCCTGGACAGGGCGGGCCTGCCCGGCTCCAACGAGGACAAGGGGCACGAGGCGGTGACGGCGGCGGTGGCGACGGCGGCGACGCTCCGCTCAGTATCCGAACCGTGGCGTTAGGTCGACCGGCACACCGCGTAGAGTGGGCGCCACCATGTCCAAGAAGACGTTCGAGGAGCTCTTCACCGAGCTCCAGCACAAGGCCGCCAACGGCGATCCCGCCACTTCGCGCACAGCCGAGCTGGTCGGCAAGGGCGTCCATGCCATCGGCAAGAAGGTCGTCGAAGAGGCCGCCGAGGTCTGGATGGCCGCCGAGTACGAGGGCAAGGACGCCGCCGCCGAGGAGATCTCGCAGCTGCTGTACCACGTTCAGGTGATGATGGTCGCGCGCGGGATCTCCCTCGACGACGTGTACGCGCATCTGTAGGGGCCGGTTTCACCAGCGCCCCCTAGAGAGCACGTCCAGTTTTCCAACCCACCCCTGAACATTCCCCACGCAAAGGAAGCCGACCTCATGCTGCGCATCGCCGTCCCCAACAAGGGTTCCCTGTCAGGCCCTGCGGCGGAAATGCTGCATGAGGCCGGCTACCAGCAGCGCCGGGAGTCCAAGGAGCTCAGGATCGTCGACCCGGAGAACGAGGTCGAGTTCTTCTACCTCCGCCCCCGCGACATCGCGATCTACGTCTCCTCCGGCCGCCTCGACATCGGCATCACCGGCCGCGACCTGCTCATCGACTCGGGCGCCGGCGCGGAGGAGATCCTCCCGCTCGGCTTCGCCCGCTCGACCTTCCGCTTCGCCGGCAAGGCGGGCACGGCGGGCGGCGTCGCGGACCTCTCCGGCATGACGGTCGCCACCTCGTACGAGGGCATCGTCGCCAAGCACCTCGCCGACCACGGCGTCGACGCCTCCGTCGTCCACCTCGACGGCGCCGTCGAGACCGCCATCGAGCTGGGCGTCGCCGAGGTCATCGCGGACGTCGTCGAGACCGGCACCTCGCTGCGCAACGCGGGCCTCGAAGTCTTCGGCGACCCGATCATGTCGTCCGAGGCCGTCGTCATCCGCCGCGTCGGAGCCGACACCTCCGAGGACGCCGAGCCCAAGGTCCAGCAGTTCCTGCGCCGCCTCCAGGGCGTCCTGGTGGCGCGGACGTACGTGATGATGGACTACGACTGCCGGGTCGAGCAGCTTGAGAAGGCGGTCGCGCTCACCCCGGGCCTGGAGTCCCCGACCGTCTCCCCGCTGCACAACGAGGGCTGGGTCGCCGTCCGAGCGATGGTCCCCGCCAAGGAAGCCCAGCGGATCATGGACGACCTGTACGACATCGGCGCGCGGGCCATCCTGACGACGGCCATCCACGCCTGCCGGCTCTGAAGGGACCGCGAGCCATGTCCGATTCCCGACCCACGCCGGACTCGCCCGAGCTGCCCGCCCTCCCCGTCACATTCCGGCCGTCCCGCACCCGGGCCGTGCTGCTCACCGCCGGTGCGGCGCTCTTCGTGGTCATCACGGCGGTCGCGCTGCTTCTGGAGCATCTCAGCCCAGCGGAGCGCCTCAGCTTCGTCTTCACCGGGGCGCTGCTCTCCGGGGTGCTCGTGCTGCTCTCCCGGCCCAAGATCGTCGCCGACGAGAGCGGTGTCACCGTCGTCAACATCGTCGGCAGACGGCATCTGGACTGGGCGGAGATCCTCCAGGTCAGCCTGCGCCCCGGCGACTCCTGGGTGTTCCTCAACCTCAGCGACGGCACCAGCCTGCCCGCGCTCGGCATCCAGCCGGGCATCGCCAGGCAGCGTGCGATCGACGACACCCGCGCCCTGCGCGCCCTCGCCGAGGCCCACTCCCTCGGTGACCCCGAGCGACATGAGGCCTGACTCTCGGCCCTCCACCCTGACGTAGGGGCCCATGTCTTGATTAATCTGTTGGCGGAGGCGTTTTCATGGCGCCTCCGCCTCTGGTCTGCCACCCGGTGGGTCAGAGGCCCCCTGCTACCCGAGGAGTGACTCCCTCCAGCGATGGACGGATCGTCCTGTAGTACCTGCGCCGCCCCCTCCCGATGGCTCGAGGCGGCGGCATGACCATCCCCCTGCTGCTCCTTGGAGCGGCGTTTCTGCTGATTCTCGCCAACGGTTTCTTCGTCGCGGCGGAATTCGGCCTCGTCACGGTCGAGCGCCCCGACGCCGAGAAGGCCGCGGCCGACGGCGACCGCCGGGCCGCCACCGTCGTGGACTCGCTCAAGGAGCTGTCCTTCCAGCTCTCCGGCACCCAGCTCGGCATCACCATCACCTCGCTCGTCGTCGGCATGCTCGCCGAACCGGCACTGGCGGAGCTGCTGGACGGCCCGTTCACCGCGATCGGTGTCCCCGAGGGCGCCGTACCCGGCGTCGCCGTGGTCGTCGGCATGCTGCTCGCCTCGGCCGTGCAGATGGTCATCGGTGAACTCGTGCCCAAGAACTGGGCGGTGTCCAAGCCCCTGCAGGTCGCCCGTTTCGTCGCGGGCCCGCAGCACGTCTTCTCGCGGCTGTTCCGGCCGGTGATCGCCACGCTCAACGCGGTCGCCAACCGGCTCGTCCGCGCCCTGGGCGTCGAGCCGGCCGAAGAGCTGGCCTCCGCCCGCACCCCCGGCGAACTCGTCTCCCTCGTCCGGCACTCGGCGCGGGCCGGCGCCCTGGAGCAGGACACCGCGGATCTCTTCGTACGGACCATCTCGCTCGCCGGCCTGACCGCGCAGCACGTCATGACCCCGCGCGTGAGGGTCAGCGCACTCCAGTCGTCCGCCACGGCGGAGGACGTCGTCAATCTGACCCGCGCCACCGGCCTGTCCCGCTTCCCCGTCTACCGGGAGCGGATCGACGAAATCGTCGGCATGGTGCACCTCAAGGACGCCCTGGCGATCCCCTCGCACGACCGGCTGCGCACCCCCGTCGTCCGGATCGCCCAGGCCCCGCTGCTCGTCCCGGAGACCCTGCCTGTGCAGCCCCTGCTGGAACAGCTGCGCAGCGAGCAGCCGATCGCCGTCGTCGTCGACGAGTACGGCGGCACGGCCGGCGTCGTCACCCTCGAGGACATCGTCGAGGAGCTCGTCGGCGAGGTCCGCGACGAGCACGACAGCCATGACCTGCCCGAACTCGCGGTGGCGCCGCCCGAGGACGGCCGACTCGCGTGGGACGCCGACGGCAGCTGCCGGGTCGACGTCCTGCAGCGCATAGGCCTCGACGTGCCCGAGGGCCCGTACGAGACCGTCGCGGGCCTCGTCGCCGATCTGCTCGGCCGGATCCCCGCCCCCGGCGACAAGGCCGAGCTCCCGGGCTGGCGCCTGTCGGTGCGCCAGGTCGGGCACTACCGCGCCGAACGCGTCCGCCTGGTGCGGACCGCGCCCATCGCGGAGCCCCTCGCGGAGGCCGTGCGATGAGCGTGCTCCAACTCCTGTTCGCCGCGCTGCTGGTGCTCGCCAACGGCTTCTTCGTCGGTGCCGAGTTCGCGCTCGTCTCCGTACGGCGCAGCCAGATCGAACCGCTGGGGACCACGCGGGCCCGGCAGGTCCTGTACGGCCTGGAGCGGCTGCCGCAGATGATGGCCGCGGCCCAGTTCGGCATCACCGTCTGCTCGCTGACGCTCGGCGCGGTCGCCGAGCCGACCGTCGCCCACCTGCTGGAGCCGGTCTTCGAGGCGGTCCATCTGCCGGACGGGGTGATCCACCCGCTCGGATACGTCTTCGCGCTCGCCCTGGTCGTCTTCCTCCACCTCGTCATCGGCGAGATGGTGCCGAAGAACCTGGCCATGGCCGCGCCCGAGAAGACGGCGCTGTGGCTCAGCCCCGGTCTGGTCGCCTTCGCGCGGCTGTGCCGGCCGGTCACGGTCGCCCTGGGCGCGTGCGCGCGCCTGATCCTGAAGCTGTTCCGCGTGGAGCCCAAGGACGAGGTCGAGGCGGTCTTCACCAGCGAGCAGCTCAACCGCCTCGTCGAGGACGCCGGCCAGGCGGGCCTCCTCGAACCCGAGGAGCAGGAGCGCCTCGAGGACGCCCTGGAGCTGGGTTCCCGCCCGGTCACCGATGTCCTCCTGGACGGCGACTCCCTGGTGACCGTGAGCCCTTCGGTCACCCCGGGCCAGATCGTCGCGCTCACCGCGCGCACCGGGTACTCCCGTTTCCCGGTGGTCGCCGAGAACGGTGCCTTCATGGGCTGCTACCTGCACGTCAAGGACGTTCTCGACCTCGAGAACTCCGACCGCGCGGTCCCGCAGCAGATCTGGCACCCGATGGCGACCCTGCGCTCCGAGGTCCCCCTGGACGACGCCCTCACGGTGATGCGCCGCGCCGCGACGCACCTCGCCCAGGTGGCCGACGCCTCTGGCAAGGTCCTGGGCCTCGTGGCCCTGGAGGACGTACTGGAGCTGCTGGTCGGCGAGGTACGCGACCCGGCCCACCGGGAGGCTCCGGCGACGGTACTGGTCTCCGAACCGCTCGTCAGCGAGACCCCGGCGGAGGCGCTGGCCAGCTGACGAACGCCGGAGGGGCTGGGACTCAGCCCCTCCGGCGTTCGAGGACCACGCGGTCACATCGCCGACGGATCCTGCGGCCCCCGCCCCGACAGAACCTCCCCGTACGCCTGCATCAGATCCGGCAGCCGCAGCGTGGACAAGTCGTCGCGCGACAGGGTGCCCGGGTACACCGAGAGCCGCAGGTCGCGATACGCGCAGCTCTTCTCGTAGAGCGTGCGCAGGAAGCGGCCGTTCCCCAGCTCGTCGATCCACCCCTGGTCGACGACATGCCCCGCGATGGAGCGCAGCTCGTCGAGGGCCTCCTCGTCCCACACGTCACCGTTCTCCGCGGCCAGCACCTCGCCGATGGAGGTGAGTTCGAGGGGGCGGTAGGAGGGGAAGTCCACGCGGGTGGTGAAACGGGAGGAGAGGCCGGGGTTGGCGGCCAGGAGCCGGTCCATGCCCTCCGGGTAGCCCGCGAGGATGACGACCAGGTGGTCGCGGTTGTCCTCGGCCCGCTTCAGGAGGACCTGCAGGGCCTCGTCGCCGTAGGCGTCGCCCTTGCCGTACCCGGAGTTGGAGAGCGAATACGCCTCGTCCACGAAGAGGACGCCGCCGATCGCCGAGTCGATCAGCTCGTTGGCCTTGACCGCTGTCTGGCCGAGATATTCGCCGACCAGGTCGGCCCGCTGTGCCTCCACCAGATGGTCGCCGCCGAGCAGCCCGAGCGCGTAGAAGACCCGGCCGAGGATGCGGGCCACGGTGGTCTTGCCGGTGCCGGAGGGGCCGGAGAAGACGAAGTGCCGCTTCGGCGGCTGGACCGGGAGGCCCTGCCCGGCGCGCAGCCGCGCCATGTTCAACTGGGCCGACAGCGCCTTGACTTGGCGCTTCACGGGCTCCAGGCCCACCATGCGCTCCAGCTCGGCGAGCGCCTCCTCGAGTAACGCGGGGTCGGTGGGCCCCGCAGGCAGCGGCTGCACCGGCACCACGGCCTTCTCGCGCACCGCGTCGGTCTCGGGAGGCAGCGCCCCCGGCGCCGCGGCGTCGGGCTCGGAGAGCTTCAGGTCCCGCCCCTCGGCGCCGAACAGCGGATCCACGCCGTCCGGGGTCTCCATCACGTCCTGCCCGACGCCGGCGAGCATGATCGCCGCGAGGTCGGCGGCGGCATCGTCGTACCCGTCGCCCTCGGAGATGGCCGCGAGCCGCGCCGAGGTGTCCATGAAGGAGGGGTCGACCCGGTGCACCGCCCGGTACAGGGGCAGCGCCGCGGCGGACCGCCCGGTGCCCTCATGCGCCCGCGCCAGCCAGTACCGCAGCTCCTTGCGCTGCGGCTGCTCGCTGCGACAGCGCATCAGCGCGGACGACAGCAGCGGCTCCGCCTGCCCGTACATCTCCAGGCGGACGCGCGCCATGCCGCCGAACAGGCCGGCCTCTATCCCCAGCATGGGATCGTCGATCAGCGGGTCGGTGTGCCGGACCAGCTGCTCCCAGTCCTTGACCAGATAGCCGCGGCACGCGTGCAGGAACCGCACCTGGGGGTCCGCGTCGACGGGCGGCAGGCCCGCGAGCGCCCGGTCCAGCTCCGGGACATGGCGTCCGTCGAGCCAGTGCGAGGCGTGCGCGAGCAGCAGATCGCGCGGGCTCTCCATCACCGGCTGCACCCACCAGCCCAGCCAGTACCAGGAGTTGAGGGTACGCCGGTGGCGGGCGCGCTGCTCCCCGAAGCGGTCCCGGTGCCGGAACATCCGCAGCAGCGCGGTGGTCGTGTCCACACGCAGCGCGTGCAGTCCGAGCCAGCCGTCCGCCATGCCCGGGTCCATGCGGACCGCGGCGCGGAACTCCTCCTCTGCCTGCGGATAGGCGCCCATCGTGTAGGCATCCACACCTCGCAACCAGGCGAGGTCGGCCGGGGCCTCGGGGCCCTGCGTGCCGAAGTCCATCACGTCC